>JAKSDI010000018.1 GCA_022360175.1 Chitinophagales bacterium
ATATCTTTTCACACTCCTTTTCATTTTTTTATCGCCTTGTAGCACCACTACAAAGCTCAAAAAAAAGTTCAATGAGTGCAAAAATCTGATCTCAATCGGCTCATCAGACATTCTTAAACAACTTCATAATGTCCGTTATTTCACGTAACTATATGCTTGTTATTCTCTTTTTAAAATCATGTTCAATTTTGTCCAAACTTTACCTTTCACTATCATCTCACCAGTCTTGTTGGGATTGATTTTAAAACCTACCTTTTCATAACATTTAATGGCTCTTTTGTTCCAATCAAAAACATTTAAATCAACCTCATTCACTTGCTCATTTTGAAAAAATAAGTCGACCATTTTTCGAACTATTTGTTCTCCAACTTTCTGCCCTCTTAAGTTTTTATCCCCCACTAAAATTCTGGACAATCTATATTTTCCATTTTCAAAATTTAGCTCACAATGTCCGATCGTTTTATTGGTAGCAATTAGAACCACTTTCAAAGGTTTTCTATCCGTCATTTGGATATAATCCCTTAGTTGTTGGTCTGTTACAGGATAAGAGAAGATTGGCCCTGCAAATTGATATAATTCTTCTTCGCTTTGAATCCAGCTCTTGAATATATCAAAGTCATTCTCCGTAAAAGGTTTTAGCTCAATCATGTTTATGTTTATTCTTCTACATTTTGCTTCTCTCTAAATGTATACAATCCAAGCAGAATACCCAAAAGTGTGAACTGGATTAGGTGGTCAAACAGATTTACTAAAGTATAATCCAAAGGAAACATGTACCAATTCATTTGTCCGACATCAGATACCAGGCCAATCAGCAACCCTATAATAATACAATGTATTAGTACTGATTTTAGTGTTTTTACTTTAAGCTTTAAGATCAATAAAATAGTAAAGATGACGGTCAATAGATTAATGATTAGACTTCCTAAAAATTGACCAGGATCGAACATTTCAGAAGGTCCATTTTTGTACACCATCAAGGTAATCCTTGGACCGGATTTAAGTTTATCCTGAATATCTACCAAACTTTCATTTGAATTATCACTTGGCAGCCCAGGATAATGATAAACTCCATCTTTTAGTATATTCTCTTTCAGATATTGAGTATCTACTGATTCTTCCGGCAAATTATTTAAAGTGTTTGAATGGAATGGTAATGCCATCCAGGAAAAGGCATTCCACAAAAAGAGAAGAATTGTGCCTAGCGCTATCGTGATGATTAATCTTTTTGTCATAGTGTTTCTTATTTACAGGCAAAGGTTTTGAGTATACTGCATCAGCAG
Source organism: Chitinophagales bacterium (assembly GCA_022360175.1). GTDB lineage: Bacteria > Bacteroidota > Bacteroidia > Chitinophagales > Saprospiraceae > JAKSDI01. The sequence goes on from JAKSDI010000018.1 coordinate 1,284, forward strand.
CCAGTATACACTGCAAAGTAAGAGGAAACAGCACGCTTTCCATTGTAAGAAAGCGTCAATCCCAAGTAATGACAAAATCAATTGAAGTATTGACTGATACTTAAAAAAGCTTATTGATGCACACCATCATATTTTCAAAAATTTGATAAGCTGCGTTCCTCCCTTCCAATCAAATCTAAGAAAGTATAATCCTTTAGTAAGATTACTTACATTCATTTGAAAGTGATTATTATCTAATCCAAACCTGTTCATTTTAAATGATTCTACCTTTATACCAGAAGAAGTATAAATACTTAGCTGTGATTCATCTAAGTAAACAGCCTCATCAAACTCAAGGGTAATCCAGTCTTTTGATGGGTTTGGATAGACAGTAATAGCTGGCTCTTTCGTTGGAAGCAGGCCTGATACTGATGTGATGGTTGGTGCATTGCCAAGGCTATCTGTTTTTAAAAGAAATATCTCAGAATATGTGCTAGAAGAACCTGTTGCCACATAGCCTCCATCAGGGCATCTTTTAACACTATGGCTTATTTCTACTTCATTTCCGCCATAAGAACGAGTCCATAAGGTATCACCTTGACTATCCGTTTTTATAAGCCAAATATTTGTATTGGTAAATGGTCCTGGAGTATAACTAAAGGTACTGCCTGTAATAATAAAACCACCGTTATTATCTTGATCAACAGAAACTCCAATATCATCCTTAAAACCACCGTAGAATTTTGTCCAAAGCCAATTACCTAACTTATCTATCTTGGCTAAAAAAACATTTCTAACAGCTACATTATTAAATGCTGTTCCTGTAATGATAAAACTACTATCGGAAAGTTGAATAATATCTGCCGCATGCCCGTATTGAAATCCAAGATTAGCTGTTTTAGTCCAAAGCGTATCACCTATTGAATTGGTTTTTACCAAGTAAGTAAAAGCAGCAGGAGACAGGCCATAATGGCCACAAGAAATGTACCCTTTATCGAAAGTGGGAATTGATGACGAGAAAGCACCAGGGCTGGCAAATCGGCGATGCCAAAGGGAATCACCATTTGTATCGAGTTTTATAAGAACAGGTACAGGGTTTCCTGAATGAATCCCTGTATTCAAAGCTCCCCCCGCTATATAAGTACTATCTTCATTTTGTTGTATAAAAAAAGCACGATTGCCTGACTCTGGATTCCAGGAAAAAGACCAATCCATAATACCTTGAGGGTTTGTCTTAAAAACAAAAAAGCTAGAATAATGTGCTGACATAGAATCCGGTTCTCCTAATGCACCTGCTACTACATATCCTTCATCAAAAGTTTCCTGAATATCAAACCCTTGATCAGCATGAATATCTCCATAAGTATTTTCCCAAATGATCTCACCAAATGAGTCCGTTTTTATTAAATAAACATTGGTAGGCCCAATTTCAAAACTAGATGTAGATCCAACTACTGCATACCCTCCATCAGCAGTTAAGGCCACGCTATGTGCATAGTCTGATTTAGAACCTCCATATTCTTTGAAGAAGGTAATAGGTTGAGCTGCGATACTCCCCCCACAAAGAAACATTACAAAAATGATTACTCTCATTTTATTATTATCAATGGTAAAATGTGAACAGCTTTTCCACTGTTTGATTTTAGTACAAAAAAGATACAACCCATCATTTAATTTATCCGTTTTCATTGCGTTCAACGAAAAAAAATTGTTGTTTTTATTTCTTATTCACCTCAAATATTGCTCTGATCTCAGGACTTAACTGCTCCCAGTTTTCTTTATCCTTTTTAGTCCAAATCTCCGTTTTATTAAAAATGCTGCCTGTAGGCCAAATTAACCCAACGCCAATAGCTTTGTCATAAAGCTCATAACTTTTTCTAAGCCCAGTTTGAGAGAAAGCCCAATATTTCCACTTCACTATCTTATAACTCCACCATATCCATCCGATACAGAATCCTGCAACTATAATCATAATTGCTATAAAATTACCTCTTTCGGATTGTAAAACGTTTGACGCAATAAAATTTGCTATCAATATACAAACCATAATGAACAGTGCTAGTGGTCCATAAACGGTCAAGAGTCCCCTATTTATTAATTTGTTTAAATCCATTCTAATTTTGTTTTGCTTATAAGTAAGAGAGCACATTTAGGTTGCTTACTTATGTATTAATTTGTACGGTTAATTCTAAGTAGCGATGATTGCGTACATACTATTGACCGTTCTTATTCTATAACTTTGTGTTCTTTCAACCTAGACTTCGATTTATTGGTGTCTCCAAACAATCTCTGACTAGTACTATCCTGTCTTAATGGCTGAATTGCATGTAGATATTCCTTGTATCAATTTTAATATTTTCTTTATTTATAAACATATCAAGCTGAGAATCGTAAGGATTGCAACATTGTAGTCGATAGACTACGACGAACCTGGATTATTCGCGGAATCATCTCAAAGAACAAACTCTCAAACACACGTCTAATTATTATTAGCAAATAGGCCATTAAGAATTTTGTCAGATTGTTTTATTAATCGGCGTATTGTTAGTTCTCCTTCATAATCAAGATAGTATGCCATCCAGATCAATCTTTCTTTGATCAGTAGTATGTTTACGGTCATTGCCATCATAAAACTTTCACCTCCCTCTAATTCATATTTCACCAACATTACATATGTATAGGAATTTTCATTTAATCCATACGAATCTATTATTACAGGAAGTCCTACTTCAACATCTAGTCCAAGTTTATCAATTTCATTTCCTACTTCTTCCCAATTCTTAACTATAAAGTTATTTGTCAAGAGCTCATGTATACCAAGTAAAGATTCTTTATTTGCTTTATGATATTTAGACTGATTTGATCCGTATACTTTGAAGTAATTATCAAATTCTATCAAACCTATACTATCCTTATTATCATATATAATTGTGTCAAGATAAAATCCAATTACAGAGTTCGTTGATATTTCTGTAGCATCTGCAATCTGTTTCACCTTTGCATTTAAATAACACTCTTCATATCCTTCTATTATTGGTAAGCAAATTAATACGTCTCCAAATTTAGCGCTTCTTTGACAATCATCTTGCTGGCAAAACACGATATTATTCATGACCAAAACAATGGATACAACTTCAAAAAAACACTTGAAATACTGTTTCATTTCACTATCGAAATTATATAGTTAGAAATCATTTAAGTAATTCCCTACTCAATTTCACCCTGCAACCAAAGTACTCCTGCAATTTTCATCCCTTGTTACAAGTGATCAATTCCCATATTTTTTTGTTAATTCAACCTTTTGGCTATAAGAAAATAGATATGCGCTTGTCAATAATACGATCAATATTGTTTTTTTCATTAGAGAGCGTTTTCTAGTTTATTACTTGATTCTTAAATCAAATGTAATGATTTAGTGCCTTATTTGATAGTGATTTACGCGCAAAATTGTCCTTATCTTATGATGAGAGCTACTAGCTCTTCTAATTCTAATACCGCGAAGTCAATTCCAACCACTCAGACTTTCTAAGATTATAAAAATTATGGGGATCTCCTTCAAAATCAAAGATTTCAACAAATTTCAGGCCGGCTTTCTTTAGAACTTTATTAGAAGCTGTATGATGAACATCAGCAGCCGCACCAATTTCTTTTAAATTGAGTTTTTCAAAACCATATCTGAGTGATTCGATAGCCGTTTCTGTTGCAATACCTTTGCCCCAATATTCCTTTCGAAACCTGTATCCCAGGTCATAATAATTGAATGCTTCTCTTATCCCATCTTCATATTTCAATCCAGACCAGCCAATAAAATCCCCAGTTTTTTTATCAATAACAGCCCAGCGCCCAATTCCATTTTTAACATATTGATTCCTGATATAATCAATCACCTCCCTTGCTTGTTCAATGGTTGTTATCGGTTGCTTTCCTAAAAACTCATGTACATCAGGGTCTGAGTCGAGTTTAAAAATTCCCTCCACATCGTATTCTTCTATATCTCTTATAATTAATCGCTCTGTTTCTATATGGATGTTCATTTGTTGCTCTATGTTTTTTCCCTTTTAACTAGAACTCGTTTTGTTTCGTTCCCTATTCTTTGATATAGTCGCTGAAGAAATAGAAAAGTTTCTGCGAGACAGGAAATAAAAATTATTGGGATATAAATATTCTACTTCTTATCAATCAAAGCTCCAACACCCCGCTTTTCTTAACGATCGTCAATTTTTTTGTAAAGGTGCTCCCCTAGTTTTGCATAAAACTTACAAATGAAAAATTTATTTATAGCACTCATGCTTCTAATACTACCGGGTATTTGCAATGCACAAATGGCTGGTTCCAATCAATCAAGCCAGTTGTACATAGAAACTGATCCAACCGTATATTTTTTTAACGGTTATTCCCTTGTAATAAGTCGAAGCGCTACCTTTTCTAAAAACCTAAAGCTCGGAATAGGGGTCTACAAAACTAAATTACCAGACTTCTACATTGAATCAGAAAAGGAAAATATAGGTTTAGGATGGAAAGGTGAAAATTTTGGATTCGATGGATTCATAGACTATTATCTATTTGCTCCAAACAAAGGATTAAGTGTAGGTACAATTATTGGATTATATAAATTCACTATCCAGAGAAATGGCAAGGAAGAAAGCTACCATTCTCTGGTTGAAACAATACGGATAGGCTATTTATGGAGGCCATTTAAAAGCTTTCAACAGCTGTATCTCAATCCATGGGCTGGGCTTTCAACTGATCAAAAAATTTCAGGTACCAATGAGATTGATGGTTCTATATTTCACACCCCTAAATGGAGCTTTGTACCTGCATTGCAAATCGGCTTTAGCTTTTGAGGCTAAAAAAAGGAATACTAAAAAGGCTTCCTTTCAGCGTATATTCTTTTTTTAATTCTACTCAAAGATTCTGGTGTATACCCTAAATAGCTTGCCAGATATTTTTGGGGAACACGTTGAACTAAATCAGGCCTTTTTTCAAGAAATTTTAAATACCGGTCTTTTGGACTGTTATGTATATGGTCTTCAAAGGAATGTTGCGTTTGTTTAAAAATGTTTTCCATAAGAATCAGGCATAGTGATTCGAATCTTGGGTATTTTTTTATAAAGGCTGCATCGTCCTGCCTCGAATAAGCAACACATATAGTACAATCTTCAAGGCATTCCAGGAAATAAGATGACTTAGGAATAGTAGCATCATCTTCAATTAATCGTACCATTTCATCTTCAACATAAAAAAAGACCGATTTCTCTATTCCTTCTTTGAGTATGTATTGCCTTACCAAACCTTCCATAATAAAAAAGACTTTGTCTACTCTATCACCTTCTTCTATCAACATGTCTCCTTTATTAAATCGCTTTACAGAAATCCTGCTGCTAAAAGCATGGATTTCTTCTTCACTCATGGGAAAGATTTTGTTTATCCTTTTAATTAACTCGTTTTCCATTTTTCTTTTATTGACACTAAAATTGTCCCTTCTATGCTCCAACAGACCAGGTGCTTATTTGCTTAACTGCTTCTTTCTCTTTAATAGATAAATTCCGAAGATAACATGAATGAAGCCCAAAATTACGCCAGTATAGTCATAGATGTCCATTTTATTATCAATGATCTCCTGAATCCTAATTAAGATTAAAATAATTCCTACGATCAGAATATATTTCCCTATTGTTTTCTCTTTCATCTTATAGCAATCTTTAGGGGTTTAAAATATTGTCTTGGTGCAAAAATATAAAATCAGATAAATTACCCCTGACACAAATCCGAAGCCTAAAAAATAAGGTTTACTTGAATTTTCATATACGATTACTAGTTCAGCAATTGGCCTCTTACTTAATGTCAATAGCTTTAAGAGAATGATTCCAAGATATTTAATACCCTTGAATAACCTTAGGACTATTTCCTGATAAATGAGCTCAACGAATATATAAGATATTATTTCTTCGATCCATCCCATTTTTTTCGTTTTACGCTTTTTAATAAAACCATTTTCAATGCCTTACATTCGTATATACTCTAACGTAATAAGTAAAGCAGATTAGAACGGACTAGAGTTGTTATGTGATAATGTACAGTGGAATCCCTTTTCTATAAGTCATCCATCGTATCAATACTAATTTCTGATATTTTTTTCAACCTCTTGTCATTAGTAATAAATCGATGACATTTTTCATTTATAGAAAGCGCCAATTGAAAAGCATCCATTCCTTTAAGGAACTGGTATTTAGCCCTCAATTCATATGCTTTTCTTGCTGCAGATTGATCGATAATCAACACTTCTACATTCAATCGAGCTAATAATTCTTCAAATTTTTTGATTAAATCTGGGCGATTTTCTCTTGTAGGTTTAACTCCATATTCAGAGATTGTTACTACATTGGTTATAATTTCTTCTCCATTTACGATTGCATCTGTTATCAGGGTTTTCATCTTTTTTGCAAAAACTGGATGATTTTCAACAAGATATATAAATGGGGCTGTATCAATAAAAATTTTCATTCTGACGAATTTGTTTCTTCTTCACTCCTAAGTTCATCAACATGTTCTTGAGCATCCGTTTGCCAAACTCCTTTCCCACTTCCAATATATTCATCCAATATTGACTCCACTCGTTTTTGTTGATCAATTCGCTGGAGTATTTCTTTTAAAATTACCTCCAGTTCTTCTATTTGAAGATGATTTATTTTATCAATTATCTGTTGCGCCTGCTTCGTCATATCTATCTTAGTTTTCTTCTCTAATTTACAATAATTCCACCATTTGTGTTCCCTATGATGATCTTTTGCTTGTCAAACGCTTACCGTGGATATACCCAATCATGATAGTCAGACAGACTTAACACTGATTCTTGTACTTAAATCTAAACTTACTTAACTGCCCTCCCCTTGAAAAAAGTATAGCTAAAAACACCATCTCTTTCTGCCGTTCTCAACAAGCCCGATATTCCCTGTTCTATCTCACTCTTTGTCATGATTCCTTCTTTTACAATTTCTCCCATCACTCCTTTTATCATGGCTGTAAAAGTGTTTTTAATGAAGCCTTCGACTAATTTAGGTTTAGCCGCATCCACATATATTTGCCTTGGGCTTACTTCGATGTTTTTGAATCCGGCTTTATCCAGCAATGGGTATATTTCTCTTCCTATATTTGCATTTCCTCCTCTTTTTTCTTGTACCTCTACCTGAGACCGTACTGCCCTCCTTGCGTATTTATTATCTGGATAGAAAAAGGTTGATCCGTGATCTCCTTCTATTACTGTGATTGTGCCGCCTGGTTTAAGTATTTTCTTTAAGGCTTGTAGTATTTCCAGTGGATTGGCTAAATGTTCTAAAAGGAAGCAAATGAAAATATGATCGTACACTTCTCCTTTTTCATGGGCTAAGGTTCTAACATCGGCTATCACAAATTCAACGTTTTCTATTCCCTGGCTTTGGATTTTTTCCTTTGCCTGCATTATTGATTCTTCAGCAATATCTATTGATACGATCTGACATCCACTATTTTTCCTGGCAATTATTTCTGTTTGGGCACCTACTCCGCAACCAACTTCAAGTATTTTTGACCCATTATCCCATATTGAATCATAATGTAAAAATTCGGATACAGAGGTAGCCTGATCATTTAACCTCTTTGCCTCTTCTTTACTATAGCCGTGTATGTATTGTTTTAATTGGTCTTCTCTGATTTCCAACATCCTCAATCGCAAGCGCTCTAAATCCTCCACTATTTTTTCTGACCGATCTCGCAATTCCTTTCCTGCTTCTGTAAAAAGAAGCTGATTCTTTTCTCTATAAAATAATTCTACTCCCAGCAGGCTTTCGAGATTCTTCAGTTGATGGCTTAAGGCCGACTGTGTTAGATTCAATTCTTTAGATGCCTTGTTTAAGGAACCGTGTTTATTAATAGCAAGAATCAGATGTAGATATTTGGTGTCAATCATTTTTCTTACAAATCTAGAGTTCGGGCTTTACTTTTTTTCAGTTTCTCTATTGAAACTTTTCTATACTCCTTATGAATTTAATTAATTGCTTTTATGCACTAATACGACTTTGTCTCTTTCTATTCTTCCAACATCCAGTTCACTAAATCTGTCCCATCTACAATTGACCAGCTATGTGGGTGTCTTTCTCCATTGCTTCTATAGCCTCTATTTTCCGTTGGAATATACTCAACATACCTGAACTCGTTCTCTTTAAGCACTTCTGACATTTTCTTGATATAATAGGCATTCATTTGATCATAGTTCTGCCATTCTATGTTCTTTCCACCACAAAGTATCCGGCTCTGTATAAAACCTAATTTTAGTACTCTTAATCCTTTTTTCTCTTCTTTATCAAGTCAAGTACAAAGTCCATTTGGGTATCTTGATGCTTTAAATAATCCTCATACGTTTGTGATACATTATAGTCTGGAATGATCCCCCTGCTATACTTTTGATTTGATTTCTTCGGAACATCCTGCTCAATATTATCTATGAAAAAGTTTGTAACGATTTTCGATTTTGGAAGAACATATCCAAATGGCGTATGACCATTATGCCCATAATATCCTCCCATCGTTTCTTCGCCAATTACGATTGTATTCTGATTTCCTGCTACCATTGACGCAAACAAACTAGCTGCTGAAGCTACTGCTGGACTAATTAAAAGGTAAATATTGCCGGTAAAAGCATTTTCATTAGGCTCTCTTATCCTCATTTCGCTTTCTTCTTTGCCTATAAAGTATTTTCCATTTCTTTCTATTGGAAATCTATCCTGAAAAAGTCGATTGAATTTACCAACTCCTAAGGGCCTTAGGAAACTGGGAACTGAAACGTCAAAGTATTTTAAAAGAGGAATTTTGTTAAAACTGATCCAGACTTGTTTACTTTCCTGGAACTTCCTTGAAGCTAGATATGAATAGGTCACCACATCATTAGGGTCAGTTCCCCCTCCATTTAGGCGAACATCAACAATTAAGTTTTTTAAGTTTTCTATTTTGATTTTGGTAAAAACACTATCTAGGAAAGCAACATAGTTTTTGTGCTCTTCGGTCGTCTCATCTCCCATACTAAAGGTGTTAACGGTCAGAATAGCTGTTGAAGCATCTAATTTTTTGTAGCTATATTTTTGATTTTCCTTTAAATCCGTGTAATAGATTTGGTCATAGGATTTTGAATATCTTCTGGCAAAATTTTTATAATAGTCCAAATAACTTACTCCTTTTAAGGTTTTTACTCTTTTTAAATCAGAATCGCTCTCTTTGAAAGTTACCTGAAACTCATTTGTTTGCCCATAATTCAATCTGTAATATCTGGAGAAATGCCTTCTAATGCCAATCCTTTTACCTGTGGTGTTTTGCCCATCAGTTGTGTAATATTTATAAAGCTTAAGCATTACTTCTGAAACAAGGACTCCGTTAATTTCAATGATTTCAGAGCCAAGAGGAATTGCTCCGTTTTCGTAATTAATAATCCATTTACCATCAATCCATTTGACAGGATATGGAAAATAACCATTACTTTCTTTTCGAAGGTTTTCCATGTATTTCTCTGGCAAACTAGTGTCGTTATGCAGGCTTCCTTCAAAATCGGTTAGCTGACAAATGATGTTATAAAAGTCTAGGTAGGTTAATGATTTTTCGATTTCTTTTTCAGCCCAATTATATATACTATCAATTTGTTCTTTTGTGCGATACTTATAAAGGCCTGAATTTGCTTTTAGCCGTATATCTTTAAAGACCTCTAAATCTTTTCGCATTTTTTTTTGCGAGAAAGAATCGTCTACAGATTGAGCAAATACAACCTTTGAAAGTAGGATAAAGAGAAATGATAAATAAGCTATTTTATTCATTTGGATTTAATTTTTTCCAAATTTAGCTTCATGAAAAAATAGCTACTTGTATAATATTGGCAATTATGAAAACATGGTAAGATTTGGTAGATATTTTAGAGACTATCCCAATGTAACAGAGAAGCAGCAATTATTTCAGAAGATTTCTGCTTCATTTTTAAAGCTCTTAAACTCTATCGGATTATTGCTAAAATCCAACACAAACATGGTTTGTTGTTCTCCTTGTTTCCCCTTGTATCTTACTTGTGGATTTACTACAAATTGAATGTTATTCGATTCTAAATTTGCTTTTACTGTTTCAAATTCAACAGGTTTTAAGATACATCCAAAATGTGGGATTGGAACTTTCACCTTATCCACCTCTCCACAGTAATCCAGTAAAGGGATTTCTTCAGAAACATGAGCAGATAATTGATGTCCAAAAAAATCAAAGTCCATCCAGTTTGCAGTTTGCCTTCCTATTTTGCACTTCAATATTCCGTGATAAAATTGATAAGTGCTTTTTATGTCTTTAACCTTAAATGCCAAGTGAAACCGATTCATAATTAATAGCCTTTTTTTAATGAAACAACATTTAATAATTCTTCTCCTTTCAAAAGATTTTCATAATTGGCAACTACGATATTTGAGGCAGTTCCCAAATTGGTTATAGCTGCAATGTGAGGGGTGATTTTAATTTTTTCATGTTGCCAAAATGGATGTTGTTCGGGCAAGGGCTCAGTCCGAAAAACATCCAATAATGCACCTGACAGATGTTCGTTTTCCAATAGTGTAAGCAAGTCCGATTCTACTAGATGTTCACCTCGACCTACATTAATTAAATATCCGTTTTTGTTGAGTTGCTCCAGATTTTGGAGATTTAAAATATCCGCTGTTTCTGTAGTTAAGGGTAAAATATTTATCAAAATGTCTGTTGAGTCTAAAACATTTCCCAAGCCATTCTCTCCCCAAAAACAAGAAACATTTTCAATATGCTTTTCTGATCTTGACCAAGCTTTAACTTTAAAACCAAGCTGCCCAAATTTTGTAGCAACATAAGCACCAATGCTTCCTAAACCCAGGATACCTATTGAAGTGTTGTTTATCGTTTTATAGGGTTTTTGATTCCAGTGCTTTTGCTTTTTGTCTCGATGATAGTCCGAAAACCTTTTTAGATGAGACATAACCCCTGTGAGGATATATTCAAACATATCTTCAGACAATTGTTGGTCAACAATTCTCGTCAGGAAACAAGCTGCAGGAAGATTTTGGCTTTGAGTGATGTGCTCAACGGATGCTCCAACAGATTGTACCACCTTTAAATTCGGAAACTGCGCTAATATCTTTGGTTGAGGTTTCCAACACAAAGCGAAAATCACTCTTTGAGGGTCCTTTACTTTTGGATAAATTTCAATATCCACTCCCTTTAATTTTGTCTGTAAAACCTCTTTCCAGGGTTCAGGGGCTTTGTTAGTAAAGCAAATTACTATGCTCATATCTTTTTATACAAATCTCCGATTTATATCCAAATTGGAAAAATTGAATCCTTTGTTAATCAATAATATTACCTTTGAATAATCCTAAATTATTACCATTAACAAGTGATTCAATGATCGATGATATTGACAGTTCTATTTTGAGAGCATTAAAAAAAGATTCCAGGCTTTCTTATGCGGAAATAGGACGAATCATCAAGCTTTCCCCTTCAGCTGTAAGAGAGCGTATTTTAAAAATGGAGGATAATGGTTTAATCAAAAAATATAGTATTGAAATAGATTACCCTCAAATGGGGTACGATTTGGAGGCTTTTATTTTAGTAAAAGTATTTCATGGAAAACTAAAGCCATTTTTAAAGACCATCCCTACTATTCCAGAGGTAAAAAAAGCCTATAGAATCACCGGAAATCAAAATATTCATTTAAAGGTAGTGTTAAAAAATCAACTTCACTTACAAGGTTTAATTGACCAATTAATGCCTTTTGGAGATACACAAACCTTGTTAATTTTATCTGAGGTTTCCACCTAATAATTGCGGGTATTTATATCACCCTTATCGCGTATATTCCTACTCATAAGTACTTCATTTTTCTATACATAAAGAGTAGGCACAATCATCTCATACTCATCAGCTTTTTTCAACGTACTCTTTAAAAGCAGTCATGTATTTCAGTGATTGCTTTTTAAACATTCCTTTGAAGAGGAAACCAAATATTTTCATGATTCCCTTGAGTTCCATCACCGTATTGTTGGTTTGTTTCACTTCATTGTCTGATAGCTTTTCAAAAAGAATTTCTACTTCGTTGCGCCCCATAGAGCTATCATAGGCAAATTTCATTTGATGAGGTAGATTCCTTTCCAGAATGGTTTCTGTTATGACCATTTCTTTATTGTTGTACAAATAGTGGAAATCGCTTTTAGCTCCAACTTCGCCAGGTGTTCCGGATATGTGGTCAATTTTTTGTAACCCTTCCATCCAATGTTTGACACCTTCTGGATCACCAAACTTTTCAGCAACTTCTTCTAGTGATTTGTTAATTCTATTTGATATGGTATACTTCATCTTATAGCGTTTTTATGTTTCTTATTGGAATACAAATATCCAGGTGGAGATAACTCCAGTCACAAATATTTTCTTTGTCTTTAAAAATCTCTAAACCAGCCTGAAATTCAGGCTCGTATGAGCTGTTTATCAGCCAATGATTGAAAAGATAATTGATTGCAGTGGCAGCCAAATTGAAATCCCCATCAACGGTAGTTACTGCATATTTGCATTTTGGCATTATCTTGGTATCCATATAGTTATCGGGACTAATTGCAAACTCCTCAGGAAGGGTGATGCAGACGTCATAGTTACATTTCTCCTTAGGAGTAACCATAGGATCATCTTTTGACATTCCGAATATTTCTTCCGAATCAAATAAGTCCACTTGCTTTGCCCATTTGATTAGCTGATCAAAGGCATTTAGCACCACCCCTTCTGCATAAGAATTCTGTACTCTGATATATGCAATTCGCTTTTGAGGGAATTCTTTTATCTCTACAGGAAATGTATCTCTTAGTTCCGATTCGTTCATATCGTAATGATACTGGCTTACTTGAAATAAGTCTTTGCGAATCTTGCTATTTTCTATTTCTCCATTTTTTCTGTATAAACTGGTGAAAGGCCAAAATACTGTTTGAATGCTCTTGATAAAGTAGCAGTAGAAGAATAGCCGCATTTATAGGCAATAGCTGCAATCGGTTCCTGAGAGAATTTCAGTAGCCTTGCTGCTTTTTCCAGGCGCATCCGGCTAGTAAAATTATTAACCGATTCTCCGGTGACTGCTACAAATATTCGGTGAAAGTGGTAGGGTGAAAAGAGGGCTACTGAAGCCAGCTCATCCAATGGAATAGACCTGTCTAAATTGTTATTTACATAGTTAATTACTTCATTAATTCGTTGATTATAGATTTCGTTTGATCTATTCATTTGAGCCCCTAATATTTTTACCAATATACGATGCTTATTCCACCTTTAAACTCTTCTTCTCCCAATGCCCGTCATCATGAAATTGAAAAGCCGAAGGCGAATATTGCCCTACCAAATCCACATTGGCTTTTTCGGGTACTTCTATATTTAATAAATAATAAGCTGTATTCACCATCATACGGCGGACATCTTCATCCAACATATCTGTAGCTGCTCCAATCGTAGAAGTTACGGATTGCCCTTGTTTGCCATTCGGTAGTTGATAGGATTTTGTCCAGACAATGGGTGGCATAGGCTCATTAGGGTTGTATCCTTCCTGATTTCCCTGCTGGGTCACCGTAGCAATATTCTGGTCAGATTCTTTCATCCCATATAAAAGATCGGTTTCATCATAGGCTCCTTCTCGGTCAATGGTTTGCCCCAACAGGATATGTTTAGCATCTCCTCCTATTGGCATTCTAATACCATATACATCCGTTGCTCCCCAAATTGCACCATTTTCAATCCCATTCACTATAGGGTGATTTTCTGCTTCAGGAGCTATGATCCCCCTTGTGCTTTGGTGTTTGTGTTGACCGTGATGCGTATACCAGGTTTCTCCCAAAACTCTTTTACCAAACCCCCATTTCCAGTCGGCTTTATCACCATCGTAATTATAACTGTAATGTGCAAATGGATGATTCTTATCTTCATAATTAAAAGCGTGGGTAGAAGTTCGGATCGCCAATAGAGGTTTGCCTTCCAAAAGATAATTCTCAAAATGCTGCATTTGTTCTTCTGGCAATGCACGGAAACGAGTAAACAAAACCATCAAATCCGCTTGCTCCAATTTTTCCATGCCTGGTATATTCGCATTGTAATTAGGATCAATGATACCAGGATTTTGTGGGTCTTGAGCATATAAAACGGTACAGTCAAACCCATGATGCTGGGACAAAATTTTGGCTAATTGCGGTAAAGCTTCTTCTGATCGATATTCTTCATCTCCTGATACCAGAACAATATGCTTTCCTTTTGAATTCATGTCCGCTTTGTAGCTTGTGTGAGTAGCAACTTGAGATGCATCAGCAGTATCGGAGGATGACTGGCAACTCCATATAAATAGCAGAGACAGCAACATAATGATTCTCATATACATTAGACTTTTTTGTTTGGAAATAGAAATCTAGTTATCCAGTTTTAAGTAAGTGATCAAAATTACTTCAATAATTCTGATAGGTTCTTTTTGTCTTACTCTGTGTTGAAGAACCGCCTTCCTTAGCTTGCTCCTCCGCTAAAGCTTCGGCGGCACGCGGATGGCTAAGGTCGGGAACCCCCGCCTTGATTAAAACAAAAATCCCCACGATCAGAATCACAAACTATATTTGAGCACTTACTTAAGTAAGAGAGCATAATTAGGTTGCTTTTTTGGTCGAGCAGCTTTTTTTGATAGTTAAGGTACACCCGGCGCCTGATAGCCAAAGCTATCAAGGCGAGGATGGAACGCAAAATATCGGAAAAAGATGCCACCATAAAAAGATTAATTAAATGTGCTCTCTTACTTATACAAAATAGCTAAATAGAATACGTTTGAAAGCCTGAGAGCTTGACACAGATTAAGAGATACCTAACTTAAAGATAGTTATACCTGGTCATGGAAAAAATGGAAGAATAGAGCTCTTAGATTATACGATTGATTTATTTGAGAAAAATTAATCATATGCTGATATCGACACTTTATAAGATCAACATAACCCTATTAGTAATTATTCTAGGCCCATTATTAGCTTTCTCTCAATCCGATAGCAGCTTTCAACTGATTATGGAGCATATAGAAGGCAAGGACGGCTTATATTCACTTACATTGATTAACCACAGCACTCAAGAATTGATAATAAGTAGTAGCCTAAGCACCCATCAACAAAATGAATTGGTGATACTGGATCCATCTGGGAAAAAAGTCTCTTATGCATTTAGCCACTGTCCAGACACCACAACAAAAATCGCTCCCAATCAAAGTTTTTCCTGGGAGTATGATATAGTAAGTTCCTTTTTCTATCCTTTCGTGTGGAGGGAAAAACCCAGGGGCAGGTACGAACTTTACTGGGAGGTAAAAGGTAAAAGAACCAACTCCTTTTTCTATGATCATCAATGATTGTTGTATTTTTTATAATCTCTTCGTAATTCATATGGCTCTGGCCTCACGATATCAGAGAAGATAGTAGTTGTTCCTTCCTGACTAATGATAAAGGCTTTCTCCGTAAAAGGAGGATTGCTTTGGGCTTACTCCAAATCGACCAATACCCCTTTGATATGGTGAGAATTCTGTACAAGAATTGAATATTGATTTCCATAGTGAATGATCATAGAATCAGCTCTAAGCCGTAGATCAAAATGAAACAGTATCACATTATCAAGCCTTTGCTCACTATTATAAATAAGCACCGTGATATATTTATTGTAATTTCCTAAAAATACACTTTAAGATGCCATTTAATGCGTTTAAACATTATACTTCTCAATTTGGCCACATCTCTTCTCAAGAGTGGAGTCAGCTAATAAATATAGCCACACCAATCACACTAAAAAAAGAAGCATTAATCACACAAAGTGACGAACGATTTAACAAAGAAGTTTTTGTCGAAAAAGGAATCATCCGAGGTTTTATTATAGACGAGGCAGGAAACGAGAAAAGTACTTCTTTTTTTATAGAAGGAGGATTCATGAGTACCACTTCACTTCGCAATAATAATGGGCATTCACTATATAATTACCAGGCACTTTGCTATTCCGAATTACTGTATTTCAATGCAGCAGAAATTCGCCATTTCTTTTCCAGAAATAAAGTACTCACACAAATTGGCAAAGACATAAAGGAACGAGAAATTCAAAGGATCAGAGAGCGAGACAGTTGTTTGCTTCAAACTAATGCAAAAGACAAATATCAGGCATTTATAAGCCATTATCCCAACCTGGAGTCATTTATTTCTCAAAAACACATAGCATCCTATTTAGGTATTACGCCCGTATCTTTAAGTCGAATAAAAAGCCATAAAACTGATAACATTTGATAACAAAATCCGATACCCCAGATGATAATTTTGCTTCTATAAGAAATCATATCAAAGCAAAAATTATCATTTATGAATCAGCTCATAAACTTCAGTTTTAAGTACGGACAATATAGATTTGCTATACCAGTATTGCTCCTTGGCTTCAGCTTGCAATATATTTTGATCGCCTTTTTCCTACCAGAATTTTTGCAATATTCAGAAGGTATCAAAAACCCGGATCAATTATTCTCCTACAATTTTGACTATCTCGCAAACCTATACGAAAAGCTAGGTCCCGATGGACGAAATTATTATACAAAGATGCTCCTAGTAGACTTTGCCTATACGAGCATCTCTGCAATTGGTTTTTCGTTTTTATTAGTTGTTTTAGTGGCAAAAAGAACATGGATCATTCTACTGCCCTTTTTACTAGCCCTATCTGATATATGTGAAAATGTTGCTCAATTAATTTTATTAAGTCAATTTCCTTCGATATCCCCTACCCTGACAGTGATATCAAGTATCTTTAGTTCAATAAAAATGCTACTGTCACTGATATGTATTGTTCTCATTTCGTTTTACATCCTGCGAGGATTAATCCTTTGGATGAAAAAAAGGCTGTGACTTTAGGGTTCATAAGAAAAATTCAGACGAGCATTTGTCTTTAAATCTGACTTCAATGTCATTCTCCGTTCAATATATCCATCGAATATACTTAGTGCAACAGTGTTGGGAGAAATGCTCCCTTCATTGTGTGCATAGATAATTAAGGAATCATTCTCTCCTTTTAAATTTATATCAATAACCATAGGTTCTTGAGCTAATTCAAGTTCCTCAACAACCCATTCTCCATTAATATTAACCGAAATAATGTCTCCATCAATTTTCTGATCATCCCAAAAAGACAATTTTATATTCTTGCTATGTATTGTTATTGTATTTTGAACATCTTCATCCCGCTTTTCAAATCTTGAAGTTTCCTGAACAGGAACTTCCCTTTGCGTCCATACTTTCAGGCTTTTATCACTGCTACCAGTAAAAATATATTTGTCATCATAAGAAAAAGCAAAGGTTGATGCTGGTGCACTATGCCCTTCCAGAAGTTGCAATAAACGCCAGGAAACAGCATCCCATAATTTAACATCATTCCCATAATTTCCGGTAAGCAGATAAGTCCCTGCATTAGAGAATACAAGATCACTTGACCCCTCTGTCTTTGCAGCTTTTATTTTATCCATTAATTTACCTTCAATATAATCCCAGATACAAATACTGCCATCTACACTCCATGCTACTATCAAGTTTTTTTGATTAGGTACAAAAGCTAATTCACAAGGATAATCTTCAAAATTATTAGATAGTTTAAGGGATTTCATGGCCTTACCAGTGGTCAAATCAGTTATCGTAATTGAAGGGCCCGACGCAGTAGCCAATATTCCTTCCCGCTCATGGACAACACCTGCATTGATGGAATGGAATTGTGCTTTCAAAATTTGCTGCCTTTTGTCTTGCCGCTTTTTTTGCCTAAAAACTATTTTATTATAGCCTCCATAAATGATCTCCTCTCCCTTTCCCAGGAAGTTCACGAAACTCAATTCATTGCCACTCATTCCATCATAAGAGCTGGCCTTACTATTTTCAATCGTACTCAGCAATTTCATACCAGGCCAGCTCCAAATAGAAATCGAACCATCATAACTGGCAAACGCCAGCCATTTGCCATCAGCAGAAAATTTAATATCGGTGATTTGCCCTTTGTGATGTTTTTTCTTCCAGACTTGTTTTTGCCTTACATAATCCCAAGCCAGTACCCCACCATCTTTATCTCCACTGACAACAATGGATTCAGAAGGGTGAGCAGCTACATATGTCACCATAGCTTCATGCCCGGTAACGGTATGATCAAAAGAAAATGCTTGCGCAAAAATGGCATATGGGCAAAATAAAAAAAGGCAAACAAGTAATTTCATGACCACTCTTTTTATGAAGTTGTTTAACGTTTTCTGCTGAAGGCGAGAAAGCAGCATTTTTGTTACAGTTAAGGCTTTTTTTGAGCTACATAGCAGCGCTACGGAGCAATAAAAAAACGAAAAGTGAAGCAAAAAGGCGCTTTTGAAAGGCCAGTGAGAAAACTTTAAACAGCTTCTATATCTTACAAATTAAAGATTCTTGTTGAATGCAAAAAGAACAGTATCGACCTTAATAGCAGTTGGAAATAAAGGCAATAGATTACCATCTAATGCCTTTCTCTTAGCGGTTCACCCACCACTATCATTAAAAAAAATTGCTGAGAAACTGGCTTTAAAGCCTATAAAACAAGAATAATGACAAATTCTTTATAGTTCGATAATTACTTCGCTTAATTTATTAAGCCGGCCTAAAGTATTGCTGTAATTATACTGAATGACCTTATTATCTGCTACTACAACTAAGTGTCGGTTTTCTGGATTGAGAATAACATCATAAGCTTTTCCCATATCACTATCAACAGATATTGGACGCAAACTATCAGGGCTATCAGTCTGAAATACTCTTAAACCTGCCATGCCATCACAAATAAAAACTTTATCATCAGCCACCGCCAAACCATGTGGGTTTGTCATCTCGTGGCTACGTACAAGTGATGGACTAGAAAGATTTTCTATGTTCACAACATGAAGTTGATTGACTGTTTGCCCACAGTTATTTCCATCTCGTACTGTTACGTATGCTAAATTATCCTGAACCACAACAGGATCGCAAGAGGTCAGGTGCGTATAGCGACCGGTAAATTGTGGGCGCCTAGGATCATCCAGTGAATAGATATACATTCCCGATTGCGCCCCCAAAAACAAGTTTCCATCTTGTACAAAGATAGTTTCGACAACATCTTCAACAGGAATAGATGAACCGACGCTTTCCATTGAACCTTCATTGTTCACATTATATACCTGGATTTCCTGTTCATTAATAACGTACAGGAAGTTGGGGTTATCCATATTATCAAAAGCGATGCGTGACATAGAACCGCCCTTGGCACTTGCTATCCCAACGTGAGTTGCAGGCCTGCAAATAGGGAGCCTGTCTTTTTCCGTATTTATTCTTTCAGGAAACACTCCTTCGATTCTTGAAATCACCTCACATGTTCCATTCTTAATGAATTCAGCCATATCGAGACTCACTAAATCATCATAATGATTTGCATATAATATCCCTTTAACTACTGCAAGCTCTCTACAGTTTGGAATGGGTATCCATGATTCCTGTTGAGGGCTTGATGGATCTGAATTGTTAAATATTAAAATACCATCATCAATAATATTAACGTATAAGTACTCTCCTTCTACCCAGATTTTACCTGGCAGGCTTATTTCTTGTGCTGAACTCACTGAAACCAATAAGATCAGGCTTAATAAAGTAACAAGTATATTTTTCATCGGAGTATAGTTTTTAAAAGATTCAATCAAAGGGAATACACAATATATTCTATCAATCTGCTATTGATCATTAGATGTTTTATCATACTGAATGATCTTAACCTTAGGGGCTATATAACCACTGTCTTCTAATTTAACTTTTGGGGGTTTGCCTTTAGGCTTACTTTTTTTCTGAGGGTTTTCATCCAATTCCATTGGTGTACCTACCCAATTCATATCATATACCGGATTTTGCGGTATTTTCATACCAGTGGTAGCTTCACGTGTACTTGCCTGGGCAGTATCAAAAATATCTTCCCAATTAGCAGATTCACTGCTTGAAACCGCATCATTGAAAGCCATAAGAAATTGATTCGTCCAAACTCCACCTCCAGTAGCGGTAGTATCAATCCAGGAATATTCTCCATAACGGCTACTTGTAGAAATAACATCTCCCTGCATATCCAGGAAAAGCTCCCTATAGCGTTCAAATCTATCTGAATTGGGTGACATGGGAATCCATTCCAGCCCCTCACTTAATAAGGTCTGAGGTGCATCCAGAGCTATCACATTATTACAAGCTTCCCCCAGGGTAATGAGTAATCTTGGATTCTTTCTCATAAGAATATTATGAATTTCAAGTTCCAGCGACAATCCAAACTCATGAAATTCACTTGCGCTCAACTGTCTTCGACTGGGATGTGCTCCTAAAAAAGCAAACTGAGATGCTTCATTTTGATAGTTGAAGCCATGGCCTGTTCCGTAAAAAATTACAATAGTAGATTCAGGATTATCCAACTCCAAGCCATTCAACTGGCTTAAAATATTGTCTTTAGTATAATCTCTGCCTGATACCGTGATGATGTTGACATCTATATCCAGCACATTACCTATATCTTCCACCATATCACTCACTTTATCGAGATTAGTCTGACAGCCACTTCCTATATCAAATACGCTGGTTTGGCCGCAAAGAATTGCCACAATATTTGTTGCATCCTGGCTCTTCCCTGTTTGAATAAAGATGCTTAGTATAAATAAGAGAATAGATATTCTTTTCATGATTGGGTAATTTTCTTTTTTGTAATTAAATCAATTGGTTTTCAAAGCATTACTCATTCACAAACCCTACTAAAACCTGTTCGCCGATTTTTGGGAATACTTTATTCTGAATTGCATCTTCATAACGGAAATTATTCACTTTGCAAATGTCTCGGACTCTTATATCTAGCCCATATTTCTGCTTAGCTCGCTGAGCAATTTTATACCAGCCATCTCCATTTCTGGCAGTAATGTATAATGGTGACTGTATTAGCTGCATGGATAAGGTTTCTAAGACTTCTTTATTACTTTGTGAAGCAACAGAGACAGGGAAATAAGTTCTGTATACTTCATTGAGTAATGCACTTGAAGGGTCAGAATCCAGGGTTCTAAACTCTACCTTATCGGCCTCTCTAAAATAGAAGCGTACCAGATTACATTCTAATGAAATCAATATATCAACCGTATCCTGATCATCGTATAATCGCAATCCCATATTAGGCAGGAAATAGCACATCTTGGTAAAATTGGAAAGCATATAACTTTGTGCTTGTCCCAACATATTAGTGAGTGCTCTTAAACTATCACTTGATATTTTTGCTTCCTTTAATATTGGAAAGCCTTGTAAAGTAGCTTCACTCAAATCTTCAGAAAGAAAAGAAGATAAGGCATATACTTTGAACTGATTCTTGGTACTTAATAGATTAGGTAAACTATCTCCTAGCACCACTTGTAAACTGGAGTCAATAGCAATCAATGCACTGCGTTTTGGTATATCCATTGTCACCAGTGCATCCTTATCTTTCACTGTCGGTGGTGGCTGATCCTGCCCAACACAGTCCGCGGCAATCAGAAATACCAGTAGCAGGAGAAAAAAAGATTCTTTCATTTCTCAAAGTGGTTTAGTGTGTTATAAAAACTGATTACACCCCTATACCATATGAAAATGGATTAGGTAAGAAAACCTGGATTCTTTTTTTTTGAAATAATAGAAGAGAGCAATTTTACTGCCATCCTTTCTGGTATGCAATGTGATATTGCATCAATAGTTATTTGTGTTTAAAATCAGGCATTTAGAAGATTTACGGAGCCAATAAAGATTTCCTGGCTACCATCTAAAAATAATGGAATAAATTTCTTACATTTTAATATTTCAAATGGTAGTACTAATAGGAGCAAAAGTATCGTGTTTTAAAACTGCAGATTATAGTTAACAATGAATGTTGACAAAGACAAGATAATAAAAGAATCTATTGTGATCATCAAGACTTATATGCCCAAATATAGGAGGAAAGCACGCATTAAATTTCCTAGTTTGAGCGATGAAGTTGTAAAGGATATTTTCAATGAAGCAGTTTTAAAGTTTCTAGTCAAAAGAAACAATGGCTACTATGAAGATAAAGGCCAATTACAAGCATTTGTATTCAAAATAGCAGATGGGCTTTTGATCAATAAATTTAAAGAGACTGCATTAAAAGCTGAAAAAACGGATTTAGTTCAACTTCTAACCAATGCGAATGCTATTGATAAAGAAAGGCTTGAGCATATTCAATTCTTTTTACATAAGGCTATTGGCAATTTAAAAGAAGACGAAAAAAAGATCATCAATCTTTATTACATCTACGGGTATACAGATGAAGTGATTGCCCAACATTTAGAAACTTCACCAAGTGCTGCTAAAATGAGAAGACATTACGCACTTAGCAAATTGAGAAAACAGTTGGAAGGAAAAAAGAATTTATTCCTTTAAAAAAGGAACTTAATGAGTCGCTTCTGCAAATTTTCAGCCGCAGAAAAATTTCAAATAGATGAAAGACAAAGATATATACTGGGACTTATTTGATCGACAGCACAAAAATCAGCTTTCTGAAGAAGAAGCAGATCAGCTAAGGAACGCCTTAGAAGCAGATCCAGAGGTCAGGGAAGAATATGAAAGTTATAAACTTGTAGTTGATTCCATTCTTTCTCTGGAAATAGCTGCTCTGAAAAATGAGTTGAAGGATCAATTAGAACAAAAGCCCAGTACTCAACCTGCACTTAGATCGATTAAAAGTTTAAAAATTGTATTAGCGATAGCCGCTTCAACTATTATAGGACTATTTGTATTTAATCATCTTTATTTCCACGAAAAGGTATTACAGAGGTACGCTTTATCAAATTATAAGGTCAACCTTATGGATGCCCCTCCTTCTCCCGAAGGCTCCTTAAACTATTCTCCATTGGAAGAAGCATTTATTTTGGAACAAGAAGGGGAATTAGATGCAGCCATTAATATACTGAACAATATCAAAGTTACTTCTGAAGAATATTATGATGATTACTTTATTGCTCAATACGAGCTTGCTTTAATATATATAGAGAAGAAAGAGTTGGAAAAAAGTAAACAAATCCTCATTGCGCTTACCAATAGACCAGAAAATCATATCATCAAGCAGGATGCACACCAACTATTGAATGACCTAAAGCGCCCTAAGATTTTTTACTTCTAAAGTAAAACCATACTAAAAGTATCAACGCAAGAAATATTGTTCCTCCAATAATAGGATATAATCGTTTTTTGTAATATGGTGTAAAAGCATACCCCATATTATCTCCAGCTATAACCAACCCTGCCCAATAAAACGGAGCATTGGTTTGATGATCCGCATTTTCATTCAAGTACTTTAATTTAGCTTCCCGAAGTGCAATATCTTTATCCTGCCCTGCCTGCAATCCTTTGTAAAAATTATACAAAATAATGTTAGTACTGTTTTCATCCAATGCCCAAAGAGAATAGATCATGCTTTTAACACCAACCAGGCTGAAACCATATGCAAAACCACTTATCCCTTTACCTGTCGTTAGTTCACCTTTGCCTGTTTGGCAACTGCCTAAAACCATTAAATCAATATTGTGTTCGCTCGTCATTTGGTAAATTTCTGCCAAACTCAAACGGTGATAATAATCTGGGGCATCAAGCCCTGCCCCGGAAATGTCATTAGATGCCAATGCTATGTATGATTGCAAAGGCATTGTGTCATTTACATATGTATGTGTCGCAAAATGAAGAATCTTTTTTTCTTCCGTGAAAGTATGATAAAAGTTATCAGCAGTCGCTGCTTGTCTTAAGTAATTCTTTCCTTTGAAATGACGCCCTAATTCAGTTACCAGCTTTTCAGTGTATGGCAGTTGATTTAACGAATATTCGACTGTATCTGGTTTATTCGTATACGCCTGATAGTATTTTGCGTCAAAAACAGGTGCAAAAACATATATTTTAGGATTAGCATCATTCTCGCTTCCCTTTCGCTGAGTGTATTCTATCGCTGAATATTGATAGGAGAACTGATATGATTTAATCAAAAAATCAATGGTAGCAAAATCGCGCTTCCAGTTTTGAGTAAGAGGAGTTCTGGAAAATGCATCAAATGATAAGCCTCCTAAAAAACTATCGGGAATCAATATAAGCCTTGTACTACCAGATAAAAAAGGCTCAAAAGGCCTGAATAGCTTTAGATATAAGTAATGAGCCGCAGCAAGAAAATGTTCTTTTCCAGAAATGAACCTTAAATATTGTCGATAAATATCAGCTTGCTCTTTTATACTCACAGTGCTTCCACATTCATATAAGCTTAGAGCACCTTTAGTAAAAACAAATGCATATACTTTCTTTTCTCCTGCGAAGTATTGGATGATGCTTTCGCCAGATTCCATTTTTGAAAAAACGGCTGATAGTAATACAGGAGTTTCATCTAGCTGACCGCTTAATCTATTAGCTTCTGCATCATTTATAATGTTTCTTTCTAACTGAGCTAAAGAATCCCTTTGTTCTTCCAAAAGCCCAACCTGTTTTCCAAATTTCTTTTTCTCCTCGGATGTTCCTTCAGCCGGATATTTTTCAATTAAAAGCTTTCTTTGAATCTCAATAGCTTCCCTTTGCGTACTGATTGACCTTAGCTTATGATTCTTAATGTTTACATTATCCTGTAACTGATAATTCCTGTTCCGATCCACTATTCGAAAAGCTAACTCCAGTTCCTGCGCAAAACCTTCTACTTTATTCTGTTGCAGCTCATACACGATTGCAAGCATGTGTTCAATAACAGTTTTGAACTGTTCCAAAAAAAGCTGCTTTCTTCTGGGGGTTCCTGCTTTTTTCATTAAGTCTTCCAAACAGCTGATGTATAGCTTATGCGCTTTTAGTTGCAATTGCCATGCATCAGCAGGTATCACCGATATTAAGCTGTCTATACTATTACTGATAGGAAGTCGATTGTCTCCACGAACATATGCATTGTTAAGCTCTTCCAATCTTTCCTCCAAACCCTTTACAGCTTCACTTGCATACAATTCTCCTAAAACAGGAAGCATAACAAGTAAAAGCCCGAGTAGAAATTTAGAACGAATGAGTTTAAACACTCGCATCTTATTTAGTTTCGATAATCAGATGAGTGTCTATCGGGTCAGTAGCCAAATTTCTTATTATAATCTTTATGAACTTCGCCTGTCCAGTGTTGAAGGAAACTGTTTTTTCTTCTTTGGCACTATGATTTTTCACTAATAAATGATCCTGATCATCATAGATAGATAACTTCAATCCACTTCCTTTTCGAATGGATACATTTACTTCTGTCTGACCGTAATGCTTTATCAAACTTTTCTCATCCTCTGGGATAATGAAATAGTTATCATTTTCAACTTTAGAATCCTCATCACTGCTGCCCATTGCCTGAAGCCGATACCTTTCGACCCTTTCTCCCAGTTTTTCCAGCCGTTTCTTTAATACTTTATTAGCATCAAATGGAGTTAATTTATTTGCATCTGCATATAAAGATTCAACATCAAAATATGATTTTGCGCCAGTTTCTCTCGGCAGCTCACCATTCATTTTTTTTATATCTGGATGGTCCAGTAAAATATCAATGGCTTTCATCAAATATTTTGGCTCTTCTTCATTATACCCCTGCTGTGCCAAATCAAAAACCTTCATAGATTTTTTCACTAAATCCTGGGTCATCACTTTTTGAGGCATGCACAGGAGCCCTCCTAAAAGAAACAAGAACACACAACTGATTTTCACATTGGAATACATATGAATTATTTATAAAATAATATAATGTTTTTATTTCCTCATCTCCAATCAAAATTATTTCTTTTTGCTGAAAACAAAAATTTTCAATCCGGTTCGCCTACTATTTTTAATTAAGTTATTTTCAAGTCGATATTCATTACAATCGGCCTTAAGTAAGTTTGATCACTTAGAACATGTTTAAATTTAGTTTTTCGATTAATATGAAATGGATTACAAAACCGCACGAAGCTCATTTTGAGGTGCATACTTGGAAAGTACGTACCGAAAGATAGCTAAAGTCCGGTGAAGTAAGGTGTTCATATTACCGAAAGGATTAACTTTAAATATGTTCTTATTTAACGCCATTAAATGCATCAATATTGAAGATAACTAAACGATCGTTAATCCTGTTGAATGCTTGCAATTGACTTTGTATAATTGCTTTGCAACAACTTGAGAAGGCTTTTGTCTTTATATCAAGTATCAAGAGTACATCTAATTCTCCTTTTTAAAGCACAACTTAAAACCACCAATGAAAAAGACGCCAACTTTAATCTGTGCTATTCTTTTATTCATCTTTCTGGTTAAGCCTGTTAAAGCACAAACTTTCCACGCCATTGTTTTTGCTGCAACAGAAACAGAGAACGAGGATTTAGCAGCAGGTATCCAGGTCTCATATGACTACCTCAAACAATTGTTGTCTGCACTGGAAAATGCAGGCCTTGATGTACAACCCCATTATCACGATGGCGCTGATTTTAACATCAATCAATTAAACCAGGCTATCTCATCTTTAAAAACAAGCAAAAATGATTATATATTATTCTACTTCATTGGGCATGGTTTTGAAGATAGTGAATCAAGCTACCCTAACCTAATTTTCACCAATAAGGAAACAATCAGTAATGCCGAAAAAGAACAAAATGCGAGGAATGAAAAAGACATTCATGAAACCTTGCAAAAGAAGAAGTTCAAAGGATTATTGGTAGTAGCGGATGCCTGCAATTCTGGCCTTAACACGACAGGATGGATTAAACAAGGGAAGAGCAGTAAAAAAAGTGATCAAACTCCTGACTCAAAAGCTTTTGAACAAATTAGTTGGACAGCTTGTGCCAATATTCTTCAATCAGAAGAATTTCAATACCTAATCGCCAGTAGCCAAACAGGAAAAGATTCCTATACCCATCCCGAAAAAGGAGGTATTTTTACGATTGCTTTTGTCAATGCGTTTAAAACCGCCTGTGATAATAATATTGATTCTCTAGATCATATCATCAAATTGATACCTTCTGAAATCAATAAGCTTACCGCTCCGATCGAAGATCTAGAGCAAATTCCGTTGATCTATTCGCCTATAAAAGAGAAACAAAGTTTTCTACAACAACTAGCCAACATTTTCTTTAGCCGAAAGGAAAAAAAGGAATTAAAAAAAGCGTTTAATGTCGAAGAGCTCGGCAATCTCAAAGCGACCCTTCAATTAACGGAAGACTACCCTGAGTCCAGAAGAAAATTCCTTAAAACCAAACCTGCTGCCTATTATACCATAATGGCTATATCTAATGAATCAGAATTATACGTTGCCAGAACATTACAAGATACAATTAGAGTTAGCCTGGATTATTGTACGGCTAGTGTGATACACCTTGAGAATCGTTCTACAAGAGACATTGACATCATCCAGAAAATAAGGAAACTTGATAAGAAACATCAACTGCTGGGTATTCCTAAAAAAGGGCCTTTTGGAAAATGGCTCGATTATAAGTGTACAGAATATACCCAATACCTGGAAGATCAGCGTGAAGTAATTGAAGTTAAAGAAAAAGAGTTAGAAGACATCTTGGTAGAAGTAGAGTCGGAACTGGATGAAAAGAGAACAGAACGACGAGGCCTCCAAAATGAAATAGACTTGCTGACTGAGCGCTTATCAGAAATTGATGAAAGTATCAATACAACTAAAAGAACGATTACAGAAAACGGCACCTTGCGAATATCCATTCCTACATTACCTGATAATATTAGCCCTAAACTTGATCAGGCATTAGATGCCCTGGTCGCCGGAAAACAATTGCCTTCGGGGCTCACTGCAAAAGAAAAATATTGGTTAAGCCAAATTGATATCAAACTAGAGCCAAATGATGAATTGGAACCCAATGCCCTGCTTACTTCAGAGTTGAAAGATTTTCAGATCGCAAAGTATTGCACTCTAAAAATCAAAGGTGTTTCACAAAAAATAATGTCTCTGCTCCTACAACAATTATCAGTAGTGCCAGAAGAATACAAAGATTCTATCAATATCAAATTTAAAATCGAAGGTTATGCTGATTATAGAGGCAGAAAATCTGCTTTGGGAATTGGTTTTCCAACAAAAAATAAGTCCTATGACTATCAATATAAAAATGACCTGGGTCAAATGAAGGCCTTCAAACATAAAAAGCATACTTATGTCAATTTAACCAATGAAACCCTCGCACTAAGCAGAGCTATATGTGCCTATGAAGAATGTCTTAATATTATGGACAATCATAGTATCAAGCATCATGAAGTAGAACTTTTTGCCATCGAACAAGACCTAAGTCAATCAGCTAAAAGTGATGATAAAATGTTTAGAGGAGTAAATGTATTCTTCACACTCGAGGATGTCAACCTCTATTTATTAAAACATATTGATCTTCTTGAAAAAGAACGCAGGAAAATCCAAAATGTCATTATCAGCAAGGAAGAAGCAATAAGAAATATCAATCAGGAAATTGAGGGCTTAAATGCAAAAGTAATAGCAGTCACTAATGAACAGGAAAAACTAGAAGAAAGAAAAATTGAACTTGAAACAGGTATTGATGATGTACGAACAGGCCTTGGAGGGCAGCCTAATGCGATTAGAGCAAGACAGGCTGAAATTCAGAAAATTCAAGACGCAAAAGAATAGTTACGGCATTTTAAACCCTACATAATCGATGAAGATCATTACCTTATTAATAGCAACATTTTGTAGTATAGCAATAGGCTACAGCCAGGGTATTTATGAGCAATCCTTTGATAACAAAAACGAAATCATCGATACTAATTGGGTGAAATACCCCAATATAAAAAACTATAAAGACGGAATCACCGGCCAGGCTATAATGCTCGGACGAGACGCAGCAAATATAGCCGCTTACATAGATATAGATCTTTTTGCCCAAGAAAGAGAGCAAACCCTTTCTTTTTGGTTTCGGACGATAAAACAGAAAGGGCATTTCAACTTATTTAAGCTGTATTCTGATACTTCTTCCCTGATAAAAGATTCTATTTTCACCTTAATCGCAAAAGATAATATACTCTATTTTAAAGAAGCAGGCGGGATAACTGACTCCCTCAAAATCAATCCTGCACTATGGTATTTTTGCTATCTTCAAAAGCATCAGGACTACCTGGAAATAAGGATTAGCTCTAAAGGAATAAATAAATTCTATTCCATGGACTATGATTTCACCATGGCAAACTATAATGCGAGCATGGGGAAAAATAGCTTATCAGAAAATGCCGCCTTTTTGTTAGATGAATTATCTCTGTACAATTTTAATGAGCCCTTTTCAAAGGTGAGGGAAAAAAAATATACCAGTAAGCTTCTATCCATTAAAGTAAAGCCTAAAGCTGCTCAGGAAAGTTTTCAAGGCCGATCTAATAACCTTCAAGATTCTTTGTACATAGGAAGTAATTCTATAATCCTTGAGGTATGGGATAACGATCAGGTTGACAATGATAAAATCTCTATCTATTTGAACAATAAATTGCTAAAAAAGGGGATAAGCCTTGCAAAACAAAAAAAACGCATTGAAGTAGAATTTTCCAGTGATACGATCAATGAAGTATTATTCTACGTAGAGGACATGGGCAACATCAGTGAGTACAATACCGCCGCTGTCCAGTTAATTGGAAGGAACGTAGAGAATAAAGTATATGTTCTCAGTTTCGACACCCAACAAAACGCTGTAATAAAGGTAGTCCATGATCCTGCTTTCCGCCCTGCATCAAAAACATTTCAAAAACCTCACCAAAGCCTGCCTTCTATAAGAACCAAACAGCAAGATGTGTATATTTCTTTTAGTGATTATTCCATAAAAGACAAAGATGTCATTGCTTTCAAAGTGAATGATGACTCCTTTACAAATCTTCAATTAGAAAAAAATCCAATAGGTTTTAAGTACTCACTCTCTCCTGGCGAAAATGAATTAATCATTCAAGCTGAAGACACTAAATTATTTAGTTGCACTCCAATGATTGATTTGAGCACCGCTCAGGGAAATGCTATGGGCAATCCGATAAAACTGAAAATAAATAAAAAGCAAAGCTATCTATTACCGATTAAATTTGATGCTCCACCAAGTACTAAGGATACCCTAAAAGTAAAAGAAGAGCAATTAGTATTTAAAATTTTGGACCCCAGCTCGAACGATGGAGATATTGTCTCCGTCCTGCAGGATTCAAAGCTTATTGTTGACAATCACAGGCTGAGCCAAGTTCCTTTAGAACTAGTAGTTAAAATAGATCCCGATAAGAATAACGAATTCATGTTTCGGTCTGATAGTACTGGAAGGCATGGAGGAAATTCATGCCGTATTGAAATTTATGATCCTAAATCATCCTATAAAATAGCTGAATTCATGCTCACTTCCTATGCGAGAGAAAATCCTGCGATCCTGATTATTCAGAAGAATAACTAATACAGTTTATAAATCCGACCGAAAATAGTAGCTAAATTGTCTAACAATAAAAAGAAACGGTGGAAGAGAAACTAGCATTAGCCAAACAAGGGGATATTACCGCATTTAATGATCTGTTTCAACAATACAACAGTGCATTGAAATCTTATCTATACAGACTTCTTACCAATCGGGAAGATGTGGAGGATTTTTACCACAACACATTCATAAAAGCATATGATAAAATAGATACATTCAAGGGAGACACCTCCCAACTGAGATCATGGATATTTACGATTGCCACCCGGCTTGCCATTAATCATTTGAACAGCAAAAAAAGGTGGAAAACTAATGCACAAGACCAATGCAGGGAAAGCCTGATCCACGATAAAGACGCGCATCATCGTTTTGTATCGGAAGTCAATAACAGCCCATACAGTTATTTTGATCTCAAGGAACATATCTCTTTCTGCTTCACTTGTATCAGTAAAACGCTAACGGTGGAAAAACAGGTAGCTCTGCTACTCAAAAACGTGTACAATTTTAAGGTTAAGGAAGTCGCTCAGATTATGGTAAAATCTCTTGGACAGGTAAAGCATTTTTTAGTAGATGCAAGAAAAGAAATGACGGAGATTTTTGAAGGGAGATGTGCATTAATCAATCAAAATGGCACCTGCCACCAATGCTCTGAACTACAGGGAATATACAATCCTAAATTGGACTTTCATCGGGAAGCCATGCAATTGAAGATGGTCAAAAGTGCTAAATCACATCAACAAGAAGAGCTATATAATTTACGAGAAGAGTTAGTCAAACAAATAGATCCTTTAAATAGCAAGGGGCGAGATTTGCACGAAATTTTCATGTTGCACCTAAAAAAAGTCAATAATTTAAATTAATCCCGACCGTTTTTGAGCTGCCAATTGTCTAAGTATAAACAGCAGGAGTAATTCAATAATTACTCATCTTTTTATAAAACGACAATAACCATGAAAGCTGTAATCGTACAATACACTGTCAAAGCTGAATTCGTTGAACAAAACAAGGCGAATATTCAGAAAGTAATGGATTACCTGCAAGCTAATCCTATTGAGGGGATGAATTATGCTTCCTTCACCGATGAAAATAATCCCAATACCTTTCGGCATATCAATATATGCAAGGATGAGGATACACTGAAAAAAATAAGCCAGGTGGCTCTATTTAAAGAATTCCAGACGGCTCTTAAAGCCAGTGGGCCTGTAGAAGCTCCCAAAGCAACCTACCTCAATCTGGTAGCTGCCGGGTATGAGTTGTAAAACAAAGCATGTCGGCTCTTCTCTATTAAATTTCTCAAATCAGTTACTGAGAAGAGCTGACAATTTATGTGCTAACCAACTGAGCTGCTCAAATCTCATACAGAAGAAACATCAATACCTCGCCTGAGCAAAAAAACGATCTTTAGCCTTTCTGAAAAAGGATAGATATTCATCAGAGTACAGTCGTTTTTTTGTAATTTCCCCTTCCCATCACTATTGGGTGAAACATAAAACCCTTATCAAAAATGGAAAATTCCAAACAACTTGCCAATCGCTTCAGAGAAGTAATTTTAAACGGTAAATGGATTGCCAATACTAACTTCAAAAGTGCATTGGAAGGTGTAAATTGGGAACAGGCAACTACAAAAATCGGCTCCCTCAATACAATCGCAACCCTTTGCTTTCATGTCAATTATTATATAGCGGGTATCATTCAATTTTTTGAAGAAGGATCACTCGATATTCGGGATAAGTATAGTTTTGATTGCCCCGAAATAGCATCTGATGAATCCTGGCAAGCCTTATTTTATGAATTACTGAACAATGCCGAAAAATTTGCTCAGCATGTGGAACAAATGAGCAATGAAAAACTGGAAGCAGTTTTTGTTGATGAAAAATATGGTAATTATCGTAGAAATATTGAAGCGATGATCGAGCATGGCTATTATCATCTGGGACAAATCTCTTTGATAAAAAAAATGATACTCGAATCTGAACAAGAATGAAATGCCTAGTGCTTTGTTAATACTAAAGAGACAGGTAGAGAAGTCGGAGGTTTATTGAAAAGGCTTATGATGGAAATTTCGACTTCGGATGAAGTCGTACAAATAACAGAATATGCGACTTCTCCAAAATCATTACTCTGACAGCACTCAGTTTTCCTCATTTAACAAAGCACTAGTTTCTATTCAAACTATGATTGAATAAGCTTCAGTTTAGCGGGGTCCAGAATCACATGAATGTTTTGAATTTTATAAGTAAGTGGATCCAACCCAAATACCTGACATACCTTTAGGCCACTTTCATCATAATATAAAATAGCCGGTTGGTAATTGACCTCCGATAATCGATAGTGATAAGTACTTTGAAAGCGGTGATAAACATCTATCATTAATGCTGCGACATCCTTAACGCCCTTCATATACTTTGCGACAACCTTTAAGATCGG
>JAKSDI010000305.1 GCA_022360175.1 Chitinophagales bacterium
CATCCCGGATAGCACGATTGTCTTATGTGCTCCAGCGGATACCGTATGCTTAAGTGTCGACTTCGCTGCTCCGGAATGTTTAGTATGGACGGACCTGGCGGGTAATGAATTAGGCAGTGGCTCCCAATTATGTGTATTACCACCACTTGGAGAGAGCCAGTATATCGTAAGTGCACCAACTCTAAGTTGTATAGAAAGTGATACGGCAACGATCATAGTAGATACACTACCACCGGAGATGATATTAGACACCTTACTGAAAGTATGTGTAGGAGATAGCATCAAATATGACATTGGAGCTTATCCATATACTTATCAGTGGAAGGATATAGATGGCAATGTATTATTTACAGATGAGGCGCTGTGTGTAGAAGCAGAAGAAGAGGGTACTCAGCAGTTTGTATTTATGAGCATGAATGGCTGTGGTATGATGAGTGATACTTTAGAAGTAGAAGTCTTTGGGCCAGAGCAACTGGAAATCATTCCAGATAGTACGATTGTCCTATGTGCTCCAGCCGATACGGTCTGCTTAAGTGTCGACTTTGTAGCTCCAGAGTGTCTGGTGTGGACGGACCTTGCGGGTAATGAACTAGGTACCGGCTCCGAGTTGTGTGTGCTGCCACCATTAGGCGAAAGCCAGTACATCGTAAGTGTGCCCACATTAAGCTGTATAGAAAATGATACGGCAATAATCATAGTTGATACAATTCCTCCATTACCACCGTTTGGAGATACAACTATTAATGTTTGTATTGGCGATACAGCCAAATTGATTGTAGATGATTATCCATTCTCGTTTGAGTGGTTAGATGAGTTTGGAGAGGTATTTAGTACTAGTGATTCTTTATGTTTCGTGCCGACAGAGATAGGTAGCACCTCCTTTATCTGGGAGTCTACAAATGGCTGTGGTATGGCTTCTGCAATGGTTACTATAAATGCTTATGATAGTACTCAATTGAGGATTATGCCAGACGAGATTATTTATCTCTGTGCACCTGTTGATACTACGATTTGTTTAGAGGTGGTTAATGATAGTGACATTGATACTGATTTTGTAGTCTGGACGGATTTAGAAGGGAATCAATTAGGAGAGGGGACGATTTTATGTGTTACTCCTGAGGAAGGCATCAATAATTATATTGCCAGTATTCCTGGAGCAGATTGTGTAGAGGCAGATACGGCTACCATTATTGTTATACCAGAAGACTTGGATATTAATGTTACACCTGATACTACTACCATTTGTGAAGGTGAAACAGCAGAATTGGTGGTGGATGTAATGCCACCATGGACTGGTCATCAAACAGATTGGTATGAAGATGGCTCATTGATTGCAATGGGAACAGACACCTTAATCGTGAGCCCACCAGGAGGCAGCTATGAATATATGGCGGTTGTAAGTAATGTTTGTACAGCAGATACTGTTTTCAGTTTACTGGATGTAAATTCATTTGATCTTACAATCTCTGCATCACCAGATACTATATGCATCGGAGAAACATCCACACTATCGGTTGATGGTTGTGATGACTGTACTTATCAGTGGACACCTATTGGTAGTCTGAGCGATCCGACAATCTCGAATCCGGTAGCGAGCCCGGAAGCCACAACGCTTTATACTGTAGTAGTAAGTGATGGTAACTGTAGTGATACTCTGACAATTTTAGTAGTGGTATTGCCAGAAGAAGAGTGTAGTTGCCCAGAAGCTTTCTTTGTAGCAACCGCTTTCACTCCTGACAATGATGGTACTAATGATCAGGCTTGCTTACGTAGTGAATACCTGGATTCGTATGATAGAATTGTATTTATGGTATATAACCGTTGGGGAGAAGAAATGATCCGAGTTGTTTGGGATCGAGAAACGGCGCAAGGGCCTCCAGGATACGATGACTTCTGTTGGGATGGATATCACAGAGGAGTATTATTACCTCCAGATGTCTATGGTTATTATGTTGAATTAACTTGTCCAGGACCTGATGGCAAAGTAATTAAGGAGAAGGGTAATATTACCTTGCTTCGATAAGAATAAAGGAAGAATAGAGGCTGCTTTGTAAGAGCAGCCTCTACTATTTTATTCCTTTACAGTAGTTTCTATTTTAACGGGAGCGTGCAAGGTCTTATGTACTGGGCATTTATCGGCAATTTCTAAAAGCCTGTTTTTTTGAGTTTCATCTAGTGGTCCTTCTAATTCAAGAACACGGCGGAAATGATCGATTTTACGTTTGGGATCATCCAGGTTTTCGCAATCAGCAGCATGATCTTTATAGTGTTCAATGTGTACCTTAACCTCTTCCAGAGGCCATTTTTTTCTACGAGCATACATCTGTAAAGTCATAACAGTACAGGCTCCTAATCCTGCGGAGAGTAATTCATATGGAGAGGGGCCAAAATCATTACCGCCTACACTGGTCGGTTCATCGGCTGTGAGAACATGGTGCCTGATCATTACATCGGAAGTAAAAATATCTTCATCATTCAAACGGACGACTACTTCTTTATCAGATTTTAGTACTTTTTTCTCTTTTTTGTCGAGATAACGGCTAGACCAGGAAGCAATCATTTTGCCTGCATAGGTAGAATCTTGTTTGTTACTCAATAAATGATCTGCTCCATCGAGGGTAATGAAGCTTTTGGGGTGTCGGGCTGCATCATAGATTTTTGCAGCATTATCAATACTGACTGTAAGATCTTGTGGCGAATGCATGATTAATAATGCTTTATCCAGGCTATTAATTTTTTGTTTTAACTCTTGTTCCTGAATATCTTCCAAAAACTGCTTTTTAACAGTAAAGCTTCTTCCTCCAATATTAACAGTAGCAGCTCCTTCTATTTCTATCTGCTCTACATTTTCTTCGAAAAGATGGCTGACGTGATGAGGAGCATAAGGAGAACCAATAGTAACCACTGCTTTTATATAATCAAGCTGATAAGCTGCACAAAGCACTGCTGCTCCTCCCAATGAATGTCCTATTAAAATATCTGGAGCCTGGTAATTTTCTGCAAGGTATTGAGCAGCTGCGATCAGGTCATCTACATTTGATGAGAAGTTTGTATCGGCAAAGTCTCCTTCACTATCTCCTAATCCAGTG
Source organism: Chitinophagales bacterium (assembly GCA_022360175.1). Classification (GTDB taxonomy): domain Bacteria; phylum Bacteroidota; class Bacteroidia; order Chitinophagales; family Saprospiraceae; genus JAKSDI01. Next base: position 3,090 of record JAKSDI010000305.1, read on the forward strand.
AAATCAAAGCGTAATACAGCAACCCCTTCTAATGTTAAGGCACGGCTGATATTTCGTACGGCATTTAGGTTCTTACTGCAGGTAAAACAATGCGCAAACAGGGCATAGGCATATGGATGTTGGTTGGCAGGCAATTCTAATCTGGCAGCCAGTTGTTGTCCTTGAGAATTATTGAAGAAAATCTTTTCTGAACGCATATTGGTTTTTTTTGATGTCCTAAATTAGCCGTTCAATTGATGAAATACTGTCTTGGAAGCGAAGTATTTGCTCATTTTTGAGGCCTGAATGTTATAATAAAGTTAGAGTTTGAGAATATCAAGGGGTATGATGAAAGAATTTCTACTTTTAGAAGTTATTGTATCAGTGATAACAAGTAATATTAATGCATAAGCCCAATGGGAGAAAAATAGGATGGATAAGTGCTTCTGCCATCGTTGTTGCAAACATGGTAGGGACAGGAGTGTTTACCAGTTTGGGACTTCAGCTAGAGGTCTTATCGAATCCATGGGCAATAGTGATATTGTGGGCATTAGGAGGAATCATCTCCCTCTTTGGAGCTTTCAGTTATGCTGAATTGGGAACAAAGCTGCCCCGCTCTGGTGGAGAATATTACTTTCTTTCCAAAATTTATCATCCATTCATTGGTTATTTATCTGGATGGGTCTCTCTAACAGTCGGTTTTGCTGCTTCTGTAGCGCTAGCTGCTATGGCAATGGGAGCATATATTGGTAAGTTTGTTTTATTATCTCCCCAGGCATTGGCAATAGTTGCTATTGTGCTTATTTCAACGGTGCATTCTGTGAGCATTAAAACAAGTAGCCATTTTCAAAATACATTTACAGCCTTAAAGTTATTGCTCATCCTTTTTCTGATTGCAGCTTGCTTTTTTATGCCAGCTACTTCACCAATGACAATTCCTGAAGAAGGAGTCCTGGTAGAATTAGGGACGCCTGCCTTTGCGGTATCTCTCGTTTATGTTATTTATGCTTTTTCAGGTTGGAATGCGGCTGCTTATATTGTAGAGGAAATTAAAGAGCCAGCTCGTAACCTACCCAAGGCATTGATCGGAGGAACACTAGTTGTCAGCCTACTTTATATACTGCTTCAATTAGCCTTCTTGCATCAGGCATCGGTAGCTGATTTGAAAGGTAAAGTGGAGATAGGGCAGGTGGTTGCAGATTTGATGTTTGGCCCTATAGGTGGGCAATTGGTGAGCTTTTTCATAGCACTATTTTTAGTTTCAAGTATTAGTGCAATGGTATGGGTAGGACCAAGAGTAATCCGGGCGATGGCAAATGATTATAGTATATGGCATTTTCTGGCACAGGACAATCATAAAGGAATACCCGTTCGTGCAGTATGGCTACAAGCTATTATTAGCATTTTTATGATTGCGACCAGTTCTTTTGAACAAGTACTATTGTACAGCGGATTTGTATTACAATTATTCACCACAGCAGCCGTAGCAGGTGTTTTTGTGATGCGATGGAAAAATGGGCATAAAGGATATAGTAGCCCCGGCTATCCCTGGGTGCAAATTATATTTCTTTCGATCAGCATTTGGATGCTAGCTTTTTTGATGTATGATCGGCCTTTGGAAAGTTTATTAGGACTAGGGAATTTATTGCTGGGGGCCGTTTCTTATTGGTGGAGCAATAGACATGAACAAAAGCTTGCAGTCAAAGAATAATAAAGATTTCTTATATTGAGGGAGATAGTTTTAAAACAACCCCCCTATGAAACGCTTACTTACCCTCTTCTCGATCTGCTTATATTTTATTAGTTATAGCCAAACACCAGCCCCTTGTAATGCAGTCGGATCAGTTTATATACCGGAATCCAGTTGTTATCAAGCATGCGTGCCCTGTGATGGAATAGATCAGGGTATTTATACAAATAATTATAACAATTTTGGTATCATAACTTCCCCTCCGCCTGATTTCTGTGCACAGGCATTTGACAATTTTTCCTATTTGGCCTTTGTTGCAGGTACTCCACAGATAACATTTGAAATTATGGCAAGCAATTGTATAATGGGGAATGGGCTACAGATTGGAATTTATGAAGCTTTGGGTTGTCAGATTTGGAATCCTGCGATTACCTGCTCAAATCAGCTTATCCCGGGAATTCCTACCGTTTTTGATGCATATGGATTAACACCTGGGCAAGTTTATTATTTTGTCATAGATGGCTTTTTAGGAGATTTTTGTGATATAGCCATCAATGTACTGAATGGGAGTACACTTCCTCCTCCCTTACTTGTTGAGGATTTGGAAATTATAGGCCCTGCCATTATTAGTTGTGGTACAAGTGCAACTTTTAATGTGCTTGGTGTTTCCGGTGCTACCGGATATCGGTGGGAATTAAATGGAAGCCTTATAGGAATTACTAATTTACCAGTAATGGATGTAATATTACCCCAGGAAGGGATACATGAACTTTGTGTTACGCCATTTAGCGTTTGTGAAGGAGATGGTGTAGGTGAGTGTGCTATATTGGAAGCAGTTCCTCCTCCTATTGTTACTATTGAAGAAACACTATGCGAGCAAGATTTTCCATATTTTTTACCCAATGGCATGGTGTTTTTTACTCCAGGGACATATACTTATACCGAAATATTACCAAATGGTTGTGAGCAAATATACTTGCTCATATTAAATATGTACCCTCCTATAATGCCTACGATTATAGATATAGAAATTTGTGAAGGAGACGCTTATGACTTAGGTGGAGTGGCTTATACATCACCAGGGAATTATACTGCCGATTTTGTCGCTGCAAATGGCTGCGATAGCCTGGTTTTTTTAAACCTGGGAATACTTTCAAGTGATTTTACTGATCTGGATACAATTAGTGGAAGTGAGTATTTGTTGGTAGGAGATAGTCTACTGTCTGCCCCAGGTGCTTTTGAAGTACTATTGACAAACCAGTATGGCTGTGATAGCCTGGTTGCAGGTTACTTTGATTTATTTGCTAATGATTCTATATGGATTGATTCTACCCTATGTGCAGGAGATACGCTCTTCATTGAAATGGATACGCTCACTTCTTCGGGAGTTTATACTTATGATATCGTCAATAACAATGTTTTTGATACCCTTCTACATTATACGCTTACCTTCCTGGATGCTCCATATACATTATTAATGGATACCATATGCCAGGGAGAATCTTTTATAGTTGGAGATTCTGTTTATACAGAAACAGGAACATATGTAAACACTTTTGCTGCTGCAAATGGCTGTGATAGCACCCTTACCCTTGAGTTATTTGTCCTGCAACCGATGGATACCTTACAGGTAAGTATTTGTGCTGGAGAAAGCTATGTGTTAGGAGAAGAGGTATATGATGTAACAGGTATCTATATGGATACCCTATTTGGTTCAACAGGCTGCCAAAGCATTATACAGTTAGAATTGGAAGTTTATGATCCTGTTGAGACAATATTAAATGATACTATTTGTGAAGGGCTGATTTATAGCTTTGCAGGACAAGTGCTGAATAGTACTGGCCTATATATTGACTCACTGATTGCCCAAAATGGCTGTGATAGTATCGTTTCTCTTAATCTATTTGCAACACCAGCACCTGTTGTATCACTTATTGAAATGATTTGTCCAGGCAGTGAAATAATAGTTGGTGGTATATCTTATTCCCAACCAGATGATTATGTGATAGAACTTAGCACCCAGAGTGGTTGTGATAGCATTGTAGAACTTAGCCTGTCGTGGTATGATGCATCAGCGGATACGCTTATGCTGTCAATTTGTGAAGGAGATACCTTGACTTCAGGAAATAATCTTTATACGGAAGCGGGGGTATATGATGAGGCATATATAAATAGCAATGGTTGTGATAGCTTATTGACTATAATACTGGATGTTATACCTATTGATACCAACAATCTGGAAGTCACTATTTGTGAAGGAGATACCTATTCAGTAGCAGGAAATGTATATTCAACTACAGGCATTTATGAAATATGGCTCACTAGTATGCAAACAGGCTGTGATAGTTTGATCATACTTGATCTCACCGTATTGCCAACTAGTTATGTGGTGGTAGATACTATGCTTTGCGAAGGAGATGTTTTCCCGGTAGGAGGAGATATTTTGGATCAGCCCGGAACCTACACTTTTGCTTTTGTTAGCGAATATGGCTGTGATAGTATCGTTGATATAATAATAACTATCATCCCAACGATATATGTCAGTTTGATAGAAGAAATTTGCGAAGGAGAAGTATATATAGTAGGGGAGGAGGAGTATATTGAAAGTGGCATGTATGAAAATATTTTAACTAGCAGTTTAGGTTGTGATAGTGTGGTGCTGCTTACGCTAAATGTTATCCCTGTAGAAATGGGAGCAATAGATACTACCATTTGCCATGGAGATATTTTTGAAATTGGGTCTTATACTTTTACAGATACTGTAGATAATTTCTTGCAGTTTCCCGACTCAAATGGCTGTGGTAGTATAGTGCATTTACAGCTGAGTTTTTATGAAGAGATAACGTTGGAAGATGTGCAAATTGAAGCAGATGTATTTGGTGGCTTAGCTGATGGGAGTATTCTGGTAGAATTGACAGGTGGTACGCCTCCTTATAGTTATCTGTGGAGTACTGGAGGGGTTAGTAATACTATTGATTTCCTGGAAGCAGGAGAATACTTCCTCATAGTAACAGATGCACATGGATGTCAGGAAGGTTTCTACTTTACAGTGCCCCTTGACCCGGGCTTCTTACCTGAGGATATGCTTGCTCGCCCTGATGGATTTAATATGGAGGTCATGCCTAATCCATTCAATAAGCGGTTGGAAATTATCGTATCTGAACCTGTAGAACTACGCTTATTTGATATGATGGGACAAGTGGTATATCGCCAGGCAACCGAAGATCATAAAGTAAACATCTACCCAGATTTACCTTCTGGTGTTTATTGGTTGGTAGCTTTTCGGGGAGGAGAAGTGATCGAGGTGGAAAAGGTAGTGAAATTACGTTAAGTAGTAGAGTTAATGAAGTGCAAGTTCAAACGCAAGCGTAGTTTATAATATCTTGCATTTGCATTTGCGTTTGAACTTGATTCTTGCACCTGTACTTTAATTTGCTATCCCTGCAATATTTGATTTAAAATCTTGAGTGTTATCAAATAAGTGGGGCGTACGCCATCTACTCCGAGGCTACCGGAAGCAAGTGTTTGCCCTGAAATCAGCGGATTATCAGATGCGTAATAAGCATAGCGTAATTTTACATTTTCATTGATACTCTTGCGTATTTTGGAAGCAGATTGGATTGCTTTTTGATAATGAGCACCTTCCATTTCCAATCCGGCGGCACACCAGGAAGATTTGCGGAAGTAACGTAAAATGTCACGGTTTTGTAGAGACGTACCTAAAACAGTGATCATGGGGCCATCTATGACTTTAAGCCCATGTCCTTCAAAATCGGCAACAGTTAGCGCATTTTCGAATGGATAGTTATCTGCGGTCCCCTCAAAAATGTGGGCCTGGGGTACCATTATATCTCCTTTCCCCCCTTCGAGTATACCTGCTTTCCCCATTATTGATACCGATTGTATATCGAGTGGGATGTGCTGGCCAGGTAGTTCAAAAGGCTTTAGCAATTCATCCATCGTTTCATATGCCTGCTCACCAAAAGCATAATCCATTACAAGAATGACCGGTTGATGTTCCTCTACATATTCCTTATCCAGGCTTAATTCATCAGGAAGTAGGAGTTTGTTTAGAGCTGTAGTATCGAATATTTGAACTGAAATATTGGTGCCGCTGGTATCATCTACCTGATACATACCATGAGCCAATGCATACTGATATACTTTTTTGCGAAGCAGGCTATTTCCACCTAAGCTTAACTCCCGCATGGTGTCATCTAGCTCGTCTATATGTCCATGATCGTTCAGAGCTGCTCTAGCGTAAAAGATATTCATTACGCTATGCAAATTGGCACTAATGATATGAATAGGGCGATTTAGAAGATTTAGTTTATCCAGTTGAGCTTTGATATTTTGAGCCCATTGTTCGCCATAATAATGGTGTCCTATTTTTTCGCGCAAAGCGGAAGAAAAACTGATTTCTCTATCTATATCATCAACAACTTCTTCTGTGGCAAGCTGCCCAAGCCAATAGGTGATATGAAAAATGCTATTCACATCAGGATCGCTGGAAAAACGTTCACAAGCGGCTACCGTCTCTTCATAAGTTCTGCCAAGCAGTGTACTTAGATAGGTATAGGCAATATCCTTGTTGTATTCTTCCCCCTGGCTTTCTCTATGCACAATCTCCTTGAGCATATTCCATTCACGTCGTTTACGCTCTTTATGGTCTTCACTGTTGCGTCGTATTTTTTCCGACTCGATGTACATGAATGTAAGGTGCGTCAGGATATCATAGATATCGCTACGGCCTCGGGTCATTTCTATCAACATCTGTTCTTCATCAATACGATAGGCATTGCGGCGACGCTTTGGTGGAATGATGGCTTCAAAATTCGATTGTTCAAAGCCTTCGCGGGAAATGAGCTTAATATATCGACACTCTTCTATTCCTTTTGGTAGGCGCTGGAAAATGTAAAACAAACCATCCAGCTCTACACGCTCAGGGTCACTAACGGAACCGTAAATTTCAGGGCGTAATTGAGTGAGTGCTTCAATCATAGCTTCTCCAGAGACCCCCAAAGGCTTGTAGTTGCCTCTGATAAAAAGGTGGCGCATTGCAATGTATAATCGTTGAATAGCAGCTCTGGATTCTTGTGCTCGGGTACGTTGAGTTGGTTTTAAGGACATATATCTTCTATTTGCGCAAAGATATATAAAAAGAACAAGAGCGTTTTCATTAGAGCGTGTTAGGGAATTTGTTCTTTGAGGCGATTTTGTCACTAATTGATTTAGATGAGGCATGAACGAGCAAACTCGTAGAGCAAAAGTCTTGAAGACTTTTGAGCGAGTGAACCGCATAGCGGATGGGCTGTATAACCTTCCGCGTGCCGCCGTAGCTTTAGCGGAGGAGCAAGCTAAATGAGTGTTCTTCCAACAAAATATAAACCAATTAGTGGCGGAATAAGTCCAATTAATAAATCCCAAACATGCTTTTACATTAAAAACGCTCTTAAAAAAAGGATTGATAGAAGCCTACTGAATGACTAATTCAACTCTTCTATTTAACTGTCGATTGGATGGGATATCATTGGGTGCTGCAGGCATTTTTTCACCATAACCACCATATTGCATTCTGGAACTGCTGATGCCTTTTTTGAGAAGGTATTCAAAGCAGGATTGAGCCCTTGATCTGGAAAGCTGAAGGTTGCTAATATTATCACCGACATTATCTGTAAAGCCTTTAATGAGCAATACATATTCAGAATTAGTAGCCAAAATATGTGCTGCTTTATCCAGGATATTTTTGTGCGTACTACTTAGTTGAGCATCGTTGGTTTCAAAGTAAAGATTTTGGATACTCGGCACTGCTGGAGCAACTTCTATATCCTTAACTGGAACCGTTTCTTCAGGGCAACCGAAATTGGCACGGCTACCAGCTACTTCCGGACACTGATCTCTTTCATCTGCAATACCATCTCTGTCCGTATCAATTACAGGGCATCCATTTCGGCTGGCAGGGCCAATCTTATCTGGGCAGGCGTCTTCTTCATCTATAATACCATCTCCATCAGTATCTTTTTGGGGGCACCCTCCTCGACTGGCAGGGCCTGCTTCCTGAGGGCATTGATCTGCATGATCTACAATACCATCTTCATCACTGTCCGGACATCCATTGATAGTACCAGGAAAAGTAGGGCAGAGGTCATCCTTGTCGGGAATGCCATCTACATCTGTATCTGGGCAGCCCTGGTGAATACCTTGTCCGGGAGCGTCAGGGCACATGTCTTTGTGATCAGGAATACCATCGTGATCAGAGTCGGCAGTATTCCAAACATAGTTAAGAGAAGTGGCAAGAATGCCATACCAGTCATTTTTATCGGGATTGGCAGATAGGCTAACACCATCAAGGTAGTCGGTAAAGGTTGGTCTTAGTCCTGCTTCCAGGTCGAGATGTAAGCGTTCGCTAAGGCCTACCTTTACGCCCATACCAAATGGTACAACCATACGAGTTGTCTGATAATCTGCATTCAGGTCTTCTCTAACACCATTTTTAGGCACGTCCGTATCATTGCTGTTGAAATTAGGCGATGGATCTGTAAAAGCCGCGCCCGCTCCAGCAAACAGATATGGAGTGAAACGATTATTTGGGGTCAGGTTAGAGAGTAAATTCCATTCCAGCAGAAGGGACAACTCATTAATATTCGTGGAAAAACTGAAGTTGCGGGAAGCTAATTGATCAAAATTTTGATCGCTACCAGAAATCTTGGTTTGTAATGCTACCGCTCGTATAGATAAATGTTGATTAATATTTGCTCTTAAATGTAAGCCATAAGCAAGATTAGCTTCCTGAAGAGTACCAATATTAGGTACAGCCAGGTCGCCTTGATAAGTACTAGCGCCTAAAAGGATGCCGCCTTCCATACGATACTGGGCAATAGTAAATAGAGGCAGTAATAATAGTAAGAGGGGTAGAAGTTGATGTTTCATCGTCTTAGTGCATTAATGTTTGGCTTTAAGACGTGCAATCAATTCCTCGGTCACTACCTAAATAAAAAAAGCCGACTTTAATAAGGCCGGCTTTGTCACATAGATTTCAAATCTAGCGTTTAGTAACTAAGTTTTGGGAAAATGCAGTTGATGAACTTTATCTTACTTGGTGCTTTTTGAATTGGGAATAAAAAAAGGGGCCGGCTTTCCAGCCCCCCTCATTTGAAAGAATCGGATAGTTTTAAAATTCCCCTTTCAACTTGCGCCGCAGTTTTTCAGCGGTCGCAAGCCAGAGTAGCCTTAAGCAGATACTCTGGCAGGCTTTGCCGGAGGAAGCCTGCGAACTCACATAGCAGGCTCCTCTCCAACTTCTTAGCCGTTGGTTTGTGGAAAACTTAGTGTAGATATAGCCTTCCTGTTTACCTAATCAACAATATAATAACACTCACAAGATTACGATCCATTGCTAGTGAGGGGCTTATTGCCCAATTCCACTATCGATATTTACAACTACTAGCGGTTTACTACTAATCCCTTGCTCCGTTTCAACCCGCACTACATAAAAACCAGGTGCATAATTATTAGCATCTAATAAATATTTAGACACCGGCTCTATAAATTCTATCTCTTCTATCGGATTCCCTCCAAGGGAAAGTACTTGTATCAATTTCAGCTTATTGCTGCCTTTGTTTTTACTCTCTATCAGCGTGCGCCCACTTGCCGGATTGGGATAAATCGTTACTCCTGCATCTTTTATCGTCCCTGGAGTGTCTTCTTCATTGTCACCTTCTGGATGTGAAGGATCTATAGCATCTACTACTTCCAACGTTATTCCTTTAGGAACTAAAGGGAAGCGTTTTAGATTGAAATTATAGTAGACAGCACTATCAAGTTCGAAGTCAATGTGACTAAATACCACAAAATCTTCAATAATATATTCAAGCTTCGCTAGATTTCCCCATCCAATACTATTAAAAACTTCACGATACAGTATTACCGAGATTACGCCCGAACTTCTATTGACATAACTGAAACCACCTGATTGATTACCGTCATCACCAGTAAACCAGGTATTTTCCAATATTTCTAGGGAAAATCCACCATCGCCTCCTAAATCCTTAATATCAGCAGGATTAAAGTGCAATGTAAAAGAAATGCCAAATAAGGAATCGATGGTTATATCTTCATCTCCCAGGCTGATAAAAATCTCTTCCTCTTCATTTGGTGAAGTATAAGGAGAATTTACCAGTAATGTCAATGGAGGATCAACTCCGGGAATTCCAACAGGAATATCTTCTATATTAACTGAATCTCTTTCGAACCAGTAATGCTCTTTTATAATGTCCAGATCAACAGAATCTATGATCCCATTACCATTACAATCAGCATAAGCAAAGTTGAGCCCATTTGGAAATTCTTCCGCCCAAAGATTGTCAGGCAATACATGACCAGTCCAGCTATGATCTGGATTATTTCTTGGGCTACCAACTGCGTCATGGGCATAGGCCCAGTACATTACATCCACTTGATTGACAATGCCATTATTAGTGACATCACCAGGCCATACTTGCTGTGCATATAATGGAACAGAAGCCAATAGCCAAATTACCGATATGGTTATTAATGACTTCAACGGGATTATTTTTATTGCTAGTGTTGCTGTAATCGTTTGTTGATACAAATATAACAGTGAAATAACCTTATAGCAAGTACATTTTTAACCATTTTACGCTTTGTTGAACCATTTTTTGATTCTTTTGTTAATTGTTTTTTATTGTTTAATTTGTTCATTATTAAATATTTATGTTGAGTTGTATTAAATAATAATTTAATATATTTTCTGTTTTTTTCGTCATCTTGTAAATTTGAACATGAAAAAAAATAAACTATTTACTCTTTTATCTAGCTTTTCAACAGTAGAATTACAACGTTTTGGGGAATTTCTTAACTCTCCTTACTTCAACAAGAATAGAGATATCATTAAGTTATATAGTTTTCTCTCAACTAAAGCGCCAGAGTTTGACTTTACAAAAAAGAGTATTTATGATGAAATATATCCTGGGAGATCATTAAGTGATCGTAAGTTAGGTTATTTAATGAGTGATCTTTTACAAATAGCAGAAAGTTTTTTAGCTATTGAAAAATTTCAGAGAAATCCATCTCAGAAGCATCTCTTTTCATTAGATGCATATGCCGATCGTGGACTTGATAAGCATTATAATTACTTGCATAAAAAGATTCTTTCTTCCTTGGATAAAGAGAAATTACAATCGAAAATATTATTGGCTAAACACCAATTATATGAGGTAGAAACTTTATATTTTTCAAGAAAAAAGGTTAGAAAATTTGATCCAAGTGTACAGAAAGCTTATGAGGCACTAAATACTTATTATTACTTGCAATTATTAAAGCAAGTCTGTTATATGATTATCTCTAGTGGAATTGTGAAGAGTGATTTTAGTATTGATGATACTTCTATCAAATTAATCGATAGTTTATTAGAGAAAGAAACGAATTCTCCATTGCTTAAGATATATCTCTTAATATATCAAACGATTACAATTGGGAATGAAAAAGATGATGCTTATTTTAAAAGATTAATGCATGAAGTCGGGCTTTATCAAGATAAGATTGATAATGATGAAATGAGGGAGGTTTACCTCTTTGCTATTAATTTCTGTGGTCGAAAAATTCGAGGGGGAGCGATTGCTTATATCCAATTAATGTTGAAAATATATGAAGATGGAATAGGAAGTAGAGCACTTATGGAAAAAGGTTATTTATCACATTGGACTTATACTAATGTAGTTCGATTAGGCTTAAAAGAGAAAAGTATTCATTGGGCTGAGCAATTTATTGATAAATACAAGCCGTATTTACATCCAAATTATTCTCATGAAGTGTATCATCTGAATTTGGCAGAATTGCAGTTTAAACAAAGAAGGTACAATGAAGCATTGAAAAGTTTAACCCATCTCCAATTTACTGATCCATTTTATCATTTAGCATCAAGGGCAATTTTGATCAAATCTTTTTATGAATTAGGAGAAGTTGAGCCTATGACATCTGCTCTAGCCTCATTTACGATTTATTTAAAAAGAAATAAAAAAGTTTCAACAGCTCATAAAAAAATTTATCTGAATTTTTGTACAACGTTGTATCAACTGTTAACGAATAATTCCCGCAAGAGATACCAAGTTTTGGATAAAATAAAATCTACCCAAGCATTAGCAGAACGTGCCTGGCTCCTAAAAGTATGGGAAGAGCAGAAGCTTTAAAACAAAAAATCCAGTGCTAGTTTCAAGCACTGGACAGCATTTCTCCTATTCACTATAGAGAAACGAGGTACTTAGTTTATTAATTTCATCAACTCCTCTGGCGAACTATTTTCAAATAGTGCACTTGCAGGTCATTGATTTTTAGGGCAACAAAATAATGCCCATCAGGCAGGGCTGCATCAGGCTGCCATACCGCATCATATTGATCAGCTGCTAAAGTCTGTTCTTTTAGAGTGGCGACTGTGCGGCCGTTTATATCAAAAACCAATAAACTTACTCTTGCCTTTTTATATACACCGTATCGGATATTGATTGTATCAGAAAATGGATTGGGGCTGGCTCGGTAAATGATCCCTTTATCCAAGTGAATATCACTTACCCCGGTGGTAACACCATCACCATTGACAACAATATCCCAGGTACCCTCTAGTGTACCACTGCTGTTTTCAGTCAGTGGAATGATTCGGTGTTGTGCATCATATTGCCCACTTGTAATCGAAGAAGCGGCATCGGTTTCAAGGTCGGGATCTCCTTCAAAATAGAGTTGTGTGATTAATGTAGGGAAATTGGGAGGAGTAATTTTGAAATGGATATGTGCGGGGCGAAACATATTGCCATTTAAATATTTTCCAGGTTTGATCGTTTCAAAAATGTAAAAGCCCTGTTCATTAGAGGTTGTTTGCCCTCTTAAATTATATCCTACATTATCATAAGCACCATCGTGATTCGCATGCCACACATCAATGAGCGTATTGGGGATGTATTCGGAGCAATCGAGATTAAATACTCGCCCAGTTATGATCATTCTATCACCTGGCTCATCAGCCTGAGCAAGTTGGTTGTTTTGAAGGATTGGTGGGTTTTCGGTGTAAAAAGGCCCTTCGCCATAAAAATCAAGGGTGGTCTTTTCACATATATTGGTATCCTCTTCAAGCTTTGATGGGGAGGTGTTGGCTTTTGTAGAAATAAGAGGAGTACCTATAGCTAATGCTGCAAGCGAAGTATTTTTTAGGAACTGACGGCGGTCATTTTTACTCATTTCTTATTTTTTAGTGTTATAAACAAACTTATAAAGATTTAACTATTAATTGTTTAGCGATTTATACCAATTACTGTGCAATTTGCAATAGTTGTTCTTTGAGCATAGAAGGGCTCAGTGAGGTGTGTTTTTTGATAAATCGACTATAAGAACTCTGGCTGTCGAAGTTTAGCTCATGGCAAATCTCCTTATGAGAGTATTGTTCAACCAGCATCATCCTTTTTATTTCAATCAGCAATGCTTCATGGATAATTTCCAGTGGAGATTTTCCCAAATGAGTTTTTACCTTGGAAGTGAGTTTATTAATAGGAATGTTTAATAAAATAGAATAATCCTTGACCGTTTGGATTTCTTTAAAATGAGTCTCTACAGCGTGCATGAATCGATAAGCACAATTGTTGTTAATAAGTGTAAAATCTTTTCGAGCGGCAATAATTTCTATGATTTCTAATATTATCAGGCCCAATAAATGAATCAATTTATAAGGCTTCAAAAAGGAACTACTATGGCATACCGTTTTTAATTTCTTGAACAATTCATTGAGTGTGATGAATTGTTCATCAGAGAGTTTAATAGTGTTTATTGCTGAAAACAGGAGTGTGTGATTTATTTTATAGGGTGCGATACTTTGTCGTAAAGCAGTTTTACTAAATTGGATTAAAAGGCCATTTTCATTGGGCAAGCGCTTCATTAAATGGACTTGTCCGGGAAGGACCAGGTAGATAGACTTTGAGGTGATCTCAAATTCTTCAAAATCTATGATTTGTTTTCCTCCATGGCCTTCATTGAAGAGGAGGAATTCGAAATAGTCGTGTCGATGTAATTTTTTATAATCGTATGGATTGGCGTAATCTATACGCTCAACTGTGATTAGATCAAATGCCTCTTTTCTTTCAGAAATATGTGAATGTATATCCATTTTTCCATTTTAGATGATTTGGATATGTACACCTTTATACAATATCACCATGAAATGCGAATCTCAATAGAGTAAATATTATAAGTACTTCAGCAATAATCATACTGTCTAAGGCCATGATCTGCAAAGAGTTTGACATTTTTCCAGAAATGATGTAATTCTTTTAAAGAGAATATGTGAATCCTAATAAAATAAGGAAAAATTTAGGATGATTTATCCTAATACTAGGGTGAGCTCATTTAATGTATTAATTTCCAAATTCACTTGTTGGCCTAGTTCTTCCAGTAATCCATTTTGTCTATTTTTTAACCAGCATGTCTGTAGTCCGTAAGCACTTGCGCCGGCAATATCCCAGGTGTTGGAGGAGATAAACAAAATTTCTTTGGATTCGAGTTGAAAAGCTTTTTCTGCTAGTTGATATACAGAAGGAGCTGGCTTGTATTGCCCAAGGATATCTGCACTAAGGATTTCACTCAGATACGGATCTATATTATTATAGGCTGTGGCTTTTTCCAGTAGGCTAGGATTAGCATTAGAGAGAATAGCCAGTTTGTATTTTTCAGAAAGCCTGGCTAGGGTAGGAGAGACGTCATCATAAACTTTGAGGTGGTAATACTGACTCATTGTATCTCTTATAATACTCGTCTCTGCTGCAGTATCAGTTGCCTTTAAGGCATATAAAAGGGCATGCTCTGTAAGGGTATAGAAATCTACATATTGATGCATGAGGCTACGAAGCCAGGTATACTCCAGTTGTTTTTGTCGCCAGTGCTTTGCTATTTCAGTGGCTTTATCTTCACCAAATGTATTAATGAGATAGGCATCAATAGAAGAAACATCTAATAAAGTACCATAGGCATCAAAAACGATTGCCTGTATTTGGCGAGTGTCAATGGGCATTACTTTATTAGTTGTTGCGTAGAAAAATACCTTAGCAGCGCATTAACCGTATGGGGATGTTGAAAGCTTCCTTCCAACAACCTATTTTTTACATCCTCTACAGGATAAGCTACCACATCGACTGCTTCGCCAGTGTCTAGCTCTTGCTGTGCACTCATGCTAACACCTTCTGCCAGCCAATGATGAATATAAGAGTTCATAAAGACAGGATTAGAGGGTATCGCTCCCAGGTAAGACCAGTTTAGAGCGATGCCCCCTGTCTCTTCTCGCAATTCTCGAATAGCACCCTGCTCATGTCCTTCCCCTGGGTCGACAATACCGCCAGGAAGTTCTAGCGTATGATCTTCAATACCAAAGCGATATTGCCGAACAAAGACAATTTTACCATCTGTAGTGATGGGTACTACATTAACCGAGTCGGGAGAGTCCAGTACAAGCATGCGCTCAGACGCTCCATTGCGCGGGTTTTTCATCAAATCAAAACGAGCTCTAAAGAGCTTCAGGTCAGGGCCTGCCTCTTGGGAGAGGCATTGCCATTCATCTTGCATGTTATGTTATTTATCAGGAGTATTGTCGTCATCATCATTGAGATCGAGGATCGCATCATCAATAAGCTCATTGCCATCACCATCCCTATCTTCAAAGCCTTTGACCGTTCCTTCTTTTTCTTCCGGTTGGTAGTCAGGATCTTTGTTAATCTTCATATGTCCTTCTCCTTCATTGTGGTAATCACCATCGGCATAACGTGATGCTTTATCAAAAAAGCTGTCAAAACCGCCTAATGTACCTCCTTTAGCTTCATCTTCTTTTAGGTTTTCTACATTAGATTTGGCACCTCTTTCATTGATGCGCTGCTCTAGTTCTTCTGCTTTGCGTTTCGCTTCTTCCGTAAGTTCGTCTAATGACTCTTTTTCAGCTTCTGCGTTTGCTCTTTCTACCAGATCATCAAACTTACCTTTTAGCTGATCGCCTGCTTCTTTTGCTTTTTCAAAGAGTTTACCACCTATCTCTTCGGAGGTATCTATTACCTTTTTACCTACTTTTTCGGAGACATCCTGAAATTTTTCCCAGGCTTTCTCTCCTTCTTCCATTACTTTTTTGCCAACTTCTTCTGTAATTTCCTGCGCTTTTTTGCCTGCGGCATCAGCTTTTCCTTTTAGATCTTCAGTCCAGGCTTCCGTTTGGCTTTTTTCTTGTGGCTCAGCATCAACTGGCGGAGCATTTTTATCCTCTTCGAGGCTGAAATCATCGTCCATCATTCCGGTACTATTATATGTGTTTGTGTCTTCTGTTTTTTCTTCCTCTTCTGGCTTGAAAAATTCATCTGCCTTCTCTTTGGCTTTCTGTGTCAATTCTTCTCCCTTTTTCCAGGCCTCATCTACTATTTCTTCTGCAAAATGCCGAGCCTCATCTAGTTTTTCTTTGACCTTAGGGGCATATTCTTCATTGAGTTCTTCCGCTTTCTTTTTAGCCTGTTCGTAATAGACTTTTGATTTTTCACCAAGCTCTTCGGAAGCTTCTTTCCCTGCATCTACAGCTTTTTTTCCTGCGGATTTTGCTGCTGACTTAGCTCCAAATAACAGTTTTTTGAGTTCGTTGAGCATGTTTGTAGGTTTTTTGATTAATACTTAAGTAGTCCAATATTGTGCACCACTTATTAATGCTGTGAAAGATAAGGAAAATGGGAGGGAATAGCTAGTTTTTTAGATTAAGGCCTACATAATTCATTATTTAAATACTTCCGTTTCAGGATGAAAGGCATACCAGGCAAACCAATACATAACAACGGCAGGGTATATCATGCCTTTTTCATCCAATACTTTAGCTGTCTCGTTTTTTTTATCGTATTGGATGTGTAATTGTTGATGCTGAAATTCATCGTTAATCTCCGATTCCTTCTTTTTTAAAACGTTGAATGGATAAGCTTTATAATGGCCATTGACTTCGATACCTATGATATAGTCTTTATTCTTAAGCTGATTGCTTTTTTTAGAAACGGGAAACATCAATTGGTCGTTTTGCTCATAGGCAGTATAGGGCTCGCTATTATAATCCCTTTTATAGCCGGTATTGGTACTTAGGACTAAAGTGTTTGGGTGGGCTGCTTTCCAGGCTTCCCATGTAGTATTTTCAGTAGGTATGAATTGGAGTTTTTGCCCTGATGCAGGGCCACTAATGGCTTCCATCATTATCTGTGACCAGAGTGATCCCGTTTGTCGGTCATAAAGGAGTACATCACTATTATATAATAAGCCAGATACTCCAAAGGTACGTTGGTCTTGCGGATTGCCAGTATCAAAAGCAATACCACTGCCACACAGTGGGCAATACGTAATAGCGATAGCTTGTTCTGCAAACTGATCATTTACAATTTCGTGGTAATTGAGAATTTTAATCGGATAAGCTTTTGTTATTCCATTGACTTCAACTCCCAATACCCGGTCGCTTTCTTTTAAAAAAGAGACGTCTTCCCGGTTTAAAAATTTAGGGCGGTCAATAGATGGAATACCATCTTTTGGGGGACCTCCTTTTTGGATTTCATCAAAAGGAATGCGCAAATCCGATAATTCAAAACCCAGGAGATGGTGAAGAGGAGAGGATGTTTCAGGCTTACTCACTTTGTACTCTAGAGGCAATAAGTCTGCAACGCCTTCATAGCCCCAATATCCGTACTCTTTTATATGCTCTGGTTTAGTAAAGAAGCCGTTTTGATGAAATTCTACCCTGGAAGTACGCGTAAACAAAAAAGAAACCTGGCTATTGTTGCCACTGCTGCCCTTTAAGTTATTTTTTTCCTGATTGATCATATCTGCTTCTGCAGCTTGTCCCAGGCTAGTCGCACCAGAAATATTATCGCGACTAACTACTCTACTGATTTTATCTTCTTCATTCCTATATATTACCTGCAAGAATGTATTAAGGCTTAAGTTCTTTTTGCTGTCGTTACTAGTGTTTGTAATGATCTTGTCGGGGGCAGCAGGGCCAAGTATGGTGAAATTATTATCCGCATTCAGGCGAGCCAGGTAGACTTCAAAACCATCTGCTGCCAGATTATTCTGAAACAGGCTTTGAAGAAAATGCCGGATTGAACCATTATAAGTAAGTGCTCTATTTCGCTGCCATTGGGCAAACTGCTTTTCATCCTGAGGTTCAAGAGGGTGAAATAGAGGTTTGCCAGAGTAGGAAACAGCTTGTCCTTCTTTTGAAAAATGACTCAATAAAAAAAACACCTTGTAACCCAATGCCAGGTTTTCGATTTCCAATAGTTCGTTTGCTGTAGCAGTAAAATCACCTCCTTTTCCAGGGGTAAGGCTTATTGCATCGGGATTGAGCAATTGACAGTCTCGGGCATTTTTAGTTTTCCCAAAAAAGGCATGCATAAAGGTTTTAATATAACGATTGCGTTTTCGTTCATTCAGGCTTATTACCTCTACTGCATCCAGGTCGATAGCTGTAGGCCGTAATCGCACTTCAACATTATATTGTTGGCCCGCTTTAATTTCACGCGAAGTGATATAGCTTTCATAGCCTAAGTAAGAAACGACTAATTTAATGGGGCCCGAAGGAATGTTGTCCAATTGGAAGGTACCATCCGATTCGGTAATGGTACCTATCGTTGAATTGGCAATAAATACATTGGCACCAACGATAGCTTGTTGATCTTTTTGGCTAAGCACTTTACCACTTAAAAGAGCTTGAGCCGCAGAATGGGTAGCTGAAAGGGTAATGAATAAGCAGCATAGGAAAAAGAATCTGGACATGTTTTTAGTCAAAAAATAAGGAATCTCGCTGAAACTTGGTGTTCTGCTAAAGACAAACTATCCAGGTTTAATAAAAACATCATCTAGGGATCTCTCCTTTAACAGCTTTGTCTTCTATTTTTAGAAAACTTTCAATCTCTTGCTCTATATATAATGCCTGGTCAGGATTTTTAAGCCCTTTTATTAGTCGGATATCTGATTTATCCTTCAGCTTTAGATGTACGGCATAGGCGTAATCTGGCTTTCCATTGGTCGTACTAGCTACATACTCATGAGTGTATAACTGGTCAATTTCATGTACTCCAATATCTCGATTTGGGTAAAAAGGCAATCGCAGTGGTTTGTGCTCTACGAGTATACGATAATGGTTGACCATGATATAAGTGGTATTAACAAAACATACCAGGGTATAATATAATAGGCTTACGCCAATGAGTACATGCAGGCTAATTCCTACTAGTATCATGACATCTCCAGAGAAAATAGCAAAGAGTATAAAGGGTACAAGAAATAAATTCCACAGGATAGTAAAAAAGGTAAGAAAAGAATTTACGCTTTTACGCCAACTGATTTCTATGTTTAATTCACTTAAGAGGCTAAAAGATTCTATACCAGCAGGCATTATCATTTCCGGCCGCTTCTTGACTGCATAATTTTTATCAGTGAAATTAAAAACGTGATGGCAATGCTGGCATTTTGCTACTAACTCCTTGATATTCACATCGGAAGCAGGGATGTTTGATTGGCAGTTGGGGCACTTGAGTTGTCTATCCATATAGCTTATATCGTTCGTTGGCAATAAAAATAATCAAATAATAAAAAAAAAATCACTGCTCAGGCAACGCTTTTTGGGTTCAGTGTATCTAGGATATGTAAACCATTACGGAATTTAATATTTCGCATACAATCCAATTACCGGAGTATACCGGAGGTTTAAGCAAAGCTTAGATACTGAATGAGAGAGCTTTTAAAACAAATTTTAGGCATAGGAATGATTGTCCTGCTAGCATCTTGCGGCAAAGATGTCGATATATTTGAACCAGCTGTACTAGAGTCTGGCAATATCGATCTCTTTTTCCAGGAAGCAGAGACCGCCCCTGTACAATTTACATGGGACGCTACCGAGGAAATGACGATCAAGTTACCTAGTAAGGGACAGATTATCATTCCAGCCAATGCTTTTATCCATGAAAATGGAGAAGCTGTTTCCGGGATGGTTCAAACAAACATCATTGAGATAACAAACAAGGCCAAGCTGTTAGGCAACCGCCAAAGTACTACTGCTGAAGGGATGCTGGTGAACGCAATCAGCACCCTACGCCTCGACGTACTGCAGAATGGCCAACCACTTCAACTCGGCAACGGAGTAACGATCCGGGTACAAGTCGTAGATGAAGAACATGGTTCAAACCTGAAGCTTTTTGTAGGGGATGACTCAGAAGGCTTTATTAACTGGCAGGAAGCTCAAAATGATGAGTTTCCTATTCGCCCGATGGAAATTTTTGATGAAGAAACCAATACTTTCCTGAGAGGCGTTGAATACACTGCATCAAGCCTGGGATGGCTACAGTGTGGAAGTTATTTGAAAGATGAAACAGAAATGGGTATAGCAAATGTATGTGTAGAATTGCCATTAGGCTTTTCTACAAAAAATACCGTTGCATACCTGGTGTTTAGAAATTATAACACAGCTGTTTCACTGGATGACTTCAATACCGAGATTACTCCAACAGCATGTGGAGACCACTTTCTTTCTGGTTATTGGGCTGATCTGATTGTGATCGCTCAGGAAGGAGATGATGGAGGATACTTCTTTGCTAGAGAGTTCTTGGCAATTTCGGAGAATCTGACCATTAATATAGTGCCTGAAAGGGCCAGTCTATCCGATATCATGCTTGCCCTGGAAGGGTTGTAAGCATGATGATCGGGTGTTTTGAAATGATCAGAACCCGCTTAATTCGAACACCACGTTTTCCTTCAAATATTTACCATACCGCCAACATGACACTGTTGGCGGTTTTTTATTTCCAGTGATTACTGTTATTTCCGATTTCTTTTTCCTCGATATATCTTTTGAGAACGTCCCTTATTGTGAGGCTTGCCAGAGATAGCAACATCTT
This sequence comes from Chitinophagales bacterium, assembly GCA_022360175.1. Lineage (GTDB taxonomy): Bacteria > Bacteroidota > Bacteroidia > Chitinophagales > Saprospiraceae > JAKSDI01. Next base: position 23,706 of record JAKSDI010000305.1, read on the forward strand.
CTCGTATCCAGTCCATCTCTACCTGTCGCTTACTTAGATCGGCACGTACAATTCGAACTTTTACTTCCTGTCCCATCTTATATTCCTGCCCACTATATAAGCCTACACATCGTAATCTGGAATCTGCTACCTCGAAAGGTTCATCCATATTTTCAAAAGGAATCATTCCTTCCACACGGCTATCCTGCAGTTCTACAAAAATCCCGCTATCGATCATTCCTGATATAAAAGCTGGAAATTCTTCCCCCAAATGTTTTTCAATATATTCTACCTGCTTGTATTTAACAGATTCTCGCTCTGCATTAATCGCACGACGTTCTTGTTGAGAGATATGTTTACATTCTTCTTCCAACTTGTGTTTGTTGGTGCGGAATACCTCTTGCTCAAGATTGCGATCAAGTAGCCTGTGTGCCAGGACATCGGAATAGCGGCGTATAGGAGAGGTGAAATGGGAATAGTATTCAAAGCCCAGGCCATAATGGCCAATATTATCGGAAGAGTAAGCAGCTTTTGCCATGGTCCGGATAGCTATCGGACTTAGTAGTTTAAGCCCAGGATCATCTGCTGCTGCTTTTGCCAGCCGGTTAAATGAATTGGCAATCGCACGTGGACTGCCTACGTCCATGTCAAAGCCTAACTCACGGGCAAAACGAGCCATCTCTTCTACTTTGTCAGGATCGGGCTCGTCGTGTACACGATATACAAAAGGAATCTCATTATCGCGGCCTTTCATAGAAATATAAGTGGCCACTTCCTTATTTGCCAGGAGCATAAAATCCTCGACTAGTAAGTGAGCATCTTTGCGTTCTTTTACATAAACATCAACAGGGGAACCATTTTCGTCTAATTTGAATTTTACTTCATCCGTTTCGAAATTGATTGCTCCATTTTTGTATCTGCGCTTGCGTAAAAGCTTGGCAAGCTTATTCAACTCCTGCAACTCTTTTACCATGTCTCCTTTTCCACTATCTATAATTTCCTGAGCTTCATTATACGTAAAGCGGCGGTCAGAGTGGATAACAGTACGCCCAAACCATCGATCAATGATTTTATGGCTTTTATTCATGATGAAAACTGCTGAAAATGCAAGCCTGTCTTCATGAGGGCGGAGAGAACATAACCCATTTGATAAACGCTCTGGAAGCATAGGTAATACACGATCTACTAGATAAACCGAAGTAGAACGCTTCAATGCTTCCTTATCTAAAGGAGTACCTTCCTTTACATAGTGAGTTACATCGGCAATGTGAATCCCTATTTCAATTTCACCATTTTTCAGATGTCGAATGGAAAGGGCATCATCAAAATCCTTGGCATCATCCGGGTCTATAGTCAAAGTTGGAATATCGCGTAAATCTTTTCGACGTTCGATTTCCTGCGGGCTAATACGTTCGGGGAGGAACTCTGCTTCGCGCATTACTTTTTCAGGAAATTCCAGATCAAAACCATTATTGATCAAGATGCTCTTCATCTCTATATCATGGCTTCCTGCCTGTCCTAGTACAGCCGTTATCGTTCCTGTAGCATTTCCTCCGTGCTTTGGAGAAGACCAGCTATCAATGCGCACGACCACCCGATCTTCATCATTAGCATCCTTAAGTTCGTTGAGATCAACGATGGCATCCATAGAAGGATTTGTATCTATACTTACAAGGGCATATTGAGGATACTTCCAAAGGGTGCCTATAAAATGGCTTCTCGAACGTTCTATAATTTCTATGACCTCTCCTTCCAGCTTACGCCTGCCTCTGGGGCGCCAGGTACGGATACGTACTTTGTCGCCATTCATGGCAGTATTAAGATATTTAGCAGATACATGCACATCTTCTTCTTTGCCTTCACAAATGATATAGGCATCTCCACTGCGAGTCATGTCTACCTTACCAATATGTTTTTCGCCAGTTTGCGAGTCACGTTCTTCTTGTGTTTTACGGTTTAGTTTGTATTTGTAATCTCCTAGTGGAATGATTTCTTTCTTTTCAGCTAGCTTGTCCATAGCATCCTGTACAGAATCACGATTATTAGTGATCTTCAGTTTGCGAGCCACTTGCTTGGGGTTGAGTCTTTTGCTTGGATGTCTTTTGAATAACTTTAATATTTCTCTTCGTAGTTGAAAAGCGCTTAACTTTTTTCCTTTTACAGTTGATTGTTTTCTTCTTTTACTCATTTTATTTTTGGCTTGATAAAGGCGCTTGAAATTTTCGCGCCATTGGGTCAACCATCCTGAGAATGGTCTTTTAGATATAAAAATATATTAGCAGAGGGCCAGGGAGAGAGAGGAGGAGGTTTTATTCCATGTTGATAATATTACCCTCGGAAAGCAACTCTAATTCATAGGCAGTACTCTTGGTAGCGTCAAATTGTCCGTCAACAGATTGCCCAGAGACAATATAGATCGTCCAATCTTCATCTAATGTTGCTACTGATGTGGTTAACGCTTTACCGTCGAAGAATGTTCCAGCAATTGCTCTTTTATCAATTAATTCCCCTTTTTTAGTGAAAGTAGCGAGTATATACTGATAGTTCATCAGGCCCGCTTTCCAATAAATAATGGCATGAAAGTCATAGGTCTTAGGTATACGAACACATGGAACAAATTCTGTAAACTCATCGGTTTGCTCTTCTTCTAGAGGAAGAATAAATTGTTCGACCATTAGAGTTGGTAGAGGCTCGTTTTGCTGGCTAAAGGTATGATGGGTTTCTTCTGCCAGAATAATAGGAAGAGGTACTTCCGGAAACTTTTCTAGGAAATGACTAAAACGTATTTGAGGCTGCTTTTTCATTATTATTGCGAAGGCTTGATTTTCAATATCAACAAATTCAAAGCACAAAAGTATGAATTATAGCCTTTCTATGACAATTTTGAATTATTCTAAATAATATGCAACAAAAAAGTCAGGATGAACTTAAATTGGCTGATCTCTTTGTAAACAATAGATTTGTAACAAATTTTGAGGAGATACTACTATCTTCATCAAACAGAATAACAAAACGTCAAAAACAAGAAACATGAGTTGGTTTTCCAATTTTTTAACTTCTTCAATCGGGAGGAAGGTTATTATGAGCCTGACCGGCCTGTTCTTGATTACCTTTCTGGTGATACACCTGATAGGTAACTTGCAACTGCTAAACCCAGATGATGGAATGAGCTTCAATATATATGCTTATTTCATGACTCACAACCCACTGATTAAGACCGTTTCTTATCTGCTTTATGCTTCTATACTCATTCATGCCGTACAGGGGTGGATGCTCTGGAGTAAAAACAGAAAAGCACGTGGTGGTCAAAGGTACGCAGTTAAAAATACCAGAGCAGTAGGAACTAATAGCTTTGCTGCCTCTAATATGGGCTGGCTGGGTACAATCATTTTCATTTTCTTAGTAATCCATATGTATCAATTCTGGCTGCAAATGAAGCTGGGAAATACCCCTATGGTTACTTATGATGGAAATGAAGTAAAGGATTTGTATACCATTGTAGCGGATGCCTACTCTAATATAGGATATGTGATTTTTTATGTAGTTTCTATGGTGGTAGTAGCTTACCACTTGCTGCATGGCTTCCAGTCTGCTTTCCAGACACTAGGCCTGAATCATCGTAAGTACACACCATTTATTAAGGGTGTTGGATTAGTATATTCCATATTGATACCACTAGGTTTTGCGATCATTCCATTGTACATGTATTTCATGATGCAGTAATTTTTCATCCATTACAAGAATTTTCAAAATATAATATATTATGAGCTTAGACGGAAAAGTACCTTCCGGGTCATTAGCAGAAAAATGGACACGCTATCGTGGTACCATGAATTTGGTGGCCCCCAATAATAAGCGCCGTATAGAGGTGATCGTCGTGGGTACAGGCTTAGCCGGTGCTTCGGCAGCAGCTACACTTGGCGAGCTCGGTTATAAAGTAAAGTGTTTTACATTTCACGATAGCCCACGTCGGGCACACAGTATTGCTGCTCAGGGTGGTATCAATGCTGCTAAGAATTATCAAAATGATGGTGATAGTGTTTATCGCCTATTTTACGATACGATTAAAGGGGGCGATTATCGCTCTCGTGAGGCCAATGTGCATCGCCTTGCAGAGGTGAGCCGTAATATCATTGATCAGGCCGTAGCACAGGGAGTACCTTTCGCCCGTGAATATGGTGGATTACTTGCCAACCGTTCATTTGGTGGAGTACAGGTGAGCCGTACTTTTTATGCAAGAGGACAGACGGGACAGCAGTTGTTGTTAGGAGCTTACCAGTCACTTTCTCGCCAAATCAGTCTGGGCAACGTAGAGATGTACAACCGTCATGAAATGATGGATGTAGTGATGATTGATGGCAAGGCACGCGGTATTATTGCTCGCAATTTACTGACAGGTGAATTGCAACGTCATGCTGGTCATTGTGTGGTATTGGCAACAGGAGGTTACGGCAACGTATTCTATCTTTCTACCAACGCCATGATGTCAAATACTACTGCGGCATGGAGAGCAACTCGTAAGGGAGCCTACATGGCGAATCCTTGTTTTACACAGATTCACCCTACCTGTATTCCTCAGTCGGGTGATTATCAGTCGAAGCTGACGCTGATGTCTGAATCATTGCGTAATGATGGCCGTGTATGGGTACCTCGTAGCAAAGAGGATGCTAAAGCGATTCAGGAAGGCCGCAAAACAGCTAATGATATTCCTGATGCAGATCGCTACTACTACCTGGAAGAACGCTATCCTGCCTTCGGAAATCTGGTACCTCGTGATGTAGCATCTCGTGCAGCTAAAGTAGCATGTGATGATGGTTTGGGAGTTGCTCCAACTGGATTGGCTGTATACCTGGATTTTGCTTCTGCTATCGAACGCTATGGTAAATCAGCTGCAAATTCTAAAGGAATCCACAATCCTGATGCTGCTATGATCACTAAATTAGGTGAAGCAGTAGTTGAAGAAAAATATGGTAACCTTTTCGAAATGTACGAAAAGATTACTGGCGAGAATCCATATAAAATGCCAATGAAAATTTATCCGGCAGTGCATTACACAATGGGTGGCCTATGGGTAGATTATAATTTGGAAACTAACATTCCGGGCTTGTTTGCTATAGGCGAATGTAACTTCTCTGATCACGGTGCCAACCGCTTGGGAGCGTCTGCCTTGATGCAGGGATTAGCAGATGGTTACTTCGTATTGCCATATACTATCGGACAATTCCTGAGCCATGAGATTCGAACTCCTATGTTCGATTCGAATACTGCAGAGTTTGAAGCTGCTGAAAAAGCAGTACAGGAACGCCTGGAAGGTTTCATGAATGTGAAAGGTAGCCAGTCAGTAGAAAGTTTCCACCGCCGTCTTGGTAAGATTATGTGGGAATACTGTGGTATGGCGCGTAATGCAGAAGGTTTGCAAAAAGCGCGTACTATGATTAAAGAATTGCGTGAAGAGTTTTATAAGGATGTTTTTGTACCAGGGGGAATGAACGATTATAACCCTGAATTGGAAAAAGCACATCGTGTAGCTGACTTTATAGAGCTTGGCGAATTGATGGTAGTGGATGCACTGGATCGTAATGAATCTTGTGGTGGCCACTTCCGTGAAGAATACAAGACAGAAGAAGGCGAAGCATTGCGCGATGATGCAAATTATACTTACGTATCTGCGTGGGAGTACACTGGTTGGGATACTGACCCTGTACTGCACAAGGAGGAGCTGACATTTGAAAATGTAGAATTGAAGACCCGTAGTTACAAGTAAGCTTATTTAACTATTCTAAAATCAACAGTGACATGAAACTCACGCTCAAAATATGGAGACAAAAATCGCCTAAAGATAAAGGGCGTTTTGAAACTTATCAGGTAGAAGCCAATCCACACATGTCCTTTCTGGAAATGCTCGACGTATTAAACGAAGAGCTGATTTCCAAAAAAGAAGAGCCAGTAGCTTTTGAACACGATTGCCGCGAAGGTATTTGTGGTACTTGTGGTTTGGTAATTGATGGCCAGCCTCATGGTCCTAGCCAGGGTACAACTACCTGCCAATTGCACATGCGCCATTATAAAGATGGTGATACTATTGTGATTGAACCATACCGTGGTAGCGCATTTCCTGTATTTAAAGATTTGGCGGTTGATCGCAGTGCTTTTGATCGCATCATACAGGCTGGTGGATACATCTCTGTAAACACAGGCCAGGCACAGGATGGTAATGCTATTCCGATTGAAAAGGAACAGTCTGCTCGTGCTTTTGATGCTGCTGCATGCATTGGTTGTGGTGCTTGTGTAGCTGCTTGTCCTAATGCATCAGCAATGCTTTTCGTAAGTGCAAAAGCTTCTCACCTGGCATTATTACCACAAGGGGAGGTTGAATCAAAGCGCCGTGCTCAGGCTATGGTCAAGCAAATGGATCTTGAGGGTTTTGGTATGTGTTCGAATGTAACGGCCTGCGAAGCGGAATGTCCTAAAGAAATTTCTGTGGAAAATATTGCCCGCCTTAATAGAGAGTTTCTTTCCTCTACTCTTGGAACAGAAGTAAAGGTGGGATAAACAGGTGAAAGTTTTTGGATATCTAACAGATGTCTGAGAGCTTTTGATACAAACATTGAAAGCCGCTATCTGAATTTCGGATAGTGGCTTTCATATTTAAGTGCTAAGACAAAATAGTGTTACCAATAAATTGAGATGAATTTTAGGCTTAGACAAGGCAACTTTTCTCACGAGGCCTGACCGAGTAAAAACGCAGGCATAGCCATAGCGACGGCGAGTATTATCAACAAAGTATAAGGCTAAAAGCCACTCAAGTTATTATGTGATTTAATTTGTCTTGGCACTTATACGTTAAAATTTAAGATCATATAAATATACTCAGTTAAATCCCCCTTATATATCCATATAAGTACTTCTAAAACCATTATTGATATGAAAACGCTCTTTTTGTTTTTTCCATTATTACTATGCTCTGTTTTATCTGTTGCTCAAAATGACCATCTCTCTATTGGTTTGAAAATAGGCATCAATCACTCCAATGTACGTCTTGCTAATGAAGAAGAGATTAATATGCCGATCAATTTAAACGAAGAAGCAGAACCAACCATTGGCTGGCAAACAGGAGGATACATTGCATATAAAATAAACAAAATTGAACTTTCACAGGAGTTGTTATATACCCAGAAAGGATATCATGGCTCTCCACGTACTATAGACAGTTTAAATTTTGTACAGAAAACCAATTATCGCTTCGATTATATAAGCTTGCCAACGATAGTACGCTATTATCCATTCGAACGGTTCTATGTTGGAATAGGGACAGAAAATGCTTTTCTGGTGAATGCTACCGGCACCTTTGCTCCTGGCCGTCAGGATTTACTGGAAGATGAAGAAAGCATAGAGCCTTTCATTCCAGGCATCAATAGATGGGATTTTGGCGTGATAGGGGAAGTTGCTTATCAGTATGAGCGGATAGGGTTTCAGTTGAGGTATAATCATGGCATCAGCAGCCTTTATAGTGAGCTTCAACTAAAGGATGAAACTGAGAACCTGACAGGTACACAAAAATCCAGATTGAGGAATCGGAGCTGGCAGGCAAGTATTACCTTCGATATTTTTAATATTGATTAAAAAAAACTCAAAGAGCTGTATCATCCGATCAATTCCACAAGTATAGATAGGTAGACAATGATCATTGGATAATCTAATTTTGAAATCCAAATTGCTACCGCATGAAATATTTGAAGCTGGCATCTTTACTGCTATTCATTATATCCTTTTCACAATGTACGAAGGATGACCAGATTAAGGTTGAGACGGATATAACGACCATCACAGATCAGGATGATGTTGATTTTCTGATACAAATAGTGGATAAGTCTGGAAATGCACTGGTGAATGCAAAGGTTACTGATGAGCATACAAAAGAAAGTACATTTACCAATGATCAAGGCCTGGTTTTATTGAAAGATGTAAGTGTGCCTGCTACAGGGCTTCCTGTAAGCGTTGAGTCGAACGGCTGGATGAAAATGATAAAAGTGCTAAGAGGGAAAAGCAATAGCCAGACGTTTGTTCAATTTAAAATGTATCCATTTGATTCGGAATCTATACTGGAAACGGGAAGTATCGGAACCATTAGCGGAGAAGGAACTTTAAGGCTTCCTTCAAGGCTGGTACGCTCGGATAATAGTCTATATTCAGGTCCGGTAACAGTAAAAAGCCACTACTACGATCCTACAGATAGCGATTTTCTGACAGATGCTCCTGGTGATATGTCGGCAATAGGCCTGAATGAACAACTCTATACGCTAAAATCTTTTGGTATGTATGCCATAGAGCTGTATGATGCAGCTGGCAATGAATTGAATGTACCAGATGGGGAAACTGCTACTATTCAATTTCCTGTTCCTGATAACTATGACACAACTCCTGATGAGGTACCACTTTGGAGTATGGATGAAGAAAGTGGTAAGTGGCTGGAAGAAGGAATAGCGACCAGAAATGGTAATTATCTAGTGGCAGAAGTATCCCATTTTTCCTGGTGGAATTGTGATATTGCTTTTGATCCTGTTACCGTATGTATGACTTTAGTTGATCAATTTGGTACGCCACTTTCTGGTTATACCTATTTGATTTCTTCTCCAGGCCAACAGATCGCTTACTATTCTGGTACAACGGATACCGAAGGGAATCTATGCGCACAAGTGCCATTAGGAGAGCCCGTAGTTGTTAGTGTACTAGTAAATTATGAGCTTACTAATCCTATAGACTTAGGCACTTTTGATGAAAGTACAGATTTGGGTAATGTAGTGATGGATATTACTTTGTCAAACATCACAGGGACCGCTCTGGGGTGTGATGGTCAGCCGGTAGATAATGCAGTGGTGCGTTATACAACTACGGAATCAACAGGCTATACAACTACCAATAGTGACGGGGTATTTAACTTCACACTTTTTGAAGAAGGAAATGTCGACGTTCAATTGTATGATTATGCTGACTTGGCACAAAGCGAACTGGTTAATGTAGTGATAAATAACAGCCAGCAAAACTATGATTTAGGTTCTATCACGCTCTGTGATGATATAGACGGCGGAACTCCTATCTATGTAGTAACGGATATAACTTCTGACATTACCTGGCAGTCAGGTCATTGCTATATTTTAGGTGGGCGTATTATGGTACAGCCAGGAGCAACACTAACGATAGAGCCAGGAGTGATTGTAAAAGGAGAGGCAGGTTCTGGTGCTAATTATTCAGGTTTAATAGTTGCTAAAGGAGCACAAATAATAGCAGAAGGGACCGCTAATCAGCCAATTATATTTACTTCAGTTGCAGATGAGATTACACCAAATGATGTAAATACAGGCAACTTTATGAGCCCCAATTTGACAGCCGATCAGAATGGCTTGTGGGGTGGCTTGTTTATATTAGGAAATGCTCCTGTATCTGCTCAGGAGTCTAATCCTATCATTGAGGGAGCCGCAGCTAATAGTCAGGATTGGGAGTATGGAGGAGACGATCCTATGGACAACTCTGGAGTACTTCGCTATGTATCTATCCGCCATTGTGGAGTTAATATAGGTGATGGGGCTGAGGCAAATGGAATTACTCTTGCAGGAGTAGGAGCTGGAACAACGATTGAACAGATCGAATTGGTTGCTACCCGGGATGATGGTATTGAATGGTTTGGTGGTACCGTAAATGTGGATAATGTAGTGTCATGGAATGCCGGAGATGATGCTATTGATACGGACCAGGCCTGGGGAGGAACCCTGAATAACTTCATAGTAGTAACTCCAACAGATGCTGCTTTCGAATTAGATGGTCCTGAAGGAACTCATATGGCTCAACATACCATTCAAAATGGAACTGTAGTGAGCGTTTTGGGAGGTCGTGTGTCAGATGATTTGATTGATACAGATACAACAACCTCTGTTGAACTGAGAAATATTCACTTCGTTGCACCTTTTGAAGCGGGTCAAAAAGTAGTAGATACGGAAGCAATCAATACTACTTTTGATAACATCTCTTTCGAGATTGAACCTGCAAACCTGATCAACTTATTTGAAGAAACAGTTCCTGTTGGCTGTTCAGCAGGTGGTACTCCACAAGCAGATGCTTCTGTATTTAACTGGACCTGGAGTGCACAGGCAGGGACCCTGGATGGATTATAGGTTATATAAGAATTAACTGACTATAAGAATACACTACTAGTTTGGGAAACGTCAACACATACCCAACAGATCAAACTTTGGCAGAAGCCTGTGCCCGCTGTGATCAGCGGGCACAGCGACTGCTTTATGATCGGTATGTAGGAGTGATGTACAATACGACTTATCGTTACTGCTTCAATAAAGAAGTAACAGAAGATATTCTTCAAATCACCTTCACCAAGGTCTTTGCATCTATTCGGCGGTACGATGCTAAAAAAGGTAGCTTGTTAGCCTGGATGCGTCGTATATGCATCAATACTACAGCAGATGTATTAAAGAGAGAAGCCAAATGGGAGCCACTTTGGGAGCAGGATTGGGAAATGGCAGATAAAAAAATCGATTATGATGAGTATAGTACGGAATTGATTTTGAAATTGATTGAAGAACTTCCTAAAGAACAAAGAACCATTTTTAATTTATACGAAATAGAAGGATATACACATGAAGAGATCGCTCAAATGATGGGCGTTAATGTGAATACTTGTCGAGTATATCTTTCGAGGGCAAAGAAACAATTGAGAAAAGCCATATCAATATGTGAGGGGATTTAATCGTATCTATCAAAGGATCAACAGTATAATGAATGAGTGATTTACAAAACAGATTAGATCAATACCGAGAGCCTGACTTCGACCAGGAAGCTCTTTGGGATAAAATTGAACGTCCTGAAAAGAAACGAAGGCGATGGATATTGTTCTTATGGTTGGGCTTGCTAATGTCTTTCTCAATGGCAGGAGCTTATTGGCTGGATTCTATTGATTTTATCAGTGAAAAAGAACCTGTAGATTTAGATTCTTACATTATTCAAATCAGCGAAAAGGCATCAGAAGATAAAATGAACTGGGAGGATATTACTATAGAAAATGAGGAAGAGAATAAAGGGAATGGTTCATCTGTAATAGCTCTGATTAAAAATGATGCAGGTAACTCAACAGCAGATATTCAAACTGTTCAACCTAGAACGTTTGATGCTGAGCCAATACATACTGATCATATTAAGCAGCGTCAAGAAAAACATAGACAAAGCCTGTATAATGAAAATGAAACAAGCATACAAATAGAAGCATCTCCTTCTTTGCCCAGTACGATGCAAGAACTGGAAAAATTACCTACTATTTCAATGGTACTAATGGATATAGATTATCCAAAAGAGCCTCTCCCGAAAATATCTAGTATTTCTGAGTGTGTTATTGCTTTCCCTCGTCATGAGTTGATGTTTTTTGGAGGACTGGCTGGTCAGTTACATCGGTTTCATGTTGAAGACGGGAAGAAAACTAAATTAGAAAAAACAATACCAGGCTATTACCTGGGCTTACAGTATAAAAAACGTTTTAATAATGTATATTACCTGGTAGCAGATGCCAAGTATGCCTTTCACCAAAGTGAGATTGATGCTACAGATAAGCAAAGCCTACAGTTGCTTAGCAGTACAAATGAAGTGACGGTTATTGAGACAACTACACATTACAGCTTGTATAATCAGTATCATTACCTTGATCTTGCCATTGGAGCAGGTATAGCTCAATATATTGGGAACATGGAAATTGTACTGGAATCAAGCCTGGGAGCAGCTCATTGGCTTAAGGTGGATGCTGATTATCTGGATGAAAATACCGTGTTGCAAAAAGTGAAGTCCAATGAAATAAAGCCGACAACTATTTTTGGTAAACTTAATTTCTCATTGAGAAGGCACTTACCAACTAATATATTAATTGGAGGAAATATATCTGCTCAAACACCTCTTAGAGTTGATTCTAAATCAGCTACTTTCCGGCACCAACTGCTGCCTTTTTATATTGGTATCAACATAGGGAAACGGTTTTAGGAGCTCTTTGCGTATGAAGGCGTAAAGTTGTTAAACCTATTGTTAAAATGAAGAGCGAATAATTGGAGGTTCGTTATAAAGGCATCTATTCACATAACACCTTTACAATGAAATCTCTATTGCTCTTTTTTATGTTCTCTACACTCACTTTTAGTTTGGCTTTTGGACAATTAACACTTGGCGTAAAGGCAGGAGCCAACTATTCAGTTTTTAAATGGAATGATGAACCTCCAAACTTCGATTCCAGGAATGAATCACTACAATGGATACCTGGTTTCCATGCAGGAGTAAGAGCCGCTTACCGGATGAATAATGTCGAATTGACTGGAAATCTATTGTATGCTCAAAAAGGTTTTCAGGATGATAGCAATACCAAATTACCAGCTACAGAGATTCGCTTAGGTTATATTAGTTTCCCAATTGCTGTCAGATACTACTTTACAGAAGGCCTTTATGCAGGGGTAGGTGCAGAGGTCTCTCATATGGTTAAGGCTACTTCTTATTCTGTAGACCCTAATTCCCCTTTTCATAGAGGTCCTCAGGATTTATTAGATGAAGATTGGGTACTACATGATACATATAATCGGACTGATATAGGTGTACTAGGAGAGATAGGTTATCAATTTACAACAGTAGTAGGTGTACAATTGCGTTATATTCAAGGCTTAAGCGATTGGTATCAGGGAAAACTACAATTCACGGATGTCAATGGTGAACCTTTAGATCAGGACTTTAAATTCAAAAGCCGTAGCCTTCAGTTAAGCCTTACAGCTAATCTGATGTCGTTTTCTAACACTTAGGAAAAAAGCTTGAATTTTTTAAAAGCCTGTAATATTATCAAAAGCTTAGTTTTTGATAAGCTACCAAGCCTTCATCAGTTAAATAAGGTACGATATTACTGATGAAGGCTTTTAGATAATAATCAACCACTAAAGCGCCATTTTCATCAAAGTGTATCTCTGCATGATTGATCCAATTATCTCCCAATATTAAAATATTAGTGATCAAATGGTCGTATAGGCCAGAAACCCATTCTTCCTTCATTAGCCCTCGTTCTATCAAGTGCTGGAAAGTAATGTGAAATTGAAAACGGCGTAACTCAATATGCTGCCGAAATTTTTCACGAATAGATGCAATTCGCCTTATGATACGAACAAAATCGAGCAGCAAAAAACGATACTTATACAAGAGATGGAATGATTGTTTCGCCTGCTGAAATAAGGTGTTGAGGTCTATCTCTGGTGCCTGCATATGTAATGCTGGAATGTCTATCTCCTCTATTAACTGGTCATATAAGGCTTCTATCAGAGTATCTGTGTTTTTGAAGTGATAGCAGAGGTTTCCATGGCTTATTCCTATCTCTTCCGCAATACTACGCACAGTGGCTTGATCCGTTCCTAATTCATTAAATTGCTTGAGTGCAACCTCTAGTATACGCTCTTTGGTACTCATATTTCGACAAATCATTCAAATGTAAAGATAAAAATAATTTAGAACGCTTGTACTAAAATGTTTTCTCTAGTACATTTGTACTAAATTTTTTACTTCAATAATTATCAAAGAAGAGAAAAAATATTGACACCTTAAATTGACGACATGGACAAAGATAAAATGATGGACAATGCTCGTGATTCTTATCGTAGTATAGAATCATTTTTAGAGCACAAGGAAGATGACAGTATGCTGGTTATCATAGGGAAAATTCTGTTACGTATTATCGGCATTTTCATTATGATACTACTTTCCCCATTTTTATTGCTTGGTTTATTTATTGCATTTATAGCAGTGTTTTGAAGGTTTTTATTGCAATCTGTTTTTTTCTATTCACCGTGCATCAGGTGCTGCAAAAGGTGATGGGAGTTTCCATTGCAATAGCAGATAGTTATCTGGACCCGCTATTGTGCATGCCCCTGGTTTTATTCCTATTGGATTGGGAAAGACAAAGAATATGGCATAGCCCAAACTTATCAATAGGAATGGTTTTATGCCTTACCCTTGTACTTGCAGTGATATTCGAATTTGCTTTCCCTGTATGGAATTCAGGATTTACAACAGATTATTTAGATGTATTGCTTTACTTCATTGGAGCAGCTTTGTACATAGCGGTGCGACTCCAATGAACGATTAAAAACATAGGTTATAATTGCATCTATACCCATTCATCATGAGCGTCTAATAGGATGGGTTGGTAGTTGATGTATTGTACAATTCTGGGAGATTTGGTCGTATTAGGACAGCTACCATGTGGTAGTGCATGATGCCAAATGATGAAATCACCAGCTTGGCCTGAAAGAGGGCGTGTGCCTAATTTTTTAAGGTCTTGTTCTCTTGGAGCAGCTCCTTCAGGTAGATTCTCCAACCAATCTTCTATCTTATTGTGAAAGCCAGGGACAACCGTAAAGGCTCCTTGTCCAGCCTCTGTATCAGATAAATATAATAAACCTTGCAAACCAAAATAGATAGGCCTCTTTAGGCTGACATCCCAGTGAAGATTGGGACCCGGAAATGGATGCCCTTTGGCGACAGGCGGATTGAAGCTTACTCTATCCATACTCACCAGAAGATCATTTCGTTTCCAAAGTTGCTGATAAGCACCTTTAATTTTTTCTGACAACCTATTTTTATCCAGAAGTTCATGGTTGAATAATTGTACCATAATCCCTTTCTTCACAGGGAGTTGTTTATACCAGGTAGCAGGATCATCAGGAGTAGCTTCTATAAACTGATAGATCAATTCTACCGTTTTTTGGCAATCTTCTTTGGGTATTGCATTTTTAATGATCACATAGCCTTCTTCATCAAAGTGTTTAAGATCTTCATCACTTAAAACATTGGAAGAAGCAGGTGCTAGCTGATCATTGTTACCACTGACCAGCGTATTAAAATATTTAATGATTGGTTGTGATATTTTGCCATTTTTGAGAATCCAGTCTTCAAATTCAGAAAAAGAAGGATTACTGGAAAAAACATAATTAAGGGTTGGCTCAAGGCCTATCCCAAGCGTGTTGAAAAGAGCATTGAGGTACTTCCATTCTATATTCCATGAGGCTTCATTGCCTCCGCCTTGTTTTTTAAAATTTAAATAGGACCAGGCGCGCTTTAAGTAATAGATTTCTAATTTCCCTGTTTCCAGATGATTTACTAATTCCATGTTGTTTTTTACAGATTTAGGTGTTTTAGCGTTCAGCTATTTGTACGTGCTGAATGTGTTGGAAAAATACATTTTCCACTGGGGATTTCAAAATCTTGGTTTTCTCTTTTCGTTTCCCTGCAATTCAATTCGTCGAAAAGAATCTTCTCTTAAGCGGGAAAAGTGGATAGAAGTGCTGAAGAAATTTATTATAGTGTTTATAACATATGATATATGACGAGCAACCCAAAAAACCAGGCCTCAGCTACCAGAGGTACTACTACTCATCTGGAAGCTGGAACCTATGATGTAATTCGTACGCGCCTACAACAGCAAAGTTCACAACTTCAGGAACGACTTATCCAATTAGACAGGGAAAGGCAAATTGTTTTTGGAGGACAGGAAAAGCAACTACTTTCTAACAATCGAATCCACACAAAAAATAATTGTATCGCCCGTGATTTGGCTGCAGTAGGAACACATTGTATTCTAGGCTATAATGTGCATATTGGTTTACGCCAGGAAATACGGCTAGAAGATGTTTTTGGCATCTACCAATTTGATGGCAAACATTTTCATGAGTCTGGTTTAGATTTGTTGCGGGACGAGAAGTTTATCACGGATTTTAGCAACCTTTATCGTTACTATAAAGATGCTTCTTTTGCTCGTTTTATACGTCAGGATGCCTATTTGTTCATGGTGTTTCAGGTTTCTGATGTGACTGATGATATTAAAGCATTTAAATGGCTCCTGGAAGGGGAGCAACTAAGTTATATTGATGCCCGTAGTGAAAAAGAAATTAGACGCCCTGCTCAGCATGAATTTAAGTGGACGGCTGTAGGTCGGGATGCACATCGCAAAGGTAAACACCCTCATATATCTATACTGGATCGTGTTTTTGTAGAAGCTATTGGAGGAGATATTACTATTAAAATAGAAGATAATACCGATGATGGCCTGGGAATATATAGAGAGGTAGTTGAGTATAAAGATCAAACACTGGATGACGGTGAGTATAGTTTTGCCCAATTAGGGCATCTCATAGCTTTGCGTATCCAACCTTATCAGGAAGCTGCACGATACTATATCTTTAATGAAAAAAATAATAAGGTAGAACGAATTGATGCACTTAAAAATGCAGGTATTCTTTTGCCGGAAGGCCATGGGCTTATATTTCCGGATGCCTATTACTTAAAGACAGGTACTTTCAAGCGTTTTGAATTGGAGGTAGGTACAAAGCGTTTTGTACGCCGCATTAATGCTCCTAATGGAGAAGACTTTTTATACGTTTTCTACAATCAGGAAGAGGGAACCTATGTATTGTTGCATTATAATCTTATCAAGCAAGAGGTTGATACTCCGATTATATGCCATGGGTATGCATGTATGCAAGATGGTACCTTGGCCTATTTCCGGTCAGAAGCAGAAGCAGTTCGTCACCACTTAATTCAGGCGTGGAGTACACCTTTTGGAAAAGAAGCAGCAAAAGAGGTAACGGATACAGATCACTATTTGTACAAAGTAGGGAATAAGGAGCTTGTCCGGGCTATGGCTGATGCTCAGGAGTTGCAGGCTTTATTATCAAAAGATGATGATGCCTATGCCGGGCTTTATGAAGATATCGATCAGCAGTGTACCCGAATGTTGGACACATATCACTGGTTAGAAGCAGAAGCCGGACAAAATATTTCAGAACCTATCGGCCTTATACGCGAAACAGCACTAGCTGCTATTGATGCTTTTGAAAAGAAAAAGCAAGCAGAACACGCTGCTCAAGATGCGTTCCAATCTGTAGAAAAAGAAGCTCGGAATTTATTTAAAGACATTGAGCACCGATCAGAAAAGGGGCTGGAAGTTTTTGTGGAGCAAATGTCTTCATTACGAGCCTTAAGAGGTAAAACAATAGCTTTGAAAAAGCAGCGATATGCTAATGAAAAAGCAATTGAAAGCCTGGAAGATCAGATTGTGAATGTGACAGGAGAGGTTGGAGAGCGATGTGTAGCATTGCTCTTAGAGGAAGATTCTTTACAGTCTTACCATGAGCAAATAAATAGCTTGTCGACTGCTGCTGTTGAAGCAAAGACGATGAGTGCTTTACGTGAATTACTAAATACGGCTTCGGAGATAGGAGATGCTTTGCAGTTGTTGATGGAGATGGTACAAAACCTCAAAATAGAAGAAGTATCCCAGGCAACTGCTATTACAGAGCGCCTAACGGCATTGTTTGCTCGACTGAATCAGGAAAAGTTTCAGTTAGAAGGTCGTCGGAAAGAACTTTACCGTTTGGAATCTGGTGCTGCATTTAAAGCTGCCATACAATTATTAGAACAGGCAACTGCAAGCTTGTTGGAAGCGGCTGATAGCCCTGAGAAGTGTGATGAAGGATTATCGAAAGCAATGGTGCAGCTGGAAGAGCTGGATGGGCAGTTTGTAGAATCAGACGAATTCATTGAGCAGCTAGGAGAAAAGAGGACCGCAGTGTATAGTGCTTTTGATACGCGAAAACGCCAACTCCTAGAGGCAAGCAATAAAAAAGCTGCTACCATAGAACGGGCTGCTGGCAGACTGTTGGAAAATATCAGGAAACGAAGTCAGCAGATTAAAGAAGAAGCAGAAATTCATCATTTCTTTGCTGCAGATTTACTTGTAGATAAAGTGCGTGATATTATCCTGCAATTGAAAAATATGCAGGAACTAAATAAAGCTAGTGCCATTAATGCCAAATTGGAAGGTGTAAAAGAAGAAGCACTACGCCAATGGCAAGACCGGACCGAATTATTTATTGATGGTGAAAACATAATTCGCCTGGGCAAGCATGCTTTTGAGGTCAATGTACAACCTCTGGAACTCACGATCATTCCTCAGGATGGACAATTATATTTTCATTTGACAGGGACTAATTTTTATGAGCTGATCGAAGATAAAGTGATGAATGATAGTAAACAATTCTGGAATCAGACGCTACCTTCTGAAACGAAGGATATAGATAGAGCCTCATTTTTGGCGTATCAGTTATTACAAGAGGGGATAGGACGGGAGCTATTACCATTACTGATAAAAGAAGATGCTGCTATACCGCATCCTGATTTGCAAAAGCAAGTGGCAAATATTGCTGCTAGCCGTTTGGAAGAGGGATATACCAGAGGTGTACACGATATAGATGCTGCCCAGATTCTTCAGCATTTGCTGGTGATGGAAGAAAAACTAGGGCTGCTACGTTATCCGCCGGAAGTAAGGGCTAAGGCTTTATTCTCATGGCATCGCTCAATGCAAGAAACAACTCGGCAGCAATTGAATACTCAGATCAAAGCTGCAGGGCAATTGCTAAAAGTATTTCCCGATAGTCAGGATTTTGATTTCCTATTTGAAGATTTAGCGAAAGCGATGGAATAGGTTCGCCAAATACCCTGATGAATTCAGAGTGCATGCTTAGCTTACACCAAGCATTTTTTGTCCACCAATTACACAAATTACACAAATCAATCATTACTCGGATTGGTCTCGTGAAAGAAGTTCGTGTAATCTGTGTAATTAGTGGACTGCCATAACTTCCACAACCTTTTCTCCTGATCTAGTGAGGCAAGGCTGTAGGAGTGCTAGCCTTCTTTATATGCTTTCACCGCTGTATTATACAACCACCAGCATACCGCCAATATGACAATAGAGCCAGCAATAGTCGTAAGGTCTATTCCTAATGAGAACACATCTGAAGTTTGGTAAGCTGCTACAAAACCAGCCAATACAATACCGATCAATGCTTCTCCTGTGATAAGGCCAGATGCGATTAGTAGGCCCGCGCGCTCACTGGATTTTTCAGCAGCAGCATGCTCTTCTTCGCTCTTATTTGCTTTTTGACGCTTTTGGTAAAGGTGTACAAACCAGGATATTAAACCTCCTAACATAATCGCACTATCCAGTTCAAAAGGGAGGTATAATCCTACTGCAACTGCTAGTACAGGCACCGTAAAAGACGAACCAATACGCTTAAGGTATTGATCAACAGCAATAATAAGTACTCCAATACCCATGCCAATGTAAACCATCGTCCATGGCAGGTTGCCTTTGAAAACTCCTTCTGCTACACTTGCCATCAATGTCGCTTGTGGAGCGGCCAATGAATCAGGATGTTCAGCTGTAGCCGGTCCAAAACCATAAGCTGTTAACAGTAATTGTAGTACCAGTGGCAATACCAGCGCAGCAGATACTACTCCAACCATTTGCATGATTTGCTGCTTACGAGGAGTAGCTCCTAAAATATTACCTGCTTTGAGGTCTTGCATATTATCACCAGCAATTGCTGCTGCACAACATACTACAGCTCCAATCATAATCGCTGCTGCAGGGCCACGTTCTGCACCCGAGCCAAGCAGTGCTAAAAGAATAAGAGCAGAAGTCAATATAGTAGCAATAGTTACTCCTGAGATAGGATTATTGGAGCTACCTACCAACCCGGCCATATAACCAGCTACTGCGGAGAATAGAAAACCGGCAATTACCATCAATATAGCCATCAATGCAGAAATAGGTACATTGGCTACCATGCGTAGATAAATGATAAATACTGGTATGATCATGATACCTATCGCCATGATTACCCATGACATAGGTGTATCCAATTCTGTACGGAGGATTTTACTCGAATCGGCTTTTTCGCGTATCGCTTTGATTCCACTACGCACAGCATATCCTATTGAACTACGCAAGTCTATCAGTGCCCACAGCCCTCCAACTACCATGGCACCAACACCAAGGTAACGGATTTGGCTACTCCAGATGCTGTAACCTAAATTGACAGAGTCAGCACCTTCTGGTACACCCGTTGCAGCAATATAAGCAGGAATAGCAACCCACCAGCTGATGGCGCCACCGATGAATACCAAAATGGCGATTCGTATACCAACGATATAACCTACAGCAATCAGAGCAGGGGAGAGGTTCATTCCAAAATAGAGATAGGCTTTTTTACCAGCTATAGCTGCTCCTTCTGCCACACCATTCCATAGCTTAAGGCCAGACTCCGCAAGTTTGATCCCTGCTCCTGCCAAACTACCAAATACGAGATAGCGAATGGCTTTGCCACCTTCCTGTCCAGACTTGAGTACTTCTGCCGTAGCTACTCCTTCCGGGAATTGTAACTTTTGCTTGACAATCAAAGCAGAGCGTAAAGGCACTGTGAAAAGTACCCCTAGTACACCACCACAAAGGGCTACTAATGTAGTCTCCAGATAATTAAACTCCGTCCAATACCCCATGAGTACCAATGCAGGGAAAGTAAAAATAACACCTGCAGCTAGTGATTCTCCGGCAGAAGCAGAAGTCTGTACGATATTATTCTCCAGAATATTATGTTCTTTGAACAACCTTAGAACAGCCATCGAAATCACCGCTGCCGGAATACTGGCAGAAACGGTTAATCCGGCAAACAATCCTAGGTATGTATTAGCGGCCGAGAGCACAACAGAGAGTATGGCGCCTAGTATAAAGGCTTTTGTAG
>JAKSDI010000292.1 GCA_022360175.1 Chitinophagales bacterium
AAAATTTCGTGCAAAGATAGGCTTTACGCAAATACTAAAAAAATCCACCCTTATATTTTACACTTCTTTGATCTCTACGGCTTTTACTCTTACACTTAAAAGTATCGCTAAACCAATAATGAAAAAGCTGCCTAGTACAAGCAGGCTCATGCGCATACTGCCTGTAAGTTGTTCTACAAAGCCAAAAGTAAATGTACCGATAATGATAGCCACTTTTTCCAGTACGTCATAAAAACTGAAATAAGAGGTAGGGTCTTTTGTCTCCTGAGGAATCAGTTTAGAGTAAGTAGAACGGGAGAGCGATTGTATGCCACCCATTACAAGGCCAACACAAGCAGCAATAGCATAGAATTGAGCTTTAGCTGTTACAAAATAACCTACGAGGCATATTGCCGTCCAGATTAATAACATTACAATAAGTGCTATTTTGTTGCCTTTCCATTCCGATAGACGAGCAAAACCTACGGCACCTGCGATCGCAACTACTTGTAAGATAAGGATGACGCCAATTAATTCTATAGTACCAAATTCTAATTCTTTTTCTGCAAAAGTAGCAGCAAGAAAAATCACTGTTTGTACTCCTGCGCTATAACAGAAAAAAGAATAAAGAAAGTTTCTGATATTTTTTTGATGCCTTACAATTGACCAAACTTTTCTGATTTCCTGGCCTCCTCTTTTTAATAAATCAGGAGTGTTTTGTTGTTTCTCGTCTGAAGGAAGGCGTTTAAAGGGAATTAAAGCAAAACCAATCCACCAAAGCCCTACCATTAAGAATGAAAAACGGGTAGCTGCACCACTATCTGAAAAACCAAAGGATTCATGATAGTTGATCATTATAAGATTGATGACCAGTAAAATGACACTACCTATGTATCCATACGAAAACCCACGAGCACTAACTCTATCATATTGATCTTCAGTCGTAATTACTGGTAAAAAAGCATTATAAAATACCAGTCCACCAGCAAAACCTATCATTGCAAATATAAATCCAATAACACCTAAGGCCAGCTCCTCCATACCACCAAAAAAATACAGTGATAAACAGGCAATAGATCCTAGTATGGTGAAAAACTTTAAAAAGAACTTTCGCCGCCCACCATAATCCGCAATACCAGAAAGCAGAGGTGAAAAAATAGCAATAAGCAGATAAGCCGCCGAAATGGCATAGGCGTATAATGAGCTATTAGTCATTTCTATCCCAAAGACAGAAAGGTTTTCATCCGTTACGGCAACAAAGTATGCAGGAAAAATGGCGGCTGTGATTACTAATGCAAACGCAGAATTGGCCCAATCGAAAAAGGCCCAGCCGTTGATGATCTTTTTATCGTTGAGTTGAAAACCACTTGATTGGCTCATGAAGATATAGCGTATTGTTATGCTGCAAGATAGTTTTTTTTGATTAATACTATATTTGTTGATGAAGTTGTCTAAAGTTTTCTGCTGAAGGCGAGAAAGCAGCATTTTCATTCCATTTGAGGCTTTTTTTGAGCCGCATAGCAGTGCTACGGGGCAATAAAAAAACGAAAAATGGGGTGAAAAGGCGCTTTTGATAGACCAGTGAGGAAACTTTAAACAACTTCGATAAACCATAAGTAACTCAAGTTGCTTTATTGCAATTTGAATTAAGTATTAATCAAATGAAAATAGCAATACTCTCCCGGGGGCCTTTCCTGTATTCTACCCAGAGCCTAGTGAAAGCTGGGCAAAGGAGGGGGCATGAAATGCATATTATAGACCATACGCGCTGCCTTTTATCTATTGGGCGCGGGCGGCCTCAGGTGTATTATGATGGGTACCAATTACCTCTTTTTGATGCAATTATACCCAGGATTGGTGCTTCTGTAACACAGCAAGGCGCAGCTGTTATCAATCAGTTTGAGCTTATGCGTACCTTCTCAGTAGCTAATGCTGATGCTTTATTACAATGTAGAGATAAGCTGCGTTGTTTGCAGAAATTGGCCCAAAAAGGAATTGCCATCCCCCAAACGGTATCAGTAGTATCTGGTGAAGATTTATTCCCTGTGATCAGTAGTGTTGGAGGATTACCAGTGGTAATTAAACTGTTGGAAAGCACCCATGGAGTGGGAGTTATACTGGCTGAAACCTTCCGAAATGCAGAGGCTACTATTGAAGCATTTCATCGATTGAAGGAACGGGTGATCGTGCAGGAGTTTATAAAAGAAGTAAAAGGAACAGATATTCGAGCAATTGTAGTAGGAGGGAAGGTGGTAGCAGCTATGAAAAGACAAGCTAAAGCTGGAGAGTTTAGATCTAATCTTCACAGAGGAGCTACAGCAGAAAAAGTTGTTCTTACTGAAGCAGAAAATCAGTTGGTGTCTCAGGTTGCTAAATTAATGAAACTGAATTTTGCTGGAGTAGATTTTTTACGCTCTAATCGAGGAGGCCTAATTATGGAAGTAAATGCATCTCCGGGCTTAGAAGGAATAGAAGGAGTGACAGAAATTGATGTAGCAGGAAAAGTGATCGAGCTAATTGAAAAAGAATGTAAGGAAGTTGCTATATAGCTAGAGGGGAATATCGTGATGTGGTGATATAGCGATGTGTGGTTTAGGAGGTTTAATTATGGTTTAGAAAGGTTTAGATGGAAAATAATGAAGGGTGAGGTGATATTGTGCTATAGTGAAGAAGAGATTCAATTTTGATTCAAAACATGCTTGAGTATGCTTGTAATTTGGATCTACCTGGCTGCGCCGGTCAGACAGGCTTGCGTTTGAGCTTACACTTTTTTGAGGTATGATATGGTAGTTTTACGATTTTATGGTGTTTGCGGTATTTGAGATTATTATATTGGTTTTATGGTGTAAAGGTATAGTGAAATTGGAGAGAGAATGAGGAGTGAGAAATGAAGAATGCTTTAGTAAGATTTGTAGAGATGAAAAAATAGAAGGAAGAAATTCCAGAACGGCAGATTTATGATTCATCCCTGGCACCTAAAATCGTACACCCAACACCCGGAAGGCCAACTGAACACTGCCAACTTAATACTGAACACTGAATACTGAAAAAAATGAAGATAAATGGTACAGAAATTGCTCCAGGGCAACGCGAATTAGTGAAAATGTCGGTAGGGCGTTTACCTTCGGGAAATATTATTCGTATGCAAGCGCATGTGTATCGGGCGATGGAACCGGGGCCGTGTGTTTTGTTGTTGGCAGGGGTACATGGCGATGAAATCAATGGCGTAGAGATCATACGCAGGCTAATTACACAGCAATTATTGGAGCCATTGCTTAAAGGGACGGTAATTGCTATACCTGTGGTTAATGTCTATGGATTTATTAATTTTTCACGAGATGTACCTGATGGGAAGGACGTCAATCGCTCATTTCCAGGGAATTTGAATGGCTCTTTGGCTTCTCGTGTGGCTCGAACACTAACCAAGAAAGTTGTACCTCTTGCAGATTATATTCTTGACTTTCATACCGGAGGGCGGAGTATTTTCAACTATCCACAAATCCGATACACTAACTCGCATGAGGCAAGTAGGGAATTGGCAGAAGTATTTGCAGCACCTTTACTTGTGGCTAAACCCACGATTCCTAAATCTTTACGCAAAGTAGCAACAGATTTAGGTAAGCCTACCCTGGTTTATGAAGGAGGTGAAAGCTTGCGATATGACGGTTTGTCTATTCAAAAAGGCCTGGAAGGAATCAATAGAGTGTTGGTCAGTTTGGGTATGTTGGAGGGAACACTTACTACCAATAATCAAAGTCGATGGTATGAAAAAACCATTTGGGTACGTGCTCCACGTGCAGGAATGTTTTTATGGCATAAATGCTCAGGAAACGAAGTACATAAAGGGGAAGTACTCGGCCTGATCAATGACCCATACGGAGAAGGGACGGTAAAAGTGATCGCTAAACGAGATGGATTCATAATTGGACATAATAATGCAGCAGTGGTTAGTCAGGGAGATGCATTGTTTCAGATAGGATATGAATCGTAAATGGAGTTGTGAGTTCTTGATTTATGGTTTTTTATAATTAGTGGCAAAACCCTGAAGCACTTCATCATAATACCTATTCTCAGGAGGCGCATTATAAAAGGCATCTTCTGCTTCTATTCTTTTATTTTCTATATCAGACAGATAGCTTGAAAGTTCGTCGTAATGTTGTAAGATTAATCGGATTCTGGTATTGATAATGAGGGCAAGTTTGAGAATGATTTCATCTTGTTTTTTAATGCCATAGGCAATAGCTTCCGCTAATTCCAGATTAATAGCCAGTCGAATAATTGGTTCGTGAGTGATTCTATCGTCCATAGCGGGGAGGCCGGAATCTCCAAATACTTCTGCTGACACCCTTTCTTCAACCGTTTGCCCAGTTGGAGTAGCGACTAGTGCTGCTGCCTTTTCTATTGGGGAAAATATAGCTCTAGCAGGATATTTTAGCTTGTTCAGGTCGAAACCTAAGCGCAGTAGTTTAGCAATAGTTGTTAAATTAACTCCAGGAGGTATTTGTTTTTTGTTAATACGCAAGTTTAAAACCGAAGGATCACTTTCATTTTCTAAAGCCAGGAGATACTGCTCTTTTCCGCTGATTGCTTTGCTGAGCGCATTTTTAATATCACTGATTGTCTTTTCATATAGACTATATACGTTTGCCCATCTCCAGAGCCTGGGTATATCGCCCAATAATCGCAAATGATGCGCAAAATCAGCAATAGCTCTTTCTTCGATGATGCTTTCTTTTTTATTTTCCGGTGCTGGGAAATCTCCCTGTTTGGTGTATTTAGCTACAAAGCCGCTCTCCAGGCTACAGCTTTGCTCGGCATCTTCAATAGCAGCTCGCAGATCTTGATAGGTTTCATCTCTTAGTGTCAATCCTGCCGCAAAAGGAGTTCCTCCTGGTCCTTTCGAACTGGTCCAGGAAATACCATCAATATGGACACCTTTACTTTCAAAATAGGCAATAGGGCCATTTTCATAATATATTCCTTTCAGAGATTCCCCACGAGACTGGCAGCCATCAATAATCAGATATACTTTTGAAATTGAAGGGTCATCTTTTAAAGCAGCTATATATTCTGAGATGGTAAGAAAATCATTTATCTCAATTAAGTCAGCTGTTTTTGTTCTATCTGCGATTGTGATTACTATTCTAAAAGCTTGATGCCCATTCCTTTTTTTATTGATGTCAATAGCAAGTTTTAACTGAGCGACCATGTAGTGCCCAAACGAATTATATATATTTTCATCTCCCCAATGGGGGTGAGCATTTTCATTCCTTATGGCTGCAGTATAAACTAAGCCTGGACTCCGGCCATCGGCAAAAATGGGTGTTTCTTTGTTATGATCTATATCCTTTCCCGCCTGATCTGATCCAAAATGTAGATAGTGCAAATGAGCCGCCCTTGGTGCGTTTCCTCCTGTTTCATTAGTTGAAAAATTAAGCCCTCCTCCTGATCCAGGCTGAGCTCCTGCCAGGATAGAAAGGTGAGCATTTAAATAAGTCCCGGATTCAGCAGTAATGGTCGTATGCTTCCAGCCTAGCATGTCTCTTACTGTATCGCCAAGCTCCTGTGCGATTTGTTGCTTTCTTTTGTGGAGGAGCAGGCTTTCGTTGATTTTGGTTCTGGAAGCTAGTAATGAGATATTCTGGATGATGGTATCTAAAGCCGCAACACTAGCTATTTTTCTTGATACATCATCTGTTCCACCTATGGTTGTAAATATGTTTTTCAGGTAATTGGAAGCACGCCTATATCGTCTTTGAGTAGCATTCAGTTGATTCAAAAAATGGACCCGTTTATGATTAATGAAGTCATGGCTTTTAAAAGAAGATATTGAATGGAGGAGCCGTTCATTAGGCATCCGGGAAGAAGTAACCGTACCAAAATCGAGGAATTGAATATCCGATTCGTCTAATTGGAGAATATCTAGGATGCATTGATCTTCAGGATGTATTTTCCTTTTTCTCAACATTTCCAATACATTTTCCGCATGTATGCTGAGATATCTGTTAATGGACAGAGTGGCCGATCCATAGATTTGAAAGGGAGGAGCTACTATTATAGGCAATGGAATGGTACACCCATTTTTATCATTCACTACTTTTGCTAATAAAAGATGTCTTCTTTTAACTGGTATTATTTCCATTAGTGGGTTTTGGTGTGTTTTATATCAAATCTCTTAATTGAAAAGTAAAACGAATCTTTTGGTCTCCTCGCTTTATCTTGATATTGATTTTTTTTCCTTGCTGTTTTTGCAATATACTAGTGATCGCCTGGAGATTAGTAAGAGGAGCCCATTGGCCATTGAGCCGTCTTATTTCATCACCTGCTTGTATTCCTGCTTCAGCAGCAGGGCTGCCGGGGATAACATTATAGATTATAAATGTATTGAGTGTAGAACCGCTAGCGATGATTTGCAAGCCACTTCTATCGTATTTGAATTGATCATCGTAGTATTTATTAGGAGCTAAATAAAGCTTCCCGCGATAGTAATCAAATATTAATGTAAAACGGCTTAATATCTCATTTCCAATAATTCCATTTCTATTACTTTGTAAGGTCGTATCAGCAGTTTCACTGAAATCCTGAAAGTGGGCAACAACTTCCCTAAACTGGAAATCTCCCATCTTAATGGCAGGCAATCTACCTAAATATCCTGTTAGTTGTCCACTTAAACCGATACCTAATGCACTGGGAATGGCATGTTCGGGGAGATTTAGCCCTGGATGCGAATCCGTTTCAAGCAAACTGGCCAGACTGGCGCCTGTATCAAGTAAAAATTTTAAGTTTTGAATGGTTGTATCCTGGGAGGTTGTGATATTAGCTTTTATATAGGGTTTGTTTCTATCAATTTCTATAGGTAATATCTGATAACCTTCTTTAGGAGGCTTAAAATGTTGGGGGTCATATAAGGTGATCACTCGTTTTTGATAGTCAATTTTCATAATGTAATGCCGAAAGAAATCAGAGCCTAAAATACCCTGCACTTCAAGTCCGGTGAAGACTTCAAATTGTAAATAATCGTGTTCTAATACCAATATCGATCGATTCAGACCTACCAAATCATTAACCTGAAGTTCTACATCTGTGGCTAGATATGCATATAATTCAGCACTAAGATCTGCTCCTGTAACTCTTAACTTTCGATCGTAATTTACTTGTAGCAAATCGGTAATTTCCCTTTTGGTTAGGATGGTATACTCTGCACCAGTGTCCAGGATGAATTTCATGGAGAAAATACCATTAAATAAGACATTTACAATGATGAACCCATTGCGATATTCGAATGGGATTTCTACCCGATTAGTAGATTGTACACTTGGCTGAGCACGTATTTGAATACTTGTAAAAATCACGCATGCTAAGAGGAAAATATATTTTTTCATAGTCGGGTATATTAGTGTTCGTAGGGCTTATCGCACACAGCGAATAATATAGCAGATTCGTTTAAGGTACAATTGCACACCCAATATTATTTGGTATTTTACTAAATAAAAAAAAACTGTTCGTCAATTTTTGGTTTTTTCATTCATATTTGTGAGTTTTACACTTGGTTAGTGTAAAATAGACACATTAAAGATAGCAGATAAAGATTCTCCCCGAAATGCCTAAGGCTACATTAATTTTTGAT
Source organism: Chitinophagales bacterium (assembly GCA_022360175.1). Lineage (GTDB taxonomy): Bacteria > Bacteroidota > Bacteroidia > Chitinophagales > Saprospiraceae > JAKSDI01. The sequence continues at coordinate 7,607 of JAKSDI010000292.1, forward strand.
CCTTCTTGACACAAAGTATGGATTGTCAAGGAATATTTTTGATTAGGTAGTCAAAGCGATGATAATAACACTCGACAGGCATCATCATTGCTCACTAAGTAGAAATTCTTCACCTGGCTCATAGGTATTTAGGTTACTATGAGGCTGGGCTTTGAATATTATTAACTGATGTTGATTATTTTACTTTATTAACTAAACCTAAGTAATGTATGAAACTTAAACTCAACAATTTGATGAGATGGGGGTTCTTTGTCCTCGCTCTTCTGATGTGCAATTTAGCAATTGCGCAACGCACCATCACAGGTGTAGTTACAGATGGTGAAAACGGAGAACCTCTCATCGGAGCAAACATTCTTGTGGTAGGTACCAGCACTGGTACAATCACAGATTTCGATGGGAATTATTCCCTCAATGTTTCAGCTGATGCTAAAGAGCTGGAATTCTCTTACACAGGCTATACCAGCCAACGTATTGCAATCGACAATCAAACGGAAATCAATGTAGAACTATCTGCCGGTGAGTTGCTGGATGAGGTAGTTGTAATTGGTTATGGTACTGTAAAAAAAGAAGATGCGACAGGTGCTGTCGAACAACTAACAAAGAAAGATTTTAACAAAGGGGTAATTACCTCTCCTGAGCAAATGATTCAGGGACGAGCAGCGGGGGTACAGATTACACCTGCAAGTGGAGAGCCTGGTGCTGGTGCTAATATCCGCATTCGTGGTACATCATCTATTCGTGCAGGAAATAACCCGCTTATTGTTCTAGACGGAGTTCCTTTAGATGGTCGTGATGTATCAGCAGGAGCAGATGTAGGTGCTGGACGTTCAAGTGCCCGAAATCCACTCAATTTTATCAACCCCAATGACATTGCGTCCATTAATGTATTAAAAGATGCATCAGCAACCGCTATCTATGGTTCTCGTGGAGCAAATGGCGTCATTATAATTGAAACTAAGAAAGGTAGTCGAGAGCGCCCTGAACTATCATTCTCCGCAACAGGAACGATGAGTATGATGCCATCAGACAGGGAATATGATTTACTGACAGGTGATCAATTTCGTGAAGCAAATGGCAATGCCAATCTGGATTTTGGTGGTAATGTGGATGCTTTTGATGAAATCATGCGTACGGCATATACCCAAAATTATAATCTTGCATATGGCGGCTCAAGCGAAAATGGACGTTATCGGTTTTCTTTAGGAGCACAGAATCAAGAAGGTATTATTAATGAAACCAACCTGAAGAAATATACAGGTACCATGAATATTACCCAGAAATTCTGGAATGACCGCTTGTCTATCAATGGATTGTTGATTGGCTCTTTTGTTGAAGACCAGGCAGCTCCACTTGCTGGTACGGTAGGTGCAGAGGGTGATCTGATGATTTCAGCACTGCGTTGGAACCCTACTCGCCCATTTGTTGATGATAAAGGTGAGTTGGTGCAGCCAAGTGATAATGAACGTAATCCTGTTGCATTTCTGGATTACTTTGATGATTTCACTGAAACATCTCGGATTTTCGGAAACATCTCTGCTACATTGACTTTGACTAAAGGCTTGGATTATAAATATAACTTTGGTATCGATCGTTCAGAGTCTTCTCGTAGAATCGCTATCTCCAGAGCCTTCAATGCTAATTTTGCTGCTAATAGTGGCCTTGCTAATATTGAAAACATTCAGCAATCTACGCAAGTACATGAACATACATTGAGTTATAACAATAACTTGGGGGCGAGTACTTCTCTTAATGCTGTGGTTGGTTATTCTTACCAGTCGTTCCAGCGTAAGGGAAATAATATGCGTGGTGCCAACTTCCTGGTAGATGATCAGGGGCTATATGTCAATAACTTGAATTATGCAGGATCATTTCCTTCAGAACATAATGGCTCTTTCTTTGATCCAGATGATGAGTTACAATCTTTCTTTGGACGTGCTGTATTAGGGCTGGCTGATCGTTTCTTGGTTACGGCTACTGTCCGTGCAGATGGTTCGAGCCGTTTTGGTGAAGGAAATCGTTATGGTGTATTCCCTTCGGCGGCAGTTGCATGGCAATTGCATAAAGAAGATTTTATTCCTGATGCATTCAATAATCTGAAACTACGCCTTAGCTGGGGTATAACAGGTAACCAGGAATTCCCTTCCGGTTCTGCTCAAACGCAGTTTAAGCCATTGGATAATGGCGCAGGGATTACTCAGAATAATGTAGGTAATCCAGATTTGAAATGGGAAGAAACAACACAGTATAATGCAGGGGTTGATTTTGCATTCTTTGATTACCGATTGAGTGGTTCTATTGATTGGTATACCAAGGAAACAAAAGATTTACTGTTCCGTGTTCGTGTAGCACAACAAGCTCCAGATGTATTTGTATGGCGTAATTTTGAAGATATCACAGTTGAAAACACAGGAGTAGATTTCAATGTAGATGTTCTTATGGTTGATAAAGATAACTTCCAGTGGGATGCAGGTGTGAATTTTAGTATCTATCAAAATACGGTGAATAATGTAACAGCGGTGTTCCCTAATGGCATCATCACTGGTGAAATCAACGGGCAGGGGCTTTCTAATCAGCGGGCACAATTGATTTATGACAATCAGCCACTTTACTCTTTTTACCTGGCAGAATTTACTGGATTCGATTCAGAAGGTTTAGCTACTTATGCCGACCTGAATAACGATGGTGAAAATACTGCTAGTGGTATCGTTGGCCCTGGTGATGGTGACCGTGCATTTGCAGGCGATCCTAACCCTGATTTTACGATAGGCCTTCGTACTGGAGTTACTATTGGTAATTTTGATGCTAGCTTATATGGATATGGTAATTTTGGCCATCAGGTATTTGATAATACGGCTTTGGCATTGTTTAATCGTGCAGCTTTAAACGGTGGTGCTAATGTTGATGCTCGCGTACTTGACAGCGGTCAAGGAGGAGGAGATTCACCACTTCCATCAACTTTATTCCTGGAAGATGCTGACTTTTTCCGTATTGCTAACCTGACCTTAGGTTACAATTTTAGTATTGGTGAAAGTACCTGGATTCGCAGTGCTCGTGTTTTCCTGACAGGACAAAACTTATTTGTATTTACCCAATACAATGGATTTGACCCTGAGGTTAATATTGATAAAGCTATTGATGAGGTACCATCCTTTGGTATCGATTATTCTTCTTACCCAAGAGCACGGTCATTTTCTCTTGGTGTAAATCTTAACTTTTAATTCAATTAAATCATTGATAAAATGAAACAACTACGTTTTTTAATAATACTCTCTTTGAGTCTGGCTGTCTTCGGATGTACCAGCCTGGAAGAAGAACTGAACGATGGTGTTTCTCAGGCGGCGGAAGGAGAGATCGATATCGCTCAGTTATTAAATGGAGCTTATGGTAATCTCAGAGACTTACAAAGCCAAGATAACTTAGGAGCACTAGTACTTCATTCCACTGATGAGTTAGCAGGGCCTACTCGTGGCCGTGACTGGGACGATGCAGGTATTTGGAGAACTCTTCATACTCATTCCTGGACTACTGCTCATGCTTTTGTAAATTCTGTTTGGAGAACTCTTAATCGTAATGCTTTTAGTGCGCAGACTGTACTTTGCAGTGGTGCTACAGGAACCGATGCAGCAGAGGCTACTTTTCTTAGAGTTTTTAATGATTTTATGATTTTGGATCTGTATGGTAAAATACCTCGCCGCGCATGTGGTGAAGATTTACTAGAACCACCATCGCAATTATTGACTCGAGAAAATGCGGCTGCTGTCCTAATTAGTGAACTGGAAGGCGTAATGGGAGATTTACCTGAAGGAACTTCTTCTGCGCGTGCTTCTAAGAATGCAGCACGTGCTCTTTTGGCTAAATTGTATCTGAATAAAGCTGTTTATGCAGCTACAACAGGAGATGGAGGTGCACAGGAAGGACCTTACTCTTTTGATGAATCAGATATGAATCAGGTCATTGCAATGGCAGATGCTATCACTGCAAGTGGAGAATATGAACTAGACGATAATTATTTTGATAGCTTCATACCTAATAATGGTGAAGCTTCAAGTGAATTGATTTTTGTGTCTGAAAATACGTCAGGCGCAGCATCAGGGAATGTAAGATCTCGCTGGTTTATGACAACTCACTACAATCAGACTCCAAGTGGATGGAATGGTTTTGTTGCCCTGACAGACCTCTATAATCTTTTTGAAGAAGATGATATGCGTCGTCAGCAGGAGCTTGATTTTATGAAGGCAGATGGTATCGGTTATAATGCTGGTTTTTTAGTTGGACAGCAGTATGATGCAGATGGTAATCCTTTGGAAGATCGTGCAGGTAATCCTTTGGCTTTTACTTCTGAATTCAACCTTAGAGAATCTGGTGATAATTTAGAAGTAACAGGTATTCGTGCTATAAAGTATCCTACAGATATTTCTACTCCGGGTGATGCTTCTGATAATGACTATGTATTTCTGCGTTATGCAGATGTTATTTTGATGAAAGCAGAAGCATTGTTCCGCTCAGGTAAGGAAGGAGATGGATTGACAATGATCAATAATCTGCGTATGCTACGTGGAGCATCTGAATTGAGCAGCTTAACTGAACAAGATATTTTGGATGAACGCGGACGTGAGCTATATTGGGAAGGCTGGAGAAGAAATGATCAGATTCGTTTCAACAGTTTCTTGGGTACATGGCAAGCAAAGAGTAACCCTTCTGAGGTAAGTCGTTTGCTTTTCCCTATACCTGCTGAGGCTATCTCTACCGATCCAAACCTACCTCAGAATCCAGGGTACTAATAGATAAATATCGTCTTCAATAAATTCACAAAAAAATATTATTTTTTTGACTGAAACATAGACGTAATAGCTTGAGAGGTCATCCTAACTTTGTGTTGAATGACCTCTCTTTTATTGAAAATATAGTCTTTGAAGCTGTTTAAAATGCCTGCTGAGTCGATTGAAATCAGATTTATGCACTTAAGGAGCTTTTTTACAACTACTTTATTCCAATCTAATCCTGCTATGATACGCTACTTTTTATTCTTGTTAGCATTCATACTTTTTTCATACTCTTGCAATCAGTCATCTGAAACTACCAAATACAAGGTAGATGAACAAAATGCATTATTTGAGAGAATGAAACCAAAAGAATGTGGTATAGACTTTGTAAATCAGGTAGAAAACAATCCAGATTTTAACATTTTTAGATACCGTAATTTTTACAATGGAGGAGGAGTCGCAATTGGAGACTTAAATAATGACGGGCTTTCTGATGTCTTTTTTACCAGTAATCAGGGGAAAAACCAGCTATTTCTGAATAAAGGGAATTTTCAGTTTGAAAATATAACCGAGCAAGCAGGAGTTGGAGGAACAAAGGCATGGAGTACAGGAGTAGTGTTAGTGGATATTAACATGGATGGCTTTTTGGATATCTATGTATGTAATGCAGGCTACGTAGAAGGAGATGATCAGGAAAATGAGTTGTTCATTAATAATGGAGCAACTCCTTCTACTAATGGAATCTCTATCCCTGTATTTACAGAAAAAGCGGAAGAGTATAATTTGAACGAAAGTGGCTATACAACACATACTGCCTTCTTTGACTATGATAAAGATGGAGATTTAGATGCTTATATTCTAAATAACAGTTTTATTCCTGTTAATACCTTGAATTACAGTAATAAAAGAGAATTGGATGCAGAAGAATGGCCCGTTGCAGAATTTCTTAAAGGAGGGGGGGATCGATTAATGAGAAATGATGATGGTGTGTTTGTGGATGTGACAGATGAAGCGGGAATTTATAGCAGTTTAATAGGCTATGGACTGGGGGTATCTGTAGGAGATATCAATGGAGATATGTGGCCGGATATGTATATATCTAATGACTTTTTTGAACGCGATTATTTATACATTAATCAGCAGAATGGGACTTTCAAAGAAGATTTAACTGATAAGATAGGGCACCTTAGTTTATTCTCCATGGGGGCAGACCTGGCAGATATAAACAATGATGGTTATTCTGAAATATTTACTACCGATATGTTGCCTGATGATGATTATCGCTTGAAAGCTACTACTGTTTTCGATAATTATAATTTGTATTTGATGAAATTGCAAAGAGGGTTTTATCATCAATACATGCAAAATACTTTGCAACTTAATAATCAGGATGGCTCATTTAGTGAAATAGGACATTATAGTGGAGTAGCTGCATCAGACTGGAGTTGGGGAGCCTTATTGCTTGATGTTGACAATGATGGTTATCGAGATATATTGGTATGTAATGGGATATATAATGATCTTACAGATCAAGACTTTATTAGTTTTTTTGCTAATGATGTTATCCAGAAAATGGCTTTGACCGGTGAGAAAAAAGAACTTCAGGAAATCATTGATAAAATGCCATCGACCCCTATTCCCAACAAATTATTTCATAACCAAAGAGATCTGACTTTTCAGGAAATAGGAGAAGATTGGGGTGTTGGAGAGCCTTCATTTTCAAACGGGGCAGCTTATGGCGACCTGGATAATGATGGCGATTTAGATTTGGTAATTAATAATCTAAATCAACAAGCTATGGTTTATCGCAACAAAGCTAGTGATAAACTGGATCACCATTTTTTACAACTTAAATTACAGGGAAGTCCTTCCAATACCTATAGCATAGGCGCCCAAGTATATGCATACACAAATTCAGGAATCTTACATGCGGAAGTGATGCCTACAAGGGGTTTTCAATCTTCCGTAGATTATAAATTGCACTTTGGCTTGGGAGAGAAGGAAGTCATTGATTCGTTGGATATTATATGGCCTGACTTTAAGAAGAAGCGTATAAAATTTCCGGAAATAAATAAGTTGCATGTAATAAAATATTCAGAATCGGAAGAAGATTTATTGGAAGCAGGCAATTTATTAGCTGAACTCGATGCTATTACTATATGGAAAGAAGTAAGTCACCAATTTTCCGAACATAAAGAAGATCGTTTTATAGATTTTTTTCAGGAAGGATTAACCATTAAAATGGTTTCTCATGAAGGCCCCAGAGCTGCTACAGGAGATGTTAATAATGATGGACAGGAAGATATTATTATTGGCGGTGCTAGTGGATTTCCTGCTCAATTATTTACTCAGAAGAATGGAGCGTTTAGTTCTGGAAATATAAAAACCTTTGAAAGAGACTCCTATCACGAAGACACTGCTTTTGCTTTTTTTGATGCCGACAATGATGGTGATCTTGATTTGTATGCTGGTTCTGGCGGTAACTTACCCCCTCCTAATGACAAATTTTTACAAGACCGGCTATACCTAAATGATGGTAATGGAAATTTTGAAAAGAAATTAACATCCCTACCACGTTTTTTGAATAATACGGCTGCCGTTATACCCTGGGATTTTGATGAAGACGGTGATCAGGACTTGTTTGTAGCAAGCCGATCTGTATCTAATGTATATGGCCTGTCACCACAGAATGCTTTACTGGAAAATGATGGCAAGGGCAATTTTAGCAATGTTATCAGGCAAAAAGCACCAGGTTTGGAACAGGCTGGGATGATTACATCTGCTTGCTTAGCTAATTTAGTAGGAGATACAAAGCCTGAATTGGTGATCATTGGAGAATGGATGAGTCCTAAAGTTTTTGCCAACCAACAAGGAGTAATTAAAGAAATAGATACTCAACTCAGTGAGTACATGGGATGGTGGTCAGGAATGGAGTATGCAGACATAGATGGAGATGGTGACCAGGATTTGATCCTGGGTAATAGAGGGGAGAATTTTTATTTTACAGGAACTCCAGAAGCCCCTGCCAAATTATGGCTGGCTGATTTTGATGACAATGGTACAGTAGAAAATATTATCACTCAGACTATAGGAAATCGTGATATGCCCATCACTATGAAAGCGGAACTGACTAATCATATTGTTAGTCTGAAGAAGCAAAATCTAAAACATGCAGATTATGCTCAAAAAAGCATTCAGGAATTGTTTGAAGAAGAGGTCATAAAAAAAGCAGAAGTAAAACAGGCTAATTATTTCAAATCAATGATCGCAATCAATGAGGGTAACGGACAATTTACAATAAAACCGCTTCCTGCAAATATTCAGTTTTCCTGTATGTATGGGATTCAATGCACTGATGTGAATGGTGATCAACTAGTAGATTTAATCATGGGAGGTAATGATAGCGGATTTACACCACAGTTTGCTAAGCTTGATGCTTCTTATGGACATGTATTAATGAATCAAGGAGAAGGTGACTTCATATCTATGCCAAATGATCAGTCTGGTTTTTTTGTAAAAGGAGATATAAAACAATTACTTCCTCTAAATATTGCGGGTAAATCCCATCTGCTGGTATTATTAAATAGTCAAAAACCAAAGTTGTTTCAATTGAATAGGCAAGAGCCAGTAAAATGATAAGTCATGAAGATGAGAATGTTTAATGGGGTATTAATATCCTTCATCTTGATACTGTTAGTAGCTTGTGGAGAATCCACCTCTCCAGGAGAACAAGTTGATCAAGCCGTTTTCCGTTTGTTAGATGAAAAAAAGACAGGCTTGAATTTTAAAAATGAACTTAAACAGTCTGTAGAATTCAATGTATTCAATTACATGTATTTCTACAATGGAGGAGGTGTGGCTTCTGAAGATTTTAATAAGGATGGTTTGCCAGATCTTTATTTCACAAGCAATATGGGTTCTAATAAATTGTTCCTAAACCAGGGAGACATGCAATTTATAGATGTGACTGAACGAGCTAAAATAGAAGGTGAAGAAGGCTGGACTTCGGGAGTAAGCATTGTAGATATTAATAATGATGGGCTGTTCGACATTTATGTATCACAAGTTGGTGATTATATGTCGTTCAAATCTAGCAACCAGTTATACGTTTGTAAGGGTATTGAGGAAGGCATCCCATATTATGAAGAAGAAGCATCTTTATATGGATTGGATTTAGTCGGCTTTTCTACACAGGCCGTTTTCTTTGACTATGATCTAGATGGTGACCTCGATATGTTTCAACTCAACCACTCCCTTCATGAAAATGGTACATTTGGTCAAAAAACAACTTTTATTGATACTCAGCATCCTTTATCCGGGGATAAATTATTGAGAAATGATAATGGTAACTTTACTGAAGTTACACTGGAAGCAGGAATTAATAGTTCTGTAATTGGTTATGGGCTTGGCGTAGCAATTGGAGATATCAATTTAGACGGATGGCCAGATATATATATCGGAAATGATTTTCATGAAAATGATTACTTGTATATCAATCAGCAAGACGGGACTTTCAGTGAACAGCTTACGGAATACATAAAACATACCAGTCGTTTTTCAATGGGAGTTGATGTTGCAGACATCAATAATGATGGTTTTAATGACATTATATCTTTGGATATGATGCCAGAGAAAAGAGAGATACTCAAAGCTTCCTTAGGAGAAGACCCTTATGATATTTTTAGTTTCAAGCTCGATTATGGCTATAATCATCAATATGCCAGAAATAATCTACAGCTCAATCGTGGAGGAAGCTCTTTTAGTGAAATAGGTATGTTCACCGGAATACATGCTACGGATTGGTCTTGGGCACCGCTATTTATGGATTTTGATAATAATGGTACTAAAGACCTGTTTATCAGTAATGGGATTCCCCGCCGAATGAATGATATCGATTATGTGAATTTTAGAGCTAATGATGAATTGCGTTGGAAGCAAAATTTTAATCGATTGACAGAGGAAGATTTGATGCTACAGGAAAAAATGCCCCAAATCAAACTCCCTAATAAATTCTTCAGAAACAATGGAGAATTAAGATTTAAAGACATCACATCAAATATCAAAGCTGCTAAAGATTCTTATTCTAATGGCGCCATTTATGCAGACCTGGATAATGATGGTGACCTGGATGTTGTGGTAAATAATCTGGAAGATGCTCCCTTTGTATATGAAAACCTCAGTCAGGATAAGGCCGAGCAGGCAGAGGATTATCTCAAAATTGCATTTGAAGGGACGGAACATAATAGGAATGCCATTGGTGCTTCTGTACTGGTTTATAAAGGAGGGGAGCGTTTATTTTATCAACATTTTCCCGTAAGGGGCTATCAATCCTGCTTGCCCACGGGTTTACATATAGGTTTAGGAAATGCTAAAGAAGTCGATTCTCTGGCGATTATTTGGCCGGATAGAACTTATGAAAAACTTCATTCTTTTGAAGCTAACAGCCTGTTAAATGTAAAATGGCAGGAAGGGCTCCCTGAGTTTGATTATGCTCATTTACATAAAAAAGCACAACAGAAAGTAGCCGTAAAAGATATCACGGATGAAATTGGACTAAGGATAGGCCATAAGGAGAATAATTTCGTAGAATTTCTGCGGGAACGCCTCATTCCTCATATGGTATCTGCAGAGGGGCCTGCTATGGCGATAGGTGATGCCAATGGAGATGGCCTGGATGATCTTTTCCTGGGCTCTTCAAAGTGGGGATATAGCCGCTTGATGATGCAATATGCAGATGGTCGTTTTGTAGATCAAACCCCAGATGTGATAATACAGGATAGTACTTTTGAAGATGTAGATGCTGCCTGGGTAGATATTGAAAATGATGGTGATCTGGATTTGATTGTTGCTGCTGGCGGTAATGAATTTCAAGGTAAAAACCGCCCCTTGAAGCAACGCTTATACCTGAATGATGGACAGGGAGGCTTTAGTTTAAATGAAGATGCCTTTGCTGGTGTGTATATGACCGCTTCCTGTGTATTGGTAGAAGATTTTAACAAGGATGGGCTGGTGGATGTATTCTTTGGAGGAAGGGCTATCCCCTGGAATTATGGGAAAACACCAGATTCTTATCTATTTGAAAATAAAGGTAATGGAGTGTTTGAAGATGTTACTGATCGACGTTCAGAAAGCCTTCGAAAAGCCGGGCTTATAAAGGGCGGTCAATGGGTAGATATAGATGCTGATGGCGATTCAGATCTGGTGCTGGCAGCAGAATGGAGCCCCATTCTTATTTATTTAAATGAAAATGGGCAGTTCGTAAAAAAAGAAGTAGATCAGCGCACGGGCTGGTGGAATATGGTATTGGCTCATGATTTTGATCAGGATGGAGATCTGGATATCCTTGCGGGTAATACGGGTATGAATAATAAATTACAGCCCAGCAAAGAAGAACCTTTGAGATTATATGTCAATGATTTTGATGATAATGATCAGATAGAACAAATTTTGACTTACTATCTACAGGGCAAGGAAACCCCTTTTGCAACCTATGCTGAATTGACAACTCAGCTGGTGCATCTGAAGAAAAAATACCTCTTTTCTAAAGATTTTGCGAAAGCTACACTGGATGAAATCTTTGGTCCAGAAAAAATTGCCAGTAGCCAGGTATTGGAAGCTAATACAATGGAAAGCATCTATTATGAGAACACAGGCAACCTATCTTTTCAGGCGCACGTCCTTCCTGATGAGTTACAGCTTTCAACCATCAATGCTGCTACTGTGTTTGATTTTGAAGAAGACGGATACAAGGAGGTCGTACTCGGTGGCAACTTTTACGAAAGTAATATAGAGATGGGGCGTTATGATGCTTCCTACGGTCATTTGCTATCTATTGGGAAGAATGCTAAATTTGGGGTGGCAACAATAGGTGGCCACAATATTGACGGAAAAATAAAACACATTATACCTATTCAGATAGGAGATCGTTATTGCCTGGTATTTGCCAAAAATGATGGGGATCTTCAAGTCTTACAAATAGGTGATAATCAAGAGATAATACAATGATGAAAAAACTCCTCCATATTGCTGTAGTGGCGCTTATACTGCTGACTTACTCATGCAGAGATATGGAGGAGTATGTTTTTGATGCCCAGGATCAGCAGGCTTATCTTAGTTCCGAAGCGGAGCTTATTATTAGTTTGAAAGAAGCATATTCCAAGCTATATCCGGTAATGGAGCATCTGTATTTTCTTCAGGAGGTGAGTAGCGATGAGATGATCATTCCTCCTCGAAGAGGGCAAGGCGCTGATTCAGAACAGTGGATGCGCTTGCATCGTCATACTTATGTGGGGGATGAGAAAGTATTGGAAAATTGCTGGGCCTTTCTTCAGGAAGGGCTTACTGCCTGCGATGATTTACTGATGCTTTTTACAGAGCAACAATCACAAGGTACTAATACCACTGCTTTAACTGCAGAAGTAAAAGTCCTTAAAGCACTGTTTTTATGGTGGTCTATTGATTTATTTGGGCAAGCGCCCTCTTCCGAACAGAATAAGATTTATAATCCTGATGATCGTATTTCTGTATACAACTATTGTGTAGGTATTGTAGAGGAAGAAGTAGATCATTTGTCTAAATCAGTAGATGCTACTACTTATGGAAGAGTTAATTACTGGGCTGCTAAAATGCTACAGGCTAAGTTGTATCTAAATGCTATAATATATACAGGGCAGCAGGAATGGGGGAAAGCAGAAGCTGTGCTTGGCGAAGTGGTACATTCTCAGCTCTACACTCTGGAACCTAATTACTTCAATGGCTTTGCTGTACATAATGATGAGACAACAGAAATGATCCTGGCCATTCCTTATGATAGGGAATATGCAAAAGGATTTAGAATCAATTATCTGGCTTTCGCCGAATCTGTAATGCCTGGTAGTGGATTGAGTTTGCTACCTGATTTTTATCGCTCTTTTGAAGAAGGAGACATACGCCTTCAAGGTTTGCATGGGGGCAGGGATACAGAATATAGTATTGATATCACTTTCAATAGGGGTTTGTCTGACTTCTATCAGGGAGCTCGTCTGGCTAAATTTGAACAACTCCCTGGGGCAATAAATATGAGCAATGATTTTCCTCTATTCCGATATGCAGATGCATTGCTGATGTATGCAGAAGCACGCTGGCATCAGAACGCTAATGATGAAGAGGCATTGGCAATAGTGAATGATATCAGAAACAGAGCAGAACTATCTCCTCTTACTAAATTGAATGCAGATAACCTCCTGGAAGAAAGAGCTCACGAACTCTATGGCGAAATGCACCGCCGAACAGACTTGATCCGCTTTGGCCGCTACGGAGCAAGCTGGTGGGAAAAACCCGCAGATATTAGCCCTCATCTCAGAATATTTCCAATTCCTGTTGCTATCTTGAAAGGGAAAGATAGAGCGGTACAAAATCCTGCTTATTAAGCTTTATTATTCTAAGGCATAGATGAAGTTTTTCTTCCTAGATACGGTTTAATGTGAGAGCATCGTATCGCAGAAAAACTCTATGTTGATCATTAGATTTGTAGCAATTTATACAAAAAGTAATGAGCCATAAATCAATTTTATGATAGCAAATTCTTTTATGAAGATCGTCTTACCAGTACTTGGTTTAATGTATTTTGTTCTCTTGTTTTATTCTTTGTATAAAATTGCTGTATTTTTTTTCAAAGCAAAGGCAAAAGAAGAAAATAGATTCTTTAAAGGATTCTATAGCGAATATAGTACTAGTGGTTTAGAAAAACTAGAGGGCATTTTTCCAATACCCATTACTTTCAAAACTAGTAAGATTGAGGTGACATGCTTATTGAAAAAAAGAATGATTTTTGTACGGTTGTTTTGGATAACATTTGGAAGCGGTCTAATCTTTGCTTTTATTATAGAATATTTTCTATAATAAATCTCATAATACTAGAGCACATACTGAAATGAATTTGCTTCTCTACGGTTGATCGTTATGCTAAGAATTGCGACTCAGCCAACCTAATGTAACCGCCATTTTAGATTGGTATAGTTAGTTATCATAAAAAGGAAATGTCCTGTCCTTGCAGATGGGGCATTTTCATTATAGAGATAGAGCTATAAGTATTTCCTTAACTTACCAGAACAGATAGACAATATACATCATCACCTATGATGCTACAGGAAGGGAGAGGGAAGAGATAGGAGAAGGGAATGATACCTCAATTGGCTGGCTTTACATGCTGGTTTTGCTACCCTGTTCTATTTCATCAGCAATCAAAGCGGAATCTTCGTGTATGATACCCAGGATGCCACCAGCTTTGTAATTATCAAATCCGAGGAAATATAAACCTTTATAATCGCCTTTTCCAATACAGTTTGCGGGCAGTTGATCCTGATTGAGCAGCCCTTGAGTGGGGCCTATTAGTTTTTCTAATCCTGGATGGTAGCCAGTAGCCAGGATGCATACGTCAAATGAATGACTGGAACCATTCACAAAAGTAGCTCCACTTTGGTGGAAAGAAGCTATAGCAGGTACTACTTTAATTTTCCCTGCTTTGATATGCTCTACTGTTCCGATATCAATAACGGGTGTTTTACCTGTTTCTCTCAATTGCCTGGCAGGGGGGATATCAGAAGGAATGAGTCCATAAGGGCGTAGATCGCCAAAGCTTAGTTTTTGTATCTGTGCGCCTATCCAGTCACCTAGCCAATTGGGAAGCTTTGCAAGCATATGAGCACTTTGTTGGGTTGGGCGCCCCAACACATCTCTGGGAATAATATTAACTGTTCCACGTATAGATAGGAAAGTAGGTATATCATGTTCGCTGAGGTCAAGGGCTATTTCGGCGCCTGTATTACCCATACCAACTACTAATACTTTCTTTCCCAAAAAAGGGATATGATTTTTATAAGCCTTGCTATGAATGATAGTGCCCCTAAAAGTGTTTTCTCCATCAAAAACCGGGCGATTGGGATGATGATTAACACCTGTTGCCAATATAATATTATTGGCTATGTAGGAAGTGCCATCTGTGCAATCGACCTTCCACTGAGTATTTGATGGATAAACCTTTGTTGCTTCTACTCCATATTCAGGTTTAATACTGAAATGCTTCACATAACGATCATAATATTTGACCAACAAATTTTTAGGAATGTAGGTGGGATAATCTTTTGGAAAGGGGAGATGAGGCAGATGCGAAAGGCTTCTGATAGTATGCAAATGTAATCGGTCATAGTGATTACGCCATGCATTGGCAGGATGTTCACTCTTTTCTATAATTGTAAATGGGATATCACGTTTTTTGAATCTTCCTGCCATTGCTAATCCGGCAGGGCCTGCACCTATAATGAGATTTGGAGTTTGAAGCATTGGTTCGTTCATTTCTGGTTTCAGGATGTCTCTACTACCTGTTATATATCTATACGAATGGACCGTATTCTACTACTTATGGCCTCAAAACAAAGTACTTCGTAGCTCTTCAAGGTATGTTTAGTGAGACAAAATTTGTCGAAATAAAATGAAACCCCGCCTGAGTAGGGTTGCTCCACTAATTTACAACCATTTAATGGTAATATCCGCTATCTTCTGTTTTAGAGAATTATATGGCGGGCGAACAAGGTCAGAAGCACTAATAGGCCAGCGCTGTTCCAGCACTGCTCTTGAATTGGAAAAAGCTTCAAAGCCAAACCAGCCGTGAGACTTTCCAATACCACTATTATTATCTCCTCCAAATGGAAGATTATTATTGGTGAAGTGCATCACGGTTTGATTGATGGAAGTACCTCCCGCTCTTGTTTCCTGAATAATTTTATTAATCCTGGATTTCTTACGGCTGAATATATACAAAGCAAGAGGCTTTTCTCCTGCATTAATATGGTCAATAGCGTCTTGTAGGTTCTTGTATGTATAAATAGGCAGTATTGGACCAAAAATTTCCTCTTTCGAGAGTGCAGCATCAGCGGGTACGTCAGAAATTAATGTAGGAGTGAGTAGATTTTCTTTTTCATCAGTGTGCCCTCCGGAAATAATATTAGCCCCCTTATCTCTTGCATCTGCCAATAGCGATTTAAGGCGTTCGAGATGTTTTTGATTGACAATATTGGGGAAATTCCCTTGAAAATCATCGGATTGATAAAATTCATTAAGGCTATCTTGCAAAGCTTTTATGAAAGCTGTCTTTATTTTTTCCTGTACCAGGATGTAATCTGGTGCAATGCATGTTTGCCCTGCATTCGTAAATTTTCCCCAGTTGATACGTTGAGCCGCTTTTTTAAGATTAGCCGTTTCATCTACAATAGTAGGTGACTTTCCTCCTAGTTCCAGCGTTACAGATGCCAGATTTTTGGCAGCAGCCTCCATCACAATCTTGCCAATAGAAGGAGCTCCGGTGAAAAAAATATGGTTGAATGGTAATTCCAGTAAAGCTTTAGAAGTATCAACAGCTCCTTGTATAAGAGCTACTTCAGATTCATCGTATATTGATTGTATGATTTGATGAAGTAAGGCACTTGTATTGGGAGTGTGTTCGGATGGTTTTAGCATTACACAATTGCCCGCGGCGATAGCAGTTACAAGCGGAATTAAGGTTAGGTTGACTGGATAGTTCCAAGGAGAAATAATCAGCACTACCCCCTTGGGCTGATATTGAATATACGAACGGCTTCCCAACATTGCCAAAGGTGTAGAAACAGGCTTGGGCCTCATCCACTGCCGTAGGTTTTTAATGACAGTTTTGATTTCCTTAATTGTAGGATATATTTCCGTAAGGTCAACTTCTATTCCAGGTTTTTGAAAATCCTGAAACATGGCAGCTCTAATATCTTCCTGATGTGATAGGACTGCTTTTTGGAGTTTTTTTAGCTTTTGAATTCTCGCTTTAGCATTACTCCTACCAACTTCATACTGATGTGCTAATTGTAAATCAAAAATTCTATGAATCTCTGTAACAGGAGTGGGGGTAAAAATGCCTTTGACCATAGCCTTTTTATAGTTAAAGAAAATTAGTCGCTAATTGTTCAGGTTTATTTTCCTTGAATGTATTCGAACCATAGTGTACGCTCGAATGCTTCGCACAATGCAATCGTGCCCGACAAGTAAGAGAGCATGCATAAATAAGAACAGGTATTATTTATTGCTTCTCGTCTTTAAAAAATAAGCCTGACCCAATATAGTTATTTTTTCCCCGCCAATTAGGTTCATAATAATATCGAGGCCAATTTTCTTCTTGCCCATCTCGGTCTTGTACAATAATATTGAAGCGTATACTTTTCCAGTTTTCACCCTGGCGTTCTTTAATATAGCTGAGAGGAATCGCTGTTTCCAATATATAGGAAGTAGCATTTGCTACACAGGTATATTCGGTTCCTTCAGGCAGTTTGTCTTCATAAAAAATGGAACTGGGTAAGTCATTCGTAGCAGGAGCAATGGTGAAAAGAATAGAGTTTTCATACCAGCCACTTCCTTTTCGCATAACACTGCTTGCTAATGGCTCTCCGTTTACTACGAATCCTATAAAATCCTGACGCCATGCTACTTCTCCGGTATCGACCACAAGTGTATCATCCTGCACTTTTGCAGCTATATATAAATAGTCTTCATCATAAAGTAAATCGAAAGAAACATCCAGGCTTTCTTCAGAAAGGCCGTCTATTACATGAGCCATATTGGACCAATCATCCAGATTCCCATCTATCACTATTTCTTGCTTTGATGCAATTAAAGAGGCTGGCTTTACTGGACGAATATTGTATTCAAAAGGCATTTCAATATCTGGATATTCACTGTCATTGTAAGAGATAATAGCTTTGATTGGCAAAGGTTTTATGGATGTTGTAAGAGCACTGGATTTACGCGTTTCAATGTTTAATAACAACGTATCCATAGAATTTGGTGGGATTGTCATGATAGGGGTGTCAAAACTGCCTTTTAAGCTCCAGCTAAATGATTGCTTCCAGTCTATTTGCATAGGAATGTTCTCATCATTTTGGACCTTAATCAGGACTTCCCCTTCTGTGAATCGATCTTCATCAACGAGAAGAGGGCTAATCTTTACAGGATTGCGTTGCATGACGGTTTTGAAAAAGTCCTGAGAAGCTTCTGTAACTACATTTTCATCCCATATACCATCCAGTTGCAGATTGGCCAGTATTGGTCCCTGATCAGTCATTGTTACCCATACAACATGATCAAATTCACCCAATTTAGGGCTTCTAAGGCTGCTACCACCTCCGGTAGTGGCTAGCATGAAGTATTTGCCATTATTGCGTTCGTATTTTACGTAGTGATGATGATGGCCAACAAAGACAGTGTGTTTACGGCTTTCCAACAATTGTTCTACTTCGTTCCAGCGTTTGGTATCTTCCAATATCCATAAAGGCTGATGCATGAAAACGAGAGTCCATCTAACATTTTCATTTGCTGCTAATACTTGTTGGATGTACTTATACTGTTCATCGGAAATGGTACCCTTGTTAGAGCCTCGATATTGATCTTCTGTATTTAGACAAAGGAATAAGACATCCTTATATATAAAATGATAGTAGGTATGCCCGAATCGTTTCATGTAAACAGATTCCATTACTGCATTGGTGATGTCGTGATTGCCTGGCAGATAAAAAAATGGCATCTGTAGTTGATCTACAAAACCTTCAAATTCATTCCACTGGCGCTCTAATTCAAGTGTATCTTCAGTATATCCTTCTATAAGATCGCCAACACTCATGACAAACTCTGGTTGTAGAAGATTCAACTTATTAACACCATCCATGAAAACTCCTGGACGATGGCCTCCAGTTCGGTCTGTAACGATAGCAAACTGAAACTGGCAACGATCATTGTTGAGGTTTAGATGAGTAAATGATTGTGGGCCTGCAATCGTATCAATAGTCAATTGATCTTTATTACAGGAAATCTCTTGCGCCATTAGTGGAATAGAAAACAAAAATAGAAAAATGAATAAACAGAGGCTTGATCGGATCATGACGGTTTTATTTGGAAAGTTAAATGCTTTCGCAAATTGTAGGAGCAAACCGGCGTTAAGTTTTTATTAAGAAGCTTATGCAATTTGATTTCCTCTTGTACTTGCTGGATTCCTCTTGAGTTTGGATCTACTCGGTTTAGCGGTCAGATAGAATTGGACTGGAGTTTGAAATGGAGTGTAATTTTGTCATGCCGCTAGAATTAGTAAATAATAGATTCTTGCTCCCTTATAAAAGAAATAATAAAATCACATGCCAAACTTGTTTGACATGTGATTGTACACTAATCTTTACAACAATACTATTTCTATTCTTACTCCCCTAAAAGCCACTTAGGAATTTGCAGCAATGACAATTCAGGACATACTAATGAGAGCCACAATACAGCTCTATTATAGTAAGAACCAAGTTTTTGTATTATTTTAATACAAGATTTTAAACCAGATTTGGACTTAAATAAATTGGATTCTTCATCACCAAGGTCCTTTATAAACCTCTTAAGCTTATAAGCAAAACCTTTCTTAGCCTTTTTTTGAGAAACATTTCTGTTGTTTGGCAAGGTAACATTATCTTTCTTACATTTAGTTGTTTCTCCATGACTGTGAGAAATGAGTGAGTGCAATTGACCACTCAAGTTATCTTGTATATTTATATTACAGTTATGGATATGAAACATATTCAGGAAAGGAGGTCCAGGTAGATCCTCTATATTTAATTTACTTGGCTCGCGCAAATGATATTTAATAATTCCAGGGATAGAAGAATCTATTGAATATTCTCCATAATTGTATGTAATTGAACTTTTTTCGAGCAGTAAATGCTCCCTACCCTTCACCTTGTTGTTGCTAGGATCAGAATTTTTTTGCATTGTAACGCTCTTTATAAAAGTTTAATGGATGGAATCGCCGAATTTTCCTTTACTACAGTGCTAAGCAGTATGATTGCTATCAATAATAAATATGCTTAGATGTTATATAAAAACGGTCAGATTATCTGACTAAACTGTAGTAGATGAAGAAAACATTCAACGTGTTTCCACCTGTTTCCCAAGCCTTTTTTTAAAAATTTAAGTTGCACTGGGCTTGGTCGACAAACTTAATGACAAAAAATCAAATTATAAAAAATATAAATGCCCCTGCCATTATACGCTTATATAGTGTACTGCGTATAATTTCTTTTGTCCAAGCTGTCAAAAATGGTTTATGCTTAATATGGTTTTTCGCTATAAAAAGTAGTTTGAATAAGATTTTTTATAGCAAGGGTAGAAGTGATACTCAATGTGCACAACCTCTTTTTTGAACACAGTAAAATATCTCTTCTTATGTTGATTTTAATTTACAACAAAACATCGTAAAATGCAACAGCATCTTTGTAAATCAAATTAAGTTGAATATATCTGTACTTGTGCTTAGAAAAGCAGATAGAGCAGTATTTACAATGCTTCAATCGGGTGGCTGCTCTTAAATTAAAAGCCATTACATTAAACAATAGAGCCTCAAAGAAAAAAAAATAGCCCTTTTGAGAGATAAACTCATTCAAATAGGGCAATACATTCCTGCTAATCTTTCTGTCGTAAAAGATTAGGCTAATATGATTAGACGAATTAGGGCATAAGCCTATTCTGTTTATGCTAATCCATCCATTGTTAAACCCTCATCGTCATCATCATCGATGGTTACATGAGCTCAACGGATGCCTTTCTCAATTTTATAGGCGCAGTTTTCACTAACACCAAATTGTTTGGCAATGATTTTCTCTTGTTTGAGCAACTTTTTCATCATCCGTCCTTAAGTTCGGTGAGTTCGTAGTTGCGTGTACGGGCTGGACGGCCTTTGTGGTGAGGATTGTTCTTTTGGTACTCCTTCCATTCTTCCTCAGTGGCCCACGTAAGGTTGGTCCAAGATTATTGGCTTTGTCGTAATTTTTGTGAAGGATATACTCATGTTCAGCTGTTCAGCAACAAATCGATGGACGTAAACAATTCCAGTAGAACCGTCCTTGAGTTTTTGGTTAAGCATGATTAGGCCTCCGCAAGCTTTAGCGCCTTTTAATAAACGCTCTCTACTCGTTACCTTATCAATACTCTTAATTCGGTCGAAGTTTGAAATCTCGTAATGGCATGTTTTGGTTTCGATGCCAAAGTCGATTCTAATCCATTCTTCGTTCCAAAAACCCTTCAATCTGTTTTTTTGTTTTTCGTGTTTTTTCTTAACACAATAAATGCGTAAATACTGGTACCCAGTGAAACGAGTACATCAATATTTTGAAGTACATCAAAAAAAATCATATGAAATGTATTAATGGAAAATTTTGACTAGAATCTGTCTATCTTAACTGGGAGTAACCCTAGTTTTAATATTTACACTTTTAATCTTTCCTTAAGATTTTATGATGTCAATATTATTTAAGCATTAAGGTGATTTTAGTTAACTCCACCAAACATAAGATGCTTTTTTTTTACTCCTTTATTTGGTAAACAATTATGTAAAGAACTAACACATATAATCAATTTTTCTTTTTTACCACATAAAGAGTATAGAGTGAGTTATGGGGTGAAATTTTCAATTGATTCTATATTCTAATATACAAAAAAAGATTTAAACAAATACAAAAATTGGATGTACCGTCCCATTTCTTCTATAAGATATTTTCTTATGTCGAGGACAATTTATGATATAGCTTCGTAGGACTCTTTTTTTATCATAATCCCTCTCTTTTTATAGTTGATATGCTTGATCTATAAAGGATTAAAGTTTTTTTACTTGAAATAAAATAAATGAAACAACTGTATTTAGGACTATATCAACTTTAATCGTTCTACTTTACTATTTAAGTCTTCCAGATAATTAAGTAAATAAATTAACGTACAAAAATGACACAGGCTCAAAGAAAAAAGAATAGCCCTTTTGAGAGATAAACTCATTCAAATAGGGCAATACATTCCTGCTAATCTTTTTGTCGTAAAAGATTAGACTAATATGATTAGACGAATTAGGGCATAAGCCTATTCGGTTTGTTCTAATCCATCCATTGTTAAATCCTCATCGTCATCATCATCGATGGTTACATGAGCCCAACGGATGCCTTTCTCAATTTTATAGGCGCAGTTTTCACTAACACCAAATTGTTTGGCAATGATTTTTCTCTTTGTTTTTCCTCGTTTGAGCAACTTTTTCATCATCCGTACTTGAGTTTCGGTGAGTTTGTAGTTGCGTGTACGGGCTGGGCGGCCTTTGTGGTGAGGATTGTTCTTTTGGTACTCCTTCCATTCTTCCTCAGTGGCCCATGTAAGGTTGGTCCAATGATTATTGGCTTTGTCGTAATCTTTGTGAAGGATGTACTCGTGTTCTTCTGTAGATTGCTCTACAAACTGTTCAGCAACAAAGCGATGAACATAAACAATTCCAGTAGAACCGTCCTTGAGTTTTTGGTTAAGCATGATTAGGCCTCCGCGAGCTTTAGCGCCTTTTAATAAACGCTCTCTACTCGTTACCTTATCAATACTTTTAATTCGACCGAAGTTTGAAATCTCGTAATGGCATGTTTTGGTTTCCATGCCAAAGTCGATTCTAATCCATTCTTCGTTCCAAAAACCCTTCACCTTGTTGTTGCCAGGATCCGAATTTTTTTGCATCGTAACGCTCTTTAGATAGTTTAATAGATGGAAATCGTCGAGTTTTCCTTTACTACAGTGCTAAGCAGTATGATTGTTATCAATAATTAATATGCTTAGATGTTGCACAAAAACGGTCAGATAATCTGACTAAACTGTAGTAAATGAAGAAAACATTCAACGTGTTTCCACTTGTTTCCCAAGCCTTCATTTAAAAAAAAATTTAAGTTGCACTGGGCTTGGTCGACAAACTTAATGACAAAAAATCAAATTATATAAAAAAATATAAATGCCCCTGCTATTATACGCTTATATAGTGTACTGCGTATAATCTCTTTTGTCCAAGCTGTCAAATAATGGTTTAGTTTAATATGGTTTTTCGCTATAAAACATAAAGTTCAAACAATGGTTTTAATAGCAGGGATGCAAATATACAATTTTTTTAATCAAGTGTTAAGTGCAATGAAATAGGGTGATCTATCCGAAATTCACATAATTATATTATATCAACATATAAGGTACAATAAAAATTGCTTAAAATCAAGAGCAAGAGGTTATTATACTAAATACGTTGATAATTAACAGGTTATCTGTTTGAAAGGATGTTAATTAAGTATCAAAATACGTCAATTGACTGGTAGATTAACCTTATTTACCTACCTAATTTTGTGCCGAATATTTGATAAGAGGATGATTGACAAAAAAGAATGATTATCCAAAATGAAAAATGTGCTGACTATGAAAAATTTGTTGTTTATTCTAGCTCTGTTTGTAGCCAATGTGCTACTTGCAAATGAACGACTCCCTGAAATCGTGTTTAACAATGTTCCAATGGAGAAGAAGGTTTCGATAGTGATTGAAGGCTTAATGGAGAGTCATACTATTGAAGTGATGGATGAACAAAATGTTCGATTGATAAGAATGGAAACAGGGGATGCGAAAAAATTTGCAAAGCTGCTCAATTTAAAGTATTTGCCTAATGACACTTATTTTATTGTTGTAACCAATAGTCTTCGGAAAATTATACAACCAATTACCCTTTCTGATACAGGTGCAGTTATTGATGAATATAAAAGCAGAACCCATTACCGTCCATACATTGATATTAAGGAATCCTTCGTGGATATTTCATTGTTTAATGGACGAATAGCAACAGTAGAGGTAAATATATTTGATGACAACGGACAGAGTATTTACACAGAAATATTTGAACATGTCTTGACAGTTGGACGTCGTTATCAATTGAAGGATCTTCCCAGAGGAGATTATGTAATCAGTGTAAAAACAGAAGAAGACGTTCACACTAAAAAATTTGAGATACTATAGTTCTTTGGCACTTACTTATTAGCTCATAACAAAGAAAAAATTATTAGAAGCCGTGTTTGCAAACATATGTAGACATGGCCTTTTTTTGAACCCTAAATGGTTATACTTATAACAGTTCCTTCGCCTTCTTTTGATTGAAGTTCCATCGTCCCTTTATGCAATCTTACGATTTGTCTGCTCAAACTTAATCCTATACCAGAGCCATGTTCTTTAGTGGTGAAAAATGGGACAAAAACCTGTTCCATTGTTTCTTCTGAAATTCCAATACCATTATCTACTACTACGATACTTACTTTCGAGCCACTTTTCTTGAGGTGTAATTTTACTTTTGGTTCTGTGCTACCATCAACAGCATCGAGAGCATTGCGGACCAGATTTATTAATACTTGCTCAAATAAAGCTGGGTCTGCTTGAAAATGAATGATTTGAGGAGGTAGGGCTACCTCTAGCGTGATATTTTTTTCATTACTTTCGCTTTCAAATAAAGTAGCAATTTCCTCCAGCATTAGATTCCCATTAACTGATTGAAAGCGCGGGGGAGGAATTCTTGTTAAAGTACGATAGGTTTCAGTAAAACTTAGCAGGCCTTCACTTCGCTTATTGATAACTTTCAATGATCTTTTTATTTGTTGAATGTCAACATCGGTATCCTGTTCCATTATATTACTTAGAGTGGAACTTAGAGAAGAGATGGGAGCAACAGAATTCATAATTTCATGTGTAAGGATGCGAATTAGCTTTTGCCAGGCAATCAATTCTTGCTCCTCTAGCTCATTTTGTATGTTTTGGAAGGATAATAAACGATAGAAATCATCCTTCAGCTTTAGTTCAGTACATTGTATAGCTACTTGCTGTAATTTGTCTTCTATATTTAGCTTGACCAATTCTCGACTGCCGGGTTTCATATCTTTCACACTCTCCCACAATTGCTCATTAAGTGTTTCTAGGTCAGTAAATTTGACCAGATAGGATTTGCGAAGCAGTCGTTGCAAAGCTTTATTCATCAAAATAACTTCCTGATTTTGATTATATCCTAATAAGCCGATATCGACATGTTCTACAATAGAGTACAAAAACTGATGATTGGTTTCTTTTTCAGCTCTAATATCCTGAAACTTCTGATTGATCATATTCAGGCTATCATGCAACTCTTTGAATGTAGGGCCTTTATGTCCTCCAGAAGTAGTAGTAGTGAAATCGTTGTATTGAATACTTTTGAAGAAACCGGCAAGATCTCTATTGGTCTGGTTGACGTAGTAGAGCAGATTCCATATCGCGATTGTGCTTGGAATGGCTATAATGAATGCAACCAGCCATTGCTCATTAACAAGTGTATAGGCCATACAGATAAGGCACAGTAAGATTATTATCACTCGGAAAGTTGTCTTAAATCTAAAATCGTACAGCATCTATCTTTTTTTCTGAAATCATAAATATAAGCTTTTGTCCATTTTTTAAATGAAGCTAAATTGTTTAACTTAAGCTGATTTTTAAACAAAGCGGCTAAATCAAACTTAACTACTATGAGTATTGGAGGTGGTATATTGAATACTAAGCGCTATGCATCCCCTAAACTTATCTCCCATAAACTATTATATAATATATTGCCTGTTGTAGTAGTTCAGGCCTATATCGCTTAAATACCGCAGTGATGGATCTGCACATAAATGCTGAGCGATTCTCCGGTGGAGAGTATACGCTTTTATATGACTATTACAGGCCTTCTCCTCCAATAGCGCTATTGGAGCAGGCTTTACGTTATACCGAAATGCAACAGCCTTCCCTTTTAGTAGATATAGGTTGTGGCACTGGACTCTCTACACTAGCCTGGCAGGATAAAGTACATAAAATCATCGGGTTTGAACCTAGTGAGGATATGCTCAGTGTAGCTTACGCTAAAGCAGAAGAATTGGAAAATATATATTTCTTACCTGCATATGCGCATCAACTTCCCTTGGAAGATGAAACCGTAGATATTGTAAATTGTGGGCAGGCTTTTCACTGGATGGAGCCAGAAGCTACGCTTAAAGAAGTCAATCGAATATTGAAACCTGGTGGGGTCTTTCTAATATACGACTGCCAATGGCCTCCTACATTTAATTGGCAATTAGAGGAACAGTACCGAGCCTTGTTTAATAGGATTACGGAATTGACGGAACAGCAAGAGGAGCCTTTAGCTATAAGATGGCAGAAAAAACATCATCTAAGCAATGTAATGAACAGCGGACACTTCCGCTTTGTAAAAGAAGCCTTTTTCCACAAAGTAGAAAATGGAGGTAAGGATCAGTTTTTAGGAGTTGCTCTTAGCCAGGGAGGCCTACAGGCATTATTGCGCAAAGGGTATTCTGAAGAAGAGATAGGGCTCGCCAATTTTAAAAAAGTACTCGAGGAAGCTCCACCAATGGAAATCGCTCCAATTACATTCCATTATAAGGCTATTTATGCTATTAAATAAGGAGGATGAATTTTGGCAAACAATGATCACTACGGGGGTAATGTTGCTAGTATCATGTTATTTTTGGTATCAATATAATTAGTTGGTACTTCTATAAAAATAATATCCATCATGCTGAAATACATCAGGCACGTATTTCTCTTCTTATTCCTGACGGTCCTTTCTCAAATAGGAGGCCTTGTTTATATCTTATATATTATCATAGAGAAAAGATTAAAGCTGCAAAGCTTTTTACGGAAAATGAGCTTGTTTATTGGCTTGTACCTGATATTTTCACTCCTGCTAACTCCTCTGTTTGCTAAACAATTTGGGCGTAAGCCATTGCCATTAATTTACAATAAACAAAGCCCTGTTATACCTGCTAGTGTATTAAGCTGTTTGCTTAATCGACACTATGTAGTACCTGAATTGGAAGCAATTTTAATTGATGTTTCTCACAAGATGGGAGAGGAAATTCAAATTGTGTATTTGGATGCGAATTTTCCTTTTTGGGATGGCTTCCCTTTATTGCCTCATAAGAGCCATGATGATGGGGAAAAAGTGGATATTGCTTTCATTTACCAATCAAAAAGCCATCAATACCTGAATGATGGTAAAGGATTCTTGGGGTATGGTAAAATAGAAGCGCCATTATCAGATGAATACGATCAAGCCCATTATTGTGAACAAAAAGGTTATTGGCAATATAGTATCTTATCTAAAATAGTGAGGCAAAATAAATCTTCTACATACCCTTTTTCCCTTTCGGGGAATAGAAAATTATTGAAATACCTTGCTAATGATGATAGGGTAGGGAAAATATTCCTAGAGCCTCATTTGAAAGTACGTATGGGATTAGACAGTTATGATAAGATTCGTTTTCATGGTTGTGGAGCAGTACGCCATGATGATCATATCCATATACAAATGAAGCCTGGAAAATTTTGAGTATTCTCTTTTTCGAATACTTCTTAATTTTGCCGAACTTTAGTCAAAACTATATGCCAACATGAACAAGAAGCATTTGCATGTCATTACGATGACTATGTTATTGGGGATGATAAGCCTACTCACCAGTTGCGAACAACATAATCCAAATTATCAGGCAGAGATGGAGCAAGCCAGTTTTTTCCATAAGTCAATGGATAAACTGACAGATGTAATTGTACACGATATCTTTTCTCCCCCTGTAGCAAGTCGAATTTATGCTTACTCTAGTATAGCTGCTTATGAAGCCCTTCAACCCGCTTATTCTGATTATCAGTCACTTGGAGGCCAGTTAAAAGAATTAGGGACAGTACCGCAGCCCGTTGAAGGTGAAACTTATTGCCATCCTTTATCGGCTATTCATGCTTTTTTAAAAGTAGGACGTGCTCTTACTTTTTCAGAAGATTCGATCAAGAACTATCAAAAAGAACTATATCAGGAGTTTGAAGCTATCAATATGCCAGCCGATGTATGGAAACGGAGTATTGAATATGGTGATCAGGTAGCAGACCATATCATTGCATGGACCGATGGAGATATGTATAAGCAAACCAGAACTTACCCAAAATTTTCTATCAATGATGAACCAGCTCGCTGGCAACCTACACCTCCGGACTACATGGACGGGATTGAACCACATTGGAAAGAAATTCGAACAATGGTAATTGATTCTGCTCAGCAATTTGCTCCATTACCTCCTACCGAATTTGACACCGACCCTGAAAGTAAGTTTATGAAAGAAACAATGGAAGTATATGAAGCGCTTAAAGTTGAAAATCTGAAAGAGCGTGAAGAGAGAGTAGCTATCGCAGAATTTTGGGATTGCAATCCTTATGTTTCTCATCATACGGGGCATGTGATGTATGCGACAAAAAAAATTACACCAGGAGGGCATTGGATTGGCATCGCTAAAATTGCCTGTAATAAAGAAAAAGTAGATGTGATGAAGACTGTACATTCTTATACTCTTACTTCCATTGCATTGTTTGATGCATTTATTAGCTGTTGGGATGAAAAATATCGTAGTAGCCTCCTTCGCCCGGAAACAGTTATCAATCGCTATATTGATGAAGACTGGTTGCCTGCCCTGCAAACACCCCCATTTCCAGAGCATACCAGTGGGCATAGTGTAATTTCACGAGCAGCAGCAATAGCGCTTACTTCTATCTATGGAGATGATTTTTCTTTCCATGATGATACAGAAGAAGCCTATGGGCTACCTGCCAGAGATTTTAATTCGTTTATTCATGCTTCAGAAGAAGCTGCTGTAAGCCGTTTATATGGAGGTATACACTATCGCCCTGCGATTGATTACGGCGTAGCTCAAGGAGAAAATGTCGGAAAATTTGTGGTTGCAAATGTAAATGTTGAAAAATAAAAGGAAATGATAACTTACTAATCATGGTGATTTCTAAAATCACCATGATTAGTAAGTTATTTATCAATATCACTTGAATGCGCTTCCCAAAAAGCTTTTCTCCCTCCAAACCATTCCAATATTTGCTTAGTGAAAAGATTCTTAACTTCCTTTTCGATATACATATGGAAAGAACTGTGAGGCCATTCCTCCGGTTTTACGGTAAATTCATGATTGACAGGGTTTAAGTGAATATAAATGATGATATTTAATAAATAGGAATTATCCATCACTATTTTTCTTTTGGTATTTTGTTGTAATAGACTACCCCGTCTATCATGATACTTATTGAAGGCTTTAACATACCCACTGAAAAAATTATGAAAAGAACGTCTGATTATAAAATGGTGCCGATCTCCGGGTGCAATTTTAGGCGGGATAGCAGGCTTGCGATTTTGTTTACTTATTTGACGGATAAAATCTTCGAGCTCTTTTTCTCCTTTGATCTTCACCAATAAGTGAAAGTGGTTGGGCATCAGACAATAAGCTATGGTGTCAGCAATTCCAGATATCTTTTCCTGATACTTCCGTAAAAAATATTTGTAGTTTTCATGGCAGCGAAAGAGGTTTTCGCTGCCGTTTGCTCGATTGTAAATGTGGTAGATTTGACCAGGTTCAAAATAAACTTGTTTCATAAGTTGAATGCTTTCCACCACCTCCTCTCAGATCATGGTGATTTTTAAAATCACCATGATCTGAGGGTGGTGCTATTATATACATAGACGCGAAATTCCTCAAATTCCATAATTAAATTTTATATAAGATAGTAGTTTATATACTTAGACTTTCTTCAAGATACTTTCTTTAGCAATTTGACGCGTAATTCAAATATTAAAAGTGGGCATTCCTAAAATTCTCCTATCTTTCTTAGCGGAAAGAAACAGCAAAAATATTGACTATGCCCAGTTTAGATAAAAAACTTACCCTTTATGGCCTAACGATGATCGCAATAGGCTCCTGTATTGGTTCAGGAATATTTGTAACGCCTTATGCCGTAGTACAAGCCGTACCACATCATGGATTTGTACTCTTGGTTTGGGCATTAGGAGGTTTAATTGCATTGACAGGAGCTTTGACCTTTGCTGAACTGGGAGGAATGTACCCAGGAGCAGGAGGGGTATATGTTTATTTAAAAGAAGCATATGGAGAATTAGCTGGCTTCCTATACGGATGGGTAATACTACTGGTAATTAATACAGGAGCTTTAGCTGCTTTGGGGATCGCCCTGGCAGAGTACTTATCTTATTTTTACCCTTTCACGTATAGCGGGAAAATTGTGGTTGCGATAGTTACAGTGGCGAGTTTGACATTGATCAATATGCTAGGAGTAAATACATCACAGTGGCTGGCTAATTTATTTTCAGGCTTGAAATTATTGGCAATAGCCGGAATCATTATAGCAGGTTTTTTATTCTACGATGCGGATAAAATACAACTGGAATTCAATCTGATGCATAATGTTCCTACTGACTTAGGCAGTGCTCTATTACTTGCTTTGATAGGTGTGTTGTGGTCCTTTGGAGGCTGGCATCATGCTTCTTATTTGGCTGGAGAGGCTGTTGAGCCACAACGCACCGTACCCAGAGCTATGGTACTAGGTGCCCTGATCGTTACGGCTATGTATGTGTTGGTGAATTTGTCTTATATGCTACTAATGCCACTCAACGGCATCGCTAATACCACGAGAGTAGCAGGAGAAGCAGTAGGACAATTTATCCAGTCGGGAGGCCAGATTGTTGCTATAGCAATTGCGATATCTATATTTGGTACTATTGCTATATATACGATGTCTGCTCCGCGTATTTATTTTGCTATGGCAAAAGATGGTATCTTCTTTTCGGCATTGGCTAAGGTACATCCTCGTTTTCATACGCCCGTTAATGCAATGCTCCTACAAGCGATATGGGCAATAATATTGCTCCTTCTTTGGGGAACCTTTGCCGACCTGATTACTTATGTCACTTTTATGGATATTGCTTTTATGGCATTGGCAGGAGCAAGTATATTCATTTTTCGAAGCCGTCATCCAAAGCGTGAGCGCCCTTATCGTACTTGGGCTTATCCGATTGTTCCCGGGATTTTTGTACTTATATCTTCTGCTTTCGTAGTCAATACTTTAATACAACGCCCATCCCAGGCACTAGCAGGTTTGATACTTTTAGCACTTGGTGTAGGCGTATATTATGCTGTCAAGGCGCGATGAGCCTGTTTACTTTACAATAACTTCTTTCACCCATTTATGCTTATTATTAATCAACTCAAGATAATAAATACCAGCAGGCAAAGTTGCTACATTAATGCTATGTAGACTTTGAGGGAAACTATGGGGAAAGATGCTTTTCCAGATCATTTTATTACTGGCATCATATAGACGGGCATCAAATCGAGTACTGACATCGTATTGCAAGAGAATACTTAGATGAGTTGTTACCGGTTGTGGAAAAAGCTGAATTTGAAGGAGAGGAGCATCCTTAATATCCGAATTGAGTATTGTTTGAGTAGGGTAGAGCTGTAATTTTGGAATAATTGCTTTAGGAGTACGAAGGCTACTCCAGCGCAATTCACATACTGCACCGCCTCCATCTTCGAAGTATTCTAGTCTGATATCATAACGTTGGCCAGCCTGAAGGAAGATTGTGCCTGATGTTTCAAAAGGAGATTGAGGTACCCACTGATCAATTAATAAATTTCCATCAACCCACAAGCGTATACCATCATCAGAAGTTACATAAAAGGTATATTCCTCTGAATAAAGAGGCTCCACTTGGCCTGACCATCGTATAGAATAGAAATTATTTCCAATTAACATGGGGGCTGCTGATCCTTCTCCCCAATTAAATTGAACAGTAGTGTCAATGCGCCAAAATGCAGGATCACCATTAAATACATGTTCAACCTCATCATAATAAGCTCCTAACAGGCCACTACCACTACCTATAGTAACACCTTCATAATTTGCTGTGAAATTAATCTCTTCTTCTGGTATGATTATATTCAATAAGGAATTGATGCTTCCATTTTCCCAATCAATGAATGAAAATAGTTCCTGCCCTTCCACCTGGCTTTCTACAGCTTTGATGCTTCGAAGTATGCCTACTACACTATTAGTAGCGTAAGGGGTAGTTATTGTTCGCCCATCGAGGCGTATTTTAAGGCCTGTGGGATTGGTGTTCAAGGTGATAACAGTTCTTATGGGGTAGATGTCTCTGTATACTGACTGGGATAAACCTTCACTATCTGTTGCTTGTAGCCATACTCTGTACCAAACATTATCGTCAGTTTCTCCTACCACAGGAATTGCATAGAATCCATTGTAGATACCCGTTAATGGAGACATGGCAGGGTGTGTATGTTCATCGTGATGGAAATCTATTCGCCAAATCAAATGGTCTTCTGTCAGTGAGCCATCTTCTACATCCATTGCACTACCGGCAAAAAATATAGTATCTCCAGCTCGGTACATAGCATCTATTAGAGGAAGTTGAATAGCTGGCGTTGGGCGGGTATTAGTAGTAACATTTAGTACTGCAGGATCACTAGTGACACTTCCTTCATTATTAAAAACCAGACAATCATAAAGACTTCCATCATCTATTAATTGCACATTGGGGATGACGAGTGTAGCGCTTGTACCTTCTTCGATATTGAGTCCATCTTTTCTCCATTGATAAGAAATAGGGGGAGCTCCTGATGCACTTATGCTGAAGCTGGCGTCTTCCCCAATAGGGAGCAAAATATCTTGTGGATGTGAGGAAACGAATGGAGCACCACTACCAGTATAGGAAATGCGCCACAATACACCATTAGTGGTACTGGTATTGTCTGCTTCGGAGCCCCCACCGATCCCTCGTCTTTCCAGGTAATATAATGAACCATCTGGTGCAGCTTGGATGGCAATTGGTCTATCTATATTGGTTGCAAAAGTCTCCTGTATGCTCCCATCCGCTGGATCAAGTACCCAAATAATACCTTCACAATAATCTGCAAAAAAATATTGATCATGATAAACTGGTGGAAATTGTAATTGCTCAGGAGCGTAAAAAGTAGCACCGATAACGGCACATCCCGTATTGTGATCATAAGCATGGAGTGGTTCCTGATAATCAGGTGGGGCTATTTGTCCATTGAGAAAGCCTTCTACTTGATCCCAGCCATAGTTTTTACCTGCCAATGCTTCATTCACTTCTTCAAATAATTGCCCTCCTACATCATTAGCAAAAATACGCCCTGATTGAGGATGCATCGCAAAAGTATATGGATTGCGAAATCCGTAAGCCCAAATTGCACGATTATTACCATCTAAATCATTGTAAAAAGGGTTATTCTCAGGGATGCTTCCATCACTATTAAGGCGTAATATTTTGCCATGAGTGGTACTGAGATTTTGACCATTTGCGGCATTGGTACCATCACCTACTGCTACATAGAGTTTCCCATCTGTACCAAAAAGCATAGCTCCTCCATTGTGGATAGTACCAGATAAAGGATCCAGATCAAAAAGGATGACTTCGCTATCGGGTATTGCATAATTACCATTGGCTGTAAATCGACTGATACGATTATGATTACCACCAGATACGGTATAGTATATGTAGAAATAGTTATTGGCCTCGAAATCAGGATCGAATGCAATTCCACCTAATCCTCGCTCATTATAATTATCTACTTCGATTTGTAGAAAAGGATCTGCGAGTAGTGTGCCATTCTCAATAATGCGAATTTTGCCGTCTTTTTCAGCTATGAAAATCCTTCCATCAGGAGCTATTGTCATCGTAGTAGGATCCAGGCCTGTAGCTATTTGTTCTTCAATAAAACCGGTAGGCAATTGAGCAGAATAGGAAAATACAAATAAGAAAAGAAGAGGGACTAAAAGGAATGAAGATGGCCGGCAATAAGTAAACATAAGGGGTTTTTACCCTAAAATAGGGAAAAATCTTCTTCACTGTGTGACAATTCGGGCATTCTACGTCTATGAATTAAAAAACGAACATACTATGATTAAGGAATTTAGAGACTTTATTATGCGCGGAAATGTGCTTGAGCTAGCCGTTGCCGTAATTATTGCCGGAGCTTTTGGTGCTATTGTTACCTCCTTTACTAAAGATGTGATTATGCCTCCGGTTGGCCTCGCTTTAGGCGGGGTTAATTTTTCTGATCTGGCAATTGTTCTTCAAGAAGCTCAACTAAGTGATGCAGGAGAAGTAATACAAGAAGCAGTAGCTATTAAATATGGTGCTTTTATCCAAAAAATGATTGATTTTCTAATCATTGCCTTTATCATCTTCATGCTAGTCCGAACTTATAATAAGGTACAAGAACGCAATAAACAGGAAGAAGAAGCGGCACCAGCTCCTCCTCCTGGCCCAACTCAGGAAGAATTGTTAGCACAAATACGAGACCTACTTAAAAAATAGTTCTTCTCTGAAAATTGGAAGCCAGGATTGGGAAATGAACCTGAGCCTTGCTTCCAATTTCTATTGATACCTTTTCAAGTGCAGGCTTAAGCGCAACCCTTCTTATCTAGATCGTCGCGGAATGTTTCCGCGATGTGATGTGATATGAGACTGTTCATACAAGTGTGTCTCTTATCTTAGCAAAGATGAAAGAAAAAAAAACAAGATTTAATACTATGTCT
>JAKSDI010000182.1 GCA_022360175.1 Chitinophagales bacterium
AAACATTAAGAACAACCGATAACATAAGCGGAGTATGGATTCAATAATAAGCTTTATTAGTCAGCCCTGGCACTGGGCCGTTTCGGGAACTGCGATTGCACTGACAATGGCTTTAATGATCTGGATGGGGCGTAGTTTTGGCGTCTCTACAAGTTTTAAGGCTATTTGTGCAGCGGCTGGAGCTGGAAAGCGTATTCAATTTTTTAATATTAATGTTAAAGATGAATTTTGGAGATTAGCTTTTGTTGCTGGAGGTTTAGTGGGAGGATTTATAGCTGGCCACTTTTTAGAAAGCCCCGAAGCAGTTGATATTTCTACTTCAACAATAGAATATCTTTCTACAATGGGCATCAGTTATCCAGAGTCTGATGCTTTGGGGAGAGGCTTTGTACCAACAGATTTATTCAATTTTTCTAGCCTGAGAGGAGTTTTACTTGCACTGATAGGTGGCTTTCTGGTAGGCTTTGGAGCTCGTTATGGAGATGGATGTACATCAGGACATGCAATTACTGGTTTATCTAACCTACAATTGCCATCTCTTATTACAGTCATTGGTTTCTTCATCGGAGGCTTATTAATGACACATTTATTATTTCCTCTTTTAATGGGGCTTTAACCTCTAACAGTAAAAGCAATAGCAAAATGAAGAATACATCATTTTTTATAGTTGGGATTCTCTTTGGTATTATCATGACTAAGTCGGAGGCCATTTCCTGGTTTCGGATACATGAAATGTTCCGTTTTGAGAGCTTTCACATGTACGGTATTATAGGTACTGCAGTTGTATTGGGAGCTATCATGGTAGCAATCATGAAGAAAACCGGGGTGAAAAACCTGGATGGGAGCCCTATCACATATAAGCCTATGCAGCTAAATATTAAGCGCCATATAATAGCAGGTACAATTTTTGGACTTGGTTGGGCACTTGTAGGGTGTTGCCCGGGGCCTATGTATGTATTACTGGGTAATGGGTACTTAATTATGTTGGTAGTCCTGCTCGGAGCCATATTAGGGACTTATGCTTATGGAGTGATTATGGATAAGCTTCCACATTAAAAAACTATATAGTGTTGATGCTGCTAGTGCCTTGTTTCAATACCGACAGAATATCAAGATTTTTTATAGTTGGGTGATTTATTGGGTAATGACACCCTGTCATTGGGTGAATTCTTTTCAAGAAGCGGGCAAGCTCGGTAACGAGTTTGCCCGTTCTTCATATATCATCATCATTGTATCATGGTGATTTTTAAAATCACCATGATATATGATGATGACATATTTTTCAATCGTTCATGGAACTACTTACCTTATCTTTTTGGTTGATGGGTTTGTTAATCAAATATTAATTCTGCTTTACTTTTGCCAAGCGGTATACTGTTTGGTGGGGAAAAGTGTATTTTTATCAAAAACCTACTAATCCATGAACTGGAGAAGATTAAATGGTCAAAAAATTGACTTGCCCATCAAAGAAGCGGTACAACAGACTATCCTCCGCGAAAGAGCTGCTGGGCACCGCTTAAAAGTCTGTATCGGATCTGACTCGCAAGTGCGCGGTAAAGTGGTAGAGTTTGCAACCGTAATCGTATTCCTTCGGGAAAAGAAAGGAGGTTTTATGTTTATCTCAAATTCAAAAGAGCGAGCAGGTATGAGCCTCCGTGAGCGCATGATTATGGAAGTAGCTAAGTCTATTGAAGTTGCTTATGCTTTGTGTGACCTGCTTGACGAACATAATGTAGAACTAGAAGTGCATGCCGATATCAATACCGATCCACACTTTCAGTCCAACACTGCTCTCAAGGAAGCAATGGGTTATATACTAGGTATGGGCTTTGTGTTTAAAGCTAAACCTGATGCTTTCGCTAGCTCTTCTTGTGCAGATAAGGTAGTATAAAGTTTTTACGAAAAACGATGAAGGTAAATCTAATACACTAAAGCTAAGATCTTTGGCTTTACAGGTTTGTCCCTTTATAATATATTGTAATCGTACTTATAAGAGGTGCCATTTTTCCGTTTAAGGGAGAATGGCATTTTTATTTAGGGGCTTTTGTTGCTAACTTTTATAAAGGCATCATAATTTTTTTCCAACAGAATACCATTTTTGCAATAGAGTTTTAAAAAGACTTATCTTTCGGGCTTTGAGCAGTTGCTGCTTTTAAGTGGTCCAAAACTATGGGCTACTTAAGTTGACTTTTTTATACCAAATCAACCGAATTGTTATGAAGAGATACTCGCTGTTTTTCTCCCTTTTATTAATGAGCTGCCTTGGATTGAGGGCACAGGAAAATCAAATCAACTTTGAAGAATTCAGCCTTGATAATGGCCTTGATGTAATATTGCATCAGGATAAAAGTACTCCTATCGTGGCGATAGCTATGATGTACCATGTGGGGTCCAAAAATGAAGAACCAGATCGAACAGGTTTTGCCCATTTTTTTGAACACCTTTTGTTTGAAGGCTCTGAAAATATTGATAGAGGAGAGTTTGCTGCCTACATTCAGGATGCAGGAGGTACCCTCAATGCTTATACAACTGCGGATATTACCTGTTATTTTGAAGTACTACCGTCCAATCAACTAGAACTCGGCTTATGGCTGGAGTCTGAAAGAATGCTGCATGCTAAAGTAGATCAAAAGGGAATTGAAACTCAAAGAGAGGTTGTAAAAGAAGAAATGAGAATGCGTTATGACAACCGCCCTTATGGTTCTTTTCAAACCGAAGTGATGAAGCGTGCTTATCAGAAATACCCATATAAGTGGACAACAATTGGCTCAATGGATCACTTAAATGCTGCGGAGGAAAAAGACTATGTAAAATTTTACGAAAGCTTTTACGTACCCAATAATGCGGTTCTTGTTATTGCAGGTGATGTCGATGTGCCGCAAGCTAAAGAATGGATTAATCAATACTTCGGTACCATACCAAAAGGAAAAGGAGTAATATATCGCCCAAACATAGTAGAACCTGATTTGAATGGGGAGATCAGAGATACTATTTTCGACTCGGTACAACTTCCTGGTATCTTCCAGGCTTACCGTACTCCTTCAATGAATGAAGATGATTTTTATGCGGTTAGTATGTTGTCCACCTTGCTATCACAAGGGGAGAGCTCGCGCTTGCAGAAAGCACTGATAAATGAGCAACAAAAAGCAGTAGCGGTAGGAAACTTTGTATTAGATAGAGAAGGTCCGGGAGTGACAGTTGCCTATGCTATTTCAAGTGCAGGTGTTTCAATAGAAGAAGTAGAAGCAGCTATGGATGCTGAAGTGCAGAAGGCTATGGACGAACTGATTTCTGAGGAGGAGTTCCAAAAATTGCGCAATCAGATAGAGAGCGACTTTGTACAGGAAAATACAAGTATGTTTGGAATTGCAGATAATCTGGCAACCTACAAAACACTGAAAGGTGATGCTAATCTGATCAATACTGAAATTGATCGTTTTATGGCAGTAAGTAGGGAAGATATCCGCAGAGTTGCTCGTAAATATTTTAAAAAGGAAAATAGAGTGAGCCTCCATTATTTACCTAAGCAAGTAAAACCGTAAAACTTGCTATAAATCACCTTAATCTAATCAAAAATATCATGATCAAATATATTCATTTATTTAGCTTATTGTTTTGCTCGCTGGTGACTATTGGATTGTACGGGCAAGAAGAAGATTTTAGAAAACAGGCACCAAAACCAGGCCCTGCTCCCAGTATAGAATTTGGCGAATATGAACAATTCAAACTGGATAATGGCTTGCAGGTTATAGTTGTAGAAAATCATAAGTTGCCAAGAGTATCATTTCAATTATTGATTGATGTACCTCCTATTAAAGAAGGAGAATATGTAGGTACTGCAGATTTGGCAGGTGAAATGTTGAGCCGGGGTACTGCAAGTCAGAGTAAGGCAGAAATAGACGAAACCATTGATTATATAGGAGCTAATTTTTCCACTAGCAGTACGGGCATCACGGCCTCTTGTCTTACAAAGCATCAGGACAAATTATTGGAAATAATGGCTGATGTACTTTACCATCCAGCTTTTTCTGAAGAAGAGTTTGAAAAAATACAAACTCAGCGTTTGTCAGAATTATCTTTAGGGCAATCCAATGCTGATTTCATTGCAAGAAATGTAGGGCAGGTACTCCGTTATGATGAGCATCCATATGGAGAGATACTTACCAAAAAGAGTCTTAAGAATATTACAGTAGGCCAGTGTAAAGAATATTATAGCACTTATTTCAAGCCTAATATTGCTTATTTGGCAATTATAGGTGATACCAACCTGGAGCAGGCTAAAAAAATAGCACAAAAATATTTTGCAAAATGGGAGAAAGGCACGGTTGAAAAGGAGTTCCACGCTCGTCCGTTACCGCCTATTGAATCAGAAGTAGACTTTGTTCATAAAGATGGAGCTGTTCAATCGGTTATCAATATCACTTATCCTGTTAATTTAAAACCAGGTACTGAAGAATCTGTAGTAGCCAATGTATTAAATACGATGCTAGGTGGCGGTATGCTGAATAGCCGGTTAAACAAAAACATTCGGGAAGATAAAGGTTATTCTTATGGTGTACGTTCTACCTTGCGTTATGATAAATATGTAGGATATTTTTCGGCAGGAGGAAGTGTACGCAACGAAGTAACAGATAGCGCAATTGTAGAGTTTTTATCAGAGATGGAACGCCTTACACAAGAAACGGTTCCTGCTGAAGAACTAAAGAGTGTCAAAAACTACATTTTTGGTAGCTTCGCCCGAAGTCTGGAACGCCCTGAAACAGTAGCTCAATACGCTTTGAATACAGCTCGTTATAAGTTGCCTACAGATTTTTATCCAGATTATTTGAAGAAAGTGAGTAAGGTAACAGCCGGAGATGTAAAGACAATGGCACAAAAATATATTTTACCTGAAAGGTCGCACATCCTTGTTGTTGGCAATATGGGAGAAGTAGCTGATAAACTCAATAGATTCGATGCGAAAGGAAAAGTTCACTTTTATGATTTAGATGGGCAAGCTATAAAAGATGAAAATACCGAAATACCTGAGGGGGTGACCGCTGAGAGTGTGATAACAGACTATATAAATGCTATTGGTGGTAAAGATCGATTGACGGATGTTAAAGATGCGACAATAGAGCTGACAACCAGCGTGCAGGGAATGAATCTGGATATGACGATGATGCGTAAATCGCCAGATAAAATGCTTATTAAAGTCGATATGAATGGTATGACGGTTAATGAAACCAAGTTTGATGGTAAAAAAGGATATGCCAGTGCTATGGGGCAAAAACAGGAGATGGGAGAAGAAAGTATAGAAGAAATGAAATTACAGGCACCTATTTTCCCAGAATTGGACTACCTTGGTGCCGATTATAAAACAGAGCTGATAGATATCGAAACAATAGACGGCAAGCGGGCATACCATCTTCAGGTGACTAGCCCAGGAGGTAAAACGGCTGATATTTATTATGATCTGGAAAACAAGTTAAAAGTAAAAACGGTTGCTAAGCAGTCAAACGGTAATGGAGGAGAGGCGACTGTGACTGCTACTATGGCCGATTATAGAGAAGTGGAAGGTATCAAAGTGCCCTATGAGTTGACCTCTGCGGGTGTTGCTCCTTTCCCAATTACATTAAAGGTTGCTTCCGTTAGTTTTAATAACGGATTGGATGCTAACCTTTTCGAAATCAATGAATGATTAACCAACCCAATAATATGATACAGGTGTTCGTGACAGGTGGAACCTTTGATAAAGAATACGACTACATTAGTGGAGAACTTTTTTTCAAGGACACTCATCTGTTAAGTATGTTCAAAAGAGGGCGCTGTACGTTGGACATTGATGTGAAAACCCTAATGATGGTAGATAGCCTGGAAATAGGAGAAGAAGAAAGGGAAATAATAGCATTCAATTGTCGCCGTG
Source organism: Chitinophagales bacterium (assembly GCA_022360175.1). Lineage (GTDB taxonomy): Bacteria > Bacteroidota > Bacteroidia > Chitinophagales > Saprospiraceae > JAKSDI01. The sequence continues at coordinate 5,906 of JAKSDI010000182.1, forward strand.
CTAAAGCCGATAGAATACTAATTACACATGGCACAGATCGGATGGTAGAAACAGCTACTTTCCTGGCAGAAACAGATATCAAGGATAAAACGATCGTTATTACTGGTGCTATGGTTCCCTATGCTTTTGGCACCTCATCTGATGGTTTTTTTAATCTTGGAAGCGCGATGGCTTTTGTACAAACACTTCCATATGGAATCTATGTGGCGATGAATGGCCGCTATTTTCATTGGGACAAAGTGAGAAAGAATAAAAAAACTGGTTTTTTCGAAGAAATATGATGAAAAGGCCTCGGTGGTTTAGTAAGGTTTGTATGATTGAGTATTAAACCTTTCTAAACCATTGGAGTCTTTCTAAACTATGAATTATGGAATACCTGGGCCTAATATTTGAGTTCATCTTCCTGGGAATGGGGATTTATCTGTATTTATTTTCCATTGGAAAAATGCAAGCAGGAACAGAGGAGGCTAGAAAGAAGGCTGAAGCTTTTAGGGAGAAGAATGGCTGGTTGAGGTTTGCTGCTATGGCGCTTACTGCTATCATGGCAGTAAATATTTATTTGCATATCATGCAATTGATGGGGAAGGGCTGAGGTAATAGAAGAAGGTATAGTGCTATTTCGGTTTTATCGTAATGGAAGGAGAGTTTAGAATATTGATATATGGAAAAACCGAAACGATAAGAATTTATGTGATGTATTTTGTGCCTTATACCTTTGCAAAAGTTTTTTCTATGGTTTCTTTGTTTAATTTAGAGAGAAAGAAATCATAAGTAAACAACAGACTAAAAGCTTTGATCTAAAAAAAAGGCGATGCAAAGTGTAATATATGGTGAAAATTGCGTTATGAAGTGGAAAACCGCATAAACTAGGGTCTTTCAAGAAAAGCTTATATAGTCAGGCCAACAGTTATCGGTGTTTTATGAATAATTTTTTAATATTGCAACGCTAATTTTTGGTAATCCTGAAAATCACATCTCTTCCAAATATGAAAAGAAGTACTCTGGCATTATTTAGCCTAATTTTCCTAAGTCATTTTACCCATATACAGGCACAAAGTGATGATAATTTTTACGATGTAAATAAAATTCAGGAGATACAGATCACCTTCGAGCAGGAAAACTGGCAGTATGTGCTGGATTCACTGCGTTTCAACGGAAATGGTTTGTTACTTGGGTCTGTAGAAATAAATGGGCAAAGGTTTAATGATATTGGTGTTCGTTATCGGGAAAGTCGTTCTTTCCGCCCTGGTAACAAGCGTAATAGCATGTATATCAAGCTAAATTTCATCGATAAAGAACAAAACTATCAGGGACATGGATCGGTCAAGCTGTCAAGTGCGCTGAGGGATCCTAGTATGGCACGTGAAGTTTTTGGTTATGAAATAGCCCGCAAGTATATGCCTGCTCCTCAAGCTAATTATACTAAGGTGTTTGTAAATGGGGAATATTATGGCTTATACGTAAATGTAGAACCCATTGATGATGAATTCCTAACTGCTCATTTTGGCGAATCAGAAGGAACCTTCCTGCGTTGCGCTCCAAATCTCGTAGAACCTGAACCAAGTGGATGTAAAAGCGACGTTTTTGGTTCTCTACAGTATGACAACAGTGCTAAATGTTATCTGCATAATTTCCAGTTATTATCTGAATCTGGATGGGACGACCTGATCGAATTGACTTACATTCTCAATCAGAAACCTAGCGAGATTAATCGAGTACTTAATGTAGACCGTACCTTGTGGATGTTAGCATTCAATAATGTACTGGCTAACTTGAGTAGCTATACTGGCCGCTATAGTGAGAATTACTATCTATATCGTGATAGTGAAGGAAAGTTTACACCTATTCTTTATGATTTGAATCTTTGCTTTGGTAGTTATAAAAACACAGGCGTTGGGTCAGATCTTAAACTGAAGGATTTGCAGTCGATGGATCCTATGCTACATGTAGATAATTCAGCTAAGCCATTGATTAGTCGTTTATTGAGTAATGAAGAATACAAGCTGGTCTATCTGGCACATATCCGTACTTTAGTAAACGATATCTTCCGTAAGGACCAGTATGTAGAGCGCATCAACGAATTGCAGACTATGATTCGTCCTGCTTTTGAAGAAGATAAAAATCGTTATTATTCAACAGAGGACTTTAACAATAGCCTGGATAATACAATTGGAAAACGAAGCCGTATACCTGGCTTGAAGGAGTTGATGACTCCTCGTACAGAATATTTGAAGGAAAATGCATTGCTGGCAGTAGTCCCTCCGGTAATCAGCGAAATTTCGGTAACTCGTCGCGAACAATTCTCTTCTGTTAAGGTGGAAGATTTTAAAATTCAGGCACGAGTTGATAAATTCCCTAAAAAAGTGATGTTGCATTATCGTTATGGAGATACAGGTAGTTTCTCCAGCATAGAAATGCACGATGATGGCAAAAATAATGACGGTGAAGCAGAAGATGGAGTATTCGGAGTCACAGTGAAGCCTACAGATGGAAAATCTGCTATTCAGTATTATATCTATGCTGAAAATGCTAAGGCTGCGACATATAATCCATCTCGTTATATGTATGAGCAACATTCATCTTCATTAGAAGCACTGAATAATTAATTTTTTATTTAGTCGTTAGCTTATAAAAAAATAAATTGCGAAGTGTGCAGTACATATGGCTGCCACTTCGCAATTTTGTATTATACACAACACCAGCTATGACACGCTTTATATACTCTTTTTTACTTTTTACCATTACTATTGGCTTGTCTTCTACAGCTTTATCAGCTCAAGAGGAAGATTTTGACATATACGATATCAACACTATTCGGGAGGTACGTATCACTTTTAAAGAGAAAAACTGGGATGATATTCTGGATTCTTTGAAACAAAGGGGGTATGATCAACGATTGATAGGAGATGTCGAATATGGAGGAAAAATATACGAGGGAGCAGGCGTTCGTTACAAAGGAAATAGTTCGTATTTCAGTACCCGAAAAAGTGGGCTGAGTAAGTTGCCATTTAATATTGATGTGAATGTGACGAACAAAAAAGACAAGATGCCCGGCGGGTATGATAAGTTGAAACTTAGTAATGTTTTTCGCGATCCTTCCTTTTTGAGAGAAGTACTGTCTTACGAGATTGCACGAGATTATATGCCTGCATCTCGAGCTAATTTTGTAAAGCTGTACGTGAATGATGAATTCATGGGGCTTTACAATAATACGGAATCTGTTGATGATGAGTTTTTAAAATCCTATTATGGAGAAAATGACGGAATCCTTTTTAAATGCGATCCAATTTGGGGATATGAAGCCCCAACTCATTGCAAGAAAGGAGAAAAGGCATCTCTGCAGTATCTGGGGGCTGATTCTATCTGTTATATGGGTAAATACGAAATCAAAACAGATCATGGATGGGGCGAATTGGTTGAGCTAACTCGTGTATTGAATAACGAGCCTGAAAAACTGGACAGTATCTTAAATATAGATCAGGCTTTATGGATGTTAGCATTTAATAATGTATTAGTAAATCTGGACAGTTATACTGGACGCTTTTGCCACAATTACTATCTATATCGGGATCAGACAGGAGTCTTTCATCCTATTGTTTGGGACATGAATCTTTCATTGGGAGGCTTCCGGTATTTAGGAGTGTCCGAAAGATTGAGCCCACTCAGCAACGATGATATGCAAACGATGAGTCCTTTTGAACATTATAAACAACAAAATGAAAAAAGGCCTTTGATTTTGCAGCTGTTCAGCAATCCGTTATACCGCAAGATCTATCTGGCACATATGCGTACAATCCTTAATGATCACTTTGTAGACAGTACCTATCTAAAGCGTGCAGAAGTTCTTCAGGGTCTTATCGATGAACATGTGATGAGAGATACTAATCAACTATATAACTATGAAGCTTTTAGAACTAATTTGCACGAGACAGCAAAAGCAGGAAAAGTTAGTATCATAGGTATTGCAGAGTTGATGGAAAAGCGTGTTAAATACCTTCAAGGCCATAGCTCAATTGACAGAGTAACACCAGAAATCACGAAAGTAGAGCACCTGGATTTTGGTGATATTATAACTTTTAATGCAACAGTTGTGGGAGCCCGAAAGGCTTGGTTGTTTTATCGCTATGGTAATCAGGGAGCATTCAAACGCGTAGAAATGTATGATGATAGTGGCCATTCGGATGAAATGGCAGATGACGGTATTTGGGGTATTACATTAGATAACAAGAAAGATGCTATCCAATACTATATCGTAGCAGAGAATGACCATGCAGCTTCTTTGATGCCAGAAAAAGCGGCTTTTGAGTTTTTTAGTACACTTGATGAGGAAGGTACTATTTATAGGCTAGGAGCGTATTCAAAAGAAGAATAGTATTATGCCGTTAATTGAGCACTCAGCTTATGCAGGGCCTCCAGCATATCAATTCAATGGGCATCTACAGACAATCTTGCCTGCCATTTTACGTAAAGTAGAAACCACCTACGAACGAGAGCGTATTTGCCTAAGTGATGGTGATTTTTTGGATTTGGACTGGCTTTGCAGTAATAATGATCAATTGGCTATTCTAACGCATGGATTAGAGGGGAATACAGATCGGCATTATATGAAGGGTATGGCCAATTATCTCTTTGATCATACCTGGGATGTTTTAGGATGGAACTGTCGAACCTGTAGTGGCGAGATGAATACTCAGCTTAGAATGTATAATCATGGAGATATTGATGATATAGGAGAAGTAATACAACATGCTTTAAACCGTAAAGACTATAGTAGGGTAGTACTGATCGGATTCAGTATGGGAGGAAGTATCCTGATGAAATATTTAGGTGTAAATGGTAAAGAGGTGCCCAAACCCGTTAAAGCTGGGATTGCATTTTCTTCACCATGTGATCTTGCTGCTAGTGTTGCCGCTTTAGAAATTCCTGGTAATTTATTTTATAAGAAGAGATTTCTCAGAAGCCTTCGCCCAAAAATAGAAGCTAAAGCTGCACAATTTCCAGGCATAATAGATGCATCTAATCTTGACCGGGTAGAAAAGTGGAAAGATTTCGATAACTTTTTTTCTGCACCCATTAATGGATATAAAAATGCAGATGATTTTTACGAACAGGCTTCTGCCAAAAACTTCATGGAAGGGACTAATCGCCCTATATTATTGGTGAATGCTATAAATGACCCTATTCTTCCTCCAGCTTGTTCTCCAGTTGAACTATGTGAAAAGCATCCCTTGATATTTTTAGAAATGCCCCAAAGAGGTGGGCATGTCGGTTTTGCTGAAAAAAGAGGAGGCGGAACCTGGTCTGAGAAAAGAACATTGGAATTTCTTGAACAACTCTCATAATTTTCATTAATGATCGAAGTCCTCATTGTCATTGCAGTTGTGATTCTGTTTAGGATGCAGGCTAAAATTCAAGGTTTAAAACCTTCGAATTGGGGATGGATAGGAGGATTAAGCTTTTTTATGCCCAAATTCCTTATGGGCTTTGTCGGAATAGATATTTTAGCAAATGCAGGCTTGCTGGCTATTCAGGATGACGTAACATTTGCCATATACTCTATTTTGATCAACTATGCAGTTGGATTTGTTTGTTGTGCGATTGCTTACATTACACTAAAAAACAGCAAACCAGATACGACAACAAGGGATGAGGATATTTTAGATGCAGGACTGGATTAAAAGCACTTTATTTTTATCAAATGATAAAAAATGAAGAATTTCTTCTTTGTTTAGACAAACTGGCAACATTTTCCCCTATCCTAGGACGCTACTCTTAATCAAAAATTTTATACATTAGCCCCTCGGCAAAATGGATTCCACCTATTTGCCACTACGCAATAACATCTCGGATTAGAACAACGCACTTAAAATTAGAATGATACTGCTATTGGACAGTTATTAAATGAAACTCTATTCACGAAACTCTATATTTTATGAAACAACTATTCTACCTTTTATTGGCTTTTGTGCTTGTAGGAAATCCACTGATGGCACAAACTTATGTAAATGTTAACGCGGGAGGCGCTAATGATGGCTCTTCTTGGAGTAATGCTTACACCAGTCTCACTGATGCACTGGACAATACTAATACTGGTGAAATTTGGGTTGCTGCAGGGACCTATTTGCCTGGAAGCGATCCTGCTGATTTCTTTTCCATATCTAGCGAAATAGCTTTATATGGAGGATTTGCCGGTACAGAAACCAGTTTGGATGACCGAGATTGGGAAACCAACCTCACCATATTGAGTGGAGACTTGCTTCAGGATGATGTTGGGAGCGATGTTGAGATGAACAGAGAAGATAATAGTCTTCAGATACTTTATGTAGACAGTATGCTGACAGGGCCAATTACCATTGATGGCTTCCAGGTTTCTGGAGGGCAGGCCAATTTGGAAGATAATGACGATGATCCAAGGTATCTATGGACAGGTGCTGGTATTTATGGCCTAAGCCCTGTTCAAGTCAGTAATTGTTATTTTACAGGAAATGCTGCCCGTAGTGGTGGTAGTATTGCTTTGTTTGATGTAGGTACAGCTGGAAGTACTATTGAAGATTGTGTGTTTGAGGAAAACTTCTCAAATTCCCAATCTGCTGGAGTCTTTCTTCTCAGTACCCAGGATGTTGAAGTCCTAGACTGTGACTTCATTAATAATAATACTAATAGGGGAGCTCTTTATCCATCAGGATGCTCTGATATCATTGTAGATAATTGCTACTTCGAAGGTAATGAAAATGATGGCGGTTATGGAGCAGCTATGTTTGCATGGCAACCAGTGAATCTTTCAATTACTAATTGTGAGTTCAGTGGGAACACAGCTGGGAATGCAGCGGGTATCTATGTTGATCAACGCAATTTAAGTGGTCAGACTATCCAAAGCGTTATTTTTGATAACTGTACATTCGACGGTAATGTCACTACAGATTATGGAGGAACAGGAATCTTCTTTTTTGAAGCTAATTTCACAGTGCTGAATTCTGCTTTTACAAATAATTCTGCTCCAAACTCTGCACCTGCTATTTATACAGGAGGGGATGGTGATTCCGGCTATATATTCAATAGCTCATTTTCAGGCAACAGTTCCAACTTTGCAGGAGGAATTGCCAATTATAATGGCCTAAGCGATGTGACAATTGAGAGCTGTACTTTCACAGGTAATATGGCTAATAATGGTGGTGGTTGTTTATCTGGTGGATTCCTGGCAAATACTACTATAATGGATTGTTTGTTTGATGGGAACACAGGTGGTTACGGTGGAGCGATCTTCCTACAGAATGATTCTACTGAGATGACGATCATCAATAGTACCTTCCTTAATAACACAGCTTCTTCTTCAGGCGGTGGAGCTATCTCAACAAATAGTAGTATCCCTATGACCGTTGACGGTAGCATTTTTGAGTTGAACTCTTCACAAGAAGCAGGTGGAGCTATTGCTGCGACAGAAGATAGCCTGGATATTTCAGTACTTACTTTAAGTAATACTTATTTTAACTTCAATATTTCAGAAAATCAGGGAGGTGCATTGAATGTTAATAATGCAGATACCTATATCGAAAGCTGTGTATTCCTGAATAATAATGCTGCTGATACAGGCACTGGTGGAGCAATCTCCTTTAACTCTAGTACGGGCGGTGTGAGCTCAAACGTAGAAGCTGTTATTATGAACTCTACTTTTGCTGATAACCTGGGAGCTTTAGCAGATGGTATCGCAAGCTGGACAGAACCGGAGACAGATGCTTCTTTGAATCTAACATTACAGAATAATATCTTCTCTCATTTTGGCCTGGATTATGCTATTGAAGATGGTACACCAACAGTTGCATCTAATGGTGGAAACCTTACTACGGCATCTAGCTCAGATATATTAACAGATGCAGCAGATATTCTGGATGAGTCTCCAATGTTTGTAAATATTACTGATTTTGATTTGCATCTGGAAGATGGTAGTCCATGTATTGATGCTGGAGTTGCAAATGGTGCTCCTGCTACTGATATCGAAGGCAATCCACGTGTTGGAGGTGTAGATATAGGAGCTTATGAAAATCAGCAAGGAACAGCTACAGAAGATTTACCATTATTTGACAGCAACCAGTTGTCACTTTTCCCTAATCCAGTAAGAGAACAAGCTCAGTTGAAAATGAATAACAATTGGCAGGGAGAACTACAAGTTGTTGTTTATACTATTGATGGTAAGTTGAGTAAGAACTTCATGATCCAAAAAGTAAATGAAGAGCAGCAATTTGCTTTACCAGTTGCAGACTTACAGCATGGTGCTTATAAAGTACTGGTATCAAATGGAAGCAAAGTACTAGCTACTCATTTGGTGAAGTTATAGAGAAATAATAGTTGAGAAAGAATGGTAAGTAGGTAGTAACACAAATTTGACTGCCTATTTAAAATAGTGGAAGGCATTAGATTAATGCCTTCCATTTTTTTCTAAAGCTCAAATGGATAGATGTACTTGAAGCTTAAATTCCAGGGATTAAAAGGTTGATCACTTTCTTCAACGTTGATATATTCCGTCTCCGGAGTTTTACCCGCGATGTTATACGCGAATTCAATCTTGAAATTGCCTAAAGCAAGACCTGCTTTTGGAGACAAAGCAAGATTTGTTTTCCCCTCACTGGGAATAGTACTTGGCGTACCATCACTATTCGTAAATGTAATTTCAGGGGTTTCAATTCTAGCAATACCTATGCCGAAACCAGCATATGGAGTTACCTTAGAAGAGAAAGGAATGTATTCTGCTTTTGCCAGTATGAGTGTGGCGCCATATGCAGAAACACCAAATAGAGAGCTGTCATCGCCATAACCAATAGCATGGCTGGTATATTCCAGACCAACGGGTAACTGATCTGTAAGAAAATACTTGCCTTCAAGAGAGTAGTTGATTCCAAAAGAACCATTTTCACCAAGGTCACCTGTTAAAAATGAGGTGCCTAATCCAGCTCCAATGGCTAGCTGGTGGTCTTGTGCATTTAGATTGGTTAAGAGAGCTAAAGACAGCGCAATTAGAAAAAAATGTTTTTTCATGAGCGTAAAACAAATTTAAATGATTAAGAAAAGCCAGGCTTTTCAGCCTGGCTTTTCTATAGAGAGCATTCTATAAAAGAGCTATTTTTTATTCTTGACAGTTTGCATACTCATATGCATGCTTGGCAAAATCACTCCAGCGTGGGTCATTGTTTTCAACCATATTGGCTACTGCTTCACAATCGCCAAATAAGCCGTCAAATTTTGCATCGTATTCTTTCTTTTTAAGACGGAATGCATTAGCCTTTCCTTTCTTTACGTAGTAAGATTTTTCATCTCCTCCTGCTACCTTAATACCACCAATACCAGCACTCATTGTTTCGCCTGCAAAAGGATCATGATATACCCGGATGCCATTGGCAAAAGCAGGGTTTAACAACTGTAGTAATAACTGGCGTTCTTTGCCCTTATGATCTACGGTTGCAAATTCGTAAAAGCCGTAACCATCTTTGAGGTGCTCCCGGTTGATGTCATCGGATTTCCAGGTAGTTGCATCATAAGCACTTTCCATGCTGATCGCAAATTTCTCTAGATTGTTAGCAGGGACATACATATATTGGATGTCTTCTGCGGGGATTTTTTGCACTTTCCCATCTACCTTGATCCATATCTGTTCGATAAGGCCTTTTTTTCTTTTCATATTTCTGAAGTTCCCCTCAATCTCTTTCCCATCTTTCATAGTGAGATAGGTCGTCTTTTTTGTAGAAAAACTTTCGAATGGGGTTAGGAAACTTTGAGCTTGTGTACTAGTAGTACCCAGGATCAAAAACATACCCAGCAATAGCAAAATCTTGCTTGTTTTCATTGTTCGAAATTTAAGTAGTTAGGAATTGTTTGCAAAATAGTGATTTTTTAATAAAATATAACTATTTTGATTTTGTTTTTTTGAAATTTTATCAAAATACTATATAACCATTCACCAATCATTCTTTCCAGAAGGGCCAGAAGAATAAATGATAAAAGTAAGTAGTGATCTTTGGAGATAAATAGTAATAAATATGAAAAATGTAGATGAAAGTTGCGCTCTAAGGGTTGATTTATGGGTGCGAAGATAAGTTAAAATAAGGAGAGGTCATAATCATGGATTGGAAGATACTATAAAGAAATGTGCTCTCTTATTTATGCTATTATTAAAAGATAAACCCCTTGTAATGCACAAAGGATTTATCCAGTCATAAATAAAGGTATGTTAAATAGTTTGCAACTACTTAAGGAATAAGATCAGAATTCCATACTTCACAGTCGATGCTGATTGTTATACATTCGCTGTAACCGGCATCAGGAATAGTATCGCCACTTTCGTAGCAGTCGCCAAATGTGTTGAATGGATCATGATCAAATGGATCAAAACAAAGAATGGCTCCACCAGTGAGCTTGCTTGACTCTTTGACTTCATAAGCCTTAAAATCTAGAATTTGTAATTTCATGATTACAATTTTATATACATTAATTTGATTATCGAATCAAAATTACTGGTGAGAACTGCCATAATTTGGCATTGATGAAGTTCTTTATTTCTTACAGAGGAGGCATTTAATTATGGACAGTGTTTGACGTCTCATATATTATAGTAGCTGGAGGCATTAAAATCTAGAGCGTGTTTAAATATCGTTTTTGATGTCAAAATGCTTCAGTTATTTGATTAAACAAGGCATGAAATTAGGATCGTAGCAGGGCTACGAAGCCTGATTTTATAACGAAGTATGATCGAATAAGTGACCATTTAGGCGCTAAGGATGAAGTTTAAACATGCTCTAAGATAAGGCCTCCAGCTTAACATAAGGAACAAATACCTTGCTCCTCATTTCATAATTTACAGAGTACTAGTGCTTTGTAAAGTGTAAAAGGATGAGTGAGGTGTCTGTGAATTTTATGTTTAATCAAGGCGGAGGTTCCCGCGCATAGCAGCGCTACGCAAGGGGTTCTCTAACGAAGAGTAAGCATAAAAGACACCATAGATT
>JAKSDI010000017.1 GCA_022360175.1 Chitinophagales bacterium
AGTTCACTGAAAAAGACTTGTCCATCCTTATTAGTTATTGCTGTGCGGATTGATGCTTCAGCATTACCGGGATACATCTGAAGAAATGTATAATTATTGTATAAGTACACATCTGTATTATTTATAGGATTTCCTAATGAATCTTTTACTATTACCAATGATACAGTACTAGAGTTCCATTCAAGTTCGGCATTAAAATCATTATTACTACCTAAATTAACCGAACTGATATCCATAAATTGGACTCCTAGAGTACTCGTCCAATTTGATCGAACTTCATAGTTACGAATTTCAATTGGTCCAATAACATAGGAATTATTATCTATTCTGGTAATCAATTCCTCAGCCACTTCTATTGATGGATGATCATGGTAGATCGAAATATCTACTGGACTATCTGGAATTTGCACAGAATTAGTAAGTGGGTCAATATAAGTTAGGCTGACTTGTAAAAGCAATTTATCAGGCTGTAGTTCTATGTTTTCATTAATAGGGGGCAGGCTGGGGACAGAATACATCTCGGTTTTCTGATATTTCACCCCAGTAGAAGTGTCGATAAACTCTACATCCACTTGGTAATGCCCATCTAATAATGGTCCAAATTCAAATTCAAATCCGTTTATCTCTTCTAGTTCATCAATGACAAATTGATTGAGTTTATCTCTAGATTTTAGAGTAACTTTAATATCCGAATTGTTTTCGATAAGTTTTCCATTCACGACATCTCTATAAGCAATCTTTCCTCTAATTAAGCTTTTCCCGCTAGATTCACTGACTGATTCTGTCGGATCACATCCAACACAAATCAACAACAGTAAAGAAGGAAGTAGGGTTAGCAATGTTTTTTTCATAAATATTCTACTTTTAATTATAGGAAGTTATACCCAAACTGGATTCCGAAGTAGAAACTATGTTCTCTTTTACTTTTAAGTAAACCACTTATATCCAAGGAATTGGAAGCAAGTTTGCTCAAATCGGCTTCTTTGTAACTACCAAACCTCCAACCTCCTCCAATATGAATATATTGATGTAATTGGATTCCTAGCCCCAGGTAGATATTATCAAACAAATCTAGATTTTTTGTTTCAATATCTATTCCAACATCAATATGCAATTTGGACATCGGTTTCCATCTATTACTGTAGATATCATTTTCAATTGGGAAGAAGGACAAAAAAGCTCCGAATACAAATTTACCTTGTTCGACTTTACTTTCTTCTAGGAAATATTTATCCACAGTGCCAGCTAACAAAATCGAATCGTATCTAACGCTTGTGAATTCGGAAAACATTACTCCTGTCGTAATTGCGAACGCGTACCTTGTGCGTACAGGGTCAAAGGTGTCTACAAAGACTTTTTGAGAACTCGGTTTAGGAGGTGTAGATTCTTCCTTTTGGCTGTCCTTTTTTTCATCTGTTTTCTCCTCCAAAGAGTTAACCGTTAAAGTTATGGAAGGTTTTCTTCTATATTTAAATGAATTTGGAATTCTCAATAAGTAATCCCAATAATAAAAATCCTCTACTGTGCCTACTGGTACTTTATCTTTCTTTAGGTAAAGAAAAACCTTATTGAAATATTCTGCTTTCTTGCGATTAGGATCTCTAGCAATAGCATTGACATCTTCTGGTGCTCCGGCAAGACGTGACCATTTTGCCTCTTTACCAAACGGAAAACCCTTTAAATTATCCAAAGGGTTCCCTTCAATTACTTTCACTTTAGGACCATTCGCGATTTCCCATTCTGCTGCAAGTTCTTCTTGATCTATTGTTATTCCAAGAAAGAAAGGATTCGATTCTAGCAAATCAGGTTTTAAGTTGACTACTTTCAGAAACAATCTGTCATCTGTTGTCAATAGAGGCAGGCTTGGAGTTTGACGAGCAAAGGTCAATTCGTCTTTATTTGAATGCTCTAAATCATCTTGATCGACCTCATAAATCACTTCTTTGGTTTGATGTGAATTTTCAATCGCGTAACCAACATGGAGTACATCAACCACCTTTAGCTTTAGTACTGGAAATCGATCAAGATAGAAATCGAATTCTTTAGAAATTGTTGAGTTTGTTATCTTTTTTATAATACTATCTCTATTCTCTACACAAATTTCATCTATACGACTTTTAATTTTGGTAATTTCATTTTCAATTTGAACAACCCTGGTTTTTCGCTTTACGATCTCATTGGTAATTTCTCGATGATACTGAGAATAAGTATTTTCAGCTAGCTGCTCTGCTCTTTTTTCATATACTCTCAACAGTTCTTTGTTTAATTGTAATGAATCTTCTAGCAAACGTAATAAAATCACCGAATTCTCTTTCTCACTCTTTAGACTGTCAACTATAGGTTCACATTTATGTATTGCATCAATGTAATTAAAAACTGTTTCTATATTTTCTATACTAATATCGGCAAAAATTTTCCATTTATATAGATCGTAAATTGTCACTGTTTGCCTAGAATAAAGATCTGTAGCCTTTATCCATTTTCTTAGAAAATTTTCATGTCCGTATAGGGATTTCGCATAGTTGATCATGAGTCGCTCTTGACTCTTGAGGAGGTCTTCTAAATTAGTCTCTTGAGATCTTTTCAATAATGCCTTTTGTTCCTCAAGGAGTATTCTTTGTTTCTTCAAAAGTCTTTCTTGTTCCTTCAGAAGTCTTTTCTTCAGGAATCTTTTTTGTTTCTTCAAGAATCTTTTTTGTTCTTTCAGAAGCCTTTTTTGTTTCTTCAGGAATCTTTTTTGTTCTTTCAGAAGCCTTTTTTGTTTCTTTGGAAGTGTTCTTTGTTTCTGCAGAAGTCGTTTTTTTAGGAATTTTCTTTGTTGAGTCAGAAGTGTGTCTTGTTGAGTCAGAAGTGTGTCTTGTTGAGTCAGAAGTGTGTCTTGTTGAGTCAGAAGTGTATCTTGTTCTTCCAGGAGTTTCTTATATCGCTCGAAGAGTTTGTCTTGTTGCTCAAGTAGTCTGTCTTCCTCTTCCAGGAGTTTTTTGTATTGCTGGAAGAGCCTGTCTTGTTGTTGTTCATTTAGTATCTTTGAAGGGGTTAAATACCCGCTCATATGTTCTTGTACAAGTTTTCTTGACTCAGTTGTGTCTAGGATAGCTTTGATTGAATTCAATAAGCTACTATCTATTAATAGGTCTTCTCTAGATTCTGGAAGGTTGGCTCCTTCTGGTAGATTCATTTTGACTAAAGCATATGAAATAATGTCTCTTTTTCTGTGATTAGCCTTCCAATACCATGGAAATTTTTTGTAATCTTGACGTTGAGACTTGCCGATATCACATGTTAAAATTTCATCATTACGCCCGTTTGTTTCAAATCTTCTTATATGTACTTCCTCATCAATGTTGATTATTCCCGGCTCATGATTTTTATCGTTAATTCTGTATTGGTAAATTAGAAAGTATTTATTTAAATCTTCAGGAGGTACTTTTTCAATTAAGAAGGTGTGAAATTTAATGCCCTTTTTCTCTAAGTGTATACCTTTGTGATTTTCAGGTGCAAATGACTTAACAATCATCCCTTCAGGATTAAATACAATCATTTGCTTTGCCCTTTGAGCTATGGAATTATGTGAGAAAATCAGAATTGTAAAGATGATACAAAGCATCTTCAGGTATGAGTAGGTGTTCATTTCTATTCCAGGGTTTTAGTGCGGAACCATTTTTCTATTAATAAATATAATAATTACAGTCAAGATTTCAAAATTGAAATGCGGCATTGTTTATGATCATTACACTCCACAGAAAATTTAATTTATAAAATAAGCAAAGTGTCTAATTTAACTGCTAAAGTATGACTTCCAAATGCATCAACCTCTTGCCAGCATTATACATTGAAATTAAAGGCTAGTATAAGTATGGTAAAACTGATCAATATTTTTAGAATCAAATGTTCAGTGTGAGCACTATTTTTCCTCAATACAAAGGAAAGCAACAGAGGATGAAATTTAAACAAGCTAAAATCCAAAAACAGCATCTTTTTTCATAAAAACAAAAGGGATGGCGTATTTATACCCTTTTTTGGCGGAATTGTTCCATTGACCTGATATCATATTTGTAGCATTAAAACAATAAAAATGTTATGAATACGGAACTTCAAAAAAGAAAGAGCAATATCAACGGAACGGGCATTTTTACTACTCAGTCCATTCAAGGTGGAGCAGAATTTTATGCCATCCCTTTAGATATCATATTTAATGAACCTAAACCTAAGTGTGCCCGAATTGCAGAAAAAAAATATGTCTCTGATAATAAAGTTTTGAATTGGGTAAACCACTCTTGTGCACCCAATGCTAAGTTAGATATCATGAGATCAATTCCCGTGTTAACTGCACTTCGAAATATTGCTCCGGATGAAGAAATTTCTGTAAATTATAATGAAACCGAAGTTCAAGGAATTAAAGTAAAATGTACTTGTAAATCAGAAAATTGCAAGCAATATTTCATTAGATTATAGGAAAGGCTGTAAAGCAAAATCACTAATACCCTCTCTTGATAGATTAGCAAGGTATTTCATTAAATAATTTTGCATTACTGTATTGCTTATAATAGCCATAAATCCATTTTACTTCTCTCCTTTTTTATGAGCTATTGGTGCTTTTAATTATCTTTCCAAAAGATTTTTAAAGCACCAATAGCCCAAAGAAAAATGCAAAAACGGCCCTATTTTTGTATTTGCCTTTTAATGATATTAAGCAACTGGCTCTATACCCAGGACTTGTTACTTCAAACGCAATATCATGGTATAGAAGAGGGGCTTTCTCATCGCGATGTCCAATCTATATATCAGGATGATAGAGGCTTAATATGGGTGGGTACTAAACAAGGCCTTAACCGCTTTGACGGCTACCAATTCAAACCTTATACAAAAGAAAGTCATCAATTACAATCGAATAAAATCACTCATATCCTGGGTGACAAACAAGGCAATCTTTGGCTTTTTGATACCGAATCTTATTTCTTAAAAAGCGTTTTTTCCATTAGTGTTTTTGATCCTGTGCTTGAAGTAGCCTACTCTCTGGAGCAATATTTACCAAAAGGACTCCCCTTTGCAGCAAGAGATATCATTGGTTTCAATCAAAATCAAGATAGAAGCTTTGTCTTTTTCACAAAGAAGAATGAAATTTTCCTTTATGATAAGGAATTCAAAAAAATTGACATCACTCTCTTTAATTTTCATAAGCTTGAAAATATACATTGGGCTCCAAGTGGCCTGATATGGCTAAATATGAGGATTTTAGAAGCAGATGGCACAAGCTCCCTTCAGCTCCTGGCAATAAACACTGAAGGAAAGATAGTACATGATATAAGCCATCCAGAATATCACGATCTGTTTATCCACAAGTTAGACAAGGAGGGAAATTGTCATTATTTAGCGACTAAATCACTTCAATATTCAAAGCCTTATATTTTAGGCAATGATGGCCAAATTAAAAATGATACATCCATAAGTAATAAGCCTTTATTAGTCCAACATTTATATCAAGATCAAATTATAAATTCGAGTACCTTCAAAAGAGAAAAAGGCTATTGTTGGATAGCCAATAAAGGCCTGAACATATTCTCTCAGCACAAAAAAATTGATAGCCAGTCTCATCCTGCTTTAGAACAGATTAAGAGTGCTACTTGTATTTTTTTTGACCGTCAGGGCACCGTTTGGATAGGAACTCCCTTTGGCTTATATCAATTACAATTGGGGAAAAATAAATTTAACAGGCTATTATACAAAATTAAGGAAAGTAACATCCCTACCCGGAATATTTGCCTGGATCATAATGACCATCTCTGGGTCATTGAAGAAGGTACTCTGAATCTTTGGGGAATCGATCTTAAGCAAAAAATAAATTACACGATAAATACTTCTGAAACCTTACAGAACAATGTCATAATCAAAAATTCGTTTAATGCCATCATTACAAGCAAGGATAGTAGCTTATACTTTGTTTCAGGGGATGATTTGATTCGTATTCATCCAATTACGCTCGAAGCTCAATACATTCCCATAAGAAAACATGGACAAAACTGGACCCTTATGTGGGCGCTTCATGAAGATGAGAATAATAATATATGGTTTGCCAGTGAAAATGGAGATATCGGATGCTGGGATGGAGAAAATGTATTCTGGCTACC
>JAKSDI010000016.1 GCA_022360175.1 Chitinophagales bacterium
ATTAGTGAAGACAGTAAGTGATGCTACACCAAATGTAGGCGATGTAATCACCTTCACACTAGCCGTTACCAACAATGGCCCAAGTGATGCGACCGGCGTAGCGTTCGAAGATGTAGTACCAAATGGTTACTCTAACATCACGAACATCTCCAATGGTGGAACCTTGAGTGGAAACGTAATCACCTGGAGCGGCTTTGATATTGCAAAAGGCGCGACAGCGACAGTGACCTTCGAAGTAACAGTAGAAGCCCCTGGAGCTGGCGTAGATTATGTGAACGTAGCAGAGGTGACGGACTCAGATCAACACGATCCAGACTCGACACCAGACAATGATGATGGCGACCAGTCAGAAGATGATGAAGATAATGAAGACGTGACACCACAGCAGGCTGATCTTGAATTAATCAAGACGGTGAATAACAGCATGCCTGATGTCGGTACGACTGTAACATTTACCATCGAAGTCTTGAATAATGGTCCATCGGATGCATCAGGAGTAGCCGTAGAAGACGTAGTACCAAACGGATATACCAACGTAACCAACATCTCTAATGGTGGTACCTTATCTGGAAATGTACTTACATGGAATGGCTTGAATATACCAACAGGAACATCAATATTCTTGACCTTCGATGTAACGATTGAACCTACAGGTGACTATCTGAATACAGCACAGGTAACGGATTCTGATCAGCATGATCCAGACTCGACACCAGACAATGACGATGGTGATCAGTCAGAAGATGATGAGGATAACGAAGAAGTTGATCCTAATCCAATCATTGATTTGGAACTGGATAAGTCTGTAAGTGATGCAATGCCTGATGAAGGTAGTGATATTACCTTTACCCTAGAGCTAACGAACCAGGGGCCAAATAATGCAACTGGTGTAGTTGTAACAGATCAACTTCCTGCAGGATTTACTTTCGTAAGTACAACAGGTAGCTATGATAATGTAAGTGGCGAATGGACAGTAGGTAATCTTGCTGTAGGTGAAACAGTGACAGTGGACATCACAGTAACAGTTAATGAAGATGGGCCATATGTTAACCTGGCAGAGGTAACCGCTGCAAATGAAGATGACATTGATTCAACTCCAAACAATGGAGTAGATACAGATGGAGATACAGTAGTGGATGATGATCCAGATGATGAAGATGATGGTGATGGTGTGACAGTAGAACCAGTGGAAATGACAGCTAGCATCGACATCGAGAAATCTACTAATGGACAGGATGCAGATGTTGCTCCTGGAGCAATCATTCTTACGAATCCGAACAGCCCTGCAACAGTAACCTGGACATACACAGTGACTAACACAGGTACACTTGACCTGATTAATGTACAAGTAACAGATGATCAGGAAGGTTTGGTAGGAACTATACCATTACTAGCAGCAGGTGCAACTCAGACCTTGACATTGGATGGTAGTGCTCAGTTAGGTATGTATGGTAACCTGGGTACTGCAGATGGTCAACCAATCGGTGGTAATGGAAATCCATTCGGAGACCCTGTTTCTGATAATGATCCATCTAATTACACTGGTGTATTCATCAATGTAGAAAAGCAAGCTAATACCGATGAGGTTTGTGCCGGTGAGGAAGTTACTTATACTCTGATCACCAGAATGCTTGGTGGTGCACCAGGTGTACAGATACGCAACATCTCCGTGGTAGATAATAACTTACCAGGAGAGACACTAACTAGTAATCACCCATACTTTATTGCTTCATCTGATGTGAGCAATAATGATATGATCGAATTCATCGATAATGATAATGATGGGAATTCTGATGAAGAGTTCATGTGGGAATACACTTTAACTCTGACTCAGACAACAGTGAATATTGCAAACGATATGGGTACTGTATTCTATGTAGACCCATCTGGCAATGAACTGGAAATTGGTGATGTAGGTAATACAGATCAGGTTACAGTTAATGTAATTACTCCTGAAGTGGCAATAGATATAACTCCTGCTAACCAGGATGTAATCTATGGTGATGATGCAACCTTCACAGTAACCGTTACCAATACAGGTGATGTAGATTTGGAGAATGTAACAGTTGTTGACTCTGAAGGTAATGCAGACTGTGAAATGACAATTACAAGCCTAGCAGTTGGTGCAAGCCAGTCATTCACATGTACACTTCCTGCAATCACTCAGAATGTAACTATTGACTTCGATGTAACAGCTGGTGGCCTTGGCTCTGCTGGAAACGCATTGTGTTCAGTAACAGCTGAAGCGACAGCAATAGTGACGGTAGTACCATTGATTGATCTGGAATTAGCTAAGAGTGTTACACCATCTGCACAAAATGTAGGTGAAGATGTAACCTTTACAATAGAGGTGACCAACCAAGGCCCTGCACCTGCTACAGGTGTATCAGTAGGCGATCTGCTACCAAGTGGCTTCACTTATGTAAGCTCAACGGGTGGTTACGATGAGCCAACTGCTGAATGGGTAATTGGCGATATGGGAATAGGCGAAACAGTAAGCATGACTATTACTGCAACTGTAAATGCTTCTGGAGATTATGTAAACGTAGCACAGGTGATCGCTGCTGATCAGGATGATGTTGACTCGACGCCAAATAATGATGATGGCGATCAGTCAGAAGATGATGAAGATAACGCAGAGGTAACACCGATACCAGTTATTGACCTTGAACTAGATAAGCAGGTTAATAATCAATTCCCGTTTGTGGGTGACAACATTATCTTCACTCTTGAGTTGACCAACCAGGGGCCAAGTGATGCAACAGGCGTAGTTGTAACGGATCAACTACCTGCAGGTTTCACTTACGTAAGCTCTAATGGCAGCTACAACTCAGCAACAGGAGAATGGAGTGTTGGTGACTTGGCAATGGGACAAACTGTTACACTTGATATTACAGTAACAGTAACCTCTATCCCTGAATGGACGAACCTGGCAGAAGTAACTGCTGCCAACGAACAGGATATCGATTCTACTCCAGATAATGGTGTGGATACTGATGGTGACGGACTAGTGCAGGACGATCCAGACGATGAAGATGATGGTGATGGCCTTGGTGTAGCACCAGTAGCTCAGGTAGACATTAGCTTAGTGAAGACGGTTGATCAACCAATTGCTCAAGTTGGAGAAACAGTAACCTTTACACTTACTGTAACCAACGATGGGCCAAACGATGCAACGGGCATCTTGGTAGAAGATCATCTTCCTTCAGGATTTACCTTTGTGATGGCCAGCGCCGATTATAATGAGGCAACTGGTATTTGGGATGTAGGTGCACTGGGTGTAGGTAATTCTGAAACAATAGAGATAGTAGCAACAGTCAATGAAACTGGAGACCACAAAAACATAGCTGAAGTGGTTGCAACGGATCAGGATGATATTGACTCAACACCAGACAATGATGATGGTGATCAGTCAGAAGATGATGAAGACAATGCAGAAGTGATCATTGATGTAGTTATTGATCTTGAGTTGACAAAGTCAGTTTCACCAACCAGCGTAATGGTAGGCGAGGAAGTAACCTTCAAAATAGATGTGACTAACCAGGGGCCAAGTACGGCAACAGGAGTAACAATTGAAGATATACTTCAGAGTGGTTTCACCTTCACAGGAACAAACGGTGCTTATGATGAAGTCGCAGGGCTTTGGGACATCGGTACCCTTGCTATAGGTGAAACAGTAAGCCTTGAAATTACAGCTACTGTAAACGAAGATGGTGTATATACCAACGATGCACAGGTATTGACAGCGAACGAAGATGATATTGATTCTACTCCAGGTAATGGTGTAGATAATGGAGAAGACGATGAAGACGGAGTCGAGGTTAATATTGAATGTGAATTAATGATTGAAGTTACAGATGTAGTTTGTGATAATGGCGGTACTGCCAGCGATTCAAGTGACGATACCTACACATTCGTATTGAATGTAACAGGTAATGGTGTAACAGATGGCTGGACAGCAACCATCGCTGGTGAAACGACAAATGGTGCATACGGACAAGATGTTCAGTTTGGTCCATACAATATTGAATTGGTAGGCGATATTACCTTCGAGGTGATTGATGCTAACGAACTGGGATGTCGTGAGTTTGTAAGTGTAGATGCACCAGAAACATGCTCTAATGAATGTCTAATCGTTGCAGAATCTGCAAATGTATACTGTGATGATAATGGTACACCATCTGATCCAACTGACGACTTGTTCTTCTTCGATCTTGTAGTTACAGAAAACTATAATTCAGGATCAGGTTGGACCGCTTCTGTAAATGGAACCGTAATCCTGCCATTCGCAGGTTATATTAGCCAGGTACAGGCAGAGAACTTAGGCGGATTCCCAATCGCAGGAAGTACTACTTACCCATTAGTGAACGGCATGATGGAAGTATTAATCAGTGATGTAGACGATCCAAACTGTACTACTACTGTATTAGTACCAGTACCGGAAACTTGTTCTGATGAATGTGGTATTATCTTCTCCGATGTGACTACAGATTGTGATCCTAATGGTACACTTTCTGATCCATCAGATGACTTGTTCTCTGTTACTTTGACAGTTACGGGTAATAATGCAGGTAACAACGGCTGGATTGCAAGCAATGGTCAAACAGGAGCTTATGGAGCTACTGTTACACTAACAGGATTTGCGATTGGCAACGGTGCGCCAGTAGGCATTACATTCACAGACGTGGACGATCCAACTTGTACATCTGTATTGACAGTGACGCCACCAGCACCATGTTCTGATCAGTGTGATATCACCGCTCAGGTATTGAATGTACTATGTGATGATAATGGTACACCTGCCGTTATAGAGGATGATACTTACACATTTGATGTACTGGTTACAGGAGTAAATACTGGCAATAATGGCTGGACTGATGCTGATGGAAATGCCGGTACTTATGGAGCACTAGAAAGCTACGGGCCATTTAGCATAATGGATGATCCAAGTATTACGCTTTCAATACAAGATGCTACAGATCCAAGTTGTACTACTACATTAACAGTAAATGCACCGGCACCATGTTCGGATGCTTGCTTCATAGATGCTGTAGAAGTAGATATACTATGTGTTGATAGTGGTACTCCTTCAGATGCTAGTGACGATGTATACTATGCTTATGTTATGGTAACAGCAAATGCTAATGCATCTACTAGCTGGATTGCAAATGGTAACATTGGCAGTGAAGGACCAACAACAGGTGAATACAATACAAGTGATTCGTATGTGTTCGGGCCTTATCAGCCAGGTACTACAGTACAAATTAACTTTGTAGACAGTGGCGATTCGGGATGTACCGATGGACTTACTATGCAAATGCCAGATAGTGGATGTTCGGATGCATGTGATATAGCGGCAACCAATATCAGTACACTATGTGATGATAATGGTACTGGATTTGACCCATCTGATGACCAATGGTATATGGTATTCGAGCTGGATGGTATGAATACAGGTAGTTGCTGGACAGATAGCGAAGGTAATTCAGGAACATACCCGGCAGTAATTTCTTATGGCCCATATCCAGCATCTCAGGATATGGTGGCTATAACAATTACAGATTGCGATGATCCTACATGTAGCACTACTGCTATTGCCTTCTCACCTGGTCCATGTTCGGATGACTGTGAGGTAGATCCACAGATTATAGATATTTACTGTCTGGATAATGATACACCTCAGGACCCAGCAGATGACCAGTATGAAGCAGTAATTAATGTGACACCAACTGGTACAGTATCAGGTCTTGGATGGCGCTGGAAGGTATTGCCTAATGGTAACTACAGCTCACCACAGCCATACAACCAGGATATCACAGTAGGTACATTTGATATAGCAGATGGTAATGTAACGATCAGAATCTCAGATGCAGGTAATACAGGCTGTTTCTACGACCTTGAACTGGAAGCACCAGCACTATGCTCTGAACCATGTGATATGATGGCAGAATACATTAATCAGGTATGTGATGACAATGGTACACCTGATGATCCATCAGATGATACTTACAGCTTCGAACTGCTGGTAACGAATCCGACATCTACAGGTAATACCTGGTTTGCAACGACTCAGAATCTGGGTAACATCTCAGGTATGTTTGATGTACCATTCTTAATAGAGGGTATTCCGGCTAATGAGCCTACAGTAATACTGACTATTACAGATGCTCACAACATGGGATGTATGATTCTGGATTTTGTGGTACCACCAACAGGACCATGTTCTGATGATTGTTCAATCACAGCTAGTGCAAGCAATCCAATCTGTGATAACAATGGTACTCCACTGGATTCAAGTGATGATACTTATAGCTTTGAGTTGACAGTAAGTGCGATCAATAATGCAGGAACGAACTGGACAGCAACGATCAACGGACAGCAGTACAACGAGCCTTATGGCACCATTACAATCAGTGGTGTTGATGCCAACACGACTCTTGTAATTGACAATATAGCTGCTGCAAATAATCCAACTTGTACTGCAGATGTAGTAAGCGTACAAGCAACAGGGCCTTGTTCAATGGATTGTTCAATCACAGCGAGTGCAAGTGATCCTGTTTGTGACGACAACGGTACCCCTACTGATCCAAGTGATGATACTTATAGCTTTGAGCTAACAGTAAGTGCGATCAATAATGCAGGAACGAACTGGACAGCAACGATCAACGGGCAGCAATACAACGAGCCTTATGGCACTATTACAATCAGTAATGTTGATCCTAACACAACTCTTGTAATTGATAATATAGCTGCTGCAAATGATCCAACTTGTACTGCAAACGTAGTAACCGTACAAGCTACAGGAACTTGTTCAGATGAGCTGCCTTGTGATATCAGTGCAGAGATTATAGATATGTCTACTGCTTGTAATGATGGTGGTACTCTGGGTGATGAAAATGATGATACCTTCACATTCGAAGCCATCGTAACTAACCTGGGAATGGGTACTAGCTGGACAGCTGTAGATGATACTTACGGAATAGTGAATAATGGTGGCTACGGTTCTGCTGAAAGCTTTGGTCCGTACCCAGCTTCAGACTATGGAACTACCATCACTATTACGATAACAGATGATGAAGACCCAACTTGTCAGACAACACTGACAATAGAAATACCACAGTGTAATGACTGTACCATTACAGGTAACATTTCAAATGTACTATGTAATGACCAGGGTACTTCTGATCCATACGATGATACCTTCACATTCGAACTGTATATCACAGGTGAAAATGTAGGTACTACCTGGACATCGAATGATACGACAATCACTAATGGAAACTTCAATGAGACGTACACCTTTGGTCCGTACAACATCATGAGCTTCCTGGATAACAACATGGATTTGGTATTCCATATCACTCCTGATGCGAACGATAATTGTGAGTTGACGGTTCTGGTTGATCCTCCACTACCATGTTCTCCAATTGATTGTGAAATCAGTGCAGATATTTCCGATATCCTTTGTGATGACAACGGTACACCAAATGATCCAACGGATGACACCTATACCTTCACAGCAGTTGTGAACCCAGGTTTAGCAGGTGGTGCCTTTGCTCTGACTTACATCAATGGCTCAACCGTTCCTGAGGTGGCAATGTATGGAGTGCCGGTGACTTATGGTCCATTCCCGATCCTAGTAGATACTGAAATCAAGTGGGTAGATGGAGCAGATCCGGAATGTATGATTACAGAAACGGTGACTTCACCGCAGCCATGTTCTAATACACCAGCTGATTGTGAAATTAGTGCAGCAATTGAAATTGATGATTGTGTAACGAATGGTCCAGGCAATGCAGATGACGAAGTTTATGTAACAATCACAGTTACTCCTGGAATTAATGTAGGTCCAAATGATACATGGACGACAACTCCAGGTGGATTTACAGGAAACTACAATGAACCAACAACCTTTGGTCCATTCCCTGTGGGTACTGACCTTAACTTTACAATCAGTAATGTAGGAGCATCTAGTTGTAGCACAGATGTATTCCTGGATATGCCAGATGAATGTGCTGATATGCCGCCATGTATTCTATCTGCCAACGCCTTTAACATCAATTGTGATGACAATGGAACAGCAGATCCAAATGACGATACCTTCAGCTTCTTCCTACTGGTAACAGCTGAACCAGGCGTTACTACTTGGGAATTCGAATTTGATGGTGTGATATATGATGGTGACGTAAATGTGCCGACATTTAATCCAATTGTTCTTCCAGTGAGTGGCTTGCCTGCTGGAAATAATGGAGAGTTGACGATACCGATTTACGATGCGAACAATATAGATTGCTTCACTGCACTATCAATTGTAGTACCAATTGTACCAGAAATTGAGTGCCCGGATGATACGGATGTAGCAAGCGTTACTCAGGATGTACAATTCATCAATGGTCAGTTGACAAGTGATGATGATACATTAGATAGTCTTTGTTGGGCAGAAGGTGGTGCATTTGGCACACACTACTTCGATAGCATGACCGTAATACCTAATGCTACAGATGTGTACACCTTCGTATTGTTATCAGATATGGCTTCTGGTAATATCAACGAAGGATGGGGAGCGATCTTTGATGGAGCATACAACGGTTTAATGCCATGCTGCAATATCCTGGATACTACTCATGTACCAGGCCTGGCAAATGCGGTTGACTTTGAGACACCAATGCTTGACTTTGCAAACTGGAATCTGGGAGGATATGCACCTGTTGGTAGCATGACGATTCAGTTGTTAGGTGGACATGAATATACACTATTGACTACCAGCCTACAGGCAGGAGTGACCGGAGCTTATCGCTGGGCAATCTTCAGTCAGGATGGCGGACAGTTGACAGATATGTTCCAGGTACCATTCCTAAGCCAGGAAGGACCAGTACTCTACGATCTGTTGTGTAATGATTACGAATACCTACTAGATGAGATGCTAAGTGTAGCTTACACAGGCAATGCAGAAGTAGGGGAGTCTTGTGGCGTAGATAGCTTCTTCTTCAACGACCAATTATTGTTGGGTGCTGATTGTAAAGCAGATACGATCGTTCGAACTTTCACAGTAACAGATGTACAGGGCAATGCTTACTCTTGTGAGCAGGCAATCACAGTAAATGTTCCGACATTGGATGATGTGAAGATGCCAGTATTAACTGCCCGCTTCGATTGTGGTGAGTTCTTCGTAGAAGATGGTAATGGCCATCCTCATCCAAGTGTGACGGGTTATCCATATGTATTGACTGCCTTTGGAGTGAATGTACTGGATGAAGATCCATATTGCAATCTGTCAGCAAGTTATGTTGATGAAGTAGAATCAATTTGCAACAGCAGCTACACGATCTACCGTACCTGGACAATTGATGATGATTGTAATCCAGGAGAGCTAAGTACTTACGTACAAACGATCAAAGTAGGTGACCTGGAAGGACCGGTTGTATCTTGTCCAATCAGTAATCACTACTGTCCAGTGATAGAAGAAGACATCATGCTCTTCAACACGGATCCATTCGATTGTACGGCTACAATAGAAGTACCAATGCCAGAAGTAAGTGATGCTTGCTCTGACGATTGGGAAGTTATTACTGAAATAGTACAGTACGTAGGTCAGCAGGAGATTGTAATAACAACTATTCTACCTGGAGAGCCTCGCTTGATCACAGGAATTGAATTGGGTGATTATGTCTTCCGCTACATAGTAACAGATGATTGTGGCAACACGACTATTCAGGAATGCATATTCCGTGTAGCCGATCTATCAGAACCAGTAGCGATTTGTGATAATGGTATGAATATCTCTGTAGGAGGTTCTGGCCTGGCTCGCATCTACTGGCATCAGGTAGACGATGGTAGCTACGACAACTGTGGAATAGACAGCATCCTAATCCGCCGCGTATACACTTCTGATCCAGAAGATTGTACACCACTGACATTCCCAACTTACTCGGATTGGGGACCATATGTAGACTTCACTTGTTGTGATGCAGGTTCTTATGTAACGGTTGAGTTGAGAGTAGTGGATGTGATTGGTAATGTGAATATGTGCTGGATGGATGTGCTGATAGAAGATAAGACCTTACCATACTGTTACGGATTAGAAGATGTACAGGCAGCTTGTGGCAGCTTACCAAATGGCTTTGATCCATACAATCTGGATCAGTTGAATGAAGCATTTGGAGAATCACATGTATTTGATAACTGCTCAGCTGAAACTATCCAGCTGGAACCAATTGTTGAACTCAGCGATTGTGGAAATGGTACGATCATTCGTCGCTTCCTTGCGGTAGACTTAGTGGGTAATGTATCTCTGGATACCTTCCTACAGGTGGTAACTATAGGAGGTGCAGGAGGATATGACATCCACTTCCCGGCAGATACCGTAATGACTTGCGGAGATGTATTAGCAGATACAATGACTCAGGTTTACTACAGTGGATGTGATTCAATTACTGTCAGCTTTACAGATACATTAGTGGCAGGGCTAGGAGATGAATGCTACCGTATCCTACGTACCTACGATGTAATCAACCATTGCCAGTATGATGGATTCTCTGATCCGGTAGTTGTTGGTCGCGATGAAGATTGTGACGCAATACCAGGTGATGAAGATGTATGGGTGCTATACCGCTTAGATACGACATTTGTAGATGCGGATAGCTTAGCATACAACTTATTCCCACTGGCTGGAACGAAGGATACCATTTGCGATGGAAATACCAATCCAGAAGGTTACTGGCGCACTAGCATAGTAAATGGCTACTGGCAGTATACTCAGGTGATTAGTGTATACGATAGTATAGCTCCAGTGATTACCTTTACAACGCCAGATCCATTCTGTAACTATGAAGAAGAAGGAATGGATTGCGAAGGCTTGGTTGAGTATGCATTTAGCGTAAATGATAACTGCTTACCTGATAGCCTGTGGTTGACGGATACTGTAAGCTTCCGTGTACTACTGGATACCTTGGCAGATGGTACAATAGATGTAGATGTTACTGACTTTGTAAGCATAGATGGAAGTTATCCGGATTACATTATCACAGGAGACTTCCCACTAGGAACTCATGCTTTCCAGCTGGAAGCAACAGATGCATGTGGCAATACGACTGTAGACAGCTTACCATTTGAAGTGGTGGATTGTTTCGTAGCAGCGCCTAATGTATACGACGGCTTAGTAGTTGAATTAATGCCTTTGGGAGTAGAAGTTGATATTGATGAAGATGGAGACATGGATAATGCAGCCATCGAAGTAATGGTAGACTTCTTGCTCGAAGGAGAGCAACTACAAGATTGCAATGGACCAGTAGTATTCTCTATCAATAGAGTAGGAGAGGAAATTGATCCAGAGCAGCAGAGCCTGATACTGACATGTGATGATACTTCTCGTTTGGATGTAGAAATCTGGGCATGGGATTATGCTTACAATCCATATGCGGTACAACCTGATGGTACTATCGGTGGTAGAAACCGCAATATGGCAGAATCGACAATCACGATACAGAACATGTCAAATGTATGTGATCCTGGTTTAGACCTTCCAGATCCAAATGGTGGGGCGTTACAACTTGAAGATAAGATTCAGCCTGAGTTGCATCAGAACAAACCGAATCCATTCTTCAATCAAACGACAATCAGTTTCTGGTTGCCTGAAGCAGGAGAAGCTAATCTGACGGTATACGATATATCTGGTAAGGAGCTGAAAGTGGTAGATGGATATTATGATGCTGGATACCACGAAGTAGAGATACAACGCAATGAAGTTCCAAGCTTTGGCGTTTACTTCTATACACTCCGCACTGGTACGTTTATCGATACCAAGCAGATGATACTACTTGAATAAAGATTAGATTTGTGCATATTTGTTTTTGTTGTGGGGTGAAGCTTCGGCTTCACCCCGTTTTTTTTGTGAAGTTGTTTAAGACTGTCTGATGAGTCGATTGAAATTAGATTTTTGCACTCGTTGATCTTTTTTTTGAACTTCGTATCTGTGCCGGAGAACTACGATGGTGCTACGGAGCGATAAAAAAATAAAAAGGAGAGGAAAAAGATATTTTTAGCGGCCATTGAGATATTTTTAAACAACTTCAATACAAAAACAACTAAATTGCAATCATCATTTATTAACACAAAAGGCTTATGTATAGGAAAATATTTCAGCTAACTACCTTGTTTTTCATTAGTTTAGCTACTACCTACGCGCAATCTAGTAGAGCAATGATCCCTATTAATCTTTCCTTAGAAGGAGTACATTGGCAATCAGCAGAAATTAAAATACCTATAAAAAAGGCAACTCCATTTATTGCTTTTTCAATGGTTTGGAATGGTGAAAAAACGACACCGGAAGTCCGATTTTCAGAAGATGGAAATGCCTGGACAAACTGGGAGGTTTTGCCTATGGAAATACATGCAGAACAACGCCCAGGACATTGGGTTAGCCAGCTTTATTTTGCCGATAAGGCTAGCGAGTTTGTACAAATTAGGGCAGCTGTAGATATGGGGACAGTAGCTACTCATTTTTATAATCCCGGAAAAACAAAGGAAAAAACGCAAAATACAAATATAACAGAACGCAACCCTCAATACTGCCCTTGCCCGCAACCCGCTTATGAAGGAAGACTAGATTGGTGCCCGGATGGTACTTGCCCTGAAGATGCTACACCACAATTTACAACTGCAACCCATCTGATTGTACATCATTCAGCAGGAACAAATAGTGCAACAGATTGGGCTGCTATCGTAAGGTCTATTTGGGATTTCCATACAGGAGTAAATGGTTGGGATGATATTGGATATAATTGGTTGGTAGACCCCAATGGAGTGATCTATGAAGGTAGAGGAGACGGTCGTTTAGGAGCCCATTTTTGTGGTACTAATGGAGCAACCATGGGCGTTTGCGTATTGGGCGATTTTACAGATATAGAGCCTACCGATGAAGCAATCGATGGTTTGACAGACTTACTATCCTGGAAAGCATGTGATATAGGGGCTGATCCATTAGAAAGTTCGAGCCATTCATCATCAGGTTTGGTCTTAAACCACATATCAGGGCATAGAGATGGTTGTTCTACTCAATGTCCAGGCAATTCTTTCTATCCATTGTTTTCAGACTTAAGGCAGGGCGTTGCAGATTATATTGCAAATTCTTGTGCAGCAATAGGGCCTCCAGAGGATTTGACTGCTACAACACTAACAGAAACTTCTATATCATTAGAATGGGAAGATATCACAGATAATGAAACGGGCTTTGAAATAGAACGCTCTAATTCTTTTAATGGAGATTATGAACTCATCACAACAGTAGGTGAAAATATAGTGACTTATGAAGATACAGGCCTGACACCTAATACAGGTTATTATTATCAGGTGAGGGCTTTTAATGATCAGGATACCTCTATTTATAGTAATCGTGCATTTGCCTCTACAGTAATTGTTAATAATACAGATTTAGAACAAAGCCATCATATTAAGTTATACCCTAATCCGACGGATGGAATATTGTGGATTGATTGGCAGGAATCTATTCCCGGAAGCATACAGTATCGGTTGTTAGATACTAGAGGAAGGGTGATTAAACAAGTATTTGATAAAGGAGAACAGCGAATTGCGGTAGATTTAGATGGATTATCATCAGGAATATATTGGTTGCAGATATATGATAGCCAAAGAGCTAGTTATTATAAAGTTAGTAAGCAATAAGCTGCTTTTCTTATTACAGGATGATTTTTGAAAAATGCTAATAAAAACAAAATAAACCTTCTTTATAAAAGAGAGTCATATGAAGCGGATAAAAAAGGTAGATAAACAAAATATCTAATTTATCGAGCGAATATGCTGCTTTTGAGTGTTATGAAGTCATTTTTTTATAAAAGGATTAAAATAAATGAGTGAATAATGCAATACTAAAAGATGAAGATCGTTCATGCTTCGTGAAAACGATTAGTAATGACTATTCAGAGGTAACATATGATTCTTTCGATCTGTTATGATTGAGTTAAAAAGAAGAAAAAATACTATCATTGGCGGCATTTTTGTCGCTAGATACGTTACCAAATTAAATTCGTGCGTCTAATAGTGCGAATGATTCAAAAAACCATAACAATTTACTTAACAAAATCCTATTCCATTATGACAAAATTGTTTTTGAAATTATCTGGAGTAGCTTTCATTCTTACTCTCTTGATTGCTACCGGTTGTGAAGATGATCCAGTTGTTGATCCATTAGGCCCTACAATTACATTTGAAAGCGGAGATAATTTAGTATCTGCTGATGTTACACTAGGAACAGATGTTACTACAATTGCAGTACGTGTTACAGCAGATGTAGGTGACAACCCGCTAAATACTTTAACTTTCCTAGTAGAAGGTGTAGAAGTAAGTGGTGCAAATATCGGAGACTATATCAAGTCTGTTACTTCTAATGGCTCGGCAATTACTCCTAATAATCCAATGTTGATCACTGATGCTAATAAGAACGGTGGTACATGGGATATTGAAATCGCACTTTTCGGGCAGGTAGAAGACCAGACAGTAAACTATGGTTTCGAAGTAGCTGATGAAGTTGGTGAGCGTGCCCTGGTTGATCTAGACGTTACACTATTTGATCCAGGTACTCCTCTTAACAACGAATTGAGTGGTGTACTATTGAACCAGGCAGGTCCTGCTGGTACAGGTGGATTGGATCTAGATACTGGTGATGGTACTGGTTCTTCTGATGCTGCATCTGAAATCCGTGACCTTGGTATCGATTGTACAATCGATCCTGCAAATGCTGAAAACTGGCGTGCACAAATTGGTACTATCAACGGTGCTAATATGGTAAAGGTTGATCCTAGCACTTTGGGCGAAGGTTTCTCTTTCTCTGAAGTAAAGACAACAGAAGCAATTGTTGAAGCTTATGATGCAGGTGCTGCATTGGCAGATGGTGTAAGCCAAAATGCTCAGTGTGACGAAACTGCAGTTACAGATGTTTCTGACCCTGCAGTAGTAGGTGATATCTTCTCTGTACTAAGTGGTGGTAAGTACTACCTAATCCAGATTGATGAAGTAAATGCAATCTCTGGTAGCAATGGCGATAACTACGTTATCTCTATTAAGTACTAGGATAAATTTCCCTTAAGGAAAAAGAGAGAGCATAGTTCTGCAAAGGGCTATGCTCTTTTCTTTTGCACTATGCATTATAGCATACGCATTTTTTTTGCAATTTTGCAGGCGAAATACCGTTTGAAAAGAATCGATCAAAAAATAACTTTTTGATTAATACTAAGAGTAATAAGTAAAGATGATGTATAAGTGGTTTTCTATCCTGACAGTGATGTGTTTAATGCCTTTCGCACTATTATCGCAGTGTGAATTAGAAGTAGATGAAATTGATCCTTTTGATAGTACAAGGCTGGTTTCTTCTAAGCCTATTGCTGTAGGAAACTTCATACCTAGCCTATTCGAAACGGTAGAAGGGCCTAAGATCATAGAAGAGGCAGAAGTGATGTTTACCTATACAGAAAGTGATCGGCCTGATAGAATAGAAGCTTTTTTTCTGACAATTGCAGCTCCAGAATATCGTTACCAACCTATTGAAAATGGGCAGAATGTATTGTTAGCACTCTCTGATTCAACTGTGATTGGGCTTCATAATTTTCCCGATGAAGGTACTTTTGACAAATCTACCAATATGCGCCTTTATCAGCATACAGGAGTCGTACCTGTAGATGCCTATTATAGATTAGCTTTCCTAAAAGTAGTTGGCATTCGCATACGTTATGAAAATAAAAAGAGAACTATCTTTCTAACTCCAGAACAACAAGACGCTTTACAACAAGCAATACAGTGTGTAGGAGAAACAGTGGGCTTAAAGCCTAAACCATAAAGAATATAAAACAAACATTTCTTTTACCATCCATATAACTGAACGGAAGTTATATGAATCTTATTCCTATCAGTAGATAATATAATTAAAGAAGGAGTCGATCTTTGGGGCAGGAAAGACAATAAGCCTCCTATATTAAACCCGCGGAATAAATTTGGAAAAGCGATTCAGTCGTAATTGAAAAAGATTTATCTACCACCAATCACCAATCACCAATCACTCCTCCCGAATCTCCTGGCACAACTCTACCAGTACCCCATTGGCACTTTTAGGATGTATGAAGCAGACAAGCTTATTATCTGCACCTCGTTTAGGAGCTGCATTAAGCAGACGGTAACCTTCATTGCGAAGGCGCTCCATTTCTGCATGAATATCTTCTACTTCAAAAGCTATATGGTGAATACCTTCACCGCGTTTTTCGATGTATTTAGCGATAGCGCTTTCAGGAGCTGTAGCTTCCAGTAATTCAATTTTAGATTCTCCGGTTTTAAAAAAAGAAGTGCGTACATGTTCAGATGCAACTTCTTCAATTTTATAATGAGGAGTACCTAATAATTGCTCAAACAGCGCATTGCTATCCTGTAAACTTTTTACGGCAATACCGATATGTTCCAGATTTTTAACCATGAGAATATCTTTGTAATTCTAATAACTTAATCTCTCTATAGAAAACATATTGAGCAGAGGTTTTGGCAATGACAAAGCCATAAAATCCATCTAGAAAACCTCTTTTTATAATGTATTCCGAAAAAAAACGAAGCCCAGGCTTAAATAAAATACGCAACAGACTCCCTTTTTTACCTCTTTCATGGAAGGCCTGTGCTGCAAGGCTACTGAAATTGTTGATAGTAGCAATGCGATTGTTGATGTCTGAATTGGTATGATGTAAAAGATCACCTTTAAGCCGAGTAGTGGTAGCTCCTTTAGCAGGAATGAATTTATCATGCGGATTGACCCCTCCCACGCTAAATTGGCGACGATCAAAAAGGCGCATTTTACGATCTGGATACCAGCCTCCATGATGAATCCATTGATCTCCTATATTGCTAAGCCGGTTCATATAATAGCAGTCATGTGTCCAGTTATTTTTTACTGCAAGTATCGACTGCTGTAAAGTAGGAGATAACTCTTCATCGGCATCCAGAGATAATATAAATTCGTGTTTTGCCTGTTCTATGGCATAACGCTTTTGCTGAATATGCCCTTCAAAAGGATGTTCAAGTGTACGCGCACCACATGATTGGGCAATTTCAATTGTCTTGTCTTTCGAATAAGAATCTACAACCAACAATTCATCAGCGACAGGGCGAAGGCTTCGGAGGCATCGCTCTATATTGGCTTCCTCATTGTACGTGATGATTACTGCGGAGATTTTATTCATTACCCTTCTTTTTTAGCGTAAGCAATGAAATAAGGATTGCGTAAATTTTCTTTGTTGTAGCGTAAGCTTTCTTGACTTTCTTCATCAATAATACTTCCTCCTGCTTCCTGCAAAATAGCATGTGCTGCGGCGGTATCCCACTCCATCGTAGGCCCTAGCCTTGGATATACATGTGCATCCCCTTTTGCAATGATCAGGAATTTTAAAGAGCTACCAGTCGGTACTAATTCAGGCTGATCCAGAGCATCTACAAAGGCTTGCGTTTCCTCATTGAGATGTGATCGAGAGCATACAACCTTTAGATTAGGGTCACTAAGTTTAAATGCAGGCGCATGAAGCTGGGTAATCTTCCCATTGACTTCAAGAAAGGCTCCTGCTCCCCTGACTGCCCAATAAGTTTCCTGAAGGCAGGGAACATATACAACTCCCATCACAGCTTCGCCTTTATGAATCAGCGCGATATTGACTGTAAATTCTCCATTGCGCTTGATAAATTCTTTGGTGCCATCAAGAGGATCTACCAACCAATGGTATTCATAATTTTTACGATCTTCATAGGATATTTCCTTATTTTCTTCAGACACGATAGGGTATTGAATGCTTAACTGCTCAAGTCCCTCGCAAATAATGTCATTAGATGCCTTGTCTGCAAGAGTTAATGGAGATTCGTCTGATTTAAACTCAACACCAAAATCTTCTTTGCCATAAATACTCATAATAGCTCCTCCGGCAAGACGAGCAATTTGTACTATTTCTTCTACTAACTCAGTGTGATTCATTGGTGAAATTGGATGAATGTTATGTTTAGATTGTACCTTTGATTTACCGCAAAGGTATTAGTCTTGTTCAACAATATGAAATGATAATAGGAGAACAAGACTACGAACTAAGCTAATAAAGAACGACTGTTTTAAGTATCAATAGTAATTATGAGTAAAATTCTAGTAACAGGAGGCTGTGGTTATATAGGAAGCCATACTATAGTAGATTTAATAATGAATGGCTTTGAGGTCATTTCTGTAGATAATTTCTGCAATTCTAGTGAAGAAGTGCTGGAAGGAATAGAAACTATTACAGGTAAAAAAGTTAAAAATTATGCTATTGATCTTTGTTGGGAAGATGCTATAGAGCAGGTGTTTAAGGAAAATCCAGACCTGGAAGGGATCATCCATTTTGCAGCTTTGAAATCCGTAGGAGAATCTGTTCAGCACCCTATTGAATATTTTCGTAACAATCTGAATAGTTTACTCAATATTCTGGAGGGAATGGCTCGCTTCAATGTACCTAATTTAATTTTTTCTTCCAGCTGCTCTGTTTATGGGAATGCGAATGAACTGCCAGTTACAGAAAATACTCCTTTACAGGAAGCAGAGTCTCCTTATGCAAGAACGAAACAAATGGGAGAGCAAATGATTGTTGATTTTGCTCACCGTTACCCTATGTGTAAAAGTGTATTACTGAGGTATTTTAACCCTGCAGGAGCACACGAAAGTGCATTGATAGGAGAGGCTCCAAGTAATCCAGCTTCTAATTTGGTACCAGTTATTACGGAAACTGCAGTAGGTAAACGAAAAGGGATGACTGTTTTTGGAGCAGATTATGAGACCAGAGATGGAAGCTGTATCCGGGATTATATTCATGTAATGGACCTTGCAAATGCTCACACCAAAGCATTACAATATTTGCTGGAAGAAAAGAATAAGGAGAATCTTGAAATATTTAATCTTGGTATAGGGGAAGGTGTTAGTGTATTAGAAGCAATCCAGGCTTTTAT
This sequence comes from Chitinophagales bacterium, assembly GCA_022360175.1. Lineage (GTDB taxonomy): Bacteria > Bacteroidota > Bacteroidia > Chitinophagales > Saprospiraceae > JAKSDI01. Next base: position 19,003 of record JAKSDI010000016.1, read on the forward strand.
GAAAGTAACAGGGCAAAAACTTAATTATCAAATTGGAGAGCGCCGCCCTGGTGATGTAGTAGCTATATACGCCAATAATGAGAAAGCTGAAAAACTATTAGGATGGATACCTCATCGTGATATAGATGATATCATGAATACCGCTTGGAACTGGGAGGTGAAGAGAACAAAACAGGCTGAGTAGTGAGTATACTCAACTCAGTATGTGTGTCAAAAGGTAGCAGATATTCAAGAAAAAGAAATGTTCTAAACAGCTTCCCTTTCTTTAGCAGAATAAAGAAAGAAAAGTAGATAAGCAAGTTGCAAGATTCCAATCAGTGTTGATGGAAACGAAATCACTGCCTACTGCCTACTGAAAAACTGCCTACTACCCATTGAGAATAAAATGAAATCCAACGAAATGAAAGGAATCATATCAAGTTAAGTCCCACTGAACACTGCCTACCGCCCACTGCTTCACTGAAAAACTGAACACTGCAAACTAAGAGTAAAACAAAATCCAACGAAATGAAAGATCATATCAAGTTAAGTCCCACTGAAAACTGCCTACTGCCCACTGCTTCACTGAAAAACTGAACTAAAGCTCTTCTTTGAGTTCTTCATAAAGTTCTGGGTATTGCTCCCAATACATCTTGTATGCTTTACGTGTCGCTATGAATGTAACCCTTTTGCCAAATTGCCCTGGCTGGCGAAAATAAATGCTAACTAATAAAAAACTTAAAAAATGGCGTTCGCTAAATTTTTCTATGTTATGGAAAGGGTATCGAGCAGCTTTGAAATAATTAGTAACATAAACAAAACTATCATTAGCTTCTACTCGAACAAGCTTCATTAATGTAAAGATAAACATTATAACTCCCGATAAATAGAATAATATGACGCCTATTTTAAAAGTTGATGCAGGTATATTTCCAACGTAATCGTACTTGTATAGTAGCGACGCGGCTGTGAATGCACCAAAAAAAACCAGCCAAAAAACAGGAATGAAAAATTTGAAAAAAAGGGTCAAATTTGACGAAAGTCGTTGCATAATTTCTTAATAATAGTATATAAATGGCACAACCGATACAAAGCAGATTAGTACAACTTGTATTAGTTAGCAAACTCTTCCTCTTCCTGCTTTTGTACGCGAGCAGATACTAAAATACTTACTTCATAAAGTATATATAAAGGAATCCCTATCAAGAATTGGGTAACTACATCTGGCGGAGTAATAAGCGCAGCAAGCAGCAAGACCCCAATGATAGAATGACGGCGATATTTTTTCATACCTTCCGGCGTGACCAAACCTACCTTCGATAAAAAATAAACAATAACTGGTAATTCAAAGATAAGCCCGGCCGGAGCCGTAAACATAATCATGTAATTGATGAAGGAAGACATCGTTGGTGTATTCTGAACTCCCGGAATACTATATCCAGCCAAAAAGTTGACAGCAAATGGAGCAATGATAAAATAACCAAATAATACTCCCAATAGAAAAAGAATCGAACATATAGCTACCATTCCTCTGGCAGCTTTTTTCTCCTTATCGTAAAGGCCAGGCTTCACAAACTTCCAAAATTCCCAGAGTACAAAAGGAAAGGCAAGGATGAACCCCATTACAAAAGAAACCTTAATACTCATGATAAAAGGCTCTCCAAAACCAATCGCAATCTTTGCAAAATCAGGGGGTGTGAAGCACATCATGTCTCCCAAACCAATATTATTGGATAGTTGACAGATTACTTTATAAGAAAAGAAGTCGTCACGAGTAGGGCCAAAAATGACAACATCAAACATCCAGCGTTGGAAAAGAAAAAGTATAATACCCATTGATATAATAGCAATCAACGAGCGAATAATATGCCAACGCAATTCCTCTAGATGTTCCAAGAATGACATCTCCTTAACTTCTCCAGCAGGGCTGAGTTCCATTTTATCTACATCAATCTGATCCAGTGGCATAGCTATATTTTACTTGTATAGATATTGATAATCAGTGAATAGTTTAATGTATGAAAGTTCTTTTTAAAAAAGCTTTCCTTACAGCTATACAACGCTTTATTACCAAACATCCCTACAAATGTAATAAGCCCCCTAAAAGATTTAAGTATTTTTTGATAAATAATTGTAACCTATCGGCCGAGCGGGCATTATGAGTACAGAATCGAACATCGGAAAGGCCTTAATAAACGCAAACGCAAGTTCAAAGCGCAAGCATAGTTGAAAAAATGAATCTGCTAGCTGTGCCAATTAATCAAACTTGAAACTTGCACTTGAACTTAAAGTTAACACTTACACCTCAGCTGTTCTCTAAACTTCAGTAAACAAGGAACATCGATATTATTTAGTACTCAACCTGGATTGAGGTATCATTGTGATGCCTGTCCGCAAAGTAAGAAATATGTCGATACCCAAAGATCCGCGTCAGTTGATGATCAACTTGATGTATATAGTACTTACTGCCTTGCTGGCTCTAAATGTTTCAGCAGAAATTGTTCAGGCTTTTTTTACGCTGGATAAGAGCCTGGGAGATAGCAGTCAATTAGTATTAGGCTCAAATAAACAGATGCTGGAAGCTATCCGAGAAGAAGCGGCGGCTTATCAGCAATTTGAGCCATACCTTAAAAAAGCAGAAGAATTACACCGCTTATCACGAGATATGAAATTGGAATTAAATACATTACGCAATGGGATTATAGAGGAAGCAGGAGGTTTGGATGAAACAGGACAACCAGTTCGTAAACTGGACAAAGATATTCCTACGCGCATATTAGTAGAAGAGGGCAGGGGAGACACTCTGGCATCCAGGCTAGAAACAACACGAGCGCAAATGCTCGCTCTGATAGACGAAAAGGAAGCCTATCGCATGTTGGAGGCGAGCCTGCCCTTATCTATTCCTGAAGTGCCTGAAGGTAGTGATAAACCAAGTTGGTCTGCTTATACTTTTCAGCAGATGCCTGTGGCTGCGGTGCTACCAATTATCCGGAAGTTTGAAAATGACATAGAGGTAGCGGAAGCAACCATTCTAAATCATTTTTTAGGAAAAATGGGCGCCAATATTGTCATGGATGCGTATGAGCCCGTAATCTCGGCAGAGAGCAGTTATGTAATAAGAGGAGAACGATTTGCCAGTGAAATCTTCCTGGCTGCCTATAGTAGTACTGCTGATAATATTAGAGTGAAAGTAGATGGCAGGTACTTACCCGTAGAAAACGGCAAAGCTTTGTTTTCAGCAACTACTGGTCCTATAGGTAGCAAGCAACACAGAGCGATTATTGAACTGGAAGATCCCCTTACAGGAAATATAGAAACTTTTGAAAAATCTTTTTCCTATCAGGTCGGAGAACGTTCTGTTGCTGTTGCTGCAGATAAAATGAACGTTTTTTATGTCGGTGTTGATAACCCGCTGACTATAGCCGCAGCAGGCGTGCCTAGTAGTGAAATTAGAGTGCAGGCTACGGGAGTTGATATGCTTCATCAGGGGGGAAGCCATTATTCGGTTAAACCTCAACGAGTAGGAACTGCCTCTATTACAATAGCAGGAGGAGGTCTGGAACCTACAACTTTTGATTTTAGAGTAAAGAAAATACCCGACCCGGTTCTGATGTTGGGAAATAAACGTGGAGGAAGAATACCAGCAGCTACTTTCAGAGCACAATTAGGACTTATTCCCAGGCTGGAAAATTTTGACTTTGAGGCTCGCTGCAATCTGGTGATATGTGAAGTGGTGAGAGTGCCTAAAGGGGGAGATATACAAATTGCGCAGAGTAGTGGTGCTAGATTTTCTGCTGAAGCAAAACGACTTATTAATCGAGCAGAAGCTGGTGATATTTATTATTTCAATGAGATACGTGTCAAGTGCCCAGGAGATGAAGTTGCTCGTCAACTGAATGGGCTCATTTTTAATATTCAATAATAAAGCCATGAAGAGATTAAGTAGTTTAATGACATTAGTTATACTTGCCATTTCTGTAATGGCACAGCCCTCAGTATCCCCAAAAGATGATATTGTGGAAAGAACGACTCTTGCTAATGAGCGTTTCCTCCCAGACCCTCCACTTCGGGAGGCAGATATACTCTGGGAAAAGCGGATTTGGAGAGTGATTGATACGAGAGAAAAAATGAACTTACCATTCCGCTATCCTGATCAGCCTTTATTCTCAATTTTGACAAGTGCTATAGAAGCGAGAGAATTACAAGCTTATAGTACAGAAGATGATAAATTTAGCACTCCCCTTTCCATAGAAGAAATATCAGCTAAGCTAAGTAGTATAGATACAGTTGCTATCTATAACCCAGATGGTGGTAGTGAAGAATATACAATTGTTGAAAATGAGATTGATCCACGTGATGTTAAGCGCTATCGTTTAAAGGAGGTTTGGTATTTTGACAGCCGTAGAGGGAAATTGGAAGTACGTATACTAGGTATTGCACCAATGAAAGAGGAGTATGATGATAATGGGAATTTTAAATATGAACACCCCTTATTCTGGATATATTTTCCAGAGGCTCGTTATGTATTATCAGATTATAAAGTATATAACCCCTGGAATGACCGAGGGCAAATGAGTTGGACTGATTTATTTGATATGAGGCAGTTTTCCAGCTATGTGATCAAAGGCTCTAATATCCATGATCGAAGATTACAGGATTATCTGGCAGGTAGAGACCTATTATTACAATCAGAGAGGATAGAGGGAGGTATTTTTAACCATGAAAGCCAGATGTGGCAGGATTGAGCAGCGCTTGCTACTGTACTCCATCAAAAATATCTTACATTTGCCCGAACATTTGAAAAGCTCGGTTAAAACCGAGACCATCAGTAAATTTGTACGTCATAAGGAATGAAGAATAAATAAAAGATATTTGTTTTTTATTGCTACATCGTACTGATACGGGCAAATGCAAGATATTTTATGACAATAGCATTATATATAGGATTATTTGTTATCAGCCTGGCTGTCTTATTGAAAGCGTCTGACTGGTTTGTGGATTCGGCTGAACAGATTGGCTTATCTTTGGGCATATCTCCTTTTATCATAGGTGTGACCATTGTAGCTTTTGGTACTTCTCTTCCCGAACTAGCCACTTCTATTGCTTCTGTTTTCAGTGGAGAATCAGAGATTGTAGTTGGAAATGTAGTTGGTTCTAATATTACCAATATAGCATTGGTGCTAGGTTTAACAGCTGCTTTTAGCAAAAAAATTGAACTGGAATACAATATTTGGCATATTGATATGCCCTACCTTTGGGGCTCTGCTTTCCTTTTATTTTTTGCCCTTAAAGATTTTCATTTCTCTCTGATTGAGGCCATTCTATTTTTAATGGGAATTGTTCTTTTCCTGGCTTATTCTTTTAAATCAGATGAAGGAGAAGAGGGGGGAGAAAAAATAGAAGGTTCAAAAGTAAACTGGAAAACATATCTCAAACTAATTGGTGGAGGCTTGTTTGTCTGGCTAGGAGCTGATTATACGATTACTGCTATTAGTGAATTGTCGGCTATAGCAGGAGTGAAACCCGAAATTATTGCTCTTTCTGCCGTAGCACTAGGAACGTCCCTTCCTGAAGTGATCGTGAGCCTCAATGCAGCGAGAAAAGGCAAAGCATCCATGGCAGTAGGTAATGTATTGGGGTCCAATATCTTTAACACCTATATAGTGATGTCCATTCCCTCGTTCTTTGGTGAGTTGAAAATTCCAGCTAATATTAATGAGATGTTCTTGCCTTTAATGATTGCTATGACTATTCTGTTTGGCATCATGTCCAATAACAAAAAAATTACTCGTTGGGAAGGGATTCTTCTACTAATCTTTTATGCTTTCTTTACTGCGGAGCTATTTAAATCGGCAATTTAGCCAGGAAAACATAGATGATTTAGATGGCAGTAATCCCAAAATGATAGGAAAAGTAAAGCTTCCATCTAAGTAAGAGCGCATAATTAGGTTGCTTTTTTGGTCGAGCATATTTTTGCTCAGATCAAGGCGCGGCGGAGTGTAATAGCCAAAGTTATTAACACGAGTACGCAACGCAGATATGAGTGAAAAGATGCCACCATAAAAAGATTAATTAAAGGTGCTCTTTTACTTAAATCATCCATTAAAATCAGGTGTTGAAGAACACAAAATATACCACTCACGACTCACCACATCACTCCCTGATCGCTTACTTAACTACATAACCACATCTTTAACCCCCTGATCTCATCACCTCAATATCGAAATGGTTCCGGTAAGTATTTCTTCTTCTCCTTCGCAGATATATTGTAATACGTATTTCATCACTCCTGGATTAACTGCTTGGTCCTTATAAGAACCATCCCATCTATCAAAAGGTGTTTCAGCAGAGAAAACTTTATTACCCCAACGATCAAAAATATCAAAAGCCAGGAAATCTTGTACTGCAAACGGATTACTTATGCCATAGGTATCGTTGAGTCCATCATCATTAGGAGTGAATGCACTGGGGAGAAAGATCGCATTACAGTCCAGGTCATTAGGGTCAATTACGTTAATCAGGATAGAGTCTGTAGCTATGCAAGAAGTGACCGTATCCAACAAGGCTATTGTATATACTATTTCTCCTTTCACCGAAGGCGTGATAGTGGGGGTAAGGGAGCTGGGGTCGGATACATCATCAGTTGGAGTCCAGCTAAAATTAGTAGCGCAAGTATTGGTCACGGATATATCAATGGAATTTCCTAAAAAAACATTGGTTACCTGCCCATCTTTTTCAATTTGATCAGGAGCCAGATAATAAAGAGACCTCATTTCCTGCTCATCTAATGCACGACTATATACTCTTAGTTCATCAATTACACCATTGAAAGGAAACTCCAATGCTGATTTACAATCACTATCACCTATGATAAGGTCACCATCGTTTTCAATATCTACACGATTAGGAGTCCCGTCAACTGCTACCAGTTCACCATTGACGAATAGCCTTAAACGACCACTTTCACGAACAATTCCTACATGCTGCCAGCAAGAAGTATTTTCTAATTGTGTAAAGACCTCAGCAGAGATATTATCAGTTTCTCTAAATACACAGTTTATAGTACGCGTTTGTGGTACATAGCGAAGGAAAAATTCATTGCCACCAAAACAACTTGGACTGCGCTTAGAAAGAATATATTGTTGCCCATTGCCACCTCGTGGCTTAAAGTACAAACTGATACTAACATCTTCCAGGTCGAATTCATCATTAACGGGTCCGCCCAGAATAGTAATTTCGTCAGCCTGTCCATTTAGAGAAATCGCTTCGCCTTCTACACCACAAGTATAGTACGGATTGCCACTGGCTGCTCCCAGGTTGGCTGTATTTCCGGTTACATCAGATAAACTATTTTCAAAAGGATAATATGCCACCAGTCCAATACTAGGTGGTTGTGCATTTAATAGAAAAGTAGATGTTAAAAGAAAGGCTGCGGTCAATATGATACGCATTTATTATAATGTTTGCTGTACTTCCTTTATCCAGGAAGAACTATTTTATACAAAAGTGAATTACTATCGGTATAAACGAAAGAAAGGGAGGATTAGTATGGAGTTGGAAGTCGGAAGCGGGGAGTTGGAAATGGGAAATCGAAAGTCAGAATTTATCCCAATCCTTACTTGCGATTTCCCACTTTTTATTCCCGATCCTCCACTTCAAATTTATCCAAATAAATTTCCCATATTACCTAGCCCAGGAGGGAGCATATCCTTAAGTAAATTTTGAGCTTCTGATGATTCTGTTTCAGCAGCTTTCTGTAATGAATTATTAACCGCAGCGATAATAAGGTCTTCTACCATTTCTGTATCATCCCAGTCCAGCTTATTTCTATCGAAGCTAATATTAATAATTTCACGATTGGCGTTGGCAACAACTTTTACTGCGCCATCGCCTGCTTCACCTTCTACAGTGATTTCAGCCAATCTTTTGCGCATTTCTTTTTGGCGTTCTTCCATATCGCCAAGTAAATTCCCAAACATAGTATTTTGATTAAATGAGAAGCAAAGTTAAAAAAAAAGCCCTGGGATTAACCAGGGCTAAATACTCATTCTTTCTTTTTAAAGACAAATCAACATTGAGTTGATCACTGTGTAATAATCGTATTAAAAGCAATATTCATTTTTTTCAATCAATGCCTTTGCAATCAATCGGCGTGCCTTTTTTACATTAGTGGGAGTATACTTAGTGAATCGCTTTAGCCCCATAAGCATGGTACGGAGTAAATCCCCTTCAGCAAATGATACTAATGCATCTGTTGCATTCTTATTGACACGAGCAGTAGCATCGGTGATGAAAGTCTTGAGCATTGCATCATATGCTTCCTGATTTACAGCAGTATCCATAGTGGATAATTTGTTTACTCTTAGGAGCATGGACTCTGCAAGGAGCGTATCTAGTAACATGTCCGATACATTCATAATGATTTCTTGCTCCTCTTTTAGATTGATTAGGCCATCCATCTGCATTTTTGCAGCAGCGCCAGCTACCATCAGTACCGCTTTTTTGAAGTCTTTGACTGCTTTATATTCTGCACCATATCTGCCTTCTGCTTGTTCAAAACTTGGCATAGAAGCCAGTTCTTTTTGAACTTCCCAGGCTGGGCTTACTATGTCTAATGCTCCTTTCATTGCACGGCGAAGCAACATATCAATAGAAAGCAAACGATTGATTTCATTGGTCCCTTCATAAATACGGTTGATGCGAGCATCGCGAAATGCACGAGCAGCTGTTCCTTCCTCTGAATACCCCATGCCACCATGTATTTGTAAGGTTTCATCTATCACATAATCCAAGGCTTCAGATCCTGCTACTTTTAATAAAGCGCATTCAATAGCATATTCTTCAGCAGCTTTTAGTTTTGCTTCTGCAAAAGTTGCTCCATTTGCTATCAGGGATTTATTCTTCTGCTGCATCATATTAGATACTCTATACAGCGCACTTTCAGCAGCAAATATGCGGATAGTTTGCTCTGCCAGTTTATATTGGATCGCACCAAAATTAGCGATAGGCTGCTTGAATTGGATGCGTTCATTGGCGTATTGTACAGCAGTAGAAATACTCTTTTTAGCACCTCCGAGGCATAGTGCGCAAAGTTTAAAACGGCCTACATTAAGTGCATTAAAAGCAATCAGGTGGCCTTTGCCAATTTCTCCTAATACGTTGTCTGCAGGAACTTCTACATTTTCAAAGAATACCTGGCGAGTAGAAGACCCTTTAATACCGAGTTTTTTCTCCTCAGCACCTAGTGTTAAGCCTTTAGAATTTTTCTCTACGATAAAGCCAGTAAACTTATCTCCATCAATTTGTGCAAATACAATGAAAATATCAGCAAAACCAGCATTGGAAATCCACATCTTCTGACCATTGATGATGTAATTTTTGCCATCCTCTGACAAATCTGCACGAGTTTTTGCGGCGAGCGCATCCGAACCAGAACTAGGTTCTGTTAAACAGTAAGCAGCTTTTAGTTCACCACCGATTAGCCTCGGTAAATATTTTTCTTTTTGTTCTTCAGTACCGAAGTAAAGAATTGGCAACATGCCGATACCAGTATGAGCTGCATAAGAAACAGTAAAAGCTCCAGCAGGGCCAAAAACATCACAGATCAAAGTATTGGTATTGGTATCCATGGCCATGCCACCATAAGCTTCAGGCATATGGGTACCAAGTAATCCCAGTTCTGCCATTTTCTCAAGCAAACTTGCAGCCAGGCCTTCTTCTTGTACTTCAAGGCGTTCGAGACTTGGTATGATCTCATTATTTAGAAAATCACGTACCATATCACGTACCATTTGTTGCTCTTCATTGATTTCTTCGGGGATGAAGGTGTTTTCAATGGTATCTTCCTTTATCAGAAATTCTCCTCCTTTAAGGGCTGTTGATTGAACAAGTGTATCTGGCATTATTATTCTGGTTTTGTATTTTTTTAGTAGCTATTGAAGAATAAACTCAGCAACTGATAATAGATGAATTATGGTTTGCAATTGTTGCTACTCAGATACTTGAATACCCATATTTTAGCAGCGTTAAATTTATTGCTTCAAATAATTTAGCGAATTTTCGCTACTAAAATAAGGGGTTTTTGGATAAAAATAAAGTATTGGGCGAAGAAATTTGCGAATTTTCGCTAAACCTTGATTGCACCAATTATTAATAAGTGGGTTAAGGAGGAATTTCCTTCCTGATACGATCAAAAAGTTGCATTTTGCAGGCTAATTATACAGAAACAAAATATTCTCTTATGCAACGTTCTACTGAGAATATCCTTACACGAATTACCTACTTTATACTTCCTCTTTTGCTGATTGCTGCAGTCCCTTCATTTATCAGTGGCGGGTCTATTTATCAGCACTATCTGGAACCTCATCTTATACCAGAGGCGCTTGGCAAGGATATAATTACCATTTTGTGTGTACCCATGATCTATTGGGGGCATAGTTTAATAGGCAGAGGCCAACAAAAAGGCTGGGTAGTCTTCCTGGCTGCTTTTGTTTACATTTTTTATACTTATTCTTTGTATGCATTTGGAGGTATATTAAATGCATTGTTCCCTGTTTATGTAGCGCTGGTTTGCCTTTCTTTTTATGGGGCTATTACAGGTTTTTTGAGTATTGATATTGGGCTGTTTAAGAAAAATGTTTCTAAAGCTTTTCCAAGAAATTCCATGATCGTATTTTTTGCGGGAACTGCCTTAATTCTATACGGTGTATGGCTATTCGATAGTTATCAGGCACATATACAAAAAGTAGCTCCTGAACATATATTGATTATTGTATTAGATATGGCTATCATTTTGCCAGCATTTTTTGTTGCAGCCTGGTGGTTGTGGAAACAAAGAAACTGGGGTTATGCTATGGGAGGCGTTTTAGTGCTAGTGGCATTCAGCCTGGGCCTTTCTAAAATGGTAGCACTTGCTCAACAAATGCTTAAAGGATTTGATTACTCTACCGGAATGTTATTATTCTATAGCCTGTTTACTTTGGCAGCAGGAATTCTGTGTTATTTGTTCTGGGGAGCTGTTAGTGAGAAACGTGCTTGGACAATAGTTGCAGAAAAGAAAGTGATAGCTCCATTGGAGTTTGTATGGCAAGAACTGAGCGACTTTTTCCAGTTAGATGCTCCTTCTCTAGACATTGAAAAAGAGAAAGAGGGGGATCCCAATAATGATCAAAAAGGAGCCATCCGAAAAGTACGAACGGGTAAATACCTTTTCCGTGAAGAATTGATAGGATACGAGCCTTACTTTTCATATAGTTATAAAATGTTATCGGGCTTGCCTGCCAGAGATTATGTAGGCACCATTGCTATTACCGAGTTGGGAGATGGGCGTACCAATATCAGTTGGGATGTCAATTACAGATTCCGTTTTCCCGTACCAGGAATTCTGGTGAAGCGCAGAATTCGTCCTATTATGCAACATACATTGGATGAGTTAAAAAGAAGCCTGGAGAAGAAATACGATAAGCAACAGGAGGCAATAGGGTAGGAGTTCAGTGGGCAGTTGGGCAGTGTTCAGTTTTTCAGGAGGCAGTTGTTCAGGGAGCAGTGGGAAAAGAGGGCTCAATAGTGATTGGTGATAAGTGATTAGGGATATCCTAACTTCACTTATTGGCGTCCTTGTTCAAAGAGTGATATGAGTGCATACCCTGTATGGGAGGTTCAAACTCAGGCCCAAGTGTCAAGTTCAAAGTATTGATCTGTATCAGCATATAGGTTATTGCCTGCACAGGATACAATTCAACATTTGATACTTACTCATACTTCCTCAAACAAAAGTTCTGCCAACATTCCTTCTTTCATAGCATAAGGAGAGACAATTATCTCTTCAATGCCTGATAGCCGTAATACTACCTCAACAAGAACAACTGCAACCAGTATCATATCTGCTCTTGATTCTGGCATCCCTTTAATAGCCCGTCTTTCAGCAATAGAAGTGGGTAGGAGTTGTTGATGAAAATTAAAGAAATCATTACTTACAACTGTGGAGTACTTATATTCTTCAGTAGTTTTGGAAAGAAAAGTTTCCAGCACGTCAAATGTACCAGAAGCACCTATCAAACGTTTAGCTGGAAATTGGTTTAGACTTGTCTGTAATGGTTGAAGGCTGTCTTTTAAAAACTGTTTTAAGAGCTCCAAATGCTTTTGAGAAATGGGATCAGGATGATAAAATCGATTATGTAAGACAGCTACTCCTATCGGAAAACTCTGGCACCATTCTACTCCCTGCTCGCTGGCAAGGATAAACTCTACACTTCCTCCTCCAATATCCATAATTAGGTGACGCTCTGACTGGGGAGGGACTAATAAAGACACACCTTTATGAATGAGCAAAGCTTCCCTGCTTCCAGGAATCAATTCTATATGAATGCCAGTTTCTTCAGCTACTTCCTCAATGAATTTTTGACCATTGCTTGCAGTACGTAATGCAGCTGTGCCAAAAGCAAGTACCTTCTCAAGAGGAATATTGTATTGCTTTAAAATTTCTCTGAAGTCCTTCAACGTTTTTAGCCCTCTTTGATAAGGAGCATTTCCAATGGTTTCAATGCCTTCTTCTGCAAGCTTAATAAAGCGACGTAATCGAGTAATTTCCTTTATCGTATATGGATCGTCATCTTGTTGAGCAATCAACAAATGGAAGGTATTGGTACCAAGATCTATAACGGCGTAAGGATGATGCTTCATTTATTGCTTGACAGATTGAAAAATGTTGTTATAAAACTGTATACCTGAAGGCATTAACTCATTGGCATAAGCCGGCTTCCCATCTTTATAAAAGACATAATAAGTACAACCTGCCTGGAAATAAAGATCAGCTTCTAATCTGTTATCGCCATTGACCTGAAAGAAAATATGCCCTTGTGGTTTGCACTCTTCCTTTATAAAAGGAGGGTTTTCAGAAATATATCTAAGCGATTGCTGAATGTCAGATTGATTGCTTTGACTTACGCTAAAGTTGGTGTAATAAAACACATAATCTATGTAATCACACTGTTGGAATAACATCATTAATGTATCCAGCGGAACACTTTGGTAAAGCTTTTCGCCTTGATTGGCTTGAGCTGTTGTATGCTCTTCTGTTGTCGAAGTAGTTTCTTGCTGAGAAGAAGCTGTAGTTTGCTTTGAGTTATCCTGACAGGAAACTAGCAATATACTAATAGTGAATACAGCTGTATATATAATTTTCATGCACCTAATTTTGGGGCAAAAGATACATCAGTTCTTGGACAACTCAAATTTGTCAAAGAACAAATGTTTTTCTTTAATAGAATAGAAAATGAACCCCTTGTTTGTTTTTATGGACGAACCACTACTAACCTTCTGGTTGTTATTATTTTTCCTTTCTCATCAGACAGGCTATAAAGATAAGTCCCCTTGCGAAGGGCCGAAATATCTACTTTTTCAGTGTGATTGCCTGTTATCCGATAATCATGAGACCATACCTCTATACCAAGGATGTTAAGAATTTTGAGTTTATATTTACCAGAAGGTAAGTCTGTAAATTCAAAGCGAACGGATACTATTGCAGGGTTTGGAAAAGCATATACACCTGGCTTTAAATCAGAAAGTGTTTGAAGGCTGGACGTAACCGTATTAGCTTTGAATTCTACGCGTTCAACAATTGTTTCATCATTGTTCATCTCTACAATGGCAATAGGTTCAATCGTTTCATTACTAATGAAATGGTAACTGATGGAAGTGTCTTGCCCCAGGTTTTCCAGGGGAAGGAATTCAAGAGCAATATCCGTCACATCATACCAGTCAAAGATGCCAATTTTTGCATCTAAACGCACCTCACGGTATTCTGTACGTTTTTCCCGTAGTACATCATAGATACCTCCAGGTATGGTCAATGTACCCCAGGCATCTACAACATCCAGGCGGCTAACATTCGCACGAACGCGAAGAGAATCTGGGGTAATCGGAAAGTTCTCAAGAATAGCAGTTGGAAGATCATCTGCGTCAATTGGCACAGAAACATCGTATTCTACCTGGTTGACATCCAGGAAATTCATAGGCGCTCTCCGGACAGGCAGTGCTGGCTCAATATTAGAGGCTGTTTGCAAACCAAGCCCAATGGGGTCTTCACCATATAAACCAATAATCTCTACCTTGTTATTGCTAACCTTATAGTAAGCAACCACTCCTTCTGTATATTCAGTATAGTAATCTGCACTTGGGAAGGCATACGCACCAGGTCCTTGCTCTGCTGGTTGTAAAACGCTGCTCCGGTTGAAAGGAGCCTCTAAGTTTACATAACTCCAACTTTGATCGGGGCCTGCTGGTGTAATAACTATATTGGAAGGAATATTGTCAACGGCAGTTAGTAAGGTATCACCTACTTCCGGAAAAGTGCTGTTAGTAACGGTGATTTGAGCAATCGCTCCAAGAGAGCAGCTAAAAAGAAAAAGAAGGTTGAGTAAGGTTTGCTTCATCGTTCGCTTGGTTTGAGTTCAAAGTTAACCTTTTTCAACCAAAAGTGCCAGTGGTAAATTAAGAGTGTGTTTAGGAATTTGTTCTTTGAGACGATTTTGCCACTAATTGGCTTAGATGAGGCGGAAGGTTGCGATTTTAGCCTAAGCTAAATGAGCGTTCTTTCAACAAAATATAAGTTGATTAGTGGCGAAATAAGTCCGATTAATAAATCCTAAACACACTATAAATCAGGCGCTCTTCGAATTGGAAGTAGCGCCTGACATATTCAACTCCTCAACGTTATTTCACATAATTAAGTTCTTAATTCATATTTACTTTGCCTTACAATTCAGTCACGTAAGTGTCTGCATATGCATACGTGATCAGATCGAAGGTAGTTATAATGCCTATTAGTTGACCCTGAGCAGAGATTACAGGAAGAGCATGAAAGAGGTTTTCTCTAAAAAAACCAGCGGCCATTTCGAGGCTATCTTCTGGATTAAGAGTTGCCACCTGACGGGTCATAACTTCTCCTACGAGGAGGGATCGCATAATGGCATCATTATAAGCAATACTTTTTTCTGTTTTAAAGAGTGTAAAACCATGGAGTAGACGCAGGTAGTCAGATTTGCTGATAATTCCTACCACTTTATTCCCCTCTGCTATGACTGGTATGTGGTGAATATTATTCTTCCTAAAAATATCCTGTACCTTACTCATTGTATCATCCTTGTGTACCGTAATTACTGGGGTACTCATGATGTTGCCTACAGTAGTGGATTTATCTTTCATGACTGCTACATTTTTGACCATTAAAGAAAATAACTTATTCCTCGTACGTTTCCTCTACTTTATCTACTACCATAGCATCGAAACTGAACTTTAGCAGATCATGCATAGTGATAAGGCCAAGTAACTGATCATCTTCTACGATTGGCAAAGCGTGGAATTTGTTGGCAAGGAATATATCCGCAGCCAGGCCTATATTATCGTCAGGGTCTAGCGTAACTGGATATTTAGTCATAATATCTACTGCCTTGAGTGTTTCATACTCTTTTTTGGAGTAAGTATTTCCTGTAGTTTGTAAAGAAAGTACATAAGATAATTTGAAGACATCTTCTTTACTGATGATACCCACTAATCGTTCGCCTCTTTCCACTACTGGCAGATGATGAAAATCATTTTCACGGAATATTTGCTGTATAGCTTTCGCTGGTACGTCAGGCGAAACAGTTACCAAGTCGGTGGTCATTATTGTTCTTATGGATGTATCTGCATTCATAACTGTCTCTTTTAATTATTTATGTATCAAATATACCTTCCCTTAAACGACAACTGTCTGACTATGATCAGCCAGACAGTTGATTTTTATCAGTTCATTTTTAGGACGTAGCGCACCATCTAATCCAGGACTTCTATTGTAGAAGTAGTAAGAGAAGATACCTGAAAATATCCTACCGCTCCCCCCTCAATATTTGTTCTAATATTGGAGGGAGTACCTTCAAACATACCTCCATCGCTATTGATATTGCTTTCGAGGTCAAGAAAGTAGATATATCCGTCTCGGGAAATGCTATACATTTCTACTGTGGCTATATCCCCGTGTGCATAATAAATTGGAGCTGGCAGCGCATTTATTTCATCATTTAAGAATTCATCATTGGTATAGAATACACCATCACCATCCCAGTTTTGTATAGTGTCATTGCGTAAAAATTTGACCAAATAATAGTCCTTGGTCTCTTTGGGTTCTTTGATATAAAAAAGTACTTCATAAAAGTATCCTTCATCTTCTGGGTCAAGTTGCTCATCCAGGTCAATTCTGGAAGAAAGGCTATCAAATGGAGGAACATAATACATCGTTTCAGTAGCAGTATATGTCTGTCCATCCGCTTTTACCGTAAGGGTATATTCTTCTCCCACATGGCCTTTAAAATCATCAACAGGGAGATAATACCCCGTCTCTGATTCCTGAAATTGATAAACCGTTCCTTCTGGTCCTGAAATGTGCACTTCTGCTTCAGAAATACCAGGTGTGGTACCTTTATCATTAAAGCCAATAGTGCGGCTTAGTTTTACAAATTGCCTACCAGGCTGGTCGGTTAGAAGTGCCTCAATCACAATGACCGGTTCTGTTTGATCTAGATCCAGTGTGATCGTTTTTTCACAGCTAAAGAAAGCAAGAGATAAAAGGGCTAATGCAAATATATGTTTCATGTCTTATTAATTATCGAGTGATTAAAATTTAAAGTTCCAGCCAACGTATGGCAACGCACCAAAGAGGTATACCAATCGAGCTTCTTTCTCTGTACCATCTCCGATGATATTACCATCTTCATCTTGCTTTGTGCGGGTATAGATAGTAAATGGATTTTGACGATTGTAGGCATTGTAAACACCTGCAGCAAAACTGTTTTGCCAACGACGCCCTTCATTTTTCTTAGGCTCATAAGTAACAGATAGGTCTAGGCGATGGAAATCTGGTAAACGATAACCATTTCTATCAGAATATAGGTTCACCTGGTATCCATCAAAATCATAACGGCCAGTAGGTAGTGTAATTGGCCTTCCGGTACCATAAGTGAACGCAGCTCCTACATTCCAGTTATCATTAATATCATATGCCAGTGCTATATTGAGGTTGTGTCTGCGATCATGGTTGGCAGGAAATGCCTTGTTGTTATTGATCGTTTCTACGGTCATTTCAGTCTTAGACCAGGTGTAGCTGGCAAAACCTCTTAAGTCCCCTTTGTTTTTGCGCAAGAAGAATTCTACACCATATGATTCTGCTTCTCCCTGACGGAATTCTGTAGATAAGTTCTTGTTGAAAAAGAGAGAGGCATTATCTGCAAAAGCAGTAACATCAACTGATTTCTTATAATAAGCTTCTACAGAAAATTCATAAGTATCATCCCGGAAGTTTCGGAAATACCCTGCTGCTACCTGATCTGCTTTTTGGGGATTCAAATAAGTAGAGCTTGGAGCCCAGGTTGCAAATGGAATTGGTACTGTAGAATTGGAGATAAGATGGATGTATTGAGTCATTCTGTTGTAAGATAATTTTACAGAGCTTTGATCATCTAGCAGATAACGTGCGGCAAAACGTGGCTCTGGATTCTGGAACGTTTTGATGATCTCAAAATCATCATAAACAGTAGAATCAATTACCTCTATATTAATATTGTCATTAGGATCAGTGTATTCATATACAGTACCTGCTCCTATGTTTTGGAATAGGCTATACCTTACACCATAATCAAGGCTGAGACGATCAGTTATTTTATGCTCTGCACCAATGTAGAGCGCATGATCTAATGCATATTGTTCTTGCAGTTTTACTCCTATGAAAGCAGAAGTTTCCGCATCTGTTGGCCTAATGTCACCAGGCTGGAATTTGCGATAAATACCCTGATAGCCAAACTTAAGTGTAAGACTAGGAGTCACAAAATAGGAGATATCTTCTTTCAGAGAGTATTCTTGTTGATTGGCTTTCCATTTGAAGCCCTGTACAGGATCAGAAAAACCAAGCGCATAATCAAAGTTACTATACAGCAAGGTTAGATTAGAAAACAGGCGTTCATTGAATAGGTGATTCCAACGGAAGGTTGTTGTTGTATTCCCCCAATCCATCTTAAAATCATCACTGAATTTCCATACATCACGGCCGCTGTATGCAGAAAGAAAGAAGCGATCTTTATTGCTGGCTTTCCAGTTAATTTTAGCGTTGAGATCATGGAATAATACTGTTGTGCCGTCCAGTGCATCATTATTTTTCATGAAAATATCGGCATAAGAGCGACGCCCAGAAAGTATAAATGACGCTTTATCTTTAACGATAGGACCCTCGATTGTACCTTTTGCAGCAAGCAAACCAATGCCTCCAGAAGCACTTAAGCGCTTATTGTTACCATCGCGGGTAGTTACTTCCATTAAGGAAGACAATCTGCCTCCATATTTAGAAGGGATACCTCCTTTATACAATTCAGCACTTTTAATGATATCTGAATTGAATACAGAAAATAACCCAAACATATGGGATACATCATATACTGGAGCTTCATCTATCAAGACCAGATTTTGATCAGCACTACCACCTCTTACAAAAAAGGCAGAGGTTCCTTCACCTGCGCTGGTCACACCAGGGAGGGTTTGTATGGTCTTAATAACATCAGGCTCTCCCAGTAATGAAGGCATCTTTTTAATGTCTTCTATGGGGAGGTCTATACGGCTCATCCCAGTTTCCTGGACAGCCTCATTAACAACTTTATCGGTAACTACAATTTCTTGTAAAATGGCAGATTCAGGAATTAAATCTGCATTAAGCTCTGTATTGCTATTTAAGGTTAGTTTTTTAGTTAGTACCTGATAGCCGAGGTAAGAAAAAGTCAACTCATAAGTCCCTTGCGGTAAAGTCAGAGAGTAAAACCCATAAAGATTAGTTGTTGTTCCCACATCATTGGTGGGTTCGTATACATTGGCATACAATAATTCTTCACCATTGGTTCCATCCTTGATGTAACCGCTTACTGTGAATCGTTCTTCTTGAGGTGCTGCGGGTTGCGCTATGCTGGCACATACGATAGCCAGTAGCATCCAGCCCGTTAATAGGGCGTACTTCATAATGTAGATTGTTTAGAGTAGTACTTTTGGTTATTTTCACCTATAGGATGCACGCCTCCCTCATTTGCCCCTATTCCGAAAATAATATTTCTGTGAAATAATGTATTTGACCGGCCAGTGCTAGTGATCTCCCGTCGAAATGTATTCTGGATCTTCTCATAAAGATTCAAATGGACCGGTAGAACCCGACTGTCTCTCCCTCAGATTACCTACCAATGTTGTATTTGGCATTTTGATGAAATTAGGAGATGGTATTAAAATTTCGCCATATGGAAGATTAAAAAATATCGAATTCTCTCAAAGGGAGAATTTTAGTATTGTTTTTTGCGATAAATTTGATTGGAAGCTGCAGGACATGGACATTTCTTAGTTTTTAAAGCAAAAAATAATAATTATGGACGTTCTCTTTCGACAAGGTATCCTATCTATTTTGCTGTTCTTTATGTTGGTTGGCCACCTA
>JAKSDI010000015.1 GCA_022360175.1 Chitinophagales bacterium
GAACATGTTTAAAATTAATCCTTTCGCTAATATGAACGCCTTACTTCACCGGACTTTAGCTATTTTTCGGTACGTACTTTACAAGTATGCACCTCAAAATGAGCTTCGTGCGGTTTTGTAATGCATTTCATATTATTCAAAAAACTAAATTTAAACACGTTCTTAAACCAATATTAAATACTCTAATTATGAAAATCAAATGGATCATATACGGTCTTCTTGCCTTAGTCTTTATCGGCTATAGCATGTTCCGTTCTGACAATAATACTAGTAATACTGTAAATGAAGAAGTTGTAACACCAACTCAAGGGATCATTACTACAGTAAAAGAAGTAGAAGCGGATGAATTCAGGATTGAAGATGAACAAGTAGTAGACTCGCCTGAAGACAGTCGTATTATTGCCAAGTATATGGACAATACGGTAGATACATTTACATTGGCAGAAGCTCAAATGGCAAGTGACACTTCCAACTCTCAGTATCGCCGCCGCAACCCTGTAGCACGTATGGCATACTACGGTTTAATGGGATATTTCATGGGTAGAAGCATGGGCTCTTATCGCCCCCATAGCTCAGCCTATGTTGACCAAAACACTTATAATCGCGTAACCAACAATGCGGGGCAAAGTATGCAACGTACTGCACGCCGTACTACTGTTTCACGCCCTAGCAGCGGTAAATCAGGTTATGGAGGTTCTCGCTCAACTCGCTCTTATGGTGGATAAAAGATTATTAGAAACAGGGACTCTTTCTACGCGTGACCTACGCTGGAAAGGGCTTTCCTGGTTTGGTGAAGATGAAAATGACGATTACATCGCTCCTGAAGTACTGCGGCTTAATGAAGCAGAGATGGAACATTTTCGTACTGATGCCAATAGGATATATGATATTTTCATCGAAGCTGCTCAGCATGTAGCTCAGCATCAATTATGGGATGAAGCCGGTATTCCGGCAAATGCTATTCAGCTAGTACAACACTCTTTGAAGCACGAGCTGGGGAATCATCTTATTGGCCGTTTCGATTATGCTGGTGGCTTAGGCTCTGCTCCTCTTAAATTGTTGGAATTCAATGGTGATACCTTTTCTCTTTTACCAGAAAGTACGCAGATACAAAGAATGCTGTTCGATAAACTGGGACGTAAAGAGCGTAAGAGGTCTGGACAATTCAACTTGGTATCGCAGGGCTTAATAAAAGGATTTCAACAATTGTTGGACCGGTATCCTAATCGGCCAGCCAGTTTATTATTATCCAGTTTAGGGCATGAGGAAGATGAGTTAAATCTGGATATCATTGAAGAAGCAGCCAAACACAGTGGTTTTACTACAGTAGTAAAAGCTCCATTAGAGGATGTTATTTTCTCTCCCGATGAAGGGGTTTTCATAGAGCAATCTAATGGCCAATATCTACAGTTTGATTTCTGGTTTAAAATGGCTCCGTGGGAATTTATTGCTTATGAAGAGCCCGAATTGATGGAAACGCTTACAAATATTGTGTTGAATGATTTGTGTATAATCATCAATCCCGCCTATAGCATGCTTTTCCAGTCAAAAGGTTTACTTCCTTTCTTACAAAAGGTAGCTCCTGGGCATTCATCATTACTCAAGGCTAGTAAAGAGCCAGCGGCTCCCCCATCATCAGCTTATGCTGCTAAACCTCTTTTTGGACGCACTGGCGATAATGTTCAGCTTTTTCAAGGTGGCCGCTACCCCATTGCTGAAAATGACGGAGATTTTAGCAATTTTCCTAAAGTATATCAAGAACTGGCATCCTTTGATAAAGATGAAGATGGAGATATTTACCAGGCTAGTGTTTTTTGGGCAGGAGATGGAGCTCGCGGTTTTTGCCTTCGGCGTCAGGATAGCCTCATTATTGATGATGATGCTGAATTCGTGGGCCACATCTTGCAGGAAAATGACTGGACTAACTAATTAATTATGGTCAATAATCCATACGAAAAGAATTTTGCCAAACAACCTCCTGCTGTTGCTCTTGGACGCCATGTGTTGCTTGAGCTCCAGCGCTGTCCTCCTTCCATACTTAACGATATCCAATATCTTGAACAACAGCTTTGCCAGGCTGTCACCGAAATGGGTGCAACCCTGGTCAACAGTAATTTTCATCATTTTTCACCTTATGGTATTTCTGGAGTCGTCATTATAAAAGAAAGTCATCTGACTATTCATACCTGGCCAGAACACCAATACGCGGCCATAGATATTTTCACTTGTGGTGATATCAATCTGGATGCTGGAGTAAAACATCTGGCAAATGCTTTAAAAGCAGAGCAATCGGAGTATCAGTTGATAAGGAGGGGGATAAATATTGGATAAAGTATGTTGCTATTATGTTTATCGTAGTCTCTTGACCACGATGCTATACGCTTTCAGTTTTTTATATTTCTAAAAGAATCATTATAATGTCTTAGCTATAGAAGAATGCATTTTATTAGAGAACGAAAACAGCAAAGTGAAACTATATCAGCCTATTCCTTTCAAAATTCCAAAATCAGAAAATCATGCCCTTTTAGTTCAGGTGGATGAGGCAGCACATTTTTATAATCAATTGCACTACCATCCCGAGTTTCAGATAACTACAATTATTAAAGGAGAAGGTATTTTTTATGCTGGAAATAATATGTCTGCCTTTACGGAAATGGATGTTTTTGTTATTGGGGCAAATGTACCACACCTATTAAAATGTTCTAGTATTTATCATACGGATGAATCGCCGGGAATAAAAGGGATTTCACTCTTTTTTGATGAGTTTTCTTTTGGCAAGCAATTCTTTGAAATAAAGGAAATGTATCACTTACGTACCTTATTACATGATTCTAATCGAGTAATCAAGATTGAAGGAAAACTAAAAGAAGAGATTTACCATAAAATTATATCAACCACTTCTATTCATTCAGAACAATTGATCATTACTTTTTTAGACATTCTCTCACTTCTTCGACAAGCAGAAAAGACCTATATCAATAGTGAGCATTATAATTTGATCTTAAATAAAAATGAAGGAGGGCGTTTAAATGAAGTACTAGATTATACTTTTAAAAATTTTCACCAGGAGATCACCATAGATCAAATAGCAAAAATTGCATTCTTAAGCCGCTCACAGTTTAGCTACTTTTTTAAGTTACATACGGGGCAAACATATATCCAGTTTCTAAATGGCCTACGTATAGAAAATGCATGTATACTGTTGAGAAATAGCAACAGTACTACAATAGAACAAATATGCTATCAGACTGGCTTTCAGAATGTGTCCAACTTCACAAGGCATTTCAAGAAAATAAAAGGCATTACTCCCTCCAATTATCGAAAGCTTTGGATTAAGGCTTAGTGTTTCGTCAAGCATCAAAAGACGAGTTCGGCTGGAGTATAGATTCCGGAAAAAGTTGTACAAATAATACAACATACGACTTCATCCAAAGTCGAAATGCTACCCTGCCATTTTCGGTATAATCTTTAATACTATACCTACTTTCTAATAGTATGTCGACCATTTTCTTTAGCCACTAAAATGGTGGGTGGAGCTGTATTATCCACTAATGACACGAATGACAGGCCTAGTGAGGGAAATTCGAGCAATCTGTGTAATTAGCGGATAAAAGAAATAGTTCGCGCAAGCCCCCTGTTCGTCACGGAATGTTTCGGCCATGCCTATATTCGGTCAGCGTATTGATTTCGGAGAAATCATACCTTTTTTGCTTAGGCAAAAAAGCTTTTGACTTCGGATGAAGTCACACAAATAATACAACATACGACTTCATCCGAAGTCGAAATTTCCATTATAATCCTTTTCAATATACATCCGACTTCTGTTGTACGAACTAGAGTTATGTACACTCACAGCGAACTAAAGTTACGCACTATTAATTCTTTGACATACGGTTAAATTATAAATGTGATGTGGCTCAAAATTCTTAGCAGGTAAAGCA
>JAKSDI010000170.1 GCA_022360175.1 Chitinophagales bacterium
ATAAAGCGATTATTTTCAATGATGAGCTTTCCTAATAAATTACCCATCCGATTGGGAGTACCAAAAGAAGTCCCTTTTTTTATTGTTTCAAGGACGAGCTCCCGAATCCCTTTATTGTTATGCCCCAGAATAAGTGGCCCCCATGAGCAACAGAAATCAATATAAGTATTGTCATCTTCATCTGTAATTCGGGAGCCCTGCCCTTCTTTTATAAAAAGTGGTGGCCCGGAAACAGATTTAAATGCACGTACAGGAGAATTCACTCCTCCTGGGAAATATTCTTTTGCTTCTTCAAAGAGTTGAGCTGATGCGCTTCTATCCAGTCGATCCGTAAATTTCATAGGTTGCTTTATTTATGGCTGCAAAGGTAATGTTTCACTAGTATAGAGCTTGTCAGGAAGAAGTAAAAGTTTGGAGAGGATAAAGGCTAAGTGAGTTTTAATAGTTTAGGAAATTTAATAAGGCCTAGTAAGCTTAAACGGGCTTAGATGATTTAACCGCTTTAATGAACAGTCTCTTTAAGTTGTTCAATCCTAAACCTCCTAAACCTCCTAAACTTCCCTAAACCTCCTAAACCCTAAACCCCACTATATCTTCTCAAAAAACTTATCTTCGGCCAAAATATTTTACATGAGCCGGATGGCAGAAACAACAGTGCAAACCAAAGCACTGGCGTATTTAAAAAAACAGTATAAAAACAAGGCTAGAAGGGGAAAAATTTTTGCACAGGTAGAAGTGCGCACTAAGAAGGAGCATGGCTCCAAGCGCGCAGATGGCTTACTGGCTTACAAGCATTGGTTGTGGGGTGTATACGTGGTATCTCTGGAAGCTAAATCTCATAAAACGCTGCCGGCAATAAAACCTAAGCTGGATAAGCAACTGTATGCCTTTAATATTGTTCGTGCTGCTGTAATTATAACGATCCTAAGCGGTACTTTTTTTATTCTTTATAAATGGGATGATGGATTCTGGCAATTTATTATTCCGATAGTAGTTTTTGTACTGAGTGGCGGATTGTATGCTTGGATTACTCGTAATCATTTTGGGCATCGAACACTCAAGGTCGTAGAGCAAATAGAACAATACCCGGCTGATGAACGCTGGCTGGCATTTTCAAAAGATGCTTTTTATGACCTCACTTTTGAGAAACAAAAACAGCTTAAACTCATTTGTCGATACCATGGTATTGGCCTATTGGTGGCAGATGGGAAAGGCAATATAGAACGATTGTCCAAACCAAAATTCAAATGGGACTGGTGGCATGATTATCTGCGCTTTTATGCTCGTGAAAAGGAGATAAGGAAATCGATTTGATACAATGGATGATGCCAGCTTGGTATACTATGTGTAAAATGGATGATAAAGTGATTCCTGCAATGAAGAATTGTCGTAGCATTTAAGGTGATTTATCAGTAGAAGCAAGCCTTTAGAGGAGGCCGGCAGGCTGATTTTTTATTGCTAATTGAGTAATTTAATTTGATATGAGAGTGGGGTGACAAAAATCACCCTTTATTCAGACAAATTTTTGGTAATTAGCTGAAACTAATTTTTCTTAGTGTCGTAAACGAGACACATATAAATTATTGTTTTTTGAAAAGTGCTGTGATTAGGAATATATGTTTTGATGAAATAATTGCTCCTTTAGGTGCGATTATCATCAATAATTTTCACAGTATTTATTTAAAAGGTTAAACACGAAAACGGAAACAAGCACCTACACACCCTCCTAAGAATCAGGTGCTTGATCCAAGGAAAAATTAGCGATTCTTAATACCTACTAAGCAATGAGAAGAATTTCACTATTAATCTTTGTAGCTCTTTATGTGGTGTCTTGTACTACAGATGAACTGCCTAACCCAATAGATCATCAGCTACAAAAGAGATTAGAAGCGATCGCTCCTGATGGAAATCTAGATTACTTTATCCTGCCTTCGAGTGAAGACTTAGGCAAAATTCCTGCGGGGGTAGGCAATCCACTAACACCAGAAAAGATTGCACTCGGAAAAATGTTGTTTTTTGAAACTGGCCTGGCTAAGGATGCCATGAAAAGCTCTGGAGAAGGTACTTATTCATGTGCTAGTTGCCATTTACCTACAGCAGGATTTATGCCTGGGCGCATTCAGGGAATTGCCGATGGAGGAATTGGCTATGGCTTGAATGGAGAGAGCCGCAGTATAATGAATGATTATGAGGAAAATGAATTGGATGCTCAGGGAGCTCGTGCGTTAAGTCTGTTAAACGTTGCCTTTGTGACGAACACTACCTGGAGTGGAAAGTTTGGCGCTCATCACGCAAATGAAAATACAGAGTATGCCTGGGATGAAGAAAATGGTAATGAAGTTAATCATCTAGGATTAGATGGTCTGGAAGCGCAAAATATCGAAGGTACTCAATTGCATCGGATGCGTATCACAGCAGGATGGCTGGATACCCTGGGATATACTGATATGTACAATGCTGCCTTTCCTGATTTTCCAGAACATGAACGTTATACTCACCTGACTACTAGTTTTGCGATCTCTGCCTATTTGCGGACGCTCATGGCAGATCAGGCGCCATTTCAGCGCTGGTTGCAAGGAGAAAGTGATGCTATGAGCCAGGAGGAAAAAGCAGGTGCTATGGTATTTTTTACAAAAGCAGGTTGTTATCGTTGTCATAAAGGTGCTGGGCTTAGTTCAGTAGAATTTCATGCTGTAGGAGTTAGGGATTTATATCAAACAGGAGGCTTCAATACAGGGCCTGACGATAAGCGCAATTTTGGCCGAGGTGGTTTTACGAGAAAGCAAGAGGATATGTACAAGTTTAAGGTACCTCAGCTATATAATATGAAGGATTCTCCTTTTTACTTCCATGGAAGCAGCCATCATTCTCTACATTCTGTAGTGGACTATTTTAATGATGGAATTCCGGAAAATGAGGTAGTACCAGAAGAAAATATTTCCAAGTATTTCCATCCGTTAAACCTGACGGAAGAAGAAAAAGAACAATTGGTGAAGTTTCTCGAAAAAGGGCTTTACGATCCATATCTGGAACGTTATGTACCTGAAGAAGTGCTTTCGGGCAATTGTTTCCCAAATAATGACCCATTATCGAGGGTGCATCTTGGATGTGACTAATTCCCAAAAGAAAGAAAATGGAGATGCCGGGCAATTTTAAATTGTCCGGCATCTTTTTTATGTGGATAATGGGAAATTGAAAAAAACTACGTAATATAGGGGGTGTTTTTCACCTAAGACAACCCATAATGAAATTACGAGTAGATCATCATAGCTATCCAGAAAAAGCTATGAATAAGACCCAGACAGTTATTTATTGCTTTCCAAAAAGAAGGCTTTTCTATAGCCTCCAAACTCACCATTTTTTTAAGTCTGTAAAAGAAGAAACATGAGCTTGTATTGCACAACAAAGTGTAATGATTCTGGTATAAGCTTGCTATTTTATTCACATTACAACAAAGTATTTTTCCATGACAGCAAATAATAATAAATCAGCACTAAAGGTGTTCAATGATAGTGGTACTAAGAGCGTAGACTGGTGGTTTTTATATAAGCTACCACATGATGTAAAACCTCAAAAAGGAGCTCCTGCAAAATATAAAAAGACCAACGGCATGGAATATTTGTACTTCGATGCTGGTCAAGTAGAGCCGTTATCTTTATCCGACTATCAAATGGATAAAAAAGAAGGAGCCCTTTTTCATACATTAAATCAATTATATTCAGCTAAGGCTGCTGATCTCGATAGCCTGGGCTGGATTTGTTATAATGATGAAATCCCGAATACTAAGAAAAATGATGACAGGAAAGGACACTCCAAAGGAGTCCTGGCTTTTGATGTGAATTCGGATACTGCCTTTTGGTTACTGCATTCCTGGCCCAAATTTCCCGATATCAAAACAGGAGCTCCTGGTTCATCCGATTATGGTCAGACCTTTATTTGTATCCAGTTGGAAAGCATCGATGAGCTTCGTACCATCGCCACCCAAATGTATCATCATCAGGAACCACAGGTTTATGATATACAACTTCCGAAGTCAATCAAAAAAGATGACATCTTATATAAAGTGGCAACGGATGTTGACGTAGATGAAAAGAACCCTGCCAGTGATGTAGCATTTAAATCCCTGGGGCAGCAAGCTTTTCGCCTGATGGCCAAAAACCGCCATTGGGATAAGGACTTTTGGATAGATTTAGTGGGTCCTCATCTACATTCTAATATTGAAGTAGAAACATGGCGCAGAGGTACCGTACCAGGCACAGAAGATAGCGATCAAAAAGACAGAACGATAGATGCATTATACATCGACTTGTCTAGCCTGGGAATCCCCTACGAGTGGCATTATACAAAAGACCATGCCAAATGGGGAGCCACCATTACCCCCGACTGGATATGCGTAGCAGATATCAACAGACAAACTAGTCAGGAAAAGAGGGGAGGAGGTACTATTTGTCTCAAAGACAAAATCTTATGGAAAAACCTCAAAGGATTAGAAAAGCTGAAAAAGTAAAATTTTAATTTTTTACCATTTTCGCAGCAGAATATATTTGCATAGTTGCAGGAATTGTATAAATTTGCGTCCCGGTAATTAAAAAAGGAGTTAATGAACTCCAACATAAAATTGCCGATGTGGCGGAATTGGTAGACGCGCTGGATTCAAAATCCAGTTCTCGCAAGAGAGTGGGGGTTCGATTCCCCCCGTCGGTACAAACTGTAAATCAATAAGTTAAGCCAAGCTGTGAAGCTTGGCTTTTTCTTTTTTTGGGAATTTGGGGACGACGTAGGTGTAGCAGATGGGCTGTCTTGTCAGAGACGCCATTTTAATGCACTCTCTTAGTTCTTACAATTGTGCTTTAGAAATCTACGAGATAAAAATTATAAATCGGTTAATCTGTTCTTAGATAATAACCAGGTGGGTAAAGATCATACTACTTCTTTCATTCGTGATCTTGATGGTGATCTAGCAAAGAACTATTCCTTCCCTATATAGATATAAATGAAGCTCTAAAAGCTAATCTCACTCCCAAGTTTCTATAAATATCTTTTCATTTTAGCAATTCAATTCGCCTTGTACCATTTTATAGTTAAGGCTTACTGCAATCTGAACTTCTTTTAGAAAAATGGGATGCAATAAATCGCCTTTTACAAAATAATGAGATTTTACCAATGTTTTAACAAAAGCAATTAACTTTAGGCGGTTTGAAGGAGTGAATTTCTAATTCTTTATTCAAAGAAGATAATTAAGTGATTTTAAAACCGATCTAATGTCAGAAGATCATAAGAAGCAGTTGGAGCAACAGCTTTGGAATATTGCCAACACGCTCAGAGGAAAAATGAACGCTGATGAATTCCGAGATTATATACTGGGCTTCATCTTTTATAAGTACCTGTCTGAAAGAATGCACCTTTATGCCAATAAAATCCTGAAAGAGGATGGCATCAAATATGAAGATATCGTTGAAAATACAGAGGAAGGACAGGAATATCTGGAAGCAATCAAAGAGGAATCGGTTTTACAACTTGGCTATTTTCTTAAACCTTCTGAACTTTTCCATGCTATAGCCGAAAGGGGCAATGGTAACGGTAGTAAGCAATTTATATTAGATGACCTAGCTAATATCCTCAATAGTATTGAACAAAGCACGATGGGTACAGAGAGTGAGGATGATTTTGACAAGCTCTTTGAGGATTTGGATTTAACTTCTACCAAATTGGGTAGAACCGAATCTGCAAAAAATGAACTAATTTCCAAAGTGCTTTCTCACCTCGATGAAATAGATTTTCAACTAGAAAACACTGAGCTTGACGTCCTGGGTGATGCTTATGAATATCTGATTGCTCAATTTGCTAGTGGTGCGGGAAAAAAAGCGGGAGAATTTTATACCCCTCAGGAAGTATCAATGGTACTGGCAAAGTTAGTCACTACTGGAAAGACCAAGCTCAAATCTGTATATGACCCTACTTGTGGGTCTGGTTCATTACTCCTTCGAGTAGCTAGGGAGGTAAAAGAAGTATCTGCCTTTTACGGGCAAGAACTTAATAGAACCACCTATAACCTGGCAAGAATGAATATGATCTTGCACGGAATTCATTATCGTAAATTTGATATACGCCAGGAAGATACTCTGGAAAGGCCACAACATTTGGAAGAACGCTTTGAGGCAATCGTAGCCAATCCGCCATTCTCGGCTAAGTGGACAGCGAATCCTTTGCATATGAGCGATGATCGTTTTAGCCAATATGGTAAGCTTGCCCCAAAATCTAAAGCAGATTTTGCCTTTGTTCAGCATATGATTTACCATTTAAATGATAATGGTCAGATGGCTGTAGTTTTACCACATGGGGTATTATTTAGAGGGGCAGCAGAAGCTTATATCAGGAAATATTTGATTGAAGATAGAAACTTTCTCGATGCGGTTATAGGGCTGCCTGCCAATATCTTTTATGGCACATCCATTCCCACCTGTATCTTGATATTCAAGAAATGTAGAGAACATCCTGATGATATCTTATTTATCGACGCAAGTAATGATTATGAGAAAAATAAGAACCAAAACCGTCTGAGAGAGCAAGATATTAATAAGATCATTTCTACCTATCGAGAACGAAAAGCCATAGAAAAATATAGCCATCTGGCATCAATGGACGAAATTGTAGAGAATGAATATAACCTCAATATCCCTCGCTATGTAGATACTTTTGAAGAAGAGGAGCCGATTGATATTGAGACCGTATCAGATGAACTCGCAACGCTGGAAGGTGATATTCGTAAAAATGATGAGGTGATCGCTGATTTTTGTAAACAATTGGGTATCTCAACACCATTTTAAACTTTAGATTATGGTTAAGATTGAAAAGAAAGTACCGGATTTGAGATTTCCTGAGTTTGATAAGGATTGGAAAGAGAAAAAATTATCTGAAGTATCTACACTAATATCAGGTCAGCATTTATCTCCAGAGGAGTATATTAATAAAGAAATTGGTTTTCCATATTTCACAGGTCCTTCTGATTTCACAAATGATGAAAAAAATGTTTCTAAGTGGACAGAGAAACAAACCAAATATGGAATGAGAGGTGATGTACTTATAACTGTAAAGGGAAGTGGATGTGGTGCTTTACATTTCTTGGCTTTGCCTCAAGTTGCTATAGGTAGACAATTAATGGCAATTAGAAGTAAAGAATCTAATAGTCTATTTATATTTCAAAAATTAAAAGTAAAAAATGTCTATTTTGAAAAACTCTCTTTAGGAAATATGATTCCTGGATTATCTAGAAGTGATATTCTTAATACAAAGATTTTTTTTCCTTCTCTCTCTGAACAAACCAAAATCGCCAATTTCCTTACTGCAATAGATACCCGCCTACAACAGCTCAATCAAAAGAAAATCCTCTTGGAAAAATATAAAAAAGGGGTGATGCAAAAGATTTTTTCGCAGGAGATTCGATTTAAGGATGATGAGGGGAAGGATTTTCCTGAGTGGGAAGTAAAAAGTCTAAGGTTAGTAGCTTATAAAGTTTTGGATAAAAATAAGGATAATAATATTTCCTTTGTTTTAACAAATTCAGCAGAGAAAGGGATTGTAAGCCAAAAGGATTATTTTGATAAAGATATTGCTAACCAGAATAACCTAGGTAATTACTATATAGTGAAAAAAGACGATTTTGTATACAATCCTAGAATTTCATCTTTTGCTCCGGTTGGACCAATTAAGAGAAATAAACTAGAAGAAGGAGTAATGTCTCCACTTTATACTGTATTTCGGTTTAAACAACACAATCTTAGTTTTTTTGAATATTATTTTGAGTCTACCGAGTGGCATCGATATATGCACAGTATTGCAAATTATGGTGCTAGGCATGATAGGATGAACATAACTACATCGGATTTCTTCGAAATGCCATTACCTCTTCCCGTTCAAGGTGAGCAAACCCAAATTGCCAATTTTCTTACTGCAATTGACGATAGAATATCTCTCGTAGAACAGCAAATCCAAAAAACAGAAGCCTACAAAAAAGGTCTTTTACAGCAAATGTTTGTGTAACCCAATTAAAGCCCATGACTCAATCCGAACAAATATTAGAAGATAATTTAGTCAAGCAGTTAGCTACGCTTGGGTATGAGTTTGTGAGCATAAAAGATGAAGCTGATCTATTAGCTAACCTTAAAACCCAGCTTGAAAAGCACAATGAAGTTAAATTATCAGATAAAGAGTTTTTCAGGGTTCTAAACCATCTGAATAAGGGTAACATTTTTGATAGGGCAGAAACACTAAGAGATAGATATCAACTCACCAAAGATAATGGGGATATCTGCTATATCGAGTTTCTGAATCAGGAACATTGGTGTCAAAATCTTTATCAGGTCACACAGCAGGTGAGTATTGAAGGTAAATATAAAAACAGGTATGATGTCACCTTACTCATTAATGGCTTGCCTCTGGTACAAATAGAACTTAAGCGCAGAGGGCTGGAAATCAAAGAAGCCTTCAATCAAATCAACCGTTATCAAAGACATTCCTTTTGGGCTTCCAGTGGCCTATTTCAATATGTACAAATTTTTGTCATCAGTAATGGTGTTAATACTAAATATTACGCCAATAACCGCAGGCAGTCTTTCAAACAGACATTTTACTGGACGGATAAGGGAAATAAAAAGATCACTCAGCTAGAAGCTTTTGCAGAGGCATTCCTGGAAAAGTGCCATCTATCGAAGATGATCTGCAAGTACATCGTTCTTCACCAATCTGATAGAATATTGATGGTGCTTCGTCCCTATCAATACTATGCCGTCGAAGCGATAATAGACCAGGTGAAAAACAGCACTAAAAACGGCTATATCTGGCATACTACAGGCTCTGGAAAAACCCTTACCTCTTTCAAAGCCAGTCAGATTTTAGTAAATCTGCCTCATGTTGATAAAGTAGTTTTTGTAGTTGATAGAAATGACCTAGATTATCAGACCACCAAAGAATTTAATTACTTCTCAGAAGGCAGCGTAGACGGCACAGATAACACCAAAGTGCTGGTTGATCAGTTCGCTGGTACATTTAAAGATAAAAAAGGCAATCCCAAACAAACCAAGCTGATTATTACGACCATTCAGAAGCTCAATAATGCCATTAGTAGACAGCGCTATCTGAAGCGGATGGAACCGCTCAAGGACAAAAGAATTGTCTTCATTTTTGATGAATGCCACCGTAGCCAGTTTGGGGATACCCACAAGCGAATAAAATCTTTCTTCACCAACCATCAAATGTTTGGCTTCACAGGTACGCCCATCTTCGCT
Source organism: Chitinophagales bacterium (assembly GCA_022360175.1). Taxonomy (GTDB): domain Bacteria; phylum Bacteroidota; class Bacteroidia; order Chitinophagales; family Saprospiraceae; genus JAKSDI01. The sequence goes on from JAKSDI010000170.1 coordinate 9,285, forward strand.
GAAAATGCAGTGAAGAACCAATTAGGTAAGCGTATTACCAGAGAGCTATTCGATAAACGTTTGCATGAATATGTAATTACCAATGCGATCAGGGATGAAAACGTACTGCGTTTCTCCATCGAGTATGTAGGTAAATACAAGCAAAAAGAAGACAGCCAGACTTATGTAGACATTGATGTAGAAGGCATCGATACTAAGGAGTTACTAGAATCTGAAAAACGCCTCAGTAAGATTGTAGACTACATCATTGCTAACCACAGCCGGAAAACCTACCGCAAAGATTTCAGCGCTATTTTTTGCGTAAGTAGTGTAGAGACACTGATCAAATATTATGAAATTTTCAAAACCAAAAAAGAAAAAGGAGCACATGATCTGAGGGTAGTAACGATTTTCAGCTACCGGCCTAATGAAGAAGACAAAGAAGCGGATGGGCTAATTGAAGATGAATTTGCATCTATGATGTCAATGGCTGCTGAACCTCAGCCTAACTATTCGAAATACAGCCATACCAGGGAGAAGCTGGATGATTTCATTGCCGATTACAACACCATGTATCAGACTAATTTCAGTACCAGGGATAGCCAAAGTTTTTACAATTACTATAAAGATATCTCAAAGCGGTTTAAGGATAGAGAAAGAACGGGCTTTCAGGATAAAAATCGGGCTGATATATTATTGGTGGTCAATATGTTTCTCACTGGCTTTGATGCAAAGAAGGTAAATACTTTATATGTAGATAAAAACCTGAAATATCATGGTCTAATACAGGCTTTTTCACGTACCAACAGGATAATCAACGAGGTCAAATCCTACGGCAATATTATCTGTTTCCGCAATCTCAAAGAAGCCACTGATGATGCCATTGCTTTATTTTCAAATCCTGATGCCAAAGAGGTTATCCTCATGCAGCCGTATGAGGTTTACGTCAGGAAATTTGATGAAGCTTTGGAAAAACTAAAGCAGATAACCCCTACCATAGACAGCGTAAATGAGCTACCAAGCGAAGATGAAGAACTGGAGTTCATAAAAGCATTTCGTGGATTGATGAGGTTGAAAAATATCCTGTCTGGCTTCTCTGATTTTGAATTTGAAGACCTCGAAATGGAGGAACAAGAGTTTGAAGATTATAAGAGCAAGTATCTTGATATCCACGATAAGGTTAAAAACCGTACGGTAAAAGAAAAAGTCTCCATTCTTGACGATGTAGATTTTGAGTTGGAGCTAATCCATCGAGATGAAATTAATGTCTCCTATATTCTAGTACTTCTTAGCAAGCTTGTTGATGCTGAAGACAAAGAAAAAGAGAAACAACGTAAAATCATCATTGATCTATTGGGCGGTGAAGTTCAGCTCAGGAGTAAGAAAGAGTTAATTGAGAAATTCATCAATGAGAATTTACCAGATATTCAAGACGGGGAAGATATCTCCATTGAATTCCTGGAGTTCTGGAATAAAGAAAAATTAAGTGCTTTGAATAGCCTTTGTGAAAAGGAGAAGTTAAGCAAAGACAAGCTTTTCAAGATCATTGACAATTATCTATTTACAGGCCGTAAGCCACTAAGAGACAACATCGTAGGAGCTATGGAGGTCAAACCCAAGCTCCTACAGCGCAAAACCATTGCTGAAAGGGTAATTGATAAGATTATCAATTTTGTTCAGACTTTTGATGAGGGGATGGGGGATGTTTAGACAACTTCTATTAGAAAAATTATACAAAATCAATGACTTAGTCAAGTTGGCTCAAACTCATCAAAATAAGAAATACTTATTTCACAAAAGATACAGACAAGAATAGAAGAACCAAAAATAAATCGAAAATAGTAAGATTAAACCTATGCAAACCCAAAAATACAGTGTCAATCAGCATCCTATAGAAACCGTTTTATCCTGGGTGAAGTCAGGCGAAATTGCTATACCAGAAATCCAGCGCCCTTTCGTATGGAATGCTTCTAAAGTACGTGACCTCATGGATTCTCTTTATCAGGGGTTTCCCATTGGTTATCTCATTTCCTGGAAGAATCCCAATGTACAGTTGAAAGATGGCTCCTTGTCTGAAGGCAAAAAAATCCTTATAGACGGACAGCAAAGAGTGACTGCTTTGCGTGCAGCCATACTAGACGAGTATGTAATTGATAAAAACTACAAGCAAGTTAAGATCACTATCGCATTCAACCCCATCAAAGAAGAAGATGGACGGCTTGGGCGTTTTGAGGTCTCCAATCCGGCGATAAGAAAAGACAAAGAATGGATACCCGATATTTCCAAAGTTTTTGATGGTTCCATTGATCAATTTGATCTGCTTTCCGATTATTTAGAGCGCAATCCGGATGTAGATAGTAGAATGGTCAAAAATGCTATCTCCGGACTTATCAAGATGCCATTGCGCCAGATTGGTCTGATTGAGCTGTCTTCTGAGTTGGATATAGAAGTAGTGACAGAGATATTTATCCGTATCAATTCCCAGGGTGTAGTATTAAGTCAGGCAGACTTCGCCATGTCCAAAATTGCTGCCAATGAAAATTACGATGGTAAAAACCTGCGCAAAGCCATTGACTACTTCTGTCATCTGGCAATAGCCCCAGAATACTTTCCTACCATTCGCGATAATGATATTTCTTTTACCGATACGGATTACTTTGCAAAAATGTCCTGGTTAAAGGATGAAAATGATGACTTATATGATCCATCATACACAGATATGCTCAGAGTGGCATTTGGTACTGTCTTTAAAAGGGGAAAATTAGCAGACCTGGTTAGCCTCTTATCAGGTCGTAATTTTGAGACGCGCTCCTTTGAGGAAGAGATTGCTGAAAACTCTTTCAGCTTGTTGAGAGAGGGCGTTTTTAAATTTATGAATGAAACTGATTTCAAGCGTTTCGTTATGATCATAAAATCAGCTGGTTTCATTCAACCTTGGATGATCAGATCAAAGAATGCCATCAATTTTGCTTATCTACTTTATTTAACGCTTAGAGATAAGAAGGTTGCTCCTGTGCTAATAGAATCTTATGTCAAACGTTGGTTTGTATTGACCATCCTTACTGGGAGATCTGTAGGTTCTTTTGAATCTCAGTTTGATTTTGATATCAAGCGTATTGCAGAGCGGGAAGATTTTGGTACTTACCTTCAGGATATAGAGTCTGCAGAACTTGGAGATAACTACTGGGATTTTGCACTTCCTCAATCACTGAACACTTCATCCAGCAACAGCCCTTTCTGGCATGTTTTTCTAGCTGCTCAGGTGAAAATAGGTGACAAAGGTTTTTTATCCAAAGATATCCGAGTAGAAGACATGATCGAGCATCGAGGAGATATCCACCATATTTTTCCAAGGGATTACCTCAAGAAAAATGGTTTAAAACGAGGCAAATATAATCAGATCGCCAATTATGTCTACATGCAATCTGAAATCAATATAAAGGTAGGTAACAAAGCCCCTAATGTATATATGACATTGATAAGAGATCAAATTGAAAATGACAACCGACAGTACAGTGGCTTATCTAGTATTACCACCCTGAATGAAAACTTAGAGTTGAATGCTGTACCATTGAATATTTTTGATCTTGAAATTGAGCATTATGAATCTTTCCTTGAGGAGAGGAGAAAATTGATGGCTAGGAAGATAAAAAGCTACTACAATTCGCTATAATTATTCAAATCCTCATTTTGTAATAAATCAAGAATATCCCGCATTTTGACTTTCTCAAAATGCGGGATAAGTAGTATAGCACTATACTTAGTACTTATTCAGATTTAACAGTAATAGGAAGACGTGCCATGGTGTTTTCCCAGCCGATAACCAATTCGATTTTATTATCACCTTTCTCAGCGAAAGTCATTGAAAGTACTTCCAGTGTTTCTGGTGTTTTCTCGGTAGGTACTACCAGCTTTACGACATTATCCTCATCATCATGATTGTTTGGCCCCCAGGATTGAACATTCTTATGGATGATGAATTCCCAGTTGTCTTTATTGACAGTGGCAAAGAGCCCGTAGCGGCCAGCTTTAATATCGGTACCACCAATATTCACATCTTTGAAGAAAGTCAGCTCAGTAGTTTCATTAGCGCCTACGCGCCACATACTTCCATATTCTAGTAGTTCGCCAAAAATTGTACGGCCTTTCATTTGTGGACGACTATACACCACGCGTACCTGTGGTTCATTCGCTTCGAGCTCATCTTCTTCCACATAGTTGCGTAAGCGAGACATATTAGGGTACTGCACTAAATCCATTGGGCTAACATTTTTACCTGCCATGCTTGGTGGATTGAGGTTGATTGGCAGTGCTGCACGGGTTTGATCCCATTCGAAAATCATGTTCGCATTGTGATCGTCTACCTTTTGAAATCCTATGGTGAAGAATTCGCGCACATCGGCTACGGAGCTTGTTGGTACAGATACAGCAACAATATCTTTATTAATATCTCGATTGTTAGCACCACCTATAAAGCGTTCTTCAGAGATTTTGATGATCCACTGTTGTGGATAAGGCTGGGCAAACATGGTATAGGCGCCGGCAGGAATATAAGTGCCGTCAATTTCTACTGGCTGGAAGAAGGTTACTTCCGTAGCTTCATTGGCTCCAAGACGCCAGTCCTTTCCCCAGGGTACTAGCTCACCAAAGATTTCGCGGTTGTTCTTTTGAGGACGACAGTACAAAACCTTAATTTGCTGACGACGATCCGGATCATCATCAGGTAGGTAGTTTTGATAAGCTGCACGGCGAGGGTAATGTGCAGCGTCCATTGGACTTTTATCCAGGTCAGAAAATTTTAGTTCCTGGGCATCCATCCCGATGCTGGTACCTAGCATTAAGCAGATAAATAGAAAGATATTAATCTTCATTTTTTTAATGTGAGTTTGATAAAATGATGGAGCAAAAGTATGGAATTATAGTAGGACTTACCTATAATCGCAATGCTCACGAATCTATATTATCTCCACTTGCCTTTTCTTTTTCGGTTAAAATTGATCAAAATGTTGCTGTTTATACATAGGGAGATGTTGAACGAAGGGAGCTAATACATGAACTGGTTTATACTTTTCTGATCATTTTTAAAATGCTCTCCTGTCAATAGCTCTTCTTTTTCCTTGCCTTCAGCAAAAAAGTATTAAACAACTTCAAAATATTGATGCCTTTTGTAGGTAGACAATCAACTATTAAATTGGAGATATAGTATGTGAAAAAAATTTTATACTGGAAAATTATTTTACTTGTTTTAATGTCTATACTTTTGCAAAAAATGGACTAGCATGCGACGACAAATTATCATAATCCAAGGAATAATACTACTTATTTTATTTAGCACTTTTTCGTGTCAACAAGACAATAAACCAATCGACCCTAATGCTGAAATGTTTAAAAGCCTGCCAGCCTATAATACAGGCGTCGATTTTAATAACGAGGTTACTGCAACATTACAATTTAATCATTTCGTATGGCAATCCATTTACAATGGAGCAGGTGTAGGAATAGGAGATGTGAATAATGATGGCTTACCAGACCTCTTCTTCACTGGCAACACAGAACGAGATCGGCTCTATTTAAATAAAGGCAACTTCAAATTTGAAGATGTCACTCTTAAGGCAGGGATCAAAGATGATGGTTTTTGGTCTTCCGGGGTAACTATGGGAGATGTAAACAACGATGGCCACCTGGACATTTATGTATGCCGTCATGGCCCTTACATTAAGCCACTACCCAGACAAAATTTGCTATACATTAATGATGGGAAAGGAAACTTTACAGAGCAAGGAGCAGCTTATGGCCTGAATCATGGTGGCTTTTCAACCCAGGCTACCTTTTTTGACTACGATAAGGATGGAGATTTAGACTTATTTCTGGTTAATCAGCCGCCAGATGGAAGAATTGTGAATAATAAGCGCCTCAATTTTAATTTAAGCGATCCTATTTACAGCGATCGTTTATTCCGTAATGATGGAACTGTTTTCACGGATGTATCTCAGCAAGCAGGTATTAAAAATTATGCCTATGGTTTGAATGCAGTGGCAAGTGATATCAACGGAGATGGCTTGGTAGATATTTACGTTTCCAATGATTTTGATATACCTGATATGTTCTATATCAATAATGGCAATGGAACTTTTACTGATAAATCCAAAGAGTACCTGAAGCATGTTTCCTTCTACTCTATGGGGAGCGATGTAGCAGATTACAACAATGATGGTTTGTTAGATATTGCTACTGTGGATATGGCTTCTGAAAGCCACTATCGTTCCAAAACGAATATGGGGTCAATGGATATAGATCGTTTTTGGGCTAATGTGGAAGAGGGAAAACATTATCAATATATGTTTAACAGCTTACAGCTGAATAATGGTAATGGAAGCTTTAGTGAGGTGGCACAATTAGCAGGGATTTCCAAAACGGACTGGAGTTGGGCTGTACTGATGGCTGATTTTGATAATGACTTTTACAAGGACATGTACATTACCAATGGCATCAAAAAAGACATTCGAAATAATGATTCTTCAGAAAGGTTAAAGCAGGAAATACAAAAAGGGAATAAGAAATTTAACTCCCTGGAGCTGGTCAATGCACTCCCTTCTTTTCCAATCAGCAACTATATGTATAAAAACAAAGGGGACCTGAGCTTTGAAAATAGTACTGCTGATTGGGGATTGAACGTTCCTGGATTTTCAAATGGAGCAGCTTATGGCGATTTAGATGGAGATGGTGATCTGGACCTGGTAGTCAGTAATATGGGCGAACCAGCTAGCATATTTGAAAATGTGAAGGGCCGGATGAATAATTATTTAAGCATCAAACTGGAAGGCCCTGCTAACAATAAATTAGGGCTCAATACCAAAGTAGAGCTTCATTATGGTGATGATATACAGGTTCAGGAACTTACCCTCACCAGAGGTTATCTATCTTCTTGCGAACCCTTATTGCACTTTGGCCTTAAAGATGTATCAAAGATTGACCTGCTGAAAGTAGTATGGCCTGATGGTAAAGTGGTAAAAATAGAAGGGGTGGATGTCAATCAGAAATTAACACTCAAGCACAG
>JAKSDI010000014.1 GCA_022360175.1 Chitinophagales bacterium
AGCTCTATAGACTTTGGCATGAGTAAGGCGAGCACTAGATGATTGTCTAATCTTGCTATTAATATTGAGTTGCTCAATATCAGGAACAGCTACAATCGTTTGAAGACATTTGAAAGTATCTATAGCTTCTATAGGAGTTGCAGCTTTGATTTTATTGGTTTTTGAAACGCCAGGCAGTTTTATATCAGGAGAGATGCCTTGATATTCCGGGCTTTTCCCACCAGCAGTAAAAAAATGCCCTATTGTCAGTTTTATATTGCCAGCCTGACTGGTGTCTGCGTAATGTATAGGGAAAAAACGTTGAATACTTCCTTTGCCATAAGTGGCTTCTCCTACAATTACAGCTCTTCCATAATCTTGTAGAGTCCCCGCAGTAAGTTCAGAGGCAGAGCTGCTGTGATCATTAACCAAAACGATAAGAGATTTTTTATACAATACCTGATCATCATTATCATGGTATATATTGCCTTCTCTATTTCTGTATCTGGTTCTCATAATGGGGCCTCCATCCAGGAAATAACTAATAATTTGTATGGCTTCACGAGCCGACCCACCTTGGTTATTTCTTAAATCCATAACAACTCCCTCTATATCATGTTGATTTAGCTTTTTCAATGCTTGCTCAACATGATAAGCAACTCCTTCATTTCCACCATAGAACCGGGGAAGGTTTAGATATCCCATAGTCTGCTCCGAAGATTGATGTTTGAGCAACATTACTGAGACTTTAGACATGTCAATTTTTGTACGTTGAACAGGGATTTTTTGTAGCTTGCCAGAACTGTTTTGTACGTATAGATTTACGATGCTTCCTTCTTCACCTTTCAAAGCATGTATAATGTCGGCCATTTCCATACCTGCTAAATCTATTATTTCCCCGGAGTCATTTTCGAGGCTTATTAATATATCTCCTTTCTTGATTTGTTGAGATTTCCAGGCTCCTCCTTCTGGAATGACTTCACTGATGCTAGGATATAAATTTATACCTGACTCGAGGCGAAGGCCTACCCCTACATAAGCCCTGTTAAATGCCTCATCCCATCTTTGCTTTTCTTCCAGGCTTAAATAATTGCTTTGGATATCATTGAGGGCTAAATAAGTATTTAAGTATAGGTGCAGTGCTTCCCTACGGGAGATAGACGCTAGCTTTTCCCACTTTTTCTCCCATATTTTTGTTAACTGCTCTTTCACTTTAGCAGCAATCTGGTGACTATCTAAATGAGGTTGCTGTTGCTGTGTTAAAAAGTACTGCTGATAGTAGAGATAGACAATGTGCTTTTCCCAATATTCTTTCAGGGCTTTTTTATTGGGTGCAATCTTCCTCTTTTCTGGCTTTGTTTCCCAGTAGATATCAGTTTGATTTATCAACTGAGCATTCTGAATAGCAGCAAAACAAAATACTTTACTACTAATAAGGGATTCATTATATAATGCGATGCAATCATCAAAAAAATCTAAACGATGCTCTTTTAGTTGTTCATCTAATTGATATTGATGAGCATTAGTTGATTCTAGTGCATTGGATGTGAACAAAAGTTTTTCGGGATCTAAATTCGCTATGAATTTATTATAAAGCTGTATCGACAAGCTATCATCTAAGGCTTTGGGAGCATAGTGTTCCTGTTCAACAGTTTTTAGTATAGCTTTTAATAAATGAATTTCTTCAGGATCAATATTCTTATCAGAAGGAGTGAATATGGTACATGCGGTTAATAATAGAAATAGGATAAGCGCTCTCATTGGCCAAGTGTTTTTTGCAACATATAGATCGACAGAATGTAGAAATAATGCAAAAACAAAATAGCCATTGACAATATATTAACAGGCTACAAAATTTAGATTACTTTTGCCACGCTTTTCTAAACTACATTATTATACTGGATGAAACGAGCATAATTTTATTTAATCATAAATTCATATAAGGGAATGATTTAAAAAAATTATGAGAGAACGAAGTGTTAACATATGTGCAGAAATTCTGCTGCAAATTTTCAAATAGATGAATGTTGCAATAATAGGAGGAGGAGCCGCTGGTTTTTTTGCCGCTATCAATGTAAAGGAGAACCATCCATCTGCAGATGTTTTCATTTTTGAGAAAACATCTAAGCTATTATCCAAGGTGAAAATATCTGGTGGAGGGAGGTGTAATGTGACCAATGGTTGTACTTCTATAAAAGAGCTAAGTAAGGCCTATCCTCGTGGAGAGCAATTGTTAAAACGTGCTTTTAGAGTATTTTCTACAAGCCATGCAATGGAATGGTTCGAAAGCAGAGGGGTTCCTTTAATGATACAGGATGATAGGTGTGTATTTCCTGTCTCTCAGGATTCACAAAGCATCATTGACTGTTTTATGAAGGAAAGCCGGAAGAAGGGGATTAAGATTATTACCAAAGCTGGAGTGGAGCGCATCCTCCCCAATAATAAATACCTGCAATTACATTTTCAGAAAGAAAACTTGCCACCTGCGAATTTTGATAAAGTAATAGTGACAACAGGGGGCTCCCCTAAGCGTAAAGGCCTGGAGTGGCTCGAATCACTAGGGCATCAGATAGAAGATCCAGTACCTTCTTTATTTACATTTAATATGCCGGGAGAGCCAATTAGGGCGCTGATGGGGATAGTGGTAGAAAATGCAATAGTGAGTGTACAGGGCACCAAGCTGAAGGCAGATGGCCCTCTTCTGATTACCCATTGGGGAATGAGTGGGCCTGCTATTCTAAAACTTAGTGCTTTTGGTGCACGAATTTTAAATGAAAAAGACTATCAGTTTAAGGTACAGGTAAATTGGGTGAATGAAAAGAATGACGGATTGGTAAGAGAAGAATTGCGTAAAATTGCCCAAGACAATCATCAAAAAGCCATATCCAATTACCGTCCTTATCAACTCCCTAAACGTTTATGGTATTTCCTATTGGAACGTAGTGACTTGGCAGAGGATAAAAAATGGGGGGAATTGGGAAAAAAGGGCATTAATAAGATAACGAATATCTTGACGAATGATGTTTATACCGTTTCTGGTAAAACTACTTTTAAAGAGGAGTTTGTTACTTGTGGTGGTGTTAGTTTAAAAAGTATTCATTCGGAGACAATGGAAAGTAAGGCTTGCCCAAATCTATATTTTGCTGGAGAAGTCCTGGATATTGATGGTATCACAGGAGGTTACAACTTCCAGGCAGCATGGACTACTGCTTTTATTGCTTCTAAACTTTTGTAAGAACAGAATAGACTTATATTATATTTGCATTCATGAGTAACGAATCCTCCACCAGTCTTAATAAATTTATTAGCCAAACAGGTATATGCTCTCGGCGAGAAGCAGATAAATGGATTGAGGCAGGCAGGGTACGCATCAATGGACAGCTTGCCCAAAAAGGAAATAGAGTAGGAGTAGGAGATAAGGTAACTATAGACGGCAAGCTGTTAAAAGCTCGCCCTGAAATGGTTTATATTGCCCTGAATAAACCACCAGGCATTACTTGCACTACTGATAGAAAAGATAGAGATAATATCATTGATTTTGTTGGCCACCCTAAACGGATTTTTCCTATAGGAAGGTTAGATAAGGCTTCTACTGGACTTATTCTACTAACTAATGATGGAGATATTGTAAACGATATACTCCGTGAAGAACACGAACACGAAAAAGAATACATCGTCACAGTAAATAGGCCCGTAAGCCGTTCATTCCTTGAAAAAATGAGCAAAGGTGTTCCCATTTTAGGTACTGTCACAAAAAAATGTATCGTACGTAAAGTAGGAAAAAACACCTTTTCAATTATACTTACCCAGGGACTAAATCGTCAAATTCGACGCATGTGCGAATTCTTCAACTACAAGGTAGTCAACTTAAAACGCATACGAATAATGCATCTACAGCTTGGCAATCTCAAGCAGGGCCAATGGCGAGACCTGAGTAAACAAGAACTGGAGATATTAAAAAAATCGCTATAGGTAATCTACTTTTTCTTTTCGTCTTTTTCGTATAGCAAGCCTCGTTTCTGAAAATCGATGATAATCACCTTAAGTGCTTCTTTTGCAGCTATTCCAGCAGCTTTTCCTGCCCCAAAGTATTTCCATACCAGTTTTAAAATGAATCCTAGCAAGTCAGACTTAAACCGCTGCCAGGTGCTGGGCTTATAATGGTCTTCTAGTATCTTATCTACTTTTCGCTCAAGCTTGCGTTCTTCCTGAGTGATTTCAGGCCTGTCATATTTATTGATATTAACCAGTACCTCCTTGAATCTCTTTTTTAGATCTTCCTCTAAATTGAGTATTTCAGATGCAGATAGACGAATGCGTTCGGGGGTAGGAATAACAGGATTCTCCTCCTTAGAGCGACGATTGTCAAAATCAATATCGGGTATAATTGGATATCCATCTACAGATGGACTATAATATCTCTTATGTCTTTCATCTTCAGCATCCCAATCTTCGAATACGGTGTCTTTTCCGGCTTTGTCAATTGGAATACAGAAATAATTTCGGAGGAAACTCTGACAATTTTTTCTGCCCAGCTGAAAATCGTGTTCTCTAAAATCACGGCTGAAAAAACCACCAAATCCATCCAGAGCACCACACGAAATAGGGTAGGGATCTTTTTCTTCTCCAATGCGCCTTGAAGGGAAGATCATTCGTAGAGTATGGTCAGATGAAAGGCCGTCTACCAAATCACTTTCTTTCATCATCGCTTGTCCACGGATAGCTCCAAATATTTGCGGAATCAATTCCAGCAACTTGGGAGTAGACTCTCTCGAACCCTCGTCAACAGCCTCAAAATTTGGAAAAGGGTCAATCATTAATACCGCATAATTATTGCCAGCATCATATTGACATTTTTCCTCTAGCGACCGAATTACTTCACCGAAAGGTTCATTATTGACAGTACCTCCGTCTACCGCATAAAAATCAAAGACATCATCATCAATATCAATACGGATACTATGTCTTTGTACATCTGCATCTGCATTGTATGCCTCGTTTCCTGTAGGGCGGGGTGTAAACAGGCGCTCTACCATGGAGCGTATATAAGTCGTGCTTGTATTTTGTAATCTTCTGGGGGCCAAGCCAACGGGAAATGCACCAGTAGCGACCGCACAATCAAGCAGTGCTGTACGATGTATTTCATTTCGAGGATTAAAAGGCATCACATAATTAGGGATGGAATCATCTTCTCTGCTTAATACTTTGAAGTGAGCAATCCCTTTATGTAAAAACATTTTGTGCGCAGGCTTTGGAGGAGGCCCAAGATCTTTTGTCTTTTTTACTTCGTCAAAAAAGTTCACCGCGAGGGGAATCCCTCTTAAACTGGTAATCGTGAGAATAACCTCGAGATTGGGTGATATATAATCAGGAAGATTGGTTGCAATAGAGTCAATAGAAGCAGCCCTTTCTGCAATGGCATTGATGGGCCTTGAATTGAGGAGAGAGATTACGCCTTCTTCTTCAAATATATCCTCAGATTGCAACATTTGCTTCAGAGTTGACTGTCCGGGTTTTGCCTTGTCATTGAGTTCTACCCAGGAGTCATACAAGCGGTTACTTTCTTTACTGGGATTGTCTTCATTAATAGGACGAATACCTTCAAATAAAGAAAGTGCCGTAATTGCTGCGGTCATACCACCGGCAGATGATCCACCAATTACTTCTATTACTACGTCATGCATGGGGATAGACCAATCATAATCAGAGTGGTCTTTGCCCAACTGCTTATTTTTTTCTTTCGCTTTTTCCCATTTGGAAAGGGTCTCTAACAGATAGTCTATTACACCTGCAGTATAAGCACCGGCAGAAACAGCTCCTGCCATTGCGATTCCTATTTTAAATACTTTTGTTTCTTCAGACATGTTTTAGGTAATATTTAGGGAGGGATAAAGCTAATTAAAAAACAATAAAAAAGATAATGACCTCAAGGGCTGGGTTATTTATTTATGGTAAAGCTTCTTTTATCTGGAAAGAAGAACGCTGCCACTATAAGTAAAGGAAAACCCATCCAAAAAGATAAGCTTTGCTTTCCAGGCATATACACCATTAGGTAGGTAATTATCCTTAGGGCTTATACCATCCCATCCGTATATAGGATCATTAGTTTTGCCAGAGTCTATACTCCATGCCAAATTGCCCCATCGATTGTATATTTCAAAATTTTCGAAACTGATTTGATTCGCTGTTTGTAAAAAAAAGATATCATTTACATTATCTCCATTCGGACTGAAAGCACTTGGAGCATATACTTTTTTTTCTTTTTCGGCGCATAAATCCATATCTTCTTCAGCGGCAAGTAATTCTATGAAAGTAGGATCCTGATGGTTGATAGTTAAAGGGTTGTCTGATAATGTACTGAATGCCTGTGAGCTGGATTCTATAATAGCCTGATTGGGAAAATAACCTGTGGTGAGTGCGTCAGATTCTACCTGAATGACCAGACTATCAATTTTTTCGGGGAGCCTAAAATCAGAAAGTATTACTTGATTTCCCAGACTGATAACAGGCTCTACATCCAGGCCATTATAAATAACACTTTTAAAGTCAATACCAGGAGGTAGATTATCTCTTAATACAAATCCTCCAGTATTTTCTCCCGTATAATTGGTTATAATGAAGGTATAATATGCATCTTCACATGGCAGGATTGCTTCAGGGAAAACTGCTTTTTCCAGGCGTACGCCAAATGGGCAAGAGCAACCATCTAGATATCCGTCGAAACCATTGGTCATATCTAGCTCCATAACATCGTTTCCCTGGAGGCTAAACTGAGAAAAGTAACTTGCACTACTACCAAAAGCGCGGCTGATACCAAATAAATTTCGCTGCCAATCAAAAAAGAGTGCCGGAACTTGCTTCGTATAGGAAGTAACAGGATAGAAAATATTATTCAGTATACCATTGTCAATATTAATTGTCACTAATCTTCCTGTCAATTCATCATATGCATATAATTGGTTAGTATTAGGTAAAAAGGCTACATCGGAACATTGTAATGGAGCACTGCTATTAATTGGAGTGATGGGAAGAAATTCTGCATCGTAAGAGCTGGAGTTCAAATCTATTTTTACCATAAGGGAAAGATCATTACTCACTAAAACGAGATACCTTCCATCGGGACTAACATCTCCTGCATGCATAGGTGCGCCGGATAAAACAGTTAATTCCTCTGCTACGCCATCGCTACCTATTTTCAAGAGTTTACTACTTTGTGTGTCTACACCATATATAAGATTATCGGTGATTCGGAAACCAATAGCATCTATACTATTGTATGTATTGATGGTAAAAAGTGATTCCAGATTGACGTTAGAAGGATCCGTTTGAGAACTGTAAAAATGAGCCCCATTGCTATCATTATGTACCAGATAGAAATCGCCTCCACACTCAAAAGCTTTTTGAGCCCACATCAGCTGCAGTGGCAACAAGAGTATGCCAGTCAAAAGAATAGCTAATGTTTGGGTCATACGTAAGGTTTTTTCTGATGCGCTTTAAAGAGTTAATCTACAACCAAAAGTTGTTTTATTTTAGTGCTTTGGAGTTTGCGGGGGGTGGTCAAAAATAAGGGATACAATTTTTTATTAATACATCTACTGCCAAAAAATATCAAAATCATGCTTATTTTTAAAAAAATGCTGATTTCTGAATAGGATCAATAATCAGAAATTCTAATTTTGCAACGTTTGTTTGTATTGTACTAAACTATTTTGTTATGGGACGCGCGTTTGAATACCGCAAAGCAAGAAAGATGAAGCGCTGGGCTAGCATGGCTAAGGCGTTTACGAGAATTGGCAGAGAAATTGCCATCGCAGTTAAAGAAGGAGGAACTGACCCCAACTATAATTCGCGCCTGAGGATGGCTATCCAGAATGCGAAGGTGGCCAACATGCCTAAAACAAATATCGAGAATGCTATTAAAAAAGCAAGCTCGAAGGAGGCCGAAAACTTTGAAGAACTGGTCTATGAAGGCTATGCTTCTCATGGAGTAGCAGTAATCGTTGAAACGGCTACTAATAACCCTACTCGTACAGTGGCAAGCGTTCGCCATATTTTTTCTAAGTACGGTGGCAACCTGAGTGTCTCAGGTTCTGTAGATTATATGTTTAGCCGTAAAGCTACTTTTACAGTAGAACCAGTTGCCGATCGTGATATGGAAGAACTAGAATTGGAAATGATAGATTTTGGGCTGGAAGAATTAAGAGAGGAAGAAGGTAAATGGGTCCTACAATCTGCATTTGAAGATTTTGGTAATCTACAAAAAGGCTTGGAAGAGATGGGACTGGAGATGGTTTCCTCAGAATTGGTGAGATTGCCTAGTCATACTAAAGAACTTTCAGAAGAAGAAGTGGAAGATGTGATCAAGTTGATCGAAAAGATGGAAGAAGATGATGATGTAGTAAACGTTTTTCATAACATGAATGAAGATGAATAAATGCCTACATTTGGCCCTGTAGTTACAGATGAACATTTAAGGGCTGTATTGGTATTGCAAGGACTCAATCTGCCTGGTTCCATTACAGCACAAGAAGCCAAAGAGCAAGGTTTTCTTACCGTATCCCATTCTATGGAATTGCTAAAAGAAATGAATGCTCCATTTCCTCATGCAGGAGCATGGGAGGGTGAAGAACTTGCTGGCTATGCCCTTGTGATGGAACAACGCCACCGTGACCGTATCCCTGTGTTAAGGCCAATGTTCGACCTGTTGGATAGTTTAAAAATTCAAGATGAACCATTAACTGCTATCAGATATTTTGTAATGGGACAAATATGTGTGGCCAAAGCACATAGGGGCAAAGGGATTGTAAAGGGAATGTACGAAGACCTTAAGAAAAGACTGTGCCCACATTTTGATTATATAATTACAGAAATTGCTACTCGGAACACCCGATCCATGAGAGCCCATCAAAAAATTGGATTCAAAAGCATTCATACATATATCAGTCCTGAAGGTGAGGAGTGGGATGTTGTTGCATGGAGAATCAGTGATTAAGAGCTTGCATGAGACTTACTAATTGCCCGAATTATGAAAAACCTGCTTACACTCGTTTTATGCAGCTGCTTATTGATTGTCAATGCACAAAATGATAATTACGATTTTCACATTTCCATTCAAAAAACTGCCAATAAAATAGTGTTGGATGGTAGCCTGGATGAAGCTGCGTGGTTACAGGCCGATACAGCTACAGGCTTTTATCAAAACTTTCCCTTTGACACCTCCTATTCCAATATGCAAACCAAGGTGTTTCTTACCTTTGATCAACAGATGCTGTATGTTGGAGCAATCGTTTACCAAGCTGCTGATTCTTATATTATTACTTCTCTCAAAAGAGATTTCGATTTTGGGGCAACAGATGAATTTGCGATAAATATTGACCCTTTTCAAGATAAAATAAATGGCTTCCATTTTGCGGTTTCGCCTATGAATGTACAAAGAGAAGGCCTGATTGATAATGGGAATAATATTTCTACCGATTGGGATAATAAGTGGTATTCTGCTGTACAAAACCATGCTGATTTTTGGGTAGTGGAAATGGCTATTCCTTTTAAAACCCTGAGATATAAAACTAAAGCAGGAGAAAATACCTGGAGAGTTAATTTTTCCAGAATCTCCATTCAAGAGAATGAACGCTCCAGCTGGGTACCTGTACCTCGTCAGTTTGATCCCAATAGCCTGGCGTTTACTGCGGAATTGAACTGGGATACACCACCTCCCAAGCCAGGACTGAATGCTTCACTTATCCCATATTTAACTGGAAGTATTGAAAGAGATGATGAGTTCGATTTTCCTACCGAATCGGCTGCTGATTTTGGAGGAGATGCTAAGATTGCTATTACTCCATCTCTTAATCTCGATCTGACATTTAACCCCGATTTTTCACAGGTAGAAGTGGATCGCCAGATTACTAATCTGAGTAGGTTTGAACTGTTTTTCCCGGAGAGAAGGCAATTTTTTCTGGAAAATGAGGACCTGTTTAGCAAATTCGGTTTTCCAAATAGCCGCCCATTTTTTAGTCGTCGTATAGGTTTGGCCAGAGGAATTATTAATAAAACGAATAATGCAGGACAAACAATAGAGGTAGAGCGAACATTAAATGTGCCCATTCGAGCAGGAGCACGCCTTAGCGGCAAATTGAACGATAATTGGCGGCTTGGCTTATTGAATATGCAAACTGGTGCTGTAGATGAAATAAATCTTAATCCTGCAAATTATTCAGTTGGTGTTTTGCAGCGTAAGGTTTTCGATCGATCCTATATAGGAGCTATTTTTGCTAACAAAGAAAATTTTGCCCCTGACGGTAATGGAGGCTATGATTTAGATGGAGATGCATATAGTCGAGTAGTTGGGTTAGAGTACAATCTATTTTCTAAGGATAATAAATGGGAGGCAGAGCTGTTTTATCATCGCTCTTTTTCTGCTGAGCAGGAAAAGGATGCACAATCTTCTGCACTGTTCGTAGGGAGATTTACTCGGAATTGGCGATTATTTCTACCTGCTCAATATATAGGTTCAGGTTTCAGAGCAGATATGGGATTTGTTCCGCGTACAGGTTTTTTATCCACTTCACCAGGTGTGACGCGTACCTTTTTTCCTAAACGCCCGGAAATAGCAAAAAAGATTATATCCTATAGCCTTTCGGCAAATACAGAGTTTGTGTTTAATCAGCCAGACTATGATTTAGTAGATCGATCTTTTAGTACCGGCTTTTCTGTAGAATTTCCAGGACAAAGTAATTTTTCACTGGATGTAGCACAGCTGTATACCTATCTCTTTTTTCCTTTTGACCCAACTAATACAGGAGGGGAGGAGCTGCCTGAAGATTCAGAGTATACTTATTATGCTTACTCTGCCAGTTATGATTCTGACCAGCGGAAAAAATTGTATTATTCTTTAGGTTTAGAGGGAGGTAGTTATTTTAATGGTGAAATTATTACCGTATCTGGCGAATTGAATTATCGCTGGCAACCTTATGGTATTCTGGCTATGACTTATTCCTATAGCGATATAAAAATGCCGGCTCCCTACAATAGTGCCAGTTTTTGGCTGGTAGGCCCTAGAGTAGAATTGGCTTTTTCTCGCAGTTTGTTCTTTAGTACTTTTGCACAGTACAATACACAGCAGGATAACGTCAATATCAATAGCCGTTTGCAATGGCGATTTAGGCCAGTTTCAGATGTGTTTCTTGTCTATACAGACAATTATTTCTCAGATCGATTTTTTGAAATGCCTCGTGGGAAGAACAAAGCATTGGTGTTAAAAGTGACTTATTGGCTGAATTTGTAAAAGTCGAAACTCAAAATAAAAAAGGAAATCTCAACTAATCTCGAAAGCTACCCCTGCCCATCAGAGCAGGACTCACTGAATACTGTTGAGTAAAACGAAACCCAGCAAAACAAAATAAATATAGCCCCATCTAGGTAAGGCCCACTGCCTACTGAAACACTGCCTACTGAAACACTGCCCACTGAATACTGCCTACTGAATACTGCCCACTGAACACTGCCCACTGAACACT
>JAKSDI010000013.1 GCA_022360175.1 Chitinophagales bacterium
ACATTTGCAGACCAATTAATAATTTCCAAACAAGCTCTAAATATTATTATTCCAATAATTTTTAAAACATGAAAGTATTTAGCTCTGTTCTCTCTGCGCTCTTTGTAGTCGTACTTTACGTACCATCGATAGCACAAAAAGACTACAAACCGGCTTATATCGTTACATCGGTTAATGACACCATAGATGGATATATCAATTACCAAAACTGGAAAAGGAATCCCCGCAAAATAAGATTCAAAAAGGCTGAAAACAGTAAAGCTCAGGCATATGGGATTGATCAGTTACTAGCTTTCGAAGTAGGCGGTGATGTCTATCAAAAATATATTATTAATACAGAGGCTAGCTCTTTAGCAATAGATTATCTCGATACTAAGAAAGAGCCTTTATTGAGAAAAGATACAGGCTTTGTAAGGGCTATTTTATTAGGTGAAAAATCCTTGTATGAATATATTGACAGAGGAGATAAAACCAACTTTTACATTGAGGAAGCAGATACACTTACGCTACTAGGATATAAAAAGTATCGGGAAGAGGGGCCTATGGGGGAAAACTTCATTAAAGAAAATAATTCGTATAAAGGACAACTGGCTTATTACTTCAGAGATTGCTTTGACCTGCAACCGAAAATCAATAAAACGACCTACAAGCTCAACAGTTTAAAGAGTTTGTTTACAGAGTATTATAAATGCTCAGGAGATACGCCATCCTTTAAAGGTAAAACGGGAAAGGTAAGCATTGGATCAGGTATTTTATTGGGTATTTCCAGAACAGAACTAAACTTCTCCAGTAGTTATGGAAATAGTATTTTGACAGAACTAGATTACGATCCTTCAACTAATATTGCTATCGGATGTTTTGTAAATTTCGTTCTTCCTCGTGCCAATAAGAAATGGTCTATTGTTAATGAATTACTGTATCATTCGTTTGCAATGCAAGAAGAAAATACCAGTTTTGATTTTGCATATTTAAAGCTGAATAATTTGCTGCGATATAGTTATCCTGTAAATGAAAACTTGCGATTTCATATTAATGCAGGTATTTCCAATGGTATAGCTATAAAAAGTGATTATGATATTGCCCCTTTTAGTACTCCTTTACAAAGAAAACATGAGCAAAGTTATGTGTTTGGTATAGGAACCAAGTATAAAAACTGGTCGATTGATGCCCGTTATGAAAGAGGCAACGGCATGTCAGAAGCTGTTATTTACAAGTCAGAAGTAAGTAGATTGTATTGTATAATAGGATATCAATTGGAAAAAAAATAGATGGTTGTTATTCCAATAGTTTTTGCTTTTGTTGTGCAAATTCTTCCTGAGTCAGAACGCCTTTGTCTCTCAATTTGCCAAGCTCTACTATTTGATCTAGTACACTTTGAGACGCAGTTTTAGTAGGTGCAGGCGCGGTTTCTAATGACAATGTATCTTCTTCTTCAGGCTCGGGGAGTTGTGGAGCCGGGCGACAATAGCCATTGTCAACAAATGCATCAAAAGCAGCTTGCGAACGCAGATAGGCTAGTGCGTCGTGCTGGTGTATTTTTTCATATTTGTCAAATCCCAGCTCTACCGCTTCTTCAAGGTGGAAAAAAGCAGGAGAGGCTTCTTCCATGATAGAGTAGGTACAAGCGAGATTAAAATGCATAGCGGCATCATCGGATTGGATCGCTAATGCTTCTTCAAAATATTCAGCAGCTTCTTCAAATTGATAATCTCTAAACGCTTGAATCCCTTTGGATTTTAACATCTCATAGGAGTTGTTTTCTTTCCTGTGCTGAGGAGGAAAGTGTCGATGTCTTCTGGTAGTACGTCTTTCTCTGCGTCTTTCCCTCCGGTCCTGATGCTGGGCATAGGAATATTTGCCACTGTTGTATTTATCATCAAAATCAGTCTTTGGCATAGCAAAGAAAAGGATCGCATCTATTAAACCTATGAGTCCTGGCAACAGGGCAAAAGGCAAACCTGTTTCGGCAGAAATCATTATAGTAAATACAGCCAGCATGAAATGCACTACACCTAAAAACCGTTGTCCAAGGTAAAAGCGGTGCACTCCAAAGAATCCAAAAAACAATGCTAAAAAACCTGTAACTGTTTTATTTTTCATAAATCGTTATTTCTATCATAGAAGCCGTAAATTTACTATTCATAGTACAGAATAGCACGAATTTTCGCCATACAAACAAATTTTTTGGATAAATATCTAATAGAAGGGATTATAATCCCAGTCCAGAAGTATTGAACTTAGCTATCAATTATGATCAAATTGATGGCATACTGAAGGAATTGCAAAAAATGTTTTAACACTTTGTGATATGCACTGTATGCTTGATGTTAACTCTCTATCATGGAGATACACTATCTAAAGATATAGCGCACCAGCAATTATATAGTAGTAGAAAAAGTGATTATTGTGTAGTTGATAGTTGTCAACTACTATTCTTCTTCCTCTCGGTGATTTCCTTCTAGTGAAAGCATCATACCTTCCAGCTTGCTGGTAATTTCTTTATGCTGTCCTTCCAACTGGGCAAGTTGCTCATTTTCTTTTTCCAGCATTGCATCAAAACGGCTGAAGTTTTCCTCTATTTTGGTCTTCAGGTTTTGTATGTAAGACTTTAGATTAGAGCTTACTTCTTCTTCCAGGCGATCGTGCCCTTTGTCGATTTCTTCCCTAAAACGGGTCAATACTTTTTTGCGTTTGACACTAGACGAGATACCCGCGAATAAAAGCCCAATAGCAGTGAGAACACCTCCGGTAATATCAAAAACGGCACCTTGAGTAACGGTGGCTAGTACAATTCCTATTACTGCCAGGCCACTGCCTGTAGCTATATTTGATGATACGGGGCTTTTGTCAGGGAAGAGGCTTTCATCGGTAAAGTTTTCAGTACTGTTAACAAAACGAGAAAAAGCTTCTTGTAACTCTTTTAATACATTCTCCCGCTTTTCGGCAATATCGCTGAAGAGTTCATAGTCATTGCGTAAGATCGTTTTGCTGCTTCGTATTTTAAGGTCTATCAACTTGGCCATTTGCTGAATGCTATCAGCCAGATTAACGACGCCATCATTAAGTTTGCGCTTCAACTCACTATTGAGGTCTTCTTCTAACTCAGTAGCCAGCCCTTCCAGCCATTCCTTGACAGAAGCTTTTTTACTAAAAATAGAGGAAACGGAACGGCGTAATAGAGAGAAAAAGGATAAACCACTAGCCAGTTCTGATTCCTTCTTACGAGTAATTCGGTCATAACCTGCCAGTAAATTTTCTACCAGAATATCTACCTCCTTAAGACTTCGTAGCTCTTGTTTATCAAGCGTTTCTGTAATGTCAGAGCGAAACTCCGTATCTGCTTTGTATTGCTCTGCTCGTAATTGGATTCCTTCGGCAATACGTTCATTTATATTTTGAGAAGTAGCAATATTATTTTGCAACTTCAATATAGGAGCTTGTCCTCCTGTGATATTTTGTTGAATATAGGAGCGTACCTCGCCAAAGCCACTTTCTTCTTTTTGCCCTTCCTGCTCTTGTTTGGCTGATACTGTAAATACATTTGGCTGGGCAATTCCCTTTTTCTCTGCGTATTCAGCAACGCCATTAATGTTGACAGCAAGGTCATTTTCATTCATCAAATCTTTTTGCTGCAGCACAAAAATGACTTTCTTGCGCCAATCAGAATGGATATAATCAAAAAACTCCCAGGCAGATTGACGGTA
The DNA here is from genome assembly GCA_022360175.1 of Chitinophagales bacterium. Classification (GTDB taxonomy): domain Bacteria; phylum Bacteroidota; class Bacteroidia; order Chitinophagales; family Saprospiraceae; genus JAKSDI01. The sequence goes on from JAKSDI010000013.1 coordinate 3,705, forward strand.
TGGGTTCTTTGCTTCAAAAACAAAGACAATCAAATCAGAAGCCGGAATAAAACTTTCAGTAATCTGCTGGTGATTTTCAACAATCGTATTAGTGCCCGGAGTATCTACTATAGCAATTTCCTTAAGGATATCAACAGGGAGAAATATTTTTTTCAGGAAAGGGTTTATTTCTACTATTTCTTCTTCATCTCCATAAAGAATCTGTTGTATCGTATCCGTCATTGGCTGCGGAGCGACTTTAGTTATTTCTCTACCTGTATCCAGCAAAGCATTAATAAAGCTACTTTTCCCCGCTTTTACTTCCCCTACGATTACAAACATAAAGGGTTCATGAATGCGATTTCGGAGATCACTCACCGTAGCCGCTAGTTCCTCATTTCCTGTTTTTATCGCCAGTTCATGCAAATCTTTTACGATCTCTTCTACTTGAGAGCGATAAGATTGTAATTGTTGGTTGATCAGTTGTTTTGACACTAAACTTGATTTATTAGTAAACTAAACTACTATATATTTAGACGATAAGCTTATGAGCATGTCACCTTTTTTAATCGAAAATTAGAGTAAGTACAAGCGGATTAAAAAGTATTTTGAATTGAACTTGAATTTCTGTCCATATAACTATATCACCAATCACTATTCACCCAATTCTTTTTTCTTTTAAACACAAGTACAAACTCAAGCGCAAATCACAACGTAGGGCATCATTCTCGAACCAAAATCCCCATTTAAACCTCTAAACCCAATACTTCTACACCTTTACACCCCTAAACCATTTCTACACCTAATCGTTCTCCGTCCAATAACGCACATCACCACATCACAATATCACCTCTCACTCCTTCTCCAGCAGCAACACCGCTTGCGGTCCGGCACAAAAAATTAAATCTAAAATACTCAAATTCGGTAAAAAGCCGTGCTTTTCTGTAAAAACCTGTGGATAGGAGCTTAGGTTGAAAGGAGCTTCGTGTTTAGGCGTGATTTGGTTGCGGAAATCGACAATATTTTCTTTTGTCTGTTTTTGAAAAGATTGGGTGTAATGTAATTGAGTAGGAAGTTGCAATAATTTAAGGAGCGTTTCCAGTATAGCTTTATTGAATTCAAAAAGATAGGTGAATTTTTGTTGGTAGAAAGGCGCTAAGGCTTCTGCATAAAAATCAAAAAAAGGAGCATTGCGATAAGCAGAACGAATACTTTCCCAATGCTGGTGTTGCCAGTTTTCTTTGTAGGAAATGGTCACCTCTTCAATTGGCATTTGTTCATTTTTACCTTTGTTGAGGGGAATGGATAGGCGTAGCAAACCATTCGCCCCAGCAATATGCGCTCGATTGCGATAGCTCCTTTTTTGATAATGCTCTTGCTGCTCAATGTATACCTCCTGATAACGCGACAGCATTGAAAAATAAGCTACACATGGTAAATAGTGTAGCTCAATGAGTGCTGATTCAGCCATTTTATAAAAATTACTATACAGCCATTTCTGGAAGAATAACTCGAAGTTTGCTTATCGCAAAATCAACTTCTTCTTTTGTGTTACTATGCGAAAAAGAAAAACGAATCGTCTTGCGAGGCGAATCTCCATGTAAAGCACCGATTACATGTGAGCCAGCTTCTGCACCAGAACTACAAGCACTTCCTCCAGATACGCTAATACCTGCCATATCCAGATTGAGGAGCAATAAATCAGCCTTATCAGAAGGAGGAAAAGAAGCACTTAATACTTTATAATGGTAGTTTTCCTGATTACCATTGAATGTAATATCTGGAAAATGAGCCATCAACTGCTCTTTCATATAATTACGGACAGATGTGGTTTTAGCACGGCGGATGTCCAATTCTTCATAGGAAGATTCCAATCCTTTTGCTAATCCTATAATGCCGTAGATGTTTTCAGTCCCTCCGCGCATATTGCGTTCTTGTGCGCCACCGTCCATGTAAGGCTTAATTTGATTGTTCGCATTAACGTAAATAAAGCCAATTCCTTTAGGGCCATAAAACTTATGAGCAGAACCTGATAAGAAAGAAATAGGCGTTTTGGAAACATCAATAGGGAAGTAGCCAACAGTTTGAACAGTGTCAGAGTGGAAATAGGCATTGTTTTCCTCACAAAGAGCTGCCACTTTCTCTAATGGAAGCAATGTTCCTACTTCATTATTAGAATGCATCAAAGATACCAGGGTAGGAACATCACTTGACTGGAGTAATTCCTCTAGATGTTTAATATCTATATTTCCTTCTTGGTCAATATTTACGTTTACACGTTCTATTACTCCTGCACTTTCGAGCGAATCTAGTGAATGGAGAATACAATGATGCTCTAGTGGGGAGCTAATAATACGCTTAACTCCCAGGTCTCTTACTGCGCATTTTAAAGCCGTGTTATTAGACTCTGTACCGCCAGAGGTAAAGAATATCTCGCCAATAGAAGCTCCAATGTAGTTGGCTACTTTTTTACGAGCTTCTTCTATTGCTGCGCGAGCGTTGCGCCCTTCAGTATGTATAGAAGAAGGGTTGCCATATAAATTTCCGATTGCCTGCGCCATTGCTTCCTGTACATCTTTACAGATAGGAGTAGTCGCTGCGTTGTCAAAATATACTCTATTCATAATGTTCTAAAGGTGTTCAAAAAAAAGGTCTGTTATAATGATTGTGAAAACCACTTTTCTACTAATTGGATTTCGCAGTTGTCACCATCTTTGTGATGAAATTCGTTTGTCTTAATATCGTACTCATAATCCTTTGCCCATTCTTCATGATGATGATATACCTGTTCGATAGCATGTAGCACATGTTGCATTTCTTCATCTGTCATGACAGGGTGAATAGACATTCTGATCCAGCCTGGTTTGGCTGATAAATCTCCATGGCTGATTTTTTCTGTAATGGATCTTGAGAAGTGGCGATTAACATCTAATAAATAATGGCCATAGGTTCCAGCACAAGAGCAACCACCTCTAACTTGTACTCCAAAACGATCGTTTAATAGCTTAACGCCGAGATTGTAGTGCAATCCTCGAATATAGAAAGAAATAACCCCCAATCTGGATTTATGCTGTTCGGCTAGTACATGAAGCTTAGGGAGTGGATCAAACTTTTCCCAAATTTGTTCCAGCAGTTCTTCTTCACGTTCGAGCATGTGAGATACTCCCATTTGCTCTTTTAATTGTATGCTCAGTGCTACCCGCATCGTTTGTAAAAAGGCAGGAGTACCACCATCTTCTCGAGCTTCAATTTCTTCTATATATTTATGCTCTCCCCATGGATTGGTCCAATCGACAGTGCCACCACCGGGGTTATCCGGGATGCGATTAGCATAAAGTTTGGGGTCAAAAATCAATACACCAGATGAGCCGGGGCCACCCAAAAACTTGTGAGGAGAGAAAAATAAAGCATCCAGGCGCTGTAACTCATCCTCAGGGTGCATTTCAATATCAATGTAAGGAGCAGAACAAGCAAAATCAACAAAACACAAACCACCATGCTGGTGCATGATAGCCGCTATTTCGTGATAGGGCGTTTTGATACCAGTTACATTGGAACAGGAAGTGATAGCCGCAATTTTGGTTTTACGATCTTTGTACTCCTCCAGTAGTTCTAGCAAATGTGGAAGATGTACCAGCCCTTCTTCATTAGGCTTGATCACCGCTACATCACACATCGTCTCCAGCCAGGATGTTTGATTAGAATGATGTTCCATATGAGTACAAAATACAATGGGACGATCCACTTCAGGAATATCCAGCATAGCAGCATACTTTTCATGAACTTTTAGTCCAAGAATGCGCTGAAATTTATTAATTACACCAGTCATACCTGAATTGGTAGCAATCAGTACATCACTCTCATATGCTCCTACGTGTTGTTTGATAATTTTCTTGGCTTGGTGATAGGCCAACGTCATAGATGATCCTGTCACAGTTGTCTCGGTATGGGTATTGCCTACAAACTCACCAATTTGCTGGCTGATCAATTCTTCAATAGGACGATATAAACGGCCACTGGCAGTCCAGTCTGCATAGATGACTCTTTGTTTGCCATAAGGGCTTTTAAATTGAGCATCGTACCCAATTACTTTTTTACGGTAAGGCTCAAAATAAGCTTCCAGAGAAGTAGTAGAGTCAACAGTTCGTGTTTTGGTAACTGTATCCATAATTTTACATTTTATGGTAGAGTGTCTAATATAGGTTAGGATTACACCATAAAGTGTTTATAATCAACCCAGAATATGAAACTCAAACAATCTCAAAATGCAAAGTAAATACTAAAAGTTGTATAATGCTTCATATTGTACTGAGTAAATATGATCATTTGTTCAATAATAGGGGCAAATTAAAGATAAAAATACGTTAAAATAATCATTTACTTAAATGGCTTAAGTCGTTCTCTAGCAAAAATGTAAATTGTTTATCCTGGTAAGTTGCTTTGTATAGGCCTGTATTGGAATGATGATACTCACCCATCATTCTTAAAGGAGTTTCCTTCATTAGACAAATCAGCGCACGCATGGCTCGCCCATGAGAGCAAATCAATATTTTCTCTTCTTCTCGCAGAACAAGCTGATCTATAAAACTGGAAAGCCGGCTACCCAATTGAGCTGCAGTTTCACCTCCTTGCACTCCAATATCATAGTCTCCTGAATTCCATGCCTGTGTAATCATTTTGTATTCCTCTCGCATCTCGGGACTACTTGACTTCCCTTCATGAACGCCCCAATCCATCTCATTAATCTCCGGATATTGAATCCAGTTTATAGCTTCTTTTTCAATGAAGTGCTGCATCGTTTGATGGGTCCGTTGTAAAGCAGAAGTGATTACTACATCAAAGTTGACAGACTTATAATGATTGTAAAAAGCAGTTGCTTGTTGGCGCCCCGTATTATTCAGACTGGTATCTACCCTTTGTCCTTGTATGATCCCTTGTTTGTTATATTCGGTCTCGCCGTGACGGACGATATAGATCAGTTTGCTCATGTTTTTGCGACCTTGTTAAATTTCTAAATTTAAATATCCGATTCTGCTGCCTGGGAGCCATTCCATAAGACCAGTTTGCATGCTACCTCCTGAGCTCGCTCCACTGCCCACTGCCTACTCAACACTGCCCACTGAATACTGCCTACTGCCCACTGATTACTGCCTACTGCCCACTGATTACTGCTTACTCAACAACTCCTCATCTATTAAACACTATATCTTCAGGGCTCACTCCCACTGAATACTGCCCACTGATTACTGCCTACTGCCCACTGAACACTGCTTACTGCTCACTGCTCACTGATTACTGCCCACTGAACACTGCTTACTGCTCACTGAACACTCCCCACTGAATACCATCAATTATTTTTAACTACTGGTAAAGAAACATAACCTTTGAACTGTTCATCTTCTTCAAATACATGATCGGTGAAATCGGTCATTTCCTTGTAAAGAGTATCTCGCTCAATAGGTTGACGGCCTACATTTCTAATGAGGTTGACGAGCTCACGTGTGCTCATAGCAGGAGTTTGTTCTTCTGCCCCAGCCATTGAATAGATCTTGGTTGTATCATCGATTGTACCATCTATATCATCTACACCAAAGGAAAGTGATAATTGAGCAACTTCTCTTCCAATCATTGGCCAGTAGGCCTTTATATGATCGAAATTATCGAGATAGATACGGCTGATAGCATAATTTCTTAAATCTTCTACCACAGTAGACTCAGGGACATGAGACATCTCATTGTTTTCATTTCTAAACTTCAATGGGATAAAGGTTTGGAAACCGCCTGTTTTGTCTTGTAGTTTTCTTAGTTCTTCCAAATGATGGACGCGGTGTCTGAATTCTTCTATATGGCCATAAAGCATGGTAGCATTGGAACGCATCCCTAATTCATGCCAGATTTCGTGAATGCGAAGCCACTGTTCTCCACTACATTTACCACCTGCAATTTTATCTCTGATTTCTGGATGAAATATTTCAGCACCTCCTCCAGGCATGCTATCCAGGCCTGCTTCTTTCATTTGTTTCATGCCTTCTTCATAGCTGATCTTTGCTTTCTTGAATATGTAGTGATATTCAACAGGTGTGAGGGCTTTAATATGTAAATCAGGGCGATGAGCTCTTATTTGCTGAAATAACTCTGAATAAAAAGGTACATCATATTGAGGTAAAACACCTCCCACAATATGTACTTCTGTTACAGGCTGATCATCGTATTCTTTTACGATGTCCATTATTTCGTCCATTGTATACTCCCAGCCCTCTTCTCTCTTTTTTATTAGGCGAGAGTAAGAACAAAATGTACAGGTATAAAGGCATATATTAGTTGGCTCAATGTGGAAATTTCGATTGAAAAAGGTTTTATGGCCATGCTTTTTTTCTCGCATATAATTAGCAAGAGCGCCAAGATAGCCCAATGTGCCATGCTCAAATAAATAAAGCCCTTCATCTTCAGAGATTCGTTCTCCTGCCTTTACTTTTTCTGCAATAGAGCGTGCCTGATCATCTAGAGATTGATCTTTTAGTATACTGTCAATGCTTGGTGAAGTAGTCATACCATCGTTTTTTAACTTCGAACATACGCTGTCTGATGTCAGCTCAGTTTGATAATGCGAAGATAGAAACCCTTTTCGAAAGAGTTTACTAATAACGAAGGTATAACAAAGTTTCTAAACTTTCAGTTTTTAATGAAAGATGCTTTGTATAGCTTTTATAAAACACCCAAAGAGATCATTACTACTTTTTGACAAAGCTCTGTCTCCATTTGAAACCGCTTTGACTCTGGATATCTATATAGTAAACTCCTGTAGGCCAATCAGAAATAGTTAGATTTTGCACATTACGCCCCTGCTGGAGACTAATACTTTTTTTATGAATGGCTTTTCCTATCTGATTGTAAATGGTAAGTTGGCCATCATTTTCAAATTGGCTAGACCAACGCATTTTGATAGTTTCGAGGGCCGGATTTGGAAATACCTCTATAGGAAGGGTTTCTGTTGCATTAAAGCTAATAGATTGGATTTCACTAAATTCAAAGCTACCATCAATATCTATCAATTTGAGCCTGTAATAATAGGTATTGCCATTGATGATAGAGCGATCGGTATAATCGTAAAGTTGATGGCCTTCTTCTCCTTTGCCAGGTATCCATGCTAAATAATCAAAGTGGATTCCATCAGTTGAACGCTGAAGTTCATACCCCTTGAAATCTACTTCCTGAGCTGACTGCCAGTTTAATAAAGCTACCTGATCTCCCTTTCTTACAGAAAACCCGGCAAGTTCTACGGGTAAACTGGCTTGTTGTTGTACCCATACTGAAAAGGAATTTGGAGGCAGTTCCATATAGATCGAATTGGGTAGAGAATGGTTTTGATCAGAAACAACAGCAAAAGGGTAGGCGGAATTGCCCAGAATATCGTTAAAGACAGTGCCGCTTGGAGCATTAAATGTATTGATTACATGATCAACGCTTAGTGTACCATTACAGAAATTGATGGCTACGATTACTTCTTGTCCGCTTGGGCCGCCAGAAATCTGATAAATAAGTGCACGATCCTGACAACCATTGAAATAATTGGCGCTATAAGGAGTACTAAAGCGATTTAGGTAATCTACCTGAGGGGCACCAACGATATAGGTGCTGTGTAATGCCATCAATTGGTCTATACTGGATTTTAGGGCAGTTGGATGGTAATAGCCTAAATCTACACCAAAATAATCCGGATAAAATACACAAGGAAGGCCTACCTGGTTATTAGTTAAAAGATAGGCATAGCCCAGTAATAAATCGCCTTTACAATATTCTCCATTCGATCGAAAATCATGATTATTTAAAAAAGTAACTGTTCTGAAACCAGTACTTCCTGCTCCATCTACAACACCAGATTGGAAAACATTGCGTACATCATAACCATTTTCATCTTCACAAGCGCTCTTTAGGGCACTTCTAAGCGCAAAGTCAAATACCTGAACGGTTGTACTTCCGGAACCAGCATTCGCATCATCGACCCAACTCTTCAGGGTATATGGATTGCTATCGAAAAATTCTCCAACAGCTACAGTTGGTTGATAACCACTGGCTTGTATCCCACTGAAAGCGGTACCAATGAAAGAGGGAGTAAAGTGTTTAACAGCATCCATCCGATACCCCCTGATTCCTACATCTTCCCATAACCATTTGGTCCAGTCTGAAAACAGCGTTCCTACCTGAGGTTGGAATTGATCATAGTCGTAAAAAAAATACATGAAATCCCAGTCTCCTCCCAAATAAGTTGTACTTGCATTATTGTCATTGGGTTTGAAATGGTTATAGTCTGATTCGCCTTGCCCAGAAGGCATATTTGTAAAATCTGTATAGGTTCGGTAAACTAGATTATTTAAGTCTACTGCTACTTTCCCATTACCGTCATCATAGTAAATACCATAAATGCGATGGTCAGAATAGCCTCCTGCTATATTGTTGAGGTATATGGTGATTTGATCAGAGCTATTAAAATCTCCATTATTTAAAGTAAGAACGAATTCATCCGTTGTACAACCATTGCCGTCGTCTCCCAGGTATGCTCGCATATCTTCTTTGAGTTGTATGCTATTGGATATTTGTGAGCAAATACTTCCTCCATTAGGTTCCACTTCATCTACAGTACCTTGGTAGGCGGCACTACTGCCATTGGTGCTCATATATACTTTGTAGCGATGACTGCTACCATAATCACCAGTTTTAGAGCTTATCTGAAAATAATAATCACCCGCTCCCAGGCCAGTGCTTCCGCCAATAGGCAGATAACAGTGATAACGATCAGAAGGAAATGGACTTTTTCCACTTGCCATGTGTTGCTCTATATAATCTTTTACTGCTGGGTTTGGTTCTGCACTTCCTCCATCTCTGTGATTGTATACTACATCTGCCACAGGAAGTATATTGTGAATGCCCATAGTAGTAATCAAATTATCTACTTCTGATCTTGTGCCAAAACCAGTCGCTCCTCCACCATATTCTCCCAAATCATAAAGATCTTTCGGATCATAACCATTTGAACAACTTCCAAAACTGGCTCGGGTGAAGGGAGGTAACCACAGATGGGAAAAGCCAGACATATCAGATGCCTGAGCATTAAGTGTTGCAGCCCAACTGCTACCGTTGTAATTATTACATCCATTTTTAGGGAAATCCCAATACCATGCCTGCATCATAAAACTTTGGGAGGATACAATGCCCACGTACAGCATCGCTACTAATAGTGTAGCATACTTCATACCAGTAAATATTTTATGTATAGAATAAAGGTGAGCTAACAGGCGTCGTCAAAGGTACAATTTTGACTTTATTTTTTGTAGCCATAAAGTTCGAATTTTGTTTGGTAAATTTTACATTTGTATATATGAAAATTTGATACCTCAACATTATCGAAATAAGTTTTGGTATTTTAACTCACCTAGACCATTGTTTACCTTCCCATTAGCTCTATAGTTTATTCGGTAAACTTTCCCGGCAGGTAATATTCATTGTCTGTACGGTCTAAAGCCTTTTCTCCATTAAGATTGGTTGAAAGTATAGTACTGGGGTTATCGCCTCAGGTACACATTTTTTTAATTTAAAAATCTCCCTTATGATTAAAAGAATCTCTCTTTTCCTAGTAATTAGTTTTTTCCTGTTGGGCTCTATTCATTCGACACCAACAGGGCATTATCCTGGCACATCAATTGGATATGGGCCTCCCACAGGTAGTCATAATACTGCCTATACTGTTAATCCAAATGGCAGACAATCTACTCTTAGTTTAGATATGGCAGATTCAGATGTCCCGTCAAATGCTAATGCTGATGTGTATGTAAACTTTGATTATGATACATCGGGAAAAAATATTTTTGTTGTATACACCACAGATGGGACAGCACCAACTAAATCAAATGGAACTTCAGTTTCTGCTTCCTTTTCATATTATGACGCTACTCCGGGTGACAGATGGTGGTTGGGGCAATTGCCAATGATAAGCCAGGGAACAACAGTGAAATATATCATATATATAAGCGATACAAATCTTGCGGCTGGTTTTGGAAGAGTAGGCTTTAATGGGTATGTGACCTCCTGGACAGAAGGCGACGACCCAGGGTTTTCGTATGTTGTATCAGCTCCTTTACCTGTAGAATTTACTCATTTTACAGTTGCTGCTAAAGGAGCACAAACGCAGCTTGATTTTACAACTGCATCAGAGATAAACAACGATTATTTTGAAGTACAACGATCCTCTAATGGTCGCGATTGGGAGCTAATAGGAAAGATAGAAGGAGCGGGCACTACTCAGCAGGAGCAAAAGTATAGTTTTACAGATCGACAGCCACTACTGGGAATGAATTATTACCGCTTAAAACAAGTGGACTATGATGGGCAGTTTGAATATTCATCTATCGTTTCTATTAAAATGGAAGAGCTATTGGAAGGGATTAGTATACATCCTAACCCGGCGCAAGATTATCTTCAGATAACTATACCTCCGGCTGCTACAAGTTTGATAATCATAGATCAAACAGGAAGAGTGATCCATCGTCAAAAATTATCTGTACAGGCAGATGTTGAAATACAGGCACAGACATTTCTCTCAGGCACTTACCAACTGATCTTATTTGATAGTGAAGGAGAGATATTGACAACAGGGACTTTTATTAAGTATTAGAGCGTGCTTGGGAATTTGTTCTTTGAGCTGATCGAAATAAGTCCGATTAATAAATCCTAAACATGCTTAATGCAATATCACTTGCATTGTCCTAAAATGATCCTGGCCAGACAATCTACAAAAATAGACACCTGGCTTTGGGTCTTTTAACTGAAAATTAAATTGATGCTGCCCGATAGAAAGTTTTCCTAATAAATGATGATGGATGATCTGCCCGGCAGCATTTGTGATTTCCACTGATACATTATCAGGATGTTGCAAAGTAAAACTTAGATTGATAGATTGTTCTTTTCTTGCTGGCACGGGATATAATTCAATACCAGTGAAAAGGGGAGTGTTATCTTCTGTATCACTTAAAATACCTTCTCCTTCGACAAGGGTATATGCCTGGTCGGCAGTAATGTTTTCATAACTTTCTTCCAGCCCGTTTGGCCATCGTATTTCTATTAAGTCAACCACTTCCTGGCCTGCAAGCCCAAAGTGAAGTAGGAAGCTATTTTGAGAGGCATAACCACTACCTGCACATACTTCATCTACTTGCATAGTTCCATTACTATGAATAGTTACTCTAGCACCAATAGCTGCTGCATTACTCTCTGTGCCTTTTAGTTTTAATTTAATCCAGTGATTCTGATTTTGGCTCTGATTGAGGAAGAGTTGGTTGTGATCATTGGTACCACTATTGGCTTGAAATAAATCTATTAATCCATCTCTATTTACATCTGCTGCGGCAACGCCATAGCCGCCATACATGCTTTCTAGTACACTACCTTCACTAATATTTGTAAATGAGCCATCACCATTGTTTTGATAGAGAATATTGGCAAAGGGGGTGAAGTAACTATCATTACTCATGTAAATATCATGCTTGCCATCATTGTCGCAATCGAGCCAGACTGTTCCCCAGCCCATTCCCATATCACCAACATTAGCAGTTTCAGTGACTAGGTCGAAAGTGCCATCTCCGTTGTTGAGCAATAGTTCATTACTATATAGATTGGTAATATATAAATCGAGCTGCCCATCATTATTAATATCGCCAAAATCGACTCCCATACCCTGTGCTGCTATATTGGCACCAGAAAAAGCAGAAGTATTGGAAAAGGTGCCGTCTCCTTCATTTCTATATAGTATATTGGGTTGATTAGCATCGTGGGTAAGGTATAAATCCAAATCGCCATCATTATCGTAATCAAAGAATAAAGATCCCATGGCCACACCAAAATCTTGTGCATTGGCTTCTTCTACGATATTGGTGAAAGTACCATCTCCATTATTGTGATATAAATAATTGGGAGCATTCATATTGGCTACATAAAGATCTATATAACTATCCTGATCAATGTCTCCAAATAAGACCGCTCTGGTTGAATGTCCTGAATTGACACCTGCTGCTTCGGTAATATCTGTAAAAGTACCATTGCCATTATTGAGATAGAGTACGTTCGTTTCAATCCTGTTGCCAAGATATAAGTCGAGATCACCATCATTGTCTATATCTCCCCAGGTACTGACAGTTGTATTGCCACTAAAGGCAACACCTGCTTGTTCGGCTACATCGATAAACTGACCATCGCCTATGGCTTTGTATAGGAGGTTGGGAAGGGTATGACGAGAGATATAAATATCTTCCATTCCGTCATTATTGTAGTCGCCAAAAGCAACCCCATAATTTTTTCCAGAATTATCAATACCTGCTTCTTCAGAGTAGTCAATAAAATTGGCATTTTGAGCTTGTAAAAACAGAATTGTTAATGTGAAACATAGTGTAAGTAGAGGTTTAGCATTCATCATACTGTTTTGTATTTAGGTTCACATCGTTTTGTTTCCTACACCCGACTCCCGATTTTAGTTTTCGGATATCGACTCTCCATCCAAATTCTAAAAATACTTGCGGAATCTTCCTCGAAGCATCTCCCATCGTACATCCCTCATCCTACATCGTACATCTCACATCCCACACCGTACATCCCCATCCCACATTATCACAAAGCCTCTTCCGCTATCTCCTCCTTCAAATCCCGATTGATCGCAATGCTGGCATCCAGTTCGAAGCCTACCAGGAGGATCAGGGAGTTAATTTGTATCCATAACATCAATACAATGATTGTACCTATAGAACCGTATAATTCATTGTAGGTATTAAATTCATTTACATAAGCTGAAAAACCCACAGATGAAATGATACAAAGCAAAGTAGCTAGTGTAGCACCTGGCGAAAACATGTTAAACTTTCTTTTAGTTGCGGCCCCGTATCTGTAAATAATAGAGATGCCTGTATAAAACAGGAAGAGTATTGCCAGCCATCTCAATATTTGTATTGTGAACTGTGTCATTAAGTCAAGGCTGATAAAGTCATTTAACAAGCCAAGTAAAAACTCACCTAAGATAATCAAAATGACGGCTCCAATCAACAAAACACCTATTTGGAAGGTCAATAAAATAGCTACCAGGCGCTTTTTGAAAGAAGTACGTTTTTTAAATGTTTTTGTATAGGATTTTTCAAATCCCCGCATTAAAGCCAGCATACCATTAGATGCAAAGTATATTGCCAAAATGAAACCGAAGGATAATAAGCCAAACCGGGGGTTGTTGGTAATATCATCAACAAAGGAAAAGAGGCGTTCACCTGCGACACCAGGCATGATGCGTTGTATTTCGGTGCGAAGATAAATGTCAAAGTTTTCCCCTTCAGGTAAAAATTGAATCAAGGCCACTTTGAAGAGAGGAATCAATGTGAAAAAGGCAATTAGAGAAGGGAAAATGGATAGGAAGAAGCTAAATGCGATAGCGTTGGATCGAGTGAAAAGGTCATAGCGTTTTAGTTCGTTGTATACAAAAACAATTACGTCATATATAGGTACTCGAAAGAAACCCGGCAGAGAATTCCTCTTTGACCAGTTGACTACCTTTTTTAACAAAGGATGGTTTAGGAAGTACTGTTGAATCTTATTTAAGTAATAATTAATCTTCTTCAAAATAGGTTGTTAGTTTTTCCAACAAGTAATTCGGAGCACTAACTGTTTTATAGGTAGCAGTATCTACAAAACAGAGCTTTACCGTTCCTCCATTTACGAGTTTATTATTTTCATTGAATAGCTCCATGTGAAAAACGATAAACCGATCGGGCATTTCCCGAAGTGTTGTTCTGATCGTTATTAGTTCATCATATAAAGCAGGCCTTACATATCGCACGTTTAATGTTACTACAGGCATCATTACTCCTTTTTGCTCCATTTCTTTATAGGAGAGCCCTAGTGAACGCAGCATTTCTACCCTGCCAATTTCGTAATATTGCGCATAATTGCCATAATAAAGGTAACCCATCTGGTCCGTTTCTCCGTAGCGTACCCTCTTTTTAAATTCGTGTTGATACATTTTGTAGAAATTTAAAGGTTTTAAGGAGTGTGGAGTTTTAGGTGTGAGGTTTGGGGTGCAAGGTATTGGAGGATGAAGCGTTTCATTTTATGTAATCGGGATATCAGAGGCAATCCTTCACGCAGATTTGATATATTAACCACATCACCACATCACCACATCACCACATCACCACATCACCACATCACCACATCACCTATATATCTGAACTAATGCCAAGCCTTCTGAAAAATCTCTAACATCGAGAAACTTGGGAGAAATTACAATGTCTCCATTCGTATTGATAAAGGCGATGCCTCCTCCGGTGGCTACGCGGGCTAATCCTTCCTGAAAATCCCATACCAGGCCATATTGAGGAGGAGTGATAACATTTCCAAGAGTATCGATGAATCCCCATCCATTGCTTAAAGCATAGGCGGCATATCCGTTTTCAAAGCTATATATTTGCCGAAATTGAGGTTCAATAACTTCTTTGCCATCCTGATTTAAAAAACCATAACGGTCGCTATATTGTACTGCCCAATAGTTGTTTCCGGCATACCATATTTGTTCATACAATGGCTGAACGACCCATTCTCCATCCTTATTGATCATGCCATAGCGATCTTTTTTTCGAGCAGGAGCTAAGCCGTTTTTGAAATCTCCTGCTTTATCAAACTGGCACTCAATTATTAGGCTTGCAGTGCCATCTATATAGCCATACAGCTTATCTAGTTTCACGCAGGCGAGGCCTTCTGAAAACATAGACACTTTATCATATTGAGGAGGGACTACCAGGTTGCCATTGGTATCTATCAGGCCATATTTATCGTCAATTTTAATTTTTGCTAAGTCGTTTTCAAAAGAAGAAGCTCGCTGATATTGTGGTTCTATAACTTCTATTCCTTGGCTGTTGATATATCCATATTGCCCCCCTTGTTTGACTCTTGCTAATCCATTTTTGAAATCCTGTGCATCTTCATAAGTGGCGGCTATAACTAAGTCCCCTTTTCTGTTGATGTATCCCATTTTGTTGTCATAGGTAAGAACGCGGGCTAATCCTTCAGAAAAAGGCCAGGCACCCTGATAGGTAGGCTTTAATAAATAGGCCCCTGTTTTATCGATATATCCCCAACGTCCTTCAACGCGAACAGCTGCATAACCTTCCTGGAAAGGCCTGCCATCATCGTATTCGGCAGCTATGACTATCTTACCTTTGGTATTTATATAACCCCATTTGTAATCGGAAGCTTCGAAATCAGATTCGGGATCAGGCAATGTTGAAATAGTTGTTGTGTCAGCAGAAGGGGCTTCTTCATTTTTCGGATCAGCTTCACAGCTATATATTAGCGGAAGCATAAAAAAAACTAGCAGAAAGGGCAAAATTTTCATATCACTTCTCAGATTTCAAAGTCTACACCTCGCCGCAGTAAATCTTCTAAGCGTTCGCGAGCTAGCTGTTCGTATTTCTCTTTATCAAAACTATAGAGCTTGGCAGGACGGTGGGCGACTCCTTCCTGTTTACCTACTTCTTTCAGTACTCCCATTTTCAAAATACGAGTGCGGAAATTCCTTTTATTGAGCTCTTTCACTCCTAAAATAGTTTCGTAGAGTTGCTGTAGTTGAGATAAGGTGAATTGTTCCGGGAGCAATTCAAAACCTATTGGTTGGTAACGAACTTTAGCTCTCAATCGGGCGATGGCAATTGATAATATCTTATCATGATCAAAAGCAAGTGTAGGCAGATTGTCAATTTCAAACCATTGGACTTCACGAGCATCTGAAGCAGGTTTTACAGGATGTTCTTCCAGATTGACTAGAGCATAATAAGCTACACTCACCACACGTCCTCTAGGATCTCTGCCTGGATCACCAAAAGTGTATAATTGCTCTATGAATACGTCTTTAACCCCCGTTTCTTCTTCCAGTTCTCGGAGTGCAGCGGCTTTCAGCCCTTCATCCATATCTACAAAACCTCCGGGCAATGCCCACTTCCCCTGGTAAGGATCATGTGCACGCTCAATGAGCAGTACTTTGAGTTGATGGCTTTCATCTAACCCAAATATAACGCAATCAACAGTTAGTGCCGGCCGAGGATATTCGTAAGTATAAGGCATTATAAAGTTCAGTGTATAATCGTCAGGCGTGAAAATAATCATTTTTAGGAAATGAAGTAGATATTGAAGATAAGCGATCCTCTTAAAATAGGAACTAGCTAACCACAATATTTATCCCAATCCAGCCAGGGAGTATCTTTTTATTAAATGCGATGTGTCGGTATGGTGCAGTATCTATGATGTTTTTGGCAGGCTAGTAAATAGGCAACTTTTAGCACCTGTAAATGGAGTTGCTTTGATTTCTGCAAGCCAGTTAACTGCCGGAAACTATATTATTAAAGTGGATGGCTCAAATCATACATGGCATTTTACGAAAGTAAAGAAATGATTAGAGATCGCTATTTTCTATCTTCTCCAGCACATGCCGTATCAATCTATCTACAGATTCGTGAGGTGTTGTGCTAAATTGGCCATTTGGGCGGTTGGCAAGGATTACATTAGTGGATAAAGCCCTATGTCCAAGCATTCTACTCAGTCCGTAAATGGCAGAAGTTTCCATTTCCAGATTAGTAATGCGGTATTTTTGGAAAGAAAAATGGCCTAGTTGTTCAAAGACATTTCGGTCAAACCGGGCAGGGAGGCGTAGACTTCTTCCTTGTGGAGCATAAAATCCCGGAGCAGTAAGCGTAATACCTTGTGCCATTTCATCGGCAATACTATTTAATAAATAGGGACTACCTTCTGCTGGATAAAATCGGAGGTCACTGGTAAAGGAAAGAAATTCATTTAACTCATCTGTCAATTCTGCTTCTCCCAGGTTGACTTGATATTGATAATAGTGGATGAGATTGTCTAGCCCCAGCCCGTAAGCAGATGCTAAAAAGCTGTCAACAGGAATATCTGCCTGTAAAGAGCCTGAAGTGCCAATGCGGATGAAGTTGAGCTGAGTTAACTCTTCTTTGATGGTTCGTGCCTCTAAATCTATATTAAAAAGGGCATCTAATTCATTAAATACAATATCTATATTGTCAGGGCCAATACCTGTAGAAATGACGGTTATGCGCTTGCTTCCTAGTCTTCCCGTATGGGTATGAAATTCTCTTTTGTCTTTTTTTACTTCTATCTCATCAAAATATTTGGATACCATAGCCACTCTGCCAGGATCACCAACGGTAATAATGATTGGAGCTACTTCTTCAGGGCGCAGCTTAAGGTGATAAATACTACCATCGGGGTTTACAACTAATTCAGAAGAAAGAATATTTGGCATAGAAATGATGAATTTACAATGGGATGAAAGATATGTTTTTTTTTAGTTCTACTTTTGCGGCAATCTAAAAACGTGTTTAAAAATGGGCAATTTATGAAAAAGATTTATCACTTGTCTAGCTGCAACACCTGCCAGCGAATTATAAAAGAACTGGGAGAGGGAGAAGGTTTTACATTACAAGACATAAAAACAGAAGCCATTACTCCTGAACAGCTGGACGAAATGAAAACAATGGCAGGCTCCTATGAAGCTTTGTTTAGCCGCAGAGCCAGGAAATACCGCGAAATGGGCCTAAATGAGAAAGAGTTAGCGGAATCAGATTATCAGCAGTTAATTTTGGAAGAATATACCTTTTTGAAACGCCCTGTGATCATTATTAATGATGAAATTTTTGTGGGAAATTCAAAGAAAGTGGTAGCAGCTGCAAAGGAAAAGATGAATAACTAGATTCACCAATCACCAATCACCAATCACCATTCACCATTCACCATTCACCAATCACACTATCATGTTATCCAAAGAAGAAATAGTTGAATACTTTAAATCATTGCAGGATGATATATGCCGTCAATTAGAAGGAGCAGACGGTACTGGGAAATTTGAGGAAGACCTTTGGGAGCGCCCTGGCGGAGGAGGTGGCCGTACCCGCATATTGCAAGGGACACATATAGAAAAAGGAGGAGTAAATTTCTCTGCTGTGCATGGAACTTTACCGGAAAAAATTAGCAAAGCCCTTAATGTATCGGAGGGCAATTTTTTGGCAACAGGGGTAAGTATAGTGCAGCATCCTAAGAGTCCTATGGTGCCAATCATTCATATGAATGTGCGTTATTTTGAATTGAGTGATGGTAGCTGGTGGTTTGGTGGAGGCATAGATTTAACGCCTCATTATATAGTGGGAGAAGATGCAAGTTACTTCCACAAACAGTTAAAATCAGTTTGTGATAAGCATCATGAAAACTATTATCCGGAGTTTAAGCAATGGGCAGATGACTACTTTTTCTTAAAACATCGTAAAGAAACTCGTGGAGTGGGTGGAATCTTTTTTGATCGATTGAGTGCTAAAAATGGTTTTTCCAAGGAAGAACGCTTCGCTTTTGTAAAGGATGTAGGTGAATTATTTGCTCCTATATATACTCACTTGATTGGTAAAAATAAAGATTTGCCTTATGGCGAAAAAGAAATTGACTGGCAGCGATTGCGTAGAGGAAGATATGTAGAATTTAACCTGGTATGGGACAAGGGCACAAAATTTGGCCTGGATACGGACGGGCGTACAGAAAGTATATTGATGAGCCTTCCTCCTTTAGCAGCTTGGGAATATAGTCATCTACCGGAAGAAGGCTCTAAAGAAGCCAATACCTTATCAAAACTGAGAAAAGGTATAGACTGGATTAATCACAAAGAATAGTGATGGTCTCTGTTTGAATTTTATTGCTAAAATTGCCTGCACGATCTCTAATTTGTAAGGTATAAGAGAAGGTGTCAGTTGCGAATGCTGGATTATTGACATCTGGATGAGGCAGACAGGAAGGAGCTCCATCATCATAGGTACAACAAATATTAAAAGGTTTATTTGGAAACCGGAGGGTTATTTTACCTTCTATACCATTGCCAGTACCTTGATCAGGTATTACAGGAAGCCGGCGTAAATCGCGAAAACCATCTCTACTATCTGTAAAAAAGATATCAAAAGAGTCTACTGGATAGCCAATGTCACCATCGCCATCTGTAAAAGAAAAAGTAAGAATTAGTGTGTCAGAAACAGCATCGGGGCCTCCTTGTGCAATTTGAGTTTGATTGAAACCATCTCCTTCTTCAGTATTGTAGATAAGTACCGGCTCAATAGGGTATTCTGGTGGTTTGACGCAACTGAAAGTAAAAAGGCTAAACAAGAGGGCGTAAAAGTAATACGATGTTTTCATAAGCAATATTTTGAATACCTTAAAGGATATTATATACTATAACTAAATGACTCTATACCTTGTTGTTGATTTAATGAAGAACTTAGTATTCGGTCTGTTAATTTCTAAATAAAAGTGGAGAAAAAGGAGCTTAGGAGACATTTATTATCGCAAATTCGCAAAGTAGATGATACTACATTTGAGGAAGTAGCGCTGCACCTCTTCTATTATCAAGCTACCTATAATGTTCTTTATCGCAAATTCATCGACCTACTTGGAGTCAATCCGGAAAAGGTGGATAGGCTTAGTGCTATCCCTTTTTTGCCCATTGAGTTTTTTAAAAGCTATGACATTCAAGCTGATGAGTGGGAAGCTAATCAAATCTTTACAAGTAGTGGTACCACCGGACAGCAAAGTAGTCGGCATTTGGTGAAAGATGCTGATTGGTATCTCGAACAGGCACGTAGAGGTTTTAAGCATTTCTATGGCGATGTATCTGATTATTGTTTTTTAGCGCTTTTGCCTTCTTACCTGGAACGTCAGGGGTCTTCCTTGATTGCTATGGCAGATGACTTTATTAAGCACTCTTCCTACTCTCAGAGTGGCTTTTTTTTGTATGACTTTGAAACACTAAGTAGTCATTTACAGCAATGCCGGCAGCAACAAGTTCCTACTATCTTATTGGGAGTAAGTTTTGCACTTCTTGATTTGGCCGAACAGTTTCCTCAAAACCTGGAAGGTATCACTATAATGGAGACAGGAGGTATGAAAGGCCGGCGTAAGGAATTGACCAGAGAAGAACTACACCATGCTTTTCAAAATGCGTTTAACGTAAAGACAGTGCATTCGGAATATGGCATGACAGAACTGTTTTCTCAGGCTTACTCCAAAGGCAATGGTATTTTTTATCCATCCCCCACTATGCGTATCCAAACGCATGAAATAACAGACCCACTAAGTGTTCAAAAGATGAATAAAACGGGTGTTCTCCATATTATAGATTTAGCTAATATTGATACCATTTCTTTTATCGCTACACAAGACCTGGGCCGTTGTCATACAGATGGAAGCTTTGAAGTACTCGGACGGCTGGACTATAGTGATATCCGAGGATGTAATCTGATGGTTTCGGATTTGTAGGTGGGAGATGTACGGTGGTGGAGGTGCGGTGATAGGTGTACGATGTGGAATAGAAAAATGCATACTGAATATTGATCTCCTTTGAGAACTAGACGGAATTTCACTTCCAAGTACACTCAGCTAAAAATTATATATAGATTCTCTAAATCAATCCTATATATCACGACCACCGACCACCGTACACCATACACCTCCCACCGTACACCATACACCTCCCATCGTACACCCACCACCGACCATCGTACATCGAACTAGCCATTACACATCATACTCATACAACTGTAGAGACTCGATAATCCGGATCAATTTTTGGGCATATTCAGGATCTGTAGCATAACCTGCCTTTGCTAGTCCGGCGGCCCATTCGCGATAATCGGAATCCTGTTTTTTGAATAAAGGCTGGTACCTGGACTCTTTGCTTAATAGCTTACTATGTGCTCGATAACTTTCCCATGCACTTGGGTAGATGCGGAAAAAATCCTTGTGGCTGTCGTCTTCAAAATTTCGGCAGTGCCCTTTTCAGCAGTTTTTGGAAAAGCACTTAATCCCAAAATGATTATTGTTGTTTTTTGCCAAAGGGCTTTTTCCTGCCTGGCTTTCCAATAATCCCTGTGCTAGTTTGATACTGGCAGGTATACCAAATTTTTCCATTTCTGCCTGTGCTACATTAGCAAAGCGTTTGATATACTGTAATTGTTCCGGGCTGGCATTGGTGGTCGCATGGGTAGCTGTTAATTGAACCTTAGGAACATCATCAAAATGAGCAGATTGCTGATCTCCGTTTTTGACAATTGAAATGGAGGGTGCAGTGGTACTCAAGTGTAATTGAACACTCAGATTACGTTCTAATGCAAGGAAGGTACAAAAGGCAATCGCGAGGATTTTCACCCAATGTTTTTCCGACCATTTAACGAAAGTGTTTAGATAATACCGCAATAAGGTTTTGTTAGGTAGTTTTTTGATAAACATAGGCTTTGTCTTTTAAGGGCTTGTTTAAATTTATCATAGGTACACCAAAGTGTGATTTTTAAACAAGCCTTGAGTCATTTTGCAAATCTTACAATACTAATATCGGTATAAATGAGCTGCGCTGCTGAAGAAGTTCCCAACCTTCAGAAGTGGATAATTTGTGGAAAGCTGTTAGTTTACAGCTAGTACATTGATTGTCAGTTGAGCATTTTCGTGGAAAAAATAGTGCTATATTTATCGTTATGAAACGAGCATGATTTTATTTAATCATAAACTCATTCAGGGGAATGGTTAAATAAAATTATGGGAGAGTGTAGCGGTAACATATGTGCAGGAATTTTTCTGCAATTTTTACTGCAGAAAAATTTTAAACAGATGAATAATACCTTTCTTTTATACGGAGCCAATGGATATACTGGGGAGCTAATTGCACGCCATGCAATAGAAATGGGTTTAAAGCCAATACTTGCCGGGCGGAATCAAGAAGCAATTACCCGACTGGCAGATGAACTGCAACTAAGCCATCTTATATTTAGTTTAGACGAAACAGAAAAACTAGAGCAGGCTTTATCAGAAGTCCCTGTGGTTTTGCATGCTGCCGGCCCCTTTATTCATACAGCACGTCCTATGATGGAGGCTTGTTTGCGTACCCAAACTCATTATCTGGACATTACGGGAGAAATACCCGTATTCGAAATGGGAGCCAGCCTGGGGAAAAAGGCTTATGATGCGGGTATTTTGTTGATGCCCGGAGTGGGTTTTGATGTAGTTCCTACGGATTGTACGGCACTTTACCTGAAAAATCATTTACCCGACGCTACCCATCTGCAGTTGGCATTTGCTTCCAAAGGGAGCCGTTATTCCAGAGGCACCGCAATGACAATGGCTGAAAACTTAGGGCGTTCTGGCGCAGTAAGGCAGAATGGAACAATTACTCCTGTTCCTACCGGGCATAAAACAATGAAGGTACCTTATACCCATAAATATAATTGGTTGTCGATGACCATTCCCTGGGGAGATGTTTCGACGGCTTATTATACGACAGGTATCCCTAACATAGAAACCTATACAGCAGTGACTCCCAAAGCCTATCGCATGGTGAAATTACAAGGCAAATTGAGCTGGCTGCTGAAGCGAAAATGGGTGCGTAACTTCATTAAAAAGCAAATCAAAAAAGGAGAAGCTGGTCCTTCCGCTGAGCAACGCATCAATGGGCGTAGCTTCGTATGGGGCAAAGCCTGGGATGCTGCGGGAAATACCTGTGAAGTAAGAAGTGTTGTTCCTGAAGGCTACGATCTGACAATGAAGTCCAGCGTCTTGATCGCGCAGGAGGTACTTTCTGGCAATGCACCTGCGGGCTTTCATACACCAGCTAAGGTTTTTGGCGCAGATTTTATTTTACAGGTGGATGAAAGCGTGGTGAGAGAAGAAATATGAAAAACACTAGATTAAAACAATGAATATCTATTTCCTCATTGCTGGCATACTATCGTTCCTATTGGGGCTTGTTCATTCAATACTTGGCGAGTATTTGATCTTTCAGAAGAAGAGAGAAAAAGGAAAAATCATTCCATCGAAAAGGAGTGAGGGCTTGAGAGAAAGGCATTTGAGGATCATATGGGCGACCTGGCATTTGGCTTCGGTTTTTGGCTGGTGTATAGGAGCAATACTCATAAAAATAGCGTTGGGGCAAAGTGGATTGAATGCCGATTTTGTGGATTTTCTTATACAATCAGTCATTTGCGCTATGTTTACAGGGGCACTCCTGGTTTTGATGGGTACAAAAGGTAAGCACCCAGGGTGGATTGTTCTTTTGATGATAACGATCTTACTAATTATAGGAATGGTTTAGATTCCACTTATACAAATAGTAAGCGCTTATAAGAGGCCTCCTGGTTTTGATTAAAAGGATTACACTACTAAATTTTCATCAATCTCTTTTGCCCATTCTAATAAACCTCCTTTTAAATTATATAAATTCTGGTAGCCTTGCTCTTGCAGCTCTCTTACGGCTCGCTCAGAACGTTTGCCAGAGCGACAGTAAAAAACGGTAGGTAATGGCGAGTCTACATACGATGTACTTAGTTCCTTTAATGGAATTAGCTGTCCGCCAATATTGTCAATAGCATGCTCGTGAGCCTGGCGTACATCGATGAGTTGAAAATCTTTCTTCTCCTGCATCCATTGATGTAATTCATTGACACTAATTTCAGGAACACTATGTGCTTTTGCAGGATTGCAAAACTGCTCGTAATCAATCAGTGCTGTAACCTCATAATCTTCGCGAGAGCGAATGCGGATTTTGCGAGCAAATAGGGTAGTGGCATCAAAAATGAAGAGCTGTCCTGCCATAGGCTCACCAACACCACTGGCAATCTTGATGACTTCGTTAGCCTGCAAACTACCAATAATGCCAGGTAATACACCAATCACTCCTCCTTCGGCACAATTAGGTACTAGTTCAGGCGGAGGAGGGGTAGGATATAGGTCGCGATAATTAGGAGAGCGTTTTCCATCTTCTTGTAATAAATTAAAAACCGAAAGCTGGCCTTCAAACCGGTAAATAGAGCCATATACATTGGGTTTGCCAGCGAGTAAGCAAGCATCATTGATAAGGTATCGACTAGGGAAGTTGTCGGTTCCATCCGCAACAATATCGTAATCGGCAACTAATTTCAATGCGTTATCAGAAGTGAAAGGCTGTACGTAAGCTTGTACTTCAATCAAAGGATTAAGTAAACCTAATCTTTTGGCAGCAGCTTCAGACTTATATAAACCAATGTCCTCTTCTGTATAAAGAACCTGCCGTTGTAAGTTGGAGCTTTCTACTTTGTCATAATCTACAATACCTATTTTACCTATTCCGGCAGCAGCAAGATAAAGTAATAATGGACTGCCCAAGCCCCCTGCACCAATCACTAATACGCTTGCCTGCTTCAGCCGTTCCTGTCCTTTAGCGCCAAAGGAAGGAATGGCTAAGTGACGGGCATATCTTCTCAATTCTTCTCTGCTTAAGTGTGCCATACCTTAAAAAACTGTTAATGGATTTTTTTATATGAAAATAAATTAGGAATTTTGGGATATATAATCGGTTTTTGGGATAGCCTCTCTCCGCTAAATTTGGAGGGAGGTTTTTTTATTGCCTACAACTGTATACTTTGTTTGAAATCCTTTTGCAATAATAACTGGATATTATTCCAAACAATTTCTCCCATTGTATGGCACTTTTTAAAGCTATTACTTTTGTGATGATAGCCTAATTCTTCCTTTAATTGGTTAATCTTTTCAGGGGTAGATAAATGATCCTTAATCATTACTCCCATAAGTTCTGTAAACTGATTTTGGGATGCTTTAACTCGAGCGGCTATCAAACTGCGTTCCTCGTATTGATATTGAATAACCGTTTCGGGACGCATGTGTTGCATGCCCAGGTAAATGATAGGATTGTTTTCCTTAAAATATTGAGGAAGGTAAAAACTTTTCCTCCCTTCAAACGACTGCTGATCAAAATCTATGGCTCGCATCCTGAATTGGGAACCTTCTATATCAGGAGTGATATCTACTACATAATTATAAGAACGCATATCTCCGAGGAGCCGAACAAAACAGCGCTCATTAAATTTGATAAACTCTTTGGCAATACGGATTTGATTAAAAGTTGTATCGTCCAGGTTCTTTTTCATAAAATCATCACCGGGAATACCTGCTACGTGTTCTTCTATCAGTGTATCATCGTCTACCAGAAAGGTAACGCGATTAGGCGAGAGAATATCTTCTAATACCAGGCCATATAATCGGGAAGCATCCGCTCTCTTTACATAAAAGTGGTCATAGTTGTCATTCAGGCGATTGATAATTCGAATTCTGAACGGTTTTGTATTTCCAAAAGTACAATAGTCAATGCGTGCTACTTTTAAGTGCTCAAGTACTTCTACATCCCCATCTGTTTTTAATAAGGCGTAAATGCGTTTCATCGCAGTATTAACTTCCTCCCAGTCAGATTGAGCATAATAAACCGTTTCCCATAAGGTATCATTATCTTCATGGTCCATCAATGGGATGGCCGATTCGTATCGGAGTAAATCATTATAATGATATGGTAGTTTGATCTTTCGATTATGCCGTTTGAGATAACTCATGAATGGCTGGCTGATAGCTATCGCCTGTTTTTTTTTGGAAGGCACATTCCCTTTCATCATAGCACTCTAAATCAATGTATTAAGGAATTTGTTGTATACATACTGGCGTTTTGCAATCTATTTCCTGTTTGAAATTCAATAAACCTGTTTCCTGGTCAATTTCAAATATAGCTATATTATCAGAGTTTTGATTAGCTACTAATAGCCAGCGTCCACTGCTATCAATCATAAAATTTCGAGGGAAATCACCACGGGTAGATTCATGTCCCATAAGCGTTAGTTTGCCTGTTTTCTGATCTACGCGATAAATGGCAATAGAATTGTGCCCGCGATTGCTGCCATAGAGGAATTTACCATTGGGAGTCAGATGGATATCAGCGCAAGCATGAAAACCGGAATAATCACTCGGCAATGTAGATATATGTTGTATCTCTTCCAGGCGTCCGGTTGGAGCATGATACTGAAAAGCATTGATACTGGCATCCAGTTCATTGATTAAATAGGCAAATGCTTCTTTAGGGTGAAAACTAATATGCCTGGGGCCTGCACCCGCCTGTATGCTAGTGAAAGCGGGTTGTGCGGCTGATAACTTTCCATTGAGCATCTGGAATGCCATTACTTTATCTGTTCCTTTATCTGGCACATATACATATTTATTATCAGGAGAAGCTATAATACAATGAGGATGGCTGCTTTCCTGTTCTGCATGTGGGCCACTGCCTTCTAGCTGAACAATATCACTGGCTTTACCCAATGAACCATCTTCTTTTCTGGGGTAGATTGCAATGATGCCACCTACATAATTGGCTACCATCACATACTGCCCTGACTGATCAATACTTACATAACATGGAGCAAAAGAATAAGTGGGTTGTTCGTTCAGCTTGCTGAGTTCACCCGTTTCTGTATTTCTGCTAAAGGCAGTAATAAATGCAGTTGTATCAACATCCGGCCCGGTTTCATTAACAACATATACTGATTTACCATCAGATGAAATAGTCAAAAAAGAAGGATTAATAAGTCCTGGTATTACTCCCTTGTGTTCTATGCTGCCCTGCTCAGCATTAAAATCATAGAGGTATACCCCTTCTGCTTTACCATCTACATGGCCTTCCTTTTTAGTATAAGTCCCAATGAGTAGTTGTTGTATATTTGGCATGGCCTCTTCATTCTCTACTTTCTCAAGAGTACCACCACAGTTGGATAGTAGTAGTAGTGTTAATACCCCTAGAATAATTCGCATTTTGTTTTTTCCTGCAATTTAAATATTTCTATGCCATAAATCTTTTAAAATAGAGAGCAGCGATAATAATTAATGCACCTATAGCATACCATGGCCATTGCCTTTTTTTACGTCGCTCTAAGTCAATAGGGGCATCATAACCCCAAAATACCAGGCTGCTCCAATAATAAGGAGTACTTTTTATTGCTCTAAGCCCATCCTGTTGCAAATAGTCTAATTTAGCATGGCGTAGTGCCTGGGCGGGAGAGTGGCCACTGTTGATGTAATGGTAAAAAGATGTCATCAATTGGGCACTTGCTTTATCATCTACCTTCCATAAACTACTGGTGAGGCCAGGAGCACCTGCATAGGCAAATCCACGTCCTACATTGAGAATGCCTTCTCCTTCCTGTATGTTTCCCAAGCCTGTTTCGCATGCACTTAATATGGCTAACTGACAAGGGATGGATCTGGCATATAACTGTGGGAGTTTTAGTAATGTATCCGATAACATGATAGCGGGAGAGCTGGATGAGCCGCCTGAGGTTCCATGTGTTGAAAAGTGTAAAATCCTGGCTGTTTGGGAATATTTAGTAAAAGCATCCCAACCCGCTGTTTCATTCCTCAAAAAGACACCTTGATATTGCTGACTTACAGATTGTATTACATCCTCACTAAATGGAAGTGCAGTTTCCTGATCATTGGTTTTGATGAAAGGAGCAAAAAAAGCAATTTGCCCTTCTCCTTTTATTTGATGGGTACGCTCTTTTTGATATTTCAAAACAGAAGCAGAATAGGCATATTGTATCTGGTGGTGGGATAAAAGGTAGTCCTGAACCTGAAGCCCGTTATCTTTTATACTTAATGCTTCAAATGGAATAAAACTCAATTGTCCATCAGGTAAAATAATAACCTCGGATTGTTCGGCTAAACCCTCAGTGCCCCATAGGGGGAGGTATAATAAATGATTAAGATTGTAAGCTGCTTTAGTGTAAGCTAGTGGATGAGCGGCGATTTGAGAGCGCACATTAAAAAATGCCAAAAAAGAATGAAGTAAATCCCTGAAATACGGATCATTTTTGAAGCGATAAAAGTAACTCCCATTTTGGCTGATTCTAAGTGCATACACATATTGTTCACCTGTAAAATAATGAATTAAATGCCGATTGGGAATGTCCAGAAGGTCCAGCGCTTCAGAGAGTGTAATCATATCTGAAGCATAGCGCATATTGTAATAGGAAGAATGAGATTGATGCAGTTGTTGTAATAAATCCTGATATGCCTGGCGAGCCGCAAATAGTTCATTGGTTACTATCTGTTTAGTATCTTCTTCTGCATATTCCAGTTCAAGTAAAAGCTCATTAATTTTCTGTTGTATGCTGCGTTCTTTTTTTGCCAGGCTGTCAGGTAGAAGTTGCTGTACATCTTGTATTAAAAGTGCTTCCAGTAAAAGTATTGATTTACTCTTTTCAAAGAAATAGAAAGCCTTTGAGTTGTCTTTAAGCAAATAAGCTATCTCCAACGCTCGTTCGTACAGTTTTTTAGCTTCCTTACGCCAATAGTGCCGGGTAGACTGACTTAATTGCTGATGGCGCATGAGATCGTGCACCTGATCGGCAAGCTGATATGCTTCAAGTGCTTTTCGGAGTATAAGCGGATCATTATTTTGTTCATAAAGTGCTCGCCAGGCTTTAGCCTTATCCATCAGGTAGGTTAAAAAGTCAGAAGCTTGTGAAACCAGCTTCAATTGGCTGATCGATGGTAATTGTTCCGGCTTTTTGGCATCAAGAGCTGGTATGAGCACATGAGTAGCTTGATGATAATAATTGAGAGCTTTCTGATAGTCCTCTTTTACAAAATATACATCCCCTATATTATCATAACAGATTGCTTTTAAATGAGGATCTTGCCAATGATTAAGCCAGTGTAGTGCATCATGTATGTTTTGTAGCGCTTTTTTATAATGTCCTGCCTTTCTATTAGTGATCCCCAGGTTGATTATATTCTTGATAATGAGGGTGGTATCTTGTAGTTGTTTAGCGAAAGCGAGAGAATGCAGATAGGTAGATTGAGCATCTGCATAGGCTTCTAATTCATCCCAGGCATATGCCAGATTATGCAAGCAACCTGCTCTGCTTCTCATCAAATAAGCGTCAGATGACAAGTCAAATGATCGGAAAAGCTGATCTGCCAATAGTAGGGTATCAACCGCTGGCTGATGTTTGTTTTGTAATAATAATAATTTCCCCAGGTCCACATAACATTCTGCAAGGAAGGCCTTTTCATCCATTTGATGAGCCAGAGAAATGGCCTGAAGAATGCTTTGATGAGCCAATTCATAAGCTCCTGTTTCACCATAGCAGGCTGATAATTCCCTAAGGCTGCCAATAGCCCGATACGATTGCGCCTTTTTGTATATAACAATAGCCGGCCGAAAATGCTTGATCGCCTTTTTGAAAGCATATTGCTGTCGGTAAAAAACACCTAGATTATGATAGGATTTTCCTAATTGAACATCATCATCGCTTAGGGTAGCCGATTTATAATGGAGTGCTTTGTGAGTAGTGTTTATTGCAATGCTCAATTCATTCTGAAGATAATATTGCACTCCAATTTTATGTAAGACATGCCCCAGTAGGCTATCTGTATAATGACAGAGGGTAGAGTCAACTACCATTTCCTGTAATTCCTGGAGAGAACCATCGCTAATAAGCTGTTTTATTTGATTATCGGAAAGACATTGCCCATAAAGCCATAGAGGCATCAGGACAAAGGCATATATCAGGCATTGACGCAGCATTTGTAGGGTAGGTTATTTAGTTTTTACCACCTTATAGCTCCATTGTTTTTCATTTGATTGAATGAACAGATAATAACAGGAAGGTGGCATTCCTTCTAAATTTATACCAATTGGCTGGTTTTTCCTAATATCAATAGCTTTAGTGAAAAATATTTGTTGCCCTAAATTGTTGAGTATAAGGATAGAAGCTGCGCCGGTAATATTTTCTAAAGGCTTCAGCCACAATGGTCCCTGAGTAGGGTTGGGGTATATCTTAAAAGCATCCTCTTTTATATCGTGTTGATGCACTCCTGTGCTACCCAGGCATGGAGAACCTTCGAGCTGTAATAACCTTCCACCTGCTACCAGGTTTTCTGGCAAACTTAGCCTTGAGGTAGAATCTAACAGACATTGGATGATTTCTGTATAAGCTGTTCCTTCTTCAGATAAGCAATAAAAGGCAGTAAGAGTAGCCGCTACTGCAGGTGCAGCCATAGACGTACCGGATAGATAATCTACTCCTGATCCTGGTACAGTACTTAAAATGGAATCTCCATAAGCAGCTATGTCTATATAGTTGGCAGAGGCGTTGGAAAAACCACTTAAAGCATTTCCTGCGTCGTTAGCTGCTGCAACCCCAATTACATTATCCTGCCAACTACATACCGGGTATTGTTGATATTCTTCCAGATTGAGTGTGTCATTGCCCGAGGCTGCCACGATAATAGCATTGTAATTCAATCGGGCACTATCAATCACATTGCTTAATACCTCGCTGGAATCACCTATCCAGCCCCAGCTACAATTGATGACATTGGCGCCTTGCTGAAGGGCATAATACATCCCACAAGAGACATCAAAGAGGTCGGAAACTCCATACGCATCATGTGTTTTAATAGGTAGTATAGCCGCTTCAGAACAGGAGGTGGAATCACTGAGGTATCGCAATGCAATACCACTAAGATGGGTGCCATGCCTATGATTGTCCCAGGGATTATTGTTTTCATCAACAAAATTCCATCCTATTGTATCCATTGGAAGACAGTTGTTATTGTCTTCTTCGTATTCCTGAGCTAATAGATGCTGAAGGAAAGGGTGTTCATAGTCTACCCCTGTGTCCATAATAGCGAGCTGTGCCCTGCCACTACCTCCTTCGACCCCTGGAACCGTATTGATAGGCGCAGGCATGGTATCAATAACTGGTGTTTGAAGGTCGTTCCAGTTGTATTTGTTTAAATCAACACCGTCCACTCGTGAAGAGGCGCTTGCCAGTGTTTTTCGCTCATTGATACCAATACTAGGACCCTGGCTGGAAGGCGCTGCTCCGGGATTAAAAGGTACAGTAGGTAAGAGATTCCACAACTCTAGTTGATCACACATGCAAGATTCGAAATTATCTACTCCCAGGCTATCTCGTAAATCCTGTTTATCTGCATCATTAACGCCGGGCTTGAATTGTACTACCAACTGGTTAGGTACAATAGGAGTACCTACCTTATCTACGTCGTAGGCTTTATTAAATGCTTGCAGGCTGTCGCCAATATAGTTTGGAAAAGTCACTGGATAAGGGTAAGCATCATAAATACTGATATCATCTATAATCCAGAAGTATAGTTCTCCCTGAAATATAAAGCGCAATTGAAAAACGTCTCCATGTATAAGTATACCCGGTAGTTCAATGACGACTCGATCCATACAGGAGGTTTCAACATTGGTACCAATAGATTCACTAAAATATATAGGGAAAACCTCACCTGTTTCAAGAATGACTTCAACTATTGCGAGCGATTGATAATTGCGGTAATATTGATAAAATTCCAGGAAAAAAGTGCTGCCTCCTCCAAGGTCTATAGGAGGGGAGAGGGCATAGCCATAATGAGGAGCTGAAGTGCCACCTACAGATTGTAAAGAATCAGAATCAAAAACTAAAGCACCATTTCCTGAAGGGCTGCTTAGTGCTGGCCGGTCATTCCAGTAGGCTCCGGCTGCTGCTTTCCCTTCTTCTGCCCATCTCCAGGGTGAAATACCACTACTAGGAGCGTCTTCAGTAAACCAACCTGAAGAGAAGAACGGGTCGGTATCGAATCTTTCTTGCCAAAACAATGCCTGGCCCGTGAGCATCTGTGGGCAAATAAAAATAAATAGGAAGGGCATCAGGTTTTTCATAATGATAATTTAACGTTTTTTTGTGTAAAATGCTGGAATAGGGGAGATTATGTAGTCTGTAATTGAGAAGGAAACCTTATGTTATTATACCAATTTCTATATCCTCATAGTACGGAAGAAGAGGCTGCCTCCTCTTAATTCGTGAAACAGCCCCCGTTTTATGGGATTATAAATTTCTAAGCATTAGGATAAATTGAATTTTTAATTATCTCAGTTTTACTACTTTCTTCACCTGGAAATACTTTCCATCCGTAAAGCTCAGATAATACAAACCTGGAGGATAGGATTCCAAAGAGATCCTTTGATTATTGGTCACCTTCCTTTGGTTTACAATGATATTACCTTGTGCATTACTCAACTGCCAGCTGATATCAATAGGCTGATCAGATTGATACTGTAATTGGATATGGTCGCGGCTTGGGTTAGGGAAAATATTTACCTGCCAGGGTGCTGCTTTTTGTGTTGGCAAACTAAATAAGTCAGAAACAACCACTTTGTCGCCTACTGTAAACCATCTGGCAGGAGGGCCCATTATATCTGATACCACTCCGGTATAGCCAGTAACAGTAATATCTAGTCCTTCAGATAATTTTTTGAGTAAGGCTTCTCCTTCTTCTCCACGAGCGGTACTACAGGATAGTAGCGTTAATTCACTTACCTTTCCTTTGATCGCATCTATAAAATCTTGTACTGTTTCGCTATTTAGTTTATCCGTACCAATGCGGATATAACCGGGGCCTCCATGCCCATTTAATACCACACTTACGGGACCACCTTTTTCTTCAGCAGCATCACAAATCGCTTTAGCTGCAGCTTTGAGGTCTTTACACTTTACTCCAGTTTCTCCCCAGGAATGTTCGAATCCCAAAGGATCACTTACAACTGCTATATCTGGTTCTCCACATGGGAATTCATGGAAGACACCACCAAAGCAAAAACCATTTTCACCTATGTCCTGGATACAGCGCTCATCTACTATGATGATTTTTCTTTCTACCGTACCATCTTCATATATAACTTCTAAGAAGTAGGAACCAGGACGGGCGAATTCCAATACCGCCATTTTTGCAGGCAATCCTTCGGGAGAAAGACTTACCCAATAATCTTCACCACAAACATACATTTCATCTTCATTCAATAATTGCGGTGGAATAATCTTTAAGCTGGCAA
The DNA here is from genome assembly GCA_022360175.1 of Chitinophagales bacterium. GTDB lineage: Bacteria > Bacteroidota > Bacteroidia > Chitinophagales > Saprospiraceae > JAKSDI01. The sequence goes on from JAKSDI010000013.1 coordinate 36,526, forward strand.
TTGCATTTTCACCACTTTCAATAACCTTAGGCCTATTGGGCAGAACATGTTCCCAGGGATACCAATCTACAGGTACATCAATTTCGTCAGTTGTTAAATCATTACAATCTAGGAAACTGGCTTCCTGAAAGCAGAATGGACTCTCATAAGTAGCCACATAAGGATGACAGAAGCTTTCTCCAATCACTTCCAGCATTAACTCCTGAGGAGCACTTAATTCGGCTTCCATATAATAAGTCCCACTAGCGGTACCTTGCTGTATATCCAATACTCCTAGCATATTACCATTTACAGCACATCCAATTCCTTTTTGTGACTGTCCACCCTCAGCGCCTACACCTACATCAGATTGCTTAAGCTCGCCTATATTTTCGCCATTTAGGGTCCAGAAACCACCATCGGGTAGTAAGGAATGATTTTCCGTACAGACTTTTACTTTGACGGTTTCTCCGGAATCTACGCAGGCACTATTCCATATAATGTCCATGCGATTGGTAATGGTGCCATTGGAAGGAATTTGAGGATCATCACACCCTGGGGCATTATCTACAATTTGAACCTCCAGGCTACCACCAGTACCCCGGAAAGTATAATGCAGATCAGATGCTGCCTGATTAAGATTATTGGTAAAAGTAAATTCTCTACAATATTTGATATCTGAATTGATAGTAGCATTGATGTCAATAGTATAATAGTTTAAGTCTATACATTCGCTAATAGCGAGCTCTTCCAGATTGATGTTACACTCATGTGGGAATGTCTCTACAGGAATCATCATCATAGGAGTCGTTGGGCCCATATGTGGATAGGGCAAGCTAAAGTTGAGGTTTACATAATCATAAGGAGGAATTGGAGGATCAAAGTGTAAGATTGTTTCGCCATCAAAAGATAAAATAGACGTATACTCATAAGGAGGTTCTGCTACCATTTGCTCAAGGAGAAATTCTGATGGTGGCAGAATAGCTACTGCCAAATAGTTGTCAGAATTATTGTAGGCTTTAAAACTGCCATTTTGAGTACCAGTAGGAATGAAACTTAGAGAAGTTGCACCGGGCTCTGTAAGCTCATAAGAAGATAACTGATCGTAATAAACAGATGCCTGTCGTTTGTTGAATTGAATCTGAAGAACAGTGCCTGGCATGGCCAATTCGCTCAATTCAAAGCGCAATTCAAGGCTTTCTCCTGCGTGTAAACCTTTTGGGAAAAAGCTTCTACAATAAGGCGTTGCTGCATTATTGATGTGATCGTTTTCAAAATCGTCTATTTGGCCATTATAGTTATCATCTACTACATTGTAAAATTCTTCCTGGTCGGTAATTTCCAGGCTGGTAATATTAGGTACATTGATCGTTGGATCTGGATGCCAAAGCGTGGCTGTCAGCCCAAATACTGTTTCATTACATGCATTCTCTAAAGGGATATATCCGATACTTGAATAGGGTAATATATCAATTGGTGATCCCCCTTCAGGAATAGGTGTAAAGGCCAGGAAATCCAAATCATCTGACCGCCCAGTGTGTTTAGGGCCCTCACGCACCCCATCAATTGTCCACCACCATTCTCTTACTTTAGTGGTGTTATTGAATTGAATAGTAATGCTTTCACCATCTTCAACTTCTCCCTGGGCGTAATCATGTTGGGTGGGAGTACCAGTGGTTGGATATTGGGCAAATACTCCGCCAACTCTGGACACTCCTACATCATCTGTTACCAGATTTTGGGGAATTACCCCATTGGAGAATTTGATATGTAGGTCGTTAACGTCTTCTCCTGTATTATTCGTGAATTCAAAAGTTTGCTTTTCCGGGCTATCTTGTGAGTAGCTGATGGTGCTAATGATCATTATGCAAAACATCAGAAGGAAGGAATAAATCGGCTGGTTTGTGATCTTTTTCATTTTTGAGTAATTTAGATTCAAGCAGAGATAAAGGGGCGTGCCGATTTGTTACCCCCCTTTCGGGAATTTTTTTAAATAGCCCAGAAAATGAACCATAAACGGGTAGTACATATTGATCAGCACTATATTAGTGGGCTTGCGGAAAATCGCCAGGAGGTGATTACTGCTATTTATCGGAAGTTTTTTCCGCGGATCAAGCGATACATATTAAAAAATACGGGCAAGGAAGCAGATGCAGCCGATATTTTTCAGGAAGCAATGGTGGCTATTTTTCAGCGTGCACGAAAAGGAGATTTTGTACTGAGCTGCCCTTTTGAGGCCTATTTATTAACGATTTGCCGGAATCTATGGCTCAATGAATTAAAACATAGAAAACGCCAGGAGGTAACAAATCAGGAGGCAAATGTATATAAAGACAAGTCTGCTCAGCAATTGGGAGAAGAGACCTTGCTGGATCAGGAGCGAGACCGTTTTTTTTGGCAAAAATTTGAACTGCTGGGACGCAGTTGTAAAGATATTCTTAAACTGTCCTGGTCGGGAATAGGAATGCAGCAAGTAGCGGAACAATTAGAAATCAGTTATCAGTATGCTCGCAAGAAAAAGTCAGAATGTATTGGGCGATTAATGGAACTGATTAAAAATGACCCCGCTTTTGCAAAACTGAAATATGAATGAGTAAGAACTATGAACATATATTGGCCTATCTGGATAATGAACTATCTGCGGAAGAACGGGCAGCTTTTGAAAAACGGCTGGCATCCGAACCTCCATTAGCAGCAGAAATGGATTTACTCAAAGAGGCGCAATCACGCATCGCTTTTCAGCTAAAAGAAGAGCAGGCTATAGCCGATTTTCAGAGTCATCTGCAAGAGGCTATACAGGAAGATTTACAGGACAAGCCAACTTCCTTTATAAAACGATATGGTTTATATATAACAATAGCTGCCGCAGCAATTGCTCTCCTGATCATATTCTGGCCAGGTGGCTCAGAGAGCTTGTACAGGCAGTATGCTCAACACCCTCAGCTAGCATTAACCGAAAGAAGTACTGATTCCGAAGCCCTGGCAGCCGATGCTACAGAAAAATTTAATGCAGGTCAATATGCCACGGCTTTTGATTTGCTAAATGATTATAGTAGCTATCATCCCAATGATCCGGAAATAATACTGTTTCAGGGAATTTGCCTGCTGGAATTGGGACAAGCTGAATCTGCCATACCATACTTCAACCAATTACACGAATCCAATGCCATCAATCGTTATGAAGGGACCTGGTACCTGGCTTTAACGTATCTGTATATAAGTGAACAAGAGGCAAGCCAAACAAATCTGGATAGGGTAATAAGTCTGCTGGAAGAGATTCCTCCTAGTAGTGCATATTATGAGGAGGCGCAGGCTTTGTTGGGGGAATTGTGACTACTTTAGTTTAATGAAGACTTCTTCAAATTTATCCAATCCTGGCGTTTCTTGTTCATCTGAAATAATATCTGTTTGAATAAAGTATTCTAATTTTAGCTCTTTACCATTAATCTGATAAGTAATATCTTTGTACTTATTAGCTTCAATGCCACTAGCTTCAAAGCCATCCATGCCTTCATAGAAAGAATCCCACCAAATACGTTCATTTAGTAAAATCTCTATTGCATCATTTTCAGTTGTGAATGTCCCTGATTCAATAACTATTGCAGAAGTATCATTGATATTTGTTCCTTCATATATACCAAGCACTGTTCTATTACGAACAAATTCACCATTATCACTAAAAGTAATGGTAATGTGTGATTCACCTCTCTCAAAAGAAGGTTTATTATGGCCTCCCCAAACTTTATTTTTATATGAGCGGAACCAACTTCCCTCCAATTCTTCCATATTGAAAGATTCTTTATCGCATGAGATTAACAGTGATATACCAAGTACCAGTACTCCAATAAGCTTTACTTGATTCATTTTGTTTAAGTTTAATGCTTCGTTACATACATATTATGACGTTAATTTTTATTAAAGAGGTTGTCTAGATCACTACTTGTTGGGATTAAAACCTTTTGCAATCAAAGAATAATTCTAGATACAGATATAAGCTTCCCGCATTTTTTTTCACCTCTCCTCCCTAAAAAAAGCCATTCCGCATTTTTTTTCGCTAAAACGACCTGTTTAGCCTGGTTTTTGGCATTGGAACGCTATTTGCCAAATAGGTAAGTGTCATGACAAGCTTCAGCAGAAGCAAGAACGAATTGTATTTTTTCACCTTTCAAAAAGTGTAGCCATGCACGATCTTGATAGAACAATGCAGGAAATGGAGTTCGCAGATGAGCTCGAATACAATGAACATGATGAATTTGAATTTGAAGACGAATACGAGTATGAAGATGAGTACGAGTACGAAGATGAATTTGAATACGAGGAGGAGTACGAAGTATCCTATACTCCCTTTTCAGAAGAGGAAGAAATGGAATTGGCCACAGAGCTTCTGGCTATTAGCAGTGAAGAAGAACTGGATCAATTTCTAGGTAAACTCGTCAAAAAAGCGTGGCGCGGTGTCAAGAAATTTGGTAAGTCTAAATTATGGCGTGGGATCAAAAAAGGCTTGCGCGGTGTAGCAAAAGTGGCATTGCCCATAGCCGGTAAAGTAGCAGGCTCTTTCTTTGGCGGGCCGATTGGAGGTAAAATAGGGGGCAAACTAGGTTCCTGGGCTTCTCGCCTGTTTGAAATGGAATTGGAAGGATTAAGCCCTGAGGATCAGGAATTTGAAATAGCAAGGCGCTTTGTCCGTTTAGCGGGCTCAACAGCGGTTCATGCTGTGAAAGCACCTAAATCTGCTCCCGTCAGCAAAGTAGTCAAAGGATCTATTAAAAAGGCGGCTAAGAAACATGCTCCGGGCTTATTGAAATCTACCTCAGGCAAGAAGCAAAGTGGCCGTTGGCGCCGCAGAGGCAATCGGATTTTCCTTTTTGGAGTGTAAGAGCGTGTTTGGGGATTTGTTCTTTGAGACGATTTTGTCAGTACTTGGGTTAGATGAGGCGGGAGGTTGCGATTTTAGCCTAAGCTAAATGAGCGTTCTTCCAACAAAATATAAGCCAATTAATGGCGAAATAAGTCCGATTAATAAATCCCAAACATGCTCTAAACCCGCTATTAACGAAATCTATTAACCCTTTAAAAACATAAGATTATGCAAGATTATCAAGAATTTGCAGATGAACTTGAATTCGAAGAAGAATTTGAAAATGAATATGAATACGAGGGAGAATTTGAATATGAAGATGATGGAGAGGATGAAGAACTGGCCTATGAATTGCTAGCTGTGGAAAATGAAGAGGAACTGGATCAGTTTTTAGGATCTATTTTCCGAAAGGTAGCTTCTGGTGCTCGCCGTTTGTGGAATTCAAAAATAGGCCGCAAGGCACGTTCCTATCTGGGAGGTCAGATCAAATCCTATGGCCGTAAGATGATCCCAACATTGGGTCGCAAGGCAGGCCGATACCTGGGCGCTAGATACGGTGGCCGTCATGGAGGGCGTTATGGTGGCCGGGCAGGTCATAATGTTGGTCGCTGGGTGGTAGACAAACTAGGATGGGAACTGGAAATGCTTCATCCTGAAGAGCAGGAACTTGAAGTGGCTAAGAAGCTTGTGAAAATTGCCAAAATAGCAGCTAAAAAGACTGCCAAGGCTGCTGGTTCAGGACATCCACCTTCAAAAGCAGTTGTTAAAGCAGCGGTTCGTTCTGCAGCTAGACAAGTACTGAAAAAGGGAGCGATAAAAAAGCACGGAGGCTCCCGGCATTCCGGCCGTTGGGTAAGAAAGGGCACCAAAATCGTCGTCCTGGGAGCCTAATTTCTCACAATGGGCACCTGGTCAATGAAGCTCAGGCTTTAATAACCAGGCTGGATCAGGTGCAACCTTTTGCCTTGACAATGCCTATGGTTCGGGCAGCCAATATCCCTGAAGATGCTCAGTTGGGAATCAATAAATTGCTAGTAGAAGGTACGGCTGATTTGAGGCGTAAAATCAATGCTTTCATTAAAAGGATGAAGCAGGATAAATATACTCCTGCCGATAAAGCTCAACGTATCTTCGCCTTGCTAAAATTGAAATTTAATGCATTGCTGGATCAACTAGATATCTTTGCAGATGTACTTACCCAACGAGGAGAACACGATATTGGAATTTGGCTGGCCGGACTGGATACAGTAGCTAAAGATGCTTTATCAATAGTACGCAAAGAGGTAAGTATGCCGCCTCTGATTACTTATCTGGATCGAGGGCATGGTGCTGCCATTCGGCGGGCCAGAACCCGATTGCCTGGTGGGAAGAAAAATCCCGTTGCAGTCATTAGAGTGCCCAGAGAAAGAATGGTATCAAGTGGTATTGCTTCTTCTTTGGTGCATGAGGTAGGGCATCAGGGAGCAGCTTTATTGGGAATACTTCCAACTTTGAAGACAGCACTTCGGAAAGAAGCCGAAAAGTATCCGGAGGAAAAACAAGCCTGGATGCTGTACGAACGATGGATTTCTGAAATTATATCAGATTGCTGGTCCGTAGGAATAGTAGGTATTGGAGCTACAACTGGCCTTATGGGAGTAGTAAGTTTACCATCTTACTTCGTTTTCCGTATGAATCTGGATGATCCTCATCCATTCCCCTGGATCAGGGTAAAAATAAGTAGTGCTTTTGGTGCTGCCTTATATCCTGACCCTCAGTGGAGCCGGATCAGCCAGTTATGGAGCCAATTGTACCCCACTGATAAATTGCCGGAAAAACAACTCAAGATTATTAATCAATTGGAGGCTACCATTCCTGCTTTTGTCAGATTGGTGCTGAGGCACCGTACGCCTACTCTCAAGGGCAAATCTTTTGGTGCTGTTTTTCCAAAACAAAAGCGGCAGCCCGTTCGGCTTCGTCAGCTTTATAACCGCTGGAAAACAAAACCTGATTTGTCTAAAAAGTACAGGCCTTCTTTAGCCTTTGCTGTATTAGGGCAAGCGCGGGCTGATAATAAAATATCAGCTCGTACAGAAGCTCGTTTACTCACCGATTTATTGAGAAAATGGGCTGTGAAAAGAAATGTTTAACTAAGATTAAAACAACAATATCATGCCAGCAAATTTTTCAAATCTTCGGCTGAGTTATGACTTAGAGGATATTGCGACACTCAATTTTAGCCTGAAATCAATGCAGTTTGATATCAATCAGGTAAATATTGGGCCCGATACTCCATTTACTACTGAAATGAGTTTTGAGCTTGGCCTGGAGCGTAGTCATTCAATTAGTAGCTTTAATAGTTTGAATACGAGCCTGCGGGATTACCAGCTTTTGGATGGAGTTGACTTAGCAGGAGATAGAGTAGTAGATCAACTCACCGATCTTTTTAGAAACTATGTTTTCCTGAATGATAATTTGCTTATCCAGTACTTTGATATAGGTGCTGAAATAGCTCGATTGTTTGACAGTACTAATCTTCAGGTATTAATCACATCCATACAAGATGATGGACAAAAATTATTTGACTGGGCCTGGAATGTAAAATTGAAATTCCGGTCTGTTTGGGAAGGCAATAATGATCCTACACCTTATGGTACTGCAGCGGTTTTATTCCCTCAATTAGGATTAAGGGGGCAGGTGGGTAATGTGGAAGGGCTAACACCTTTTAATGATGAATTGAGGCTGAATTATGAGATTTTATATCAACCTATGCTTAGTGATGCCAGTGGTGCATCATTGAATAGTGCTAGTGAAATTGCCAGTTCTATTGGCAAGGCATCTGATGAATTAACGGATAGCCTTTCAGGTTTAACCAATACGCTACATTCTAATCTTTCAGGTACTTTTAGTACCAGATTACAGCCCGTAGGAAGTACGGGTACCAATGACCTGGCATTATGGATGTTGATCCTAAAAGGAACGGAAGCATTGTCTTTCAGCAATTTTGATCAGTATATGAATGCTATCTTTTGTTCTACCAATCACGATGCTGCTGCTTCCGCACAATCCAGAGTAGCAAGTTTGGCTCAGACCAGATCTCTTCCATTTATGAATGTAGATGCTTATCGCTGTGTAAAGATTGCTGCTGAAGCATTTGTGATGGTCAATTGCATGGTAGATGGTGTATTTACAGATGAAGATGTTGAAGAATTAAAAGCAAGGGTACCTTTGCGGGATGGTAATTTTGATAAAACACAGCTGGATCAATGGTGGAACGATTATCAGGTCAAGCTAAATTTCCATACCATCGTTGAATCAGATGGTGAGCTTTCTGTTCTGCAACAACAAGTAAATACGATTCCCTATTTGGCAGTAATTCGTAGCAAATTGAAGGATCAGGACTTGAAAATGACTCCTTTTGATGCAGCATTTAGCCAGTATCTGGACAGTGATTTGGATCAAACCGCCAATACCTGTTTCGGGCTAATATCTGAAAGATTAAGCCATCCTTGTTATCTGGAATTGATCTGGTCGTATTGGCATGAAGAATCTATGATGGTACAAGGGTTAAATGCGATTAGCCGTCGCTTCCAAAATGTACGTGCACCAGGCAGAGATCCATTAGCTAGTTTGGAACTAGACCCTCTACGTCCTTTAAATAACTTACTATGGGGTTATGTACAAGATGAACAGCATCGATTGTCTGTACGACGTAGAGCTTATGAATACGATCACCATTATGGCATACGCATGGAAGGTACGATTACCAAGAAAATGCATTTTGCTGATAGCAGGTCAAAATTCATTGAAGCCTTCCATCGATTACTCAACCTGGTGAGCCGCTTCTATAATCAGGCAGATGATATGACTGTAAATCCAGATTCTTATCCTGTACTGAACGGTCTGAAGGAAGTGCATATGATCTTGAGTGAAGGAGCACATAATCAATATGGTGATCTGCCGTCTACTGCACGGGCTGAAATGCTAACTCAACAATGGTTGTTAGCACGGCCTGAGTTCCGACAATTCTTGTCAGGACGTACTATGGTAGCCTATCCAGAACAATGGATGGAACCAGTAGCTACTGCCAATACCTTAATGGGATGGACACAGTCATCACCATTGCACTTCCGTGACCTCGGGCGCTTTGGTGAGCAGCTTCTGTTGTCTATACGCTTTGGAAACTGGTCCAATATCACGGATCGTAGGTTTGCTGCGAATTGGTCGCATTTCTGGAGAGAGCAGATTCAGGGATATATACATTCCTATAGAGCAGTGACTGGAGTAGATCTGAGTCTAGATACCGTAAAAGTGGATACTCGTCAGCCATCTTACCATTTGTTAAAACAACTACAAACACAGCGTAAGGGGAAAAATCGAGTTGCTTAATCAAATAGAAGTTGCCTCAAATGATGAATTAATGATTTTATATCTATAGAGTTATGAGGGGATACCCCACTAATGATTCACTACTCAGCCAGGTTCTATTTTTATTATTTGATAGCTTCGTGTAATCAGTGAGTGAGATTGGTGGACAACAAAAATACGATTGGTGAAAGCCAATTGTCCTCTCTCTTTTTTGAGGCAACTTCATTAAAAAGAAAATAAATGCCAGATTTTACATCTGCGCTTTATCTTGGTTTTGAGCATCCTTATAATCAATTATACCCCTGGAGGAAGTTATCATTTGGTAAACCAGCTGTATTAAAAGAAACTTATACCGTCAAACGGGCTGGCCATATTTTGGCAAGATTGCAGGGGCAGGAAACAGCTTTGTTAGCTCCTTCAACGCTTCACCTATTTTGGGATTTGATGGGTTTGTTTCATCATGATAGGTATGTACTATTGGTGGATAGCCATTTATATCCAGTAGCAAAAGCAGGGGTAGATAGAGCAAAGTCATTGGGAATAGAGATCGTTCATTATAGCCATCAAAATCAGGATCATTTGCGCGCTTTGATGAAAAACAAACACTTTCGGGCCAAGCGGCCTGTTGTAATAACGGATGGCTGGTGCCCTCGTTGTGGAAAGCCAGCTCCATTAGCCGATTACCTGGACATATTGAGGCCTTATAGAGGAATACTCATAATAGATGATACACAAGCACTTGGGATTTTCGGACATAAAATAAGGGATGGACTTAGCTATGGATATGGGGGAGGAGGTTTAATCCCATGGACAGGGATATACGGAGAAAATGTCATCGTAATCAGTTCTCTTGCAAAGGGATTAGGAGCACCGGTAGCCGTTATTTCCGCTAGTCAGAAATGGATAGAACGTTTTGAAAATAAGAGTCTTACCCGGATGAATTTTAGTCCTGTTTCAAATGCTCATTTATCTGCTACAGTAAATGCTATAAAACTGAATGAGAGAAAAGGAGAAAGAGCTCGTCGTCAGCTGTATAGAAATGTTGAACGTTTCCGAAGGCTGTTATTAGATCAGGGAATACGGCTTAAAGGAGGTCTTTTCCCTGTTCAGTCATGGGAACTTGATAGCCAAAGGGAAGCAATAGGCCTACATTTTCAGCTGAAAAAGAAAGGGATAACCACAGCAGTGGCTGCACCACATTTGAACAGAAAGAACGCTTTGCTTTTTCTGATTCGTGCCAATCATTCTATAGACGAAATAGAGAGATCTGCCTTTAAAATTGGGGCGCTGATTAATTTGAAAAGCAGAAAAAGAAATTATTATGACTTTACTAGATGAAATACTCAATCCTGAAGTAACAATAAATAGACATCGTGCTGGATGTAATTGCAGAAGTTGCCGTACAAAGCACAGTCGTACATGCAATTGCAAGTCATGCCAAAATCATCGGCCTCCTTTCCGCCATAGGAAAACCTGGCCAAGACGGTATAATAATAAAGCGGCAGCAATCTTGAAGAGAGCCTTAAATAAAGGTATCCGCAGTGAAAATAAGTTGACGGATATACTTTTTTATTTACGCCATCCGGAAATGCCATGGGGATACAAGATTAAAAGACATCAAATGAGATTGGCAAAAGAATGGTTGTATCTAAGAAATCGATACGTTCGCCCCTTGTTGAGTAAGCTTTCAAGAATAAGAATGAAATAATGAAAATTATAGATGCACATTGCCATTATGGGATAGGGGATGGATTGAAAGGCCCCTGGGATACTAAAGCAGATATTAGCAAATATTGCCAATGGGCTGAAGATGCCGGAATAGAACAAACGGTTGTGTTTGCTCCATTTCATAGCAATTATCACAAGGCAAATGAAAAGGTGGGAAGATTAGTCAGGAAATATCCCAATCGCTTTTATGGCTTTGCATTTATACACGCAGTCAATGATAAGGGAAGGGTAGGAGCTATGATTAAAATGCTGATTAATAAATATGGATTTAAGGGGATAAAAGTCCATAGGCATGATGCTCCTATTAGCAGAGAAATATGCAAAGTAGCCAGCGCATATAATCTACCGGTACTATACGATGTAATGGGAGAAGTATCAACAGTAGAACTATTAGCGACAGAATATCCAGAGGTAAATTTTATCATCCCTCATCTGGGTAGTTTTGCTGATGATTGGAAGGCACAGTTGTCCTTTATTCCAATCATGGAGAGACATGCCAATATATATACGGATACTTCTGGTGTACGAAGGTTTGATTTATTACAAATGGCTGTAGAGAGAGCAGGGCCTCAAAAAATCATCTTTGGTTCTGATGGGCCATGGCTGCATCCGGGAGTAGAATTGGAAAAAGTGTTTGCCTTGAAATTACAGGATAAAGATAATCGTAGCATCCTTTCAGGAAATATTTTAAAGTTGATGAGTGGGGTGAGAAAACTGGCTTCTTTCTCGGATTTCTACATTAGATAAAGTTAATACTGAAGTTGTTTAAAAATATCTCAATGGTCGCTAAAAATATCTTTTTACTCTCCTTTTCATTTTTTTATCACTCCGTAGCCCCACTACGAAGTTCAAAAAAAATTCAAGGAGGGCAAAAATCTTATCCTAATCGTCTCATCAGACATTCTTAAACAACTTCACTGAAAAGATGGGTAAAGACTTC
>JAKSDI010000012.1 GCA_022360175.1 Chitinophagales bacterium
AAAACGGAAGCGAATTAATCATTTACATTTTATCTTCAATCCCTTAGGTTGACGCGTATGCGATAGCCATCGGGATTTAACGAAGTGCAGGATAAAACTTGCCACTTGTAGCCAATTAATGGAAATTTCAAACATACTTTTAGGCTTTTGACTGTTGTAATAACCAATATAGCTTGAGCAAATCGAAGCGCCGCATATTTGGACTAGCTCCTCTTAAATTATTGAGGTTAGATTGCTCAAGTAGGGCTAAAATAAAAATAATGAAGGAGGCTAAAAAACTTTTATTCAGGCGCCGGTATACATTGAGAAGGCGGGTTTCTAGTTGTCCGGGGTAGTTGATCTCTAAAAAATACAAATTGCGAATTCCCTGTTTGCTTTTCTTCAAAAAATCATCCGCAGTTTCCAGGCCTATATGTCTCAGTGGATTTTCGAGATGTAAAATAGGAATCGATTTACGCCGCAGTTCAAACCCAAAGAGGGTATCTTCATGGCCATAACCCGTCAGGCTTTCCAGAAAAGGCGTCTCCAACATTATCTTTTTAGGAATTAGAAAGTTGTTGGTCATAAAGCTGTGGTAGGGGTTCAATTTTCGCGTATCTGCTGTTTGTTGTTCTCGCTGAATACCATAAGTCCAATGCAATAGATATTCTATGTTTTGAGGTGGAATTGTTTGATATACCCTGCCACCGTAGAGCAATGTGCCTGGATTTAAGTGCTGAATATATCGCTCCAGATAGCTTTCATCTTCTACTGCTGAATCACAATCCATAAACAGCAGGTAATCAAATTGTGCCTGCTGTGCCAATAGGTTACGTATTCTGGACCGTCCCACATTATTCGTCAATTCTTCATAGTGTACATACTCTAATTCCTTTAATAAGCGATTCTTTTCTTTATACTCTGATTGAGAGCCATCATCAAGACAAATAATCTCAAATTCAATACCACAAGCTACTCCTTGTCTGTGCAAATCCTGTACTAAAGCACGAATATCAAAGTTGTATACAGGTATCAAAATGGAGATCATAGTGGCAATATTATATTTTAAACGAAAGTACTACTTCCTTTGATTATATCATGCCTACCTACCTACTACTTGATAGGATCAAGTAAAAGAGCTGCATCAAATCGGCAATTTTTTCTTATTTTGAGAGTCCAGTGATTATTTAGAATACAAAGATGAAAGCTATCTTTCCTATAATATTATTTATTCTTTTCCTTTTTTCATGCCAGTTGTCTGCACAGGATTTCATTTTACAAGGTTGTTATTGGAGTTGTCCTGAAGATGATCCCGAGAGTTCTATTGATAGTTCGTCCTTTTCCTATTGGACAGAACGCATGCAACAACAGGCAACAGAATTGGCTTATGCTGGTTTTACGCAACTTTGGCTACCTCCTTTAAATAATGCTCCAGTTCCTGTTCTCCAGTCTTTTATCAAATCCCTACAGCATCAAAATATTAGCCCCATAGCTGCTGTCAAAGTCAGAAATGATAGCATAGGCTCTTTTTACCAACAGGCTAAAAGGTTACAGGATTCACTGGGTATCAATCACTTCAGCCTTTACAATTCTACCCAGCTCGCCCCTTTTCATATTTCCAACGGCATGAATCAATTGCAGGACGAAGGAAATCCCGCTGCCTTTATCGTCACTGAATTAGGAATGAACTTTCCTGTTAAAAAGGCTGCTGCATGGATTAATGATGTAACAAGCAGGTTGAATTATAGCCCTGCACTAGAGTCCCAGGCCAGAGTATATGATTTCAGCTTACGGGAAAGTCTGCGGAAGGCATGTACAATGGATGAGTATGATGTAAGAGCTATTTTTGCGGCCAGTTTAAGAGATGCCAGTTCTCTATCTGGTTTTAATACCGTGATTTTTGTTAATCATCCTCAGTTTAAAAATCAAAATGGGAACACAGGAGATATGGATGATCTATTGAGCGACCCTATGCTGGCTTATGCATACATACTAAGTAATAATCAGCTAGGACTGCCCGCTGTTTTTTATGGAGATTACTATGGTGTTCAATCTGAGCTAGAAGAATACATTGACGAAACGCCACTGAAGACAGCTATTGATCAACTTATCAAAACACACCAATCCTATATTTATGGCGCTACAGCAGTAGAATATCTGAATCGGATAGGTAGTGATCGAGCTACCATCAATTTACTACCTGCTTCTGGAGCCGATTCTACCCGTTATCTGATATTTCAGCTAGATGGGACCAATACAGTAAAAGGAAATAATAATCGCCCAAAAGGCAATAAGGATGTAATAGTCGCTATCAATTTTTCAAGAGATACGCTTCTAATACAACAGGAAATAAATATGGCGAATGTGGCCCCTAAAGATTATTTCACAGATGTCATTGGAAATGCACTGGAAGAACGAAGTGAATTAAAAGAAATAGATAGCATACAGTCTGGCTTAAACTCAATCATCATTGGCCTTCCGCCACGTTCTTATTCTATCTGGGTACAGGGCCGTGCTTATGAAGTCATCCCCAGCCGTATTAGTTTAGAAACCAGTGGATATGAAAACTATATTGAAATAAACTGGGAAACTGCCTTTGAATCTAATGTATATGGCTATGAACTGGAGCGCTCTGTTGATGGTAAACCATATGAAAAGATTAGCTCTATGCGAGCGCTAAGTGGTAGCAGTGACCCCGCTTCTTATATGTTTTTTGATAAAGACGTATACCCTGAAGAAAAGCTGTACTATCGGGTAAAATTATTAGATAAAGATGGTGGATATGAATATTCTCCTGTAGAAAAAGCCAGCCTTTTTCGTAGACAATTAACTTTTGAATGGATACCTGCTCAACAAACTAAAAAAGCCAATCTACTGATTAATAGCAATGCTCCAGCAGTAACAAACATCAGAGTATATGATGCTTCCGGTAAAGAAGTATTACAACAGGAGCACAACATAAAAAAGGGTAGCAATCAAGCTACTCTAAACCTCAATAACTTGAAGGCAGGAGTATATTTTGTGCGATTGAAAATTGGCAATCAGCAGTGGTGGAGTCAGCGGGTGGTAGTAAGATAGTTGTATTATCCATGAGCCATCACTCAACACTCTAGATTGCCCAGGATTGGAAGCTGGATGTGGTATAAAATTTCCAGAAGCTCGATACAAACTAATGGAAATTGCATGCCCATCCTAGCAATAATGATCCTTTAAACACTTTTATTCGAAGCATTTTAGAATAGCTTGGCTACCATCCTATCATTTCTGACGGCTTATCAAATTTTTCTTTTCTTTCCAGGGCATCTACCATCCATTTTGCTACATCTTTCCGAGATATCTTTGAAGACATTGAAAAATGTTCAACAATTTTTGCCTGATTTGTCGATTCCTCATCCACCAAACCAACCGGGCGTACTGCCAGGCTTTCTATCCTGCTTTGTTCGAGTAACTTTTCTGAATTTTCAAAATCCTTATAGGTTTTTGCGATACTACTCGTTTTAATGATTCCTTTCAATAGGGTGTTGACACGATTCCAGCTATCCCCTACTCCTGCCGCACTTACAACAACGATTCGTTCGACCCCATTTTTTTCCATCATTGGCAGGCCATTTTTAATAACTGATTCCGTCAGATTGGGAGGAGAAGATAAACCAGACCAGGGGTTAGGCGATTTTCGTTGAATTCCCAGACAAGACAAGACATAATTCTGACCTTCAATAGCTTCTTCTAGTATCTCTTTATCTAAAACACTACCCTGAATAACTTTAATACCATCAATGCCATCCATACTTGATTTAGAACGTACCACTGCTGTAATGTTGTACCCACGTTCTTTAGTCAGTTGCACAACCCATTTTCCAATTTTTCCGGATGCTCCCAGAATTAGTAAATTCTTATTTCTCATGTTATTGTTGTTTTATCCCATTCCATAATGAGTGCCAGGCCATTTGAAAACATTCTTCCTGGTTCACCCCATTTTTAATACTCTTAAAACTTGATTCGACAATTGATGAATAAAAAAGCTCCAGCCATTGAGTCGAGAGTTGCTCAGCTATCAGAGATTCGGCTTTTAAGGTTTCAAATAATTCCAGAATGATCGTATACAATTCACTTAAATCAGGGTCCTCATTTAGCATTTCTTCAAACTCTGATTTCCTAAGTTGACAGAATACCATATAATCACTTCCATTTGAAATATCATAATGCAAAAAAGCCTTCAGTTTGCTTATGCTGTCGATTGGGGAGTTTATAATCTCCTTGATCTGCTTGAGGTAAGCACCTATTATGAATTTGAATACTGATTCAAGCAGGTCACTTCTACCATCATAATGTCTATGTAGAGATCTCCTTGAAGTACCTGCATCAGTCGCGATTTCATCCAGCGATGTAGAAAAGTCTTTTCCCCATAATTTAATTGCGGATTCAAGGATTCTTCTTTTTGTCTCACTCATGTGACAAAAGTAGTAAAGAAAAACCACATGTCACAACTATGTGACATATTTTATTTTACTTAATGCCCTAAATAATCAGTTATATTTGTGAAGTTTCGATTGTAGTCAGGTTTGTTCCTATATTCTACGTGGACCTTTATACTCCAGATCTCACCAAAAAGGTAGTTTCTATTCTTTTTTAATTGTAACTGTAGCCGTTAGGCCAACACAAAAATTTCGAGGAAGCTTTTCAACTCCGAAGATAGCTCTTGAATGCCTGCCTTTTTCTTCCAATACCTTTACAAATAAATCGGATGCTCCATTTACCACAATTGGTGAATCATCCCAGTTTTCTCCAGCCTGGAAGTAGGCATCAATATGATTGAATCCGACTATCCTGTTGAATCCGATTTTCTGTTCTACTTGAGTGAGTACATTCAAGGCACACAATTCCATTGCTTTAAATCCCTCTTCGGTTGAAATTTCATTTCCCAGACGTCCCTGAAATTTAAACGCCCCATCCAGTATTGGAAATTGAATAGCTATATAGGCTATGTTTTCTCTAATGTTTACTGATACGTAGTTTCCCCCTGGTTTTGAAAGGCCAGGCAATTTCAGTCCGAGTTTTTTTAAATTTTCCTCTGGTGTCATTTGTATTATAATTATTCACCTTAGCAATGGGTATGTTATAATGGCTTAATGGGATGAAGTGAATACCATTCGCCATGGCCCTTCTCAGGGGTTAATTATACAGTAATTTTCATTTAACTATCCATATAATTCCGATTGCCAACACAATTAAAGGGAAAAGAAGCACTAGCTGGCTCACTAAAACCCAAAAGAAAAATTGACACCATTGGAAGAATCCCATACCAGTGTGTTGCTCTCTTTTAGTGATCCTCTTTAGCTCTTCAAGCTCCATTTTCATAAATTCAGATTTGCTAATTTTTAGATCAATAATTCCAATATCATTTAGTCCTTTTCTGAATCCTTTTAATACTGATGCAGGATGTAGCCAAAGACTATACCCCATAGCCCATGTACTCAATAGAGTCAATGGAAAATATTTCCACATCCCAGTCGAAATTTCCCATCCAGAAATAAACCCCTCGCCTTTCCAGGAAGTGTCACAATTATTTAATACATGTTGAATATCATGTATATATATGACCTCCCTTCTAAATTTAGGATTAGGCATATTAAATTTTAGCCCAAAAGCCTTGAATGCAAAAGTCTTTTTATCAACCCCGCCATTCTCTGGAATTCCATTTTTTTCGTAAAATTCATTTAATAAGCTTTCTAAAGTCATTGGATTTTTTGATTATGGTATATGAATCCCTTGTGAATATTTAGAACATGAACTTGTTTAAATTTCGTCCTTTCAATGCATGAAATTATTAGTTTAATTTCAGTTTTTCTTGATGTGCTTCTATTTATCCAAATACTTTTTTAAAAAATTTTTTACGCTTTATCTTATTTACTTCTTTTGCTAATTCAACCATTTCCCAGTGCTTATTTTTTAACTGGAGATTAGGTGAATCAATATTGTATTTCCAATATCGCCACCGGGATGTTGCAGTCGCACTATATTCAATAAAAAACTGTAAACTTTCCTTTTCTCTTCCCCCTAATGGCCGAACCTGCTCGTATCCTTTCAAAAATGCTTTTACCTTCTTTAGATTAAGCCTATCCATTTCCCTGCATACTCCTATTATACCCATTGCGATATCAAATACATAGTAATAATTGCAAGATTCTTCAAAATCAATGATGGCCTTGAGTTTTCCATTTTTAAACAGGATATTATCATAAAATAAGTCTCCATGTATTAGGCCTCTTGGCAGTTTTTCTGAAATGTTGCCACTAATTTTTTTTAATCGCACCTTCAACCAGGATTCATACTCAGGATCGATTTTTTTTCCAATAACTTCTGCAAAAGTCTCCATTCCAAATGCATGGGTCGCTGGTATACACTTCGGTACAGGTATTTGATGGAGTTCAGCTAATGATTTTCCTACACGCTTTATCTTCTTAGTACTCAATTTCTGAATGACTCCTCCAGGCACCCATTTCTTCAAGATTATTGGTTTACTGCCAATTTGAGATATCTTGCGGCCTGCTCTTGTACTACATATTATTGAAGTCTTAAAATCATATTTTTTCAGCCACTTCAACAAGCGAGCTAATTCTTTTGCTTGTTTAACATCTTTTTCTTCTAGTATTGTCAATACATATTGATTACTCTTTGTACGAATACAATAACTTGTATTTGCATTCCCTCCCTTAATTGGGCTAACATCTACAATCTTTTTAATTCCATATTGATCAGCAATTTTATCAATATCAGCTCTTGCCAATTGGGTGTATAATGCCATTTTTAATGATTCTTTTTATAAACTTTCCTTTCTTCATTCAATTCCCTGACTAACTCCTCTATCTCCATTTCAGCTGTATTATAATTTGTAATGCAAACTCTAAATGTTGGTATATCATTTATTGGATAGAGAGATAACCAGGATGTTCCTTTTGAAAGTATATTAGCTAAAACTGTTTTTGTGAATTTCAAATCAGTTTCAAGTTCTCTGTCTGTAAAACAAACAAGGGGTAATCTTGTGTCATTCTTGATTGTCCAACCATTTTCCATAAGTCGGCTTCTTAAGAAATCTCCTATTTCAACCTGATCATTGATGGTTTTTTCATAAGCGTTCCAACCATAAAATAATAAAGAAAGATACACCTTAAGGCCGATAAATCTTCTAGACCATTGAATAGAATGAGCAAATGGATCAATAATTTCCATCTCACTTGCTTCTTTTGGCATATACTCTGTTGTTATTCTAAATGTTTTCCCAAGAATTTCGCTGTGTGCAGTCAAAAACAGACTTGCTCCCATTGGAACTGACATCCATTTATGAGCGTCAAAGGTGATGGAGTCAGAACATTCAATACCTTTTAAAAGGTGCTTGAGTTTTGTACTCAAAACTGCAGCACCGCCATAGGCTGCATCTACATGAAACCAGATGTCATTAGCTCTGCAAATATCAAAAATACTTGTTAAATCATCTACTGTTCCTGTTCCTGTCGTTCCAGCTGTTCCTATGACCATTAATGGGCTATAGGGTGAGTTTTTAAGTTTCTCAATTTCCTGTTCCAATACCTTTGTGTCCATTTTTAAAGCTCCATCGACAGGGATAGGTTTTACTAAATCATAGCCTAATCCAACTATTTTTGCTGCTTTTTGTACAGAGTGATGAGCTTCTTCCGAACAAAAGATAAGGGGCTTTTTCTCTAAACCGAATAAACCATCCCTGGCAAAATTTGGGTGCTTTTTGTTTAAGGCGCACAAAACGGCTGTTAAATTTGCTTCTGCGCCTCCAGTGGCAAATACTCCATCTGCACTGTTTTTATCTAAACCGAATTTTGTAGCCAATTCCCTGACCACTAGTGCTTCGGCTTCAACAGCAAAAGGAGCATGGCTCCACGCCGCTAATTGTGGATTATAAGATGCTGTTAGAAAATCTGCTATAATACCTGCAAAATTGGAACGAGGATTAAACAAACCAAAATACTTTGGATGCGGCGTATGAACTGTATATTTTTCAAGCCCATTGACTACATGCAAAAGTGCTTTGTCAGCTTCATTGCCTGAAGTCAAATCCGGGCTTTCAACAAAGCCTCTAATCTTTTGTATATTCAATTCAGGTGTTGTACTATAGTCTTTAGTATTGGAATAGAAATGTTCTATTTTTTCAAAAACAGTTTCTACTATAGCTTTTCGTTGTTTTTCATCAAAATCAAAATGCATCTTTTTATTATTTGTTATCCTGACAAAATTCTCAAAGATATTGTTCTTGAGAAACCCGATTCTTGTTGTTTATCGTTGATACTTTACAACATTTACATGCCCTTTATCATGTATCAGGCTATTCAACAGAAATGAAAAACACAGATTTATCTTCCATGGAATATAAATTTACTTATATTTGCATCCTGAACAAGCGTTATGGCAAAAATTGATGATGAAATAAAGACCCGATTTGAAAATAATAAACAAAGGTTTATTGTCAATTTGATGTATACCTCACATTGTTTTCAAAACTTTTTCATCCGTGCACTAAAGCCTTATGGTTTATCCCCACAGCAATTAAATGTATTAAGAATATTGAGAGGAGCAGGCCAGGAAATGACGATTAACTCGATAAAGGATTTAATGGTAGATAATTCTCCTAATCTGGCAAGACTCGCCGATAAATTAGTAGCCAAGGAACTCATAGAACGACAGCGATCAGCTAGTGATCGGAGAGTAGTCTATTTAACGATTTCGAAACCTGGTTTAAGCCTGTTGGAAAAGATCGATAATGATGATGTTTTTAGCAATATGAAATATTGGGATTCAATCACTGAAAGTGAAGCCGAAAAATTCAGTGCGTTATTGGATAAAATAAGGGATTGAGTTTTTTTTGCTAAAATATAAACCATGGAATATAAATCCATGTTCTATAAAATAAATTCAAATTTTATAATACAAAAAGCAGCTACCAATGAGCTGTAGTTGCAATGAAGCAAAACCAAATAATAAATTATGGAAAAGAAGATTTCAGTAAACGGAAAGATAGCTTTTGTGAGTGGTTCTAATAGAGGTATTGGCAAGGCTATTACCATCGAATTATTGGAGCAGGGGGCAGCTAAGGTTTATGCAGGTGCAAGAAATATTGCTTCTTTGGACGAATTGAAGCAAAAATATGGAGCACGTTTGGTTCCGGTAGCCTTAAATGTTACAGATGATCAATCCATAGAAGCTGCTGCAGAAATTGCAAATGATGTGGAGATATTGATTAATAATGCCGGGGTTTATGCAATAGGAAACTTTTTAGGCGGCAATCTCCTGGAGAGTTTAAAGACTAACCTGGATGTAAATTTATGGGGAGTTGTGAAAGTAACCAATGCTTTCCTAAAGGCAATAATGAAGCACAAAGCTGGCGCCATCATTAATGTCTCATCTGTTGTAGGTTTGGCGAATGCACCAGCAACCCTAGCCTATTCTATTTCTAAAGCAGCCATTCATAGCTTGACTCAGGGATTGAGAGGAGAACTTAAAGAAACAAATATCCTGGTTTCAGGAGTATATCCAGGGCCCATTGATACAGATATGACAGCAGGCTACCCAATGGATATGGAAACACCCGAAAATGTAGCTAAAGAGATTCTTCAGGGCATGGCAGATGGTGTAGAAGATATTTTCCCCGACCCAATGTCCAAACAAATTGGACAAGCTTATTCAATGTCACCTAAAACGGTAGAACAACAATTTTCATAACATCTTAGTATTCACATCATATAGTCCAGTATAAAGCATAGGAGGCATAGAGGGTCTACTATGCTTTATCTAATACTCTAGCTTTTTAGTTATTCTTTTCGTTCATACACTAGCTCACGTCCACTAATTGGGTCTTTAATGAATATTACCCCTTGATTCATTGAATATTTTATATCATATCTTGTAGAAGTGCCTGAACTATCCATTTCATATACAGCGTAAAAGGTTGTTTCCCTGATTTCAAGACTGTCATGAAAGATTATATCTTCAATATCTACAGATGGATAAATCCACAATAAAGCGTCTTCCTGCTGGAAGGAGTTTGTCCCTAATTCTCGAAGTGTAACAAAAGCAGCTTCTTGTACATCCATATTTTCTGGTGGTACCGGAAATTCTCTTAAGCTTATATATATCGGTTCAGGTACTTCGTCAGGATTGCTTAAAGTTAATGTATTTGTCTGAGCAGAACCCATTATAAGCTGAGTATCAGAAGGATCCTCCTCACAAATGCCTACAAATTGATAGTTAACTGTAACATCCTGAATAGTTGAAACATCAAAGATTACCTGATCCTCGTCCGCTGTTTTAAAGATAACTCTTTCAGCATCTTCATAATTTGCTATAAATGCCTTTATAGAATCACTTAATACGAAATCTTCTCCTTCCCCTAGATTATCACAGGGATTGTCATCACTACATCCATAAATAAAAGCTATGGTCATTATAGCTATAAAAGTAAATAGCAGTTTATCCATTTCTATTATGATTAGTAAGAACGGTCTTCGCTATGAGCAGTTAGGTGAGTTAGCACTAAACTTTACTTATAGCTATTATTGTAACCAGTTTTTGTCATTTCAAATAGTCAAAAGTATTAACCATTTCATATTTTTCGTCTCTTTTCATAAATTCTCGCAAGAAAGCGGTGTGACTTCCTCCAGACAGAATAAACACTCTGTCATTTTTATTCAATTCAAGTCTATTAAGATTTGAATAAATCCTCAAGTTTCTTTGATAATATTTCGCCGCTTCATCTGCTCCTTCGAAACCGTTTTCAGTCCCTGCATAAGTCAAAATATCTGCATTTGCAGTGATTAGTAAATCCAATAGTTTAGGATGATTCATTCTCACAAGTTTTTCTTTTAGCGACAAACCATTCTCAAATGGATTTAAGTTCGGAATAGACTTAAAAGGATTTGCTTGAAAATTATTGAGAATGGTTGAATCAATTGAGTTTATAATCTCCGACCCAATCCTATAATTGTATTCCAACTTGTGGTCAATTCCATATATTCGTTTAACATCAGATAATCTCCCAATTTCGAAAGCAAAAAGTTCAATCTCATCAGGTTCTTCAAAATCAACATTGGGGGTTTTTAAATAAGTAGAATAGCTCTTTTGCAAGGTTTCATTATAATCTGGTGTGGTTTCCACAACAATAACTGTTGGTTTAAAAGTGGAAAGTATTTTAGCTATTTGATGAATAGAATCTACATTTTTCTTATTGTTTTCATCAAACTCCATAGAGTAAGCATCATTAGTGTAGCCCATATGAAAAGTTGCAAAATTCAATACTCTAATTACAGAGTCTTTAGTCTCAACAATTGTCGATTCATCATCTATTTTTAGGATTTCCTGCGGATTATTACAGGAAAAAAAGAGAGATAATATTAGAATGTTTAATGTTATTTTTAAAATTTTCATTTACGTTCTTTTAAATTGATTGCAATATTTACATGTACCCTTTTGTGTATATGCCTCTTACTTCTACATTCTATCTTTCTCCATATGCATTGAATCATAAAAAGATGCAATATTTCTTATTCTTCACTCATGTCAATCAAAATCTTACTGATTTCTTTAGAGAGTTCTGTCACCCATTTCCCTCCTGAGGATGTGAGTAAAGCAAAACCGACATTTTCTTTTGGATAAAACCAGTATTCACTGCCATAACCATCCATTCCACCTCCATGTCCGAATTCACCATTTCCCCAATCAAATAATCCATAACCATAAGAAATACCTGTACCACCCCAGGCATCTCTTATGTCATTTGTAAGAAAGAGAATATCCTTTTTATTGCCTTCCTTATATACCTTTAGCTGGGCAAGCAATAGGCGCGTTAAGTCGGAAACAGAGCTATATAAACCAGAAGGTGGTGCCAATTTTCCCATTTCCCAATTTTGGGTTTCCACTTTTCTATTGTCCTCCTTATAAGGTGTAACCAACAAATTGCCGTCTTTGCAGCTTACAGATGTAGACTCCATTTTGTATTGCTTCGTAAGATCAGATAACAATTCTTCAAAGCTTGCCCCTGAAACCCTTTCTGCAATATATCCGAGAACAGCATATCCAAAATTGGAATAATTGAATACATCCTCTTTTTCTAACTTCATCTTATCGAAGTCTTTTTCAAAATCTGATGCATTATAATTGTACACTATAGGTTCATCGTTTTTTCTTTTAATTATTTTGCTTTGACGGGGAAGCCCTGACCTGTGGTTCAAAAGATCCCTTATGGTAATACCCTCGAGTTTGGATTTAATTTTTTTCGAGTAGCTATCGGGCAAATAGCTTAGGATAGGCTCATTTATATCCAATTTCCCTTTCTGAATCAGATCATTTACTACAATACCCGTAAGTATTTTGCCAACAGAAGCAATCTGAAAAATTGAATGCTCATTTGTTTTATTCTGAGTAGTTCGCTTATCAACTCCATAATTAATAAAACGAATTTGACCATCCAGAACGATTCCTACATTAATGGTCGGAATATCATTTTCAGTTGCATATTTATATACTAATGCTTTTATTTCTGAAGCGACTTGTTGCGATGAAGATTGAGCGCACAAAGTCATTAATGACAATGACATTAGAATAGAAAAAACGACCTGTTTCATAGTTCTATTATTATGGTTACAAATAGAAGACGGATGAAACAAATTTCTGTTACAGAATAATCGGTGATCACATTGCACCTAATATTCATACATCTTGTAGCGCTTTATTTCTCACTTATTCGTTCGATTGTACAAGGGGTTTGAATCCTCCATAGATCATTCTACTGGCGTCAAAAATCAATTTTTCAGGATTGGTCAATGGCTCTACTAATTCTTTCATTCTTGGGTCTGAGGGAACTTTTTCATTGGCTAAATCACGTATTTCCTTTGAAGGAAAAACAACCCAACCAAATACAATTTCCTCGTCTTCTTTGGCATCTACAGTTTCTATAAAAGATTTCGTGCCTTCTAATGACATATCATCCCCTACGAATTCGAAGTAAGCAATTGCACCATACTCTTTCCAAATTTCAGCTACTTTTTCAGCTACCTTTTTGTATTCCTCCAAATAGATTCGAGGAATTGGAAGAACAAAGCCATCTATATAGTTTGCCATATTTTTATCTTTTGGGTTACGTGTTTATTTTCGGTTTGCCTAATGTGCTACAATGACCTGTGTATATCCCGTAGCAATATTTTCGCTGGCATAAGATATACACTTCATTAGTGATTGGTATACTTTATATAACAGTCTTTAGAACATTGGCAAATACAGATTGTCAATGTATCATCTTATTTCCTTTTTATTCTTTTATTTCTTTGATAGAAACTAATATCTTTTTTCGATACCCATTTGATAAATTTAATCATCTCTTCTGAGTTTTTTATTTTCTCTACCGTATTGAATTCTCGTTCTAATTCTTTCTCAGAAAAAACAGAATGTATTTTTTGATGACAAATATTATGGATCAATATTGTTTTAGTATTTTTTCCTCCCTGTGATTTTGGTATAAGATGATGCTTTGACACATTTTGAGTTCCTAATTTTCTCTCACATATTAAACAAAAATCATTTTCTTTCATATTGCTAAAATATATTTATGCTAATATCCTCTATTGTATATATATTTTACCTCTACTCTATTTTTCTTGAGCGCTGCAAGTAGTTTGCAACTACGCGAAGCTATAACTCTTCCACACATTAAAAGCCAATTACTCCAGTATCAGTTCTAAGTAATTTGTAGATATACTCTTTATTATACGAATGAACTCGTTGTGCTTAGTTTTCTATTCTATTAATTATCAATTTCAAAGCAGTTTTAGCTTCCTTCATTACCGGAAGAAGTGGCCAAATGTGAGGCATATTTTCACCTTCGATTAATTCTACCTTTACCTCTGATGCTTCCATTTTTTTGATAGCAAGTATTTGGTCTGGATAAGTTATATCATTATCAGCAACGAATATCGTAGTCTTTGGAAAACCTTTAAAATTTCCATTTATAGGCGAAATCATTTCATTGCTTAAATTTTCTACGCCGGCACACATCTTTTTTGCACTCAATACTCCAGCCTTTGACAACATAGGGTCAATCTTATCAATTTCTTCTATTTCAGGGTTTGTCATTGTTGAATCCATGACGGGAGAAATTAGAATTATTCTTTTAGGTAATTCTATCCCTCTTCGGATTAATCTTTGTGTAAGTGCTGTAACCAAAGTTCCTCCTGCTGAGTCCCCAATTAATATTATCTGGTTTCCTGAATAGGTTTTTAATGCTTCACTATATACTGCGTCAATATTTTTTGATATTTCTTGAATTTTATTTTCAGGAGCTTTTGGATAATCACACATCCAGCTTGTACAATTCGAACATTTAACAATCTCTTTTAATGAATCCCAATGATGTTTTGCGGGCCCAGAGATAAATGCTCCTCCATGAACAAAAATCAAAAGCCTATTTGCTCCTTTCTTACCTTTTATTTCTGTAATTAAGGTTCCTTGTATTTTAAATTTCCTAATCTCATTCCGTCTAAAAAAACCACCTTTGAGATGATGGATATCTTCTCTTCTGATTTTTTTATAATTTATCGGATCTTGACTAAAGTCTTTTTTTATCCCTTTTAACTTAATTATAGATTTTGTGATATAGTACGAGATACTTTGATTCATATTTTTTTAATTAACCACAACATTTGAATCTCCCATATTCTGTATATATATAAGTGCTAAGACAAAATTGTGTTACCAGTAAATTGAGATGAATTTTAGACTTAGACAAGGCGAGAAACGCAGGCATAGCCATAGCTACGGTGAGTATTATCAACAAAGTATAAGGCTAAAAGTCACTCAAGTTATTATGTGATTTAATTTGTCTTGGCACTTACCTCTAAAATAAATCCAACAAGCCTTCCGGCAAATCCATTATTATCTTCTTTTCTTCTGCCTGGATATCCTGGATAAACTGATCATTAAGAGGAATCAGGACATCCGTTCCTTCCTTATTGATGATGGCCATCAGTTGTTCTGGAAGTTCTACAATCTGTTCTATTACTCCAATAATTCCTATTTGTGTGTCTTCAATCGTAAAGCCCTCCATTTGGCGAAAGCCAGGGGCTTCTGGTTTTACTTCTTCTTTTATATCAGATTTACGCATGAAGACCTCTTTATTTACCAGTCTGAAGGCATCTTCACGACTATCTACTTCTTCAAACTTAATCACCAGGGGGGTATCATTGACAATCAAATCAACAAAAAAAGGAGCTTCTCTACCATCTACTAATAAAAATAAGACCTCTGCATTCATCACCTCTCCTACCATATTTTCCTCAATATGCATCCTTAATCCTCCTTCTACACCATGTGGTTTCTTGGATTTCCCCACTTTGACGTACTCTAACTTCATATTCTTACTCATAATTCTTTGGCTGGCTGATGATATTTATTGATAATCTATCAACTGCCATTTAACAATCATTCCTTTTTCTGCTTTTTCCCGCCAGGACAAGGGCTCACAGATACTGAAGTCTCCATTGCAACAAACATTACATTGGGTATCTGCTATCAATAACTCTTTTGAGATAAGCCCTACCCCTCGAGCATATTCTTCTATTGCATACCGTCGTTCAATCAAATTTTCATCATCTGCATTCTGCACTACGACCACCTCTTCAAATGATAAATCCCCAATTTGCCTGCTGATACCGGATTCCAATACTTCATAGCTCCAGCTCTTAAACATTTCTACACTTTCTCCAGCTATCAGAATATCTCTGGTATCATCAAAAAAAGCATTCCCATCCCAATCGCTACCTTTTTTCGGGGGGAATACTAGTTTTACAAATCGCAAATTATCTTCCGTTCGATAGGCTTTCTCGTCATCTGCTGCGAGCGTATAAACACTTGCTATTTCCCAGGCTAGTGTATCATGATGCCGATAATAATGCTCTACTCTAAAAGCAGTTTCTCCATCTGCTAATTCCAGTGTATCTGCGATCACTTCACGTACATAAGATCGAGTGCTGTCCAATGCCGTTCCACCTATAGCCGGATCAAAGATGATGGAATCCACCTGATAAGTCCAGCTACTACCCACAGCTAATGGATAATACTCGTAACCATAGTCGATTACGATTTCTTCTGTTTCCCTATTATCACAGGAAAATAGAAAACCTAAAAGCACATATAAAGCAATGGCTTTAAAATTCACAAGGCTTTGGTTTAATTAATTAGCAGCGTCCATAAAACCTCCATGTATAATTCCTCCACCAATCACATCATCGCCATCATAAAACACAGCTGATTGCCCAGGTGCAACTCCTTTCACATTGGCATGAAAATCTACATATACTTTATCATCATCCATTGGGGATAGGCTCCCTAATGCCCCGGCATCTTTATAACGTATTTTGGTGACCGCTTCAAAACCTTCAGGGATAGACGCATACTTCATAGAATTGACCTGCCCTACCATCATGCCATTCCGGACGAGTTCGTGCTCTTCACCAAGGACTACGGTATTGGTATCCGGCCGGATTTCAGAAACAAACATAGGCTTACCAAATGCCATGCCCAGTCCTTTACGTTGACCAATTGTATAAAATGGATATCCTTTGTGTTTGCCAATCACTTCTCCATTGGTATTTACAAAAGCCCCTCCATTGACACGTTCTTCCAGGCCATCCACCCGGCGCTTTAAAAATCCGCGATAGTCATTATCTGGTACGAAACAGATTTCATAGCTCTCGGCTTTTTTAGATAAATCTGTATATCCCCAGTCGGCAGCCATTTGTCTTACTTCAGGTTTGGTATATCCTCCTAATGGGAAGTGGCTTCTTTGTAAACATTCCTGATTTAATCCCCATAATACATAGGATTGATCCTTGTGCAAATCCTTCGAACGAGAAATATATCGACGCCCTTCAAATTCTTTAATTTTGGCATAATGACCTGTAGCAATAAACTCACAATCCAAAGCATCTGCCCGTTTTAGTAGTGCGCTCCATTTGATATGGGTATTGCATAGTACACATGGATTAGGTGTACGCCCCGCCATGTATTCATCCACAAAATTGTCGATGACATAATCGCCAAACTCCTCTCTTATATCTATAATGAAGTGATGAAAGCCCATATCAACGGCTACCTTACGGGCATCATTGATAGAATCCAGACTACAACAACCGGTTTCTTTTTTAGAGCCACCGGAATTTGCGTAATCCCATGTTTTCATTGTTATACCAACAACTTCATAACCTTGCTCGTGCATCATCATCGCAGTAACGGTACTGTCTATCCCGCCACTCATTGCTACAAGCACTCGTCCATTCTTACTCATTTATTGAAAATTTATAGCTCTGCAAATTTACAATCGTTCTATGACAATTTGCTGTATTTCAAGCAAATGTTTTAACTAACAGTCTTTACTCTTCATAAGCATTCCTGATAGTCGATTAATTTGTAAGTAAGTGAGCATTATTAGGTTGCTTTTTTGGTCGAGCAGATTTTTGCTCAGATCAAGGCGCGGCGGAGTGTAATAGCCATAGCTATTAACACGAGTACGCAACGCAGATGTGGGTAAAAAGATGCCACCATAAAAAGATTAATTAAATGTGCTCTCTTACTTATTTACATTATCAAAAAAGGGGTACAATTTTTCACTCCTTTTTGTTCAATCCCACCAGCATTTAAAGTTTTGATTCCGAAGTTGTTTAAGAACTATTCACAATGCCTAATAGCATCCTTTTTCAAACAACTTTATTAAAAAGATAATTAATGTCTATTGATAAACGTTAAACGATTGTTATAAACATTTTTGATTTTAATTAACTTTACTTTTCAGAGCTTGCCCAATTAACTGACAGCAAGATATTAGCGCATGTTGGGGAATTTGTTCTTTGAGGCGATTTTGCTACTAATTAGATTAGATGAGGAAGAAGGTTGCGATTTTAGCCTTCCGCGTGCCGCCGAAGCTTTAGCGGAGGAGCAAGCTAAATGAGCGTTCTTCCAACAAAATATAAGCTGATTAGCAACGAAATAAGCCCGATTAATAAATCCCAAACATGCTCTTAACGCAAGCAAAACTCTTTTTCCGACCTTAAAAATCAAGAAAATCATGAGAAACCTCTTTAACACAATCCTATTTTTATCTTTTACGCTCTGCTCCTTTGTCTATACTCAGGCGCAAGATTCTGGAGAGTTTGGCCTGGCTTCCTACTACTCTGACAGTTTCCAGGGAAAAGTAACTGCTTATGGCGTGAAATACGATAAAAATCAACTCACCGCAGCTCACAAACTCCATCCTTATGGTACTTTATTAAAAGTTACTCGTCTTGACAATCAAAAATCTGTAACTGTAAAAGTCATTGATAAAGGGCCTTACATTAAAGGCAGAGTTGTTGATTTGTCAAGAGCAGCAGCAGAACGCCTTGGTATCATTCAGGATGGCATTGCAGAAGTAAAGGTAGATGTAGTTGGCGCTTCTAAGAAGGAAACGACTGCAAGTAATAGTAGTCAGCCGAAACCAAAATCTCCTACTAGTTATGATGATACTCCTACAAGGCGTATAGCTTCTAACACACAAACAGTAGAAAAGAAGGAAACTCCGGTAAAAAAAGCGACAAACACTTCTTCATCTAGTAGTAAAAAGAGTACAGATACTGCTAAAAGTACTACTAGCAAAAAAACGACCCCTAAGGCAGCTGATGCTCCTAAAGCTCGATTAGTTGGGAAAGAATTCCAGCAATATGGAGTGTACAAAATATCTATCCAGAAACCAGAAGCTGGCAACTATGGTGTTCAGGTAGCTTCATTGGTAAATTATGAAAATGTATTTCGCCAGGTAGCAGACCTACAGGAGCGTTCTTTTGATGATATTTTGATCAGCATCGAAGAAGGCAAAGATCAACCTATGTATAAAGTAATTTTAGGTCCATTCGAATCTGAAGCAGGAGCAGAAAACTATCGTAAAAATCTGGCTTCCAGATATAAGATCAAGGGCTTTGTTGTCACACTTGATGAAGAGGAAGAGGACAAGTAAATTTGCCTATCATTAAATTACAAAAACCACAGAGTGATACATTTTCTCTGTGGTTTTTGTAATTAACAGATAATGCCTTCCATTTTACTCTACAATAGAAATAGTTCCTGCTTTAGGTTCTAACTGTTGTATTTCTTCCTGAAGATTTACTACTTCAAAAGGAGTAGGTTTTTCTACGAATTTGAACTGCGTATTGGTGCCTGCTTCCCCTACTCCATCAAAACAAACTGTAAAGATGGTGCTATTGTCGGGAAGCGTTGTACCCTTTAACTGATTGTCGATCCATACAAAGCTTAGTAAACCTTCAGTAAGGCGTGTACCACCAAAATTTTGCTGACCAATGTATGGAAGCCCAAAATTGGAAACCTTATTGAACTTGGCTACTTTAGGATCCCAAGACATAGTGTATTGCATGGATAACAAATTTCTAAATTGCTTAGCTTTTATATCCAGGCAAGCTGTTGATCCTTTTTTTAGTTTAAGTGAGCCTGCTTCCAAAATGAGTACATCCTCACTAGTAGGAGGCACATAAGCTTCACGATTGCCTACTTCAGGTTTTTCAGCAGGTGCCTGCGGTTTAGATTTTTCCGGCTGTTTTGTAGGAGTACTTTCGGAAGGTACTTCATTAACAGCATCAATAGGCGCGGTAGTTGACTGCCCTGTATTTGTTTCATCTTGTGAAGTATCAGCTTGACAAGCCCAAATACCAAGTACTAATAGAAATAGTAGTATTTTTTTCATTGCTATGGGATGTTTTGCCGCCAAAGGTAGATAGAAGTTATCTAAAGTTTTCCTGCTAATGCATCAAATTGGCAAAACATCAATAATTTTGCTACATTGCATGGCTCCAATAATAAAATCATTATGAAGTATTTGCTGTTTTTTGCTATTGTTTTCACCACATTATTCACCAGTTGCGTAACCAAGAAGGAATATCAGGAACTGGAAGAAGTAAAAAACTATTACGAAACGGAAGCACAGTCTGCCGATTCTATTCGAAATGAATATAACAAACTAGCGGAAGAAGGCCGTCAACTCGAAATTGAAATTCGTAATACTCGCCTCGAATTAGAGGAATACGTAGTAACCAACCGCAGTCTCCATCGCAGTTATCAGGCCGTACTGGATAAGATGGAATTGATCCGGATGGAAAGAGACGAACTGGATGAAACTACTGCTTATGAAAAATATAATTTGCAACAGCAATTATCTCAACAACAGTACAATCTGGATGAAAGTCGTGATCGGGTGACCGGTATGGAAAGAGAGCTTTATCAAAAGGATAATCAGTTGAATGCAATGGAATATGATTATACCAGCATGAAAGGCAGCATCCAGGAAAAAAATCTCCGCATTGCAGAGCTGGAACAAATGCTCAGTTTAAAGGAGAACAATATGGATAATGTTCGCGAACGCCTGAACAGTATGCTTTTAAATTTCTCTCGTTCTGATCTTAATGTAGAAGAAAAAGGAGGAAAACTCTATGTTTCGCTTAGCTCTAATCTGCTATTTCCCAGTGGTAGTACACAAGTCAATTCCAAAGGGAAAGGCGCTTTACGCCAACTGGCAGAAACACTGAAAAGCAATCCCGATATTGATATTTTGGTTGAAGGGCATACAGATTCTGATGGTAATGCATTGGCCAACTGGAAACTGAGTGTAAACAGGGCTGTAGCAGTAACAGACGTTTTAACATCTTATGGTATTAATCCCGAAAGAATTATTGCTGCCGGTAGAGGAGAATATGTTCCTAAAGCTGCCAATAATACTCCGGCAGGAAAAGCATTAAACCGGCGTACAGAAATTGTACTATCTCCTAAGCTGGATGAGCTTTACGAATTTTTAAGCCGTGACTAATAAGATATTATATCACCCAGGTACTATCATTTGGGTGCTATTCTTTATGTATAGTAGCACATCTCTTTTTTCTCAACAGAGATGTGCTACTACCTATATTTCTCCAAATAATTACAAACAAGATTATAAGTCAGCCGCAGTAACAAACCCTATCCTGATTCCTGTAGCAGTGCATGTTGTATGGCATGCTCCTGAAGAGCAGATCTCGCAGGAACAGGTAGCATCTCAAATAGAGGTGCTAAATGAAGATTATCGTCGTGATAATATTGAAATACCAGACATTCATCCACTCTTTGATGATTTGGCAGCAGATGTAGAATTAGAATTTTGTTTGTATACTATTACTTACACAGAAACCAGTTACGAAGGCATTTATAATCAACTTTCAGGGGGAAAAAGAAGAGTGTGCTTTACCGATCTAGGTGGGCATGATGCCATTGCTCCCGATCAATATCTTAATATATGGGTATCTGGTAGATCTGACAATGCTTTGGGTAGTGCTACTGCTCCAGGCCAGGCCTCAACAGGCGAAGACGGTGTTTTTATTGCTCCGGAGTACTTTGGTACAACAGGAAGCGTAAGCACTCCTTACCATCTCGGACGAACTTGTACACATGAAATAGGCCATTACTTTGGACTCCAGCACTTATGGGGCCCCGGGCTGGAAAATGATGCTATTTGTTCAGGAGATGACGGGATAACAGATACCCCAAAACAATATAGTTCCTATAGAAATACTTGCCCTTCTCAACCAGGTAATAGTTGCGGTACCCCTGATATGTTCATGAACTTTATGAATTATACGGATGACGCCTGCATGGCACTTTTCACACCAGGCCAGAAGGATTTTATACACCATATACTCATGACCGAACGGCCTGGCTTACTCGATAGTGACTGTACATCCACCCATACATATAACAACCTAATAAACAACGACATACACATAGCTCCTAATCCTACGGATGGCGTTTTTTCAATACAGCTTCCCTCAAATGATATATATGATATTGCAATTTTTGATAGTACAGGGCGTTTAGTAAAACAAATGCAAAAAGTTAGCGGTCCATACGATCAAATGAAACTTGTTCATCTAACAAATGGAATTTATTTCTTAAAGATTGGGAATGGACAAAAAATATATATTAAAAAGCTTATTATTGCCAGATAAAAGAATAAAGCATTTTGGTTTTCTTTTACATAAAAAATGTAACTTATTCTTTTTTCTGCATTATATCAGAGGTTGCACGTAATAACGTGTTGATCTAAAAGAAAGCATACAATCCACAGCTTAAACCAAACCTTATTCCTGATGAGTTTCAATCATCTTATGCGCCCGAAGGCACTGGTTTTTTCCTTATTATTTATTCTTAGCATTGCCATGACAATCACGGGTTGCGGCCCGAGTGCTAATATGACTCTAAATCCTGCTGACAAGGTGATAGAGATGACAAAAGGCCCTTGTTATGGTAATTGCCCAGTCTTCACATTTACCATCTATAAAAATGGTATAGCCAGCTATAAAGGAGAGCGGAATACAGACCGGCTCGGCCTTTATGTAAAAAAGTTGGAGAAAGGAGACATGGAACGTATTATGGCTGAATTTAAAAGAGCCAATATGTGGCAATTTCGCGATACTTATCGTGGCCGCATACCTGATATGCAAAGTGTAACAATCACTTATGTTGAAGGCACCAAGAAGAAAACCGTAACAGGTAAAGAAATCCGTCCTAATGCAATTAAATGGCTGGAAGCTCAGCTCGACCAAATTGCAAATAATAATGAAGGATGGATACTAAAAGAAGCACCTGCGGAAACTGCTCCTGACTATCTCATACCTAATGAGTTAATTGTTGAACTGAATGAAGGAGTTGATCCTGAGGAATGGGCTAAAAAGTATATCCATTCTGATATGCTGTTTGAAAAACAACTAGCAGATAGTGGTTATTGGATTTTCTCGTTTGATGATTCCTTGATTATTCCAGAAGAAATGCTGGAGCAAGTTCGCATGGATGAAGAAGTTATCAGTGCGGAGTTTAATAAATCGATCTATAATCAACTAGACGAGAAAGAGAAAAAAGAAGGTACTGCCAAGCCTGCTGCTGTTGATCAGCAAGAAAAAAAAAAATGACCCGACAAGGGCGTTAAGCGATAGTAGAATGTAAAATTTTAAATGTAGAATGTAAAAGGCAGAACTTTTACATTCTACATTTTTTTACAACATACTAACTCTCTCCTATTTAAATGCAAGCAAAATTCGTGCTCCATTTCCAGCCAGATCACTCGTGCTAACACTATTTTTTCACGGTTCTGCTCAGCTAATCTCATTTGCTCTATTGTCAATACGGCCTTTATATTCTTTAATCACAGCTCCCTCCTCCAAATCAGTCGCAACATAATACTTCACAATATCTATTACTTATACACCTCTTTATTAAAAGCAGGATGATAAGTAAGTAAAAAAGCAACCCAATTATGCCTGAGAACTTGCATCTGAAAAAGCAAGCCCCCATAATGACCCCATGAATATGGGGTTTCCTATCCATAAATTGCACTTTATCTTTGTAGCAGTTTGAGTTAGTAAGGACTTAACAACTAAACCCTAGTTATAAATTTCATCCTTCCTATTCACCTATCAACAAGAAGCGTGTTTACAATGAAGGGCATTCCATCTTCCTAAAATGGAATGCCCTCTCTTTTTTTATTACCTACAGTAATATTATATCTTTATCTTTGTAGTGTAGAAAGCGCGTTACAAATACACTTATAAATGAATTTAGGCACCGCTCAGGAAGCTCTGAAAAAATACTTTGGTTATAGTTCTTTCCGGCCGATGCAGGCTGAAATCATCGAACAAGTATATGCTCATAAGGATGCACTTGTTTTAATGCCTACAGGCGGAGGTAAATCCATTTGTTATCAAATACCAGCTATCACTATGCCTGGTACTGCTTTGGTAGTCTCCCCTCTTATTTCTTTAATGAAAGACCAGGTAGAAGCATTAAGAGGAGTAGGTATTCCGGCAGCATTCTTAAACAGTTCTCTAAGTGATCTGGAGCAACGGCAGGTAGAAGATGATTTTTTCAATAAAAAAATCAAACTGTTATATGTATCGCCGGAAAAAGTAGTTTCCCAGCAGTTTTTTCCTCTCTTGCAAAAAGCTCAGCCTTCTCTTTTTGCTATTGATGAAGCTCATTGTATTTCGTCCTGGGGACACGATTTTCGTCCTGAATATACCCAGCTAAAGTTTATCAAGAAAAATTTTCCTACTACACCTATTATTGCTTTAACTGCAACTGCTGATAAACTAACGCGAAAAGATATTACGCAACAACTCCACTTAAACGAACCAGAAGTATTTATTGCTTCATTTGATCGGCCCAATCTGAGCCTCGAAGTACGCCCGGGGCAACGACGCAGAGAACAAATTATTCGCTTTATACAAAAACGCCCCAACCAGGCAGGGATTATTTATTGCCTAAGTCGTAAAAGCACAGAAGAACTCGCTGATAAACTCCAGGCTGCAGGTGTAGATGCCGCCTATTATCACGCAGGCATGGATGCTGCTGAAAGAAGTCTGGTACAGGAAGCTTTCATTAATGATAATCAATTAGTGGTATGTGCCACCATCGCCTTTGGTATGGGCATCGACAAATCTAATGTTCGATGGGTAATACACTATAACCTGCCTAAAAACATAGAAAGTTATTATCAAGAAATAGGCAGAGCTGGTAGAGATGGTGCTAAAGCAGACACCCTACTCTTTTATAGTTATAACGATGTCACGATCCTAAGGGACATCCTCACTCAAAATGAAAGTAGCAAAGCTGATCTGAAGCTGGCCAAACTGGATCGCATGCAGCAATATGCCGAAGCAGTGGGATGCCGTCGTCGAATATTACTCAGCTATTTTTCAGAAGACATCCAAGAAGATTGCGGTAATTGTGACATCTGCAAAAACCCTCCAAAATCTATTGATGGTACCGTTATAGCACAAAAGGCACTTTCTGCTATCTATCGCCTTCGCGGAACCGTAGGTATGAGTATGCTAATTGATATTCTTAGAGGAAGTGGGAAACGGGAAATATTTGAAAGAGGATATCAAAATATCAAAACTTATGGAGCTGGAAGAGATATTCCATTTCTAGAATGGCAGCATTATATGCTACAATTACTAAATATGGGTTATATAGAAATAGCACATGATCAGCACGGTGTTTTAAAACTTACAACTGCCAGCAATAGAGTACTCTTTGAACAGGAAAAGGTCCCACTTGTCCGATTTGCTACCCTCAAAGAACGTAGAGATGCTGAAAAAGAAAGAGCTAAAAAAGCAACTCGCCCGCAACGTTCTCGCAATGAATTATTTGAACATTTACGCCAACTACGGAAACAACTAGCTCAACAACGCGGAGTACCTCCTTATATTATTTTCAATGATGCTACTCTGGAAGAGATGGCTGCAATGAAGCCTGTATCTGATGAAGAAATGATCAATATATCCGGAGTTGGTGAGCGGAAATTACATCTCTATGGAAGTACATTTATTAATGCTATTGAAGAGTATTTGGGGAAGTAATAATATGGTGAGGTGGTGTGTGATATAGCGATATGGTGATTTTCAGGTTTAGATAGAGTTTAGAGGGGTTTAAAGAGGTTTAGAAGGTAAATGGTATATAGGTGATTGGTGATATCCCAACTACGCTTATCAGCTTCGTTGAGCGAAGGGTGATTGGTGATTGGTGATTGGTGATTGGTGATTGGTGATTGGTGATTGGTGATTGGTGATTGGTGATTAAGGAATAGGCAAGGTGA
>JAKSDI010000221.1 GCA_022360175.1 Chitinophagales bacterium
CTATTAAGGCATACATGCTCTTGCATGTGCTGTTGTTGCTGCTAATTATTCATCGTCATTAATGTCGTAGTGGTTTTGTCGTGCGTTTATTGCTGGCAAACAAAATGGCACTAGTGGGGCATGTCTGTCTATATCATTCCATCATTTATTCAAAATTTTATCGCTATGTCTAATTTAAAGTACGAAACGCTACAATTACATGCTGGCCAGGAAGAAGTAGAAGGGACTACTCGTTCGAGGGCGGTACCAATTTATCAAACAACTTCATACACCTTCAAGGATTCAGAACATGGTGCAAATCTGTTTGCACTGAAAGAATTTGGTAATATCTACACCCGTATTATGAATCCTACTACTGATGTATTTGAAAAACGAATTGCAGCCCTGGAAGGAGGAGTGGCAGCTCTGGCAGTAAGCTCAGGGCAGGCTGCACAGTTTATTGCACTTACTAATATTCTTCAGGCGGGAGATAACCTAGTTGCTAGTGCTAATTTGTATGGAGGCACCTACAATCAGTTTAAAGTAAACTTCAAACGCCTGGGCATAGAAGCGCGCTTTGTTGATACAGAAGCTCCAGAATCTTACGAAGCACTAATTGATGAAAACACCAAAGCTATCTATCTGGAAGCAATTGGCAATCCAAGCTTTAATGTTGCCGATTTTGAAGGTATTAGTGCCATCGCCAAAAAATATGATATTCCATTAGTAGTTGATAATACTTTTGGTGCCTGTGGCTACTTATTTCGCCCTATTGAGCACGGCGCCAATATTGTGGTACAATCAGCAACTAAATGGATTGGCGGGCACGGTACATCTATAGGAGGAGTCATTGTAGATGCAGGTAATTACAATTGGGGGAATGGAAAATTTCCTCAGTTTACAGAGCCTTCAGAAGGCTATCATGGTTTGAAATTTTGGGAAGTTTTTGGAGCTGATGGGCCTTTTGGGAACATCGCTTTTATTATCCGGGCAAGAGTAGAAGGACTAAGAGATTTTGGCCCTGCTTTGAGCCCATTTAATGCATTCTTACTCTTACAGGGATTGGAAACTTTATCATTAAGAGTACAACGCACAGTAGATAATGCCCTGGAACTGGCCAAGTGGTTAGAACAACATCCTAAAGTAGAAAAAGTAAACTACCCTGGTTTGGAAAGCAGTCCTGCTTATACCAATGCCAAAAAG
This sequence comes from Chitinophagales bacterium, assembly GCA_022360175.1. Lineage (GTDB taxonomy): Bacteria > Bacteroidota > Bacteroidia > Chitinophagales > Saprospiraceae > JAKSDI01. The sequence continues at coordinate 1,183 of JAKSDI010000221.1, forward strand.
TATTTAAGAAATGGTTTTGGTGGCGTCCTTTCATTTACAGTCAGAGGAGAAAAAGAAAATGCGACTGCTCTGGTTGATAATTTGAAGTTAGTGAGTCATTTGGCCAATGTAGGGGATGCCAAAACACTAATCATTCAACCTTCTGCAACAACCCACCAACAGTTGACAATTGATGAACAATTGGCAGCAGGAGTCTTACCAACTCTCTTAAGAGTTTCTGTTGGAATAGAGCATATCAATGATATCAGAGCTGATTTTGAAGCGGCTTTTGAATATGTGAAAGCTGGCGAAAATGTAGCTGTATAATATTGTCAAAAGTATGAGCGTGTTTGGGAATTTGTTCTTTGAGCCTATTAGTGACGCAATAAGTCCGATTAATGAATCCCAAACGCGTACTATAATTTATATAAAGTGGAATATTTAAAAACAAAGGGGGCTTTTGAGTTGGAATCAGGAGCACAATTAGAAGACATTACCATTGCTTATACAAGCTTAGGGCAATTAAACCGGCATAAAAGTAATGTAGTATGGGTTTTTCATGCTTTAACAGGAAATTGCCAACCAGAGGAATGGTGGCCTGGGCTTGTTGGAGAAGGTAAACTGATAGATCCAAATGACTATTATATAATATGTGCCAATATACTAGGTTCGTGTTATGGAAGTACCAATGCTTCCAGTATTGATCCTGCTACAAAAGAGCCTTATGGAAAAGACTTTCCACTTGTCACTATTCGTGATATGGTGAAAGCACATCAAATTTTACAAGAGCATCTTGGTATTGATGAAATTTTACTGGGCATTGGAGGTTCTATGGGAGGACAGCAACTACTGGAATGGGCATCTATAACCCCTTCGCTTTTTAAAAATATTTGTGTGCTGGCATCTAATGCCAGACATTCTCCCTGGGGAGTTGCTTTCAATGAAACACAACGTATGGCTATGGAGGCAGATCCTACTTTTTTTGATGATGTACCCAATGCAGGTGCCAGAGGATTAGCAGCGGCAAGAGCTGTTGCTATGCTTTCATACCGTAATTACAGGACATATCAGACTACTCAGTCAGAGGCAAGTGATGAAAGAGTAGATGAATTTCGGGCAAGCTCTTATCAGCAATATCAGGGAGAAAAATTGCACAAGCGTTTTCATCCCTGGGCATATTGGACACTGACAAAGGCGATGGATAGTCACCATTTAGGACGAGGGCGAGGAGGAGAAAAAGCCGCTCTTCAACTTATAAAAGCCAATGCATTAATTATAGGGATAGAATCCGATGTACTATTTCCAGTTGAAGAGCAAGCTTTTATTGCCAACCATATACCAAAAGCTAAATTGGAAATTATAGACAGCACCTATGGGCATGATGGTTTTTTAATAGAATTTGAGATTATTGCGCGCATGGTAGAGCCTTATCTGAGAAACAAAGTAGAACTGAATGAGAATAGTAAATACAAATTGCGTCAATCATCCAATAGTTTTGGCTTTCTAAAACGGGAGGCACTTCCAGGGACAGAATATTATTGATAAGCAGTAAAATATTTATTAGGGTATGTATTTAAGGAATTGTATATTTGTAGGTAAGCACAAATTATGAGGTTCCCGCGCATAGCAGCGCTACGCAAAGGGGGCTTTAACGAAAAGTAAGTACAAAAGACACCACAGATGACTCGTTTTTTGATACTTTACAAAGTGCTCACATAGCATCTCTAAAGTTAAAGAAGTACATACTATGCCGTTGAGATTAGGAGATATAGCTCCCAATTTTCGAGCAGAAACTACTAAAGGAGAAATTGATTTCTACGAATGGGTAGGAAAGCAATGGGTCATATTATTTTCTCATCCCATCGATTTTACGCCTGTATGTACTACAGAACTAGGACGAGCAGCAGCTCTGCACAAGGAATTTACTAATCGTGGTACTAAACTAATTGCTTTAAGTTTAGATTCTTTGGTAGACCACAAGGAGTGGATACCTGATATAGAAGAAACTCAAAAGGTTAAGGTGGACTTTCCAATTATCGCTGATGAAGATCGCCATATCGCAGAGCTATATGACATGATCCATCCTAATACAATGGAAAATTATACGGTGCGAACCGTTTTTATTATTGACCCTCGTAAAAGAGTTCGCCTTACCATAACTTATCCGCCTGCTACCGGACGAAATTTCCAGGAAATTCTTCGTGCCTTGGATTCTTTACAACTTACTAACTACAATAGAATGGTCGCAACACCTGTAGATTGGAAAGCAGGAGAGGATGTTGTTATTCATCCCGGCCTGTCAATTGAAGAAGCCAATAAACAATTTCCTAAAGGGATCACGGAAATAAACTCTTACATAAGATATACACCTCAGCCCGATAAAAATGATGAATAAATAGATGATCTGTTCTAGTCCAATTAGCTATTCTATGAAGTAAGATTATTTAAGCTTTATTATTCCTATGAACACAGATTACTGGGATGTTTTCCAAAAGGGCTATCAAGGATATGCCAGGTATTTATGGCATGAAATTACTCATCCTGGATGGCACAACTATTTTTACTGGCTATTAATAGTTTCTGCATTTTTTCTCCTGCTGGAATGGGTTGCTCCATGGCGGAAAGAACAAGCTCGATTCCGCAAAGATTTTTGGCTGGATTTTTTTTACATGTTTTTTAATTTTTTCTTGTTCTCACTGATTATCTACAATGCCGCTTCCGATGTGGTCGTCAATTTTATTAATAATATCATACTAACGATTACTGGATTTGACTTGCAGGCCTCGAATCCTTTAAAAGCTGCTCCTATGTGGGCCATCCTTTTAATAGGGTTTTTGGTAAGAGATTTTATACAATGGTGGACACACCGCCTATTGCATCGAGTTGACTTTTTATGGCAATTTCATAAAGTACATCACTCTGTAGAGCAAATGGGATTTGCTGCGCATTTACGGTACCACTGGATGGAAACCATAGTGTATAGAACATTAGAATACCTTCCTCTTGCTTTATTGGGAATCGGCCTCTATGACTTTTTTGTCATTCATATTTTTACACTGGCTATTGGACACTATAATCATTCTAACATTACGGTATCAGGTTATATCACTGGGGGAGTAATCGGCTTGTTGATAGGCATCGCTGCTGCTACTAATGGTTTTGATATTCATATGCTTTCGCCAAATATGGAAGTTGGTAGTCAATTCAGTGCGGTAGTCGCTAGTACTCTATCGGGGGCCTTTTTATTAGGGCCATTAATGAAGCGTATTTTTAATAGCCCGGAAATGCATATATGGCATCATGCAAAGGATTTGCCGGAAGGACATCCTCATGGCATTAATTTTGGAATAAGCCTGGCGATATGGGATTACCTCTTTGGGACTGCTATAATTCCTAAAAGTGGGCGAGATATCACTTTGGGCTTTGATGGAATAGAAAGCTTTCCAAAAACATTTCTTCAGCAAATCGCTTATGGATTTTCTTTTGGGAAAAAGAATAAGCTCTGATATTTGTCCCATTTTTTCAAAGAAACCATATTGATATATGAAGGAAAAGGTAGCTTTTATAGATAAACCTCACCCATTACTGGTAGAAAAGCTTACAGCTATAGGGTATGAATGTATAGATGCTTTTCAAGAACCTCTGGAAGAATTAGAAGCTCTTCTACCAGAAATTGCAGGGATCATTATTCGTTCCCGCTTTACACTAGATCAAGCATTTCTGGATCAGTGTAAGAAACTGCGTTTTATCGCTCGAATGGGGATAGGGTTAGAACATATAGACCTGAATTATGCAGCCCAGTTAGGAGTGGCCGTTTTGAATTCTCCTGAAGGTAGTAGAGATACGGTGGCAGAGCATACCCTTGGACTGATGCTGGGCCTGCTTCATCATTTGCAACGTTCCAATTTGCAAATACGTGCCGGAAAGTGGGATCGCAAGCAAAATAGAGGCTTAGAGTTGAGGCACCGAACGGTGGGAATTATAGGATATGGAAATATTGGAAGTGCAGTTGCTCAACGATTGCGCTGTTTTGGTTGCCGAACAATAGCCTATGATAAGTTTAAAACCGGTTTTGGAAACGAATACCTTGAAGAAGTAAGCCTGGAGTATTTGCAACAGCAAGCAGATATAGTCACACTACATATACCTTATGATGACTACAACCATCATTTTGTAAATGCTGCTTTCCTGGCTTCTTTTCAAAAACCAGTTTTTATAATCAATACTGCTCGAGGTTTAGTGCTCAATACATCAGATTTAGTAGATGCATTGAAGAATGGCAAAGTGCCCGGCGCAGCCCTTGATGTATTAGAATATGAAGAACAGGCATTTAATGTATTAGATGTGGATAGTTTGCCGGAAGCATTTCAGTATTTGAAGCAGGCAGAAAATGTAATTCTTACCCCCCATACTGCTGGATTATCACTGGAAGTAATGGAGGCTCATGCTGCAGTTTTAGCAGAAAAAATTCAGCAATTATAATTTATAGAAATTGAGGAAAACGTAACGTTTGGCCTTTGACAGGGTATTAATAGTGAAAGGTAAACTGAAAAAATGCCATATGGTAATCATTTTCAGTAGATTAATCATGAATCCCTAAAAGCCAAATGTTATGTCAGTATGCAAAAAAGTTAAGAAATGGATTACTGAAAAAGTTCAGGTTCCTGTAGAAGAAGCTATAACAAAAGCTAAAAAGCAGTGTACAGAGGTTAAGAAAAAGATAGAAGAAAAAATTAGGAAGCCGATAGAAAACTGGGTTTCTAAACAGGAAAAGAAATGCAAAAAACGGAAATGTAAATGGTGGTGTGCCTGCTGTAATAAATGGTTCTGTTGGTTGGTAACGGTTGTTGTCAAAGTTGTTACCTGGGTCTTTGTAACAATTATTAAGTGGGTAACTTATTTAGTTTGCAAGATCGTAATGGTTGTGGTGGACATCATTGTCAAGATAGTGATTCGAATCCTGAAATTCCTGGTGACTTTTATTGTATGCATTTTTACAGACCCACTGGAAGCATTAAAATCTATCTGGGAATTGTGGAAAGACCTGCTGGATATAGTAGAAGACATCTTTGATTTCATAAAAGGTTTGATTTGTGATCTTATTGAATTCACTAATGATATAAAAAGGCTTACTTGTGCTTTAACCTCTTCTTTTGGCTGGCTAGGAGTAGTGATCTTTGGATTGGTAGACGGAGTAATTGGCGCAGGCCAGCAGCTAATTGGCACTATATGTGACCTTTTAGGAGGAATTAAGGATACCGTATTGGGGATTCTTAATTTGAACGGATGCCGTATCAGTGGCGGCCTGACAAATATAGGTACTGGTATTGGGCGTATAATTCTGGATGTTTTTGGTATACCTGGCTGGGTATTGGTAAGCGGGATTGCTGCGAATGTCCGTAAAAGAAAGTTGAAAGAAATCATTGATGATGCACTTACCAATGCTTTTACTTCTGATGAGGATAGAATTGAGCGGATCAAGGATGAAATGAGGTTCTATAGTTGTCCAATGGGATTACCTGTTAGACTGGATGCACGAAGGATGTGTGTACGTTCTAGTGATTATCTACGTAGGCTGCACCAAACAGGAAGAATCGATTTATTTGCTTTAGCAGGCCAGATTAACGGCTGTGCTGGTAAGAGTTGGGCAACTCAAACTCCATCCGTTTTAGGAGAGGTTGTGTATACAGGTACAGATACAAGAGTATCCTATTTTGATTTGAAGCGTTTCTTGGAAGAAGGCCCCGAAGCAATACCTTCATTTAGTGTATATCCTATTCGACTGGAGCGTTTTGAGAACTTTTTACGCATTGCAAGAGAAAAAGCCTACCAATTGGGATTGGAGTTTTCCTGGGGAGAAATTATTGATTACCCAATCGATGAACGGTTTGACTCAGAATTGAATTACATTCCAATGAATAGTGCCAGACAGGATGATGTGTTTACCAATTTTCCTCGCAATGGAATAGATGACCCTTTGTGTACAGTGCCTTCTCTGGCTGTCTTCCAATATCTGAATGATACTCCCAATTACGGATTAACAAGTTGGTTCAGGCCTCCTCCTTATGTTACTCCTTGCTCAGGAGGAGAAGGGGATACTGGGGAATATAGAAGAAAGAGTGGTGTCACTTTTACAGATAGAATACCAGAATTTGTCTTTGGAACGGTATTAGTTCATGAGCTAGGGCACTATTTCGGGCTATGTCATGATAATCACGATGGTTTGGAGTACATTATGTATGTTCCCAGGGCGGCAGAAAGCCATGTAACGGGAAATACATTCCTTGAGTATCTGCTATTGAGCGGAGGTCCATCCTTTACGCTGGATGATGCTAAAGAAAGCTGGAGGTGGCTTACTGAAGTAGCATCAGATACTTGCTTGTTCCCATAGCCGAATCCTTTAGTAGCGTTCATCAGGTGTTAATGATGAACGCTACCTCAAAATGCATTAATATGAAAGATTATATTATATCCGATTTAGGAAGCCTCCATCAGCTTATAAAGAGGAAAAGAACACAATTTTCAGGTAATATTAGACTAAATCTCCAGCAACTAGGCTATAAAAAGGCAATTGAATATGAGAGAAAGCTCAATGATAAATATATGGCATGTGGGTGTGAAACAGGAGCTATTTTTTGCTCTGTAGCATTACTTGGTATAAGCCTTTTTGCAATTTTTTCAAATCAAGTGCTGGAGTGGACATTTATTAAAAATGCTTTGCTTATCTTGTTTGCTGCAGGATTAGTTGGGAAAATTGTTGGTATAATCATTGCCAGAATACAATTCAAGAGTCTAGTCAGAGAAATTGAACAACAGATAATAACGAACACATTATAGAATACTCAAGAAAATTCAACTACTAATGCAAAACCCTTCAAACCAGGTCAGTTATCCATTACTTCGTAAAGGCCACAGCTTATCTATCGTTAAAGTCCCTGATGAATTTACTATCCGAACCCAGCGAGGAGTTGATGATATTGAATTGAGTATGGAAATGGGATGTGTTTATAAAGAGGGGCTAAACAAACAAAACCTTTCAGTATTAGCAGTTGATATTACCGAAAGAGATACGATCATGGATCGGATACGTGGTGCTGAAGAAGTTGATTTCGCTTCTCATGTATACGCACTTGAAAATGATCCGGTAGCACGTATATATCTGACGGATGAATTGACGATACAATTCACCTCAGAGACAGACAATGAATCGATTGATGAGCTGATCAATCAGCATGGCTTGAATTATGTAAATCTTATTAATGGGATAGTGAATTGTCATGTATTTCGATTGACATCAGCGGCAAAGATAAATCCTCTTAAATTAGCCAGGCAGTTAACTGATTTGCCATCTGTAATATATGCAGAGGCAAATGTTGGTATCAAGAGTATCCATTATCATACGCCTTCTGATACTCATTTTGGAATGCAATGGCATTTATTTCATAATAATGGTATCCAGTTGGCTTCAGCATCACATATTAATGCACCAGATGCCTGGGATATTACTAGAGGAGTGCGTTCTATTACGGTAGCTGTAGCAGATGATTCAGTAGACCTGGATCATTCTGATTTTCAGGGAGAAGGTAAAATAGTAGCCCCTCGTGATTTTCAAGGTTTTGATTTTAATCCTTCTCCGGAAGCGAGCACAGATAATCATGGCACTTCCTGTGCAGGAGTAGCGGTTGCCGAAGAAAATGGCAGCGGGGTAGTGGGGATAGCACCTGCTTGTAGCCTCATGCCTATCAGAACTAGCGGTATTCTGGATGACAATTCTATTGAAGATATCTTTGATTGGGCAGTAGAAAAAGGGGCTGCAGTTATTTCAAATAGTTGGGGTCCTGGTTCCGTAAATTTCCCACTAAGTATACGTCAGGAGCAAGCACTTCGTCGGGCAGCTACAAACGGACGGAATGGTAAAGGATGTGTCATTTGTTTTGCTGCAGGCAATGCAAATAGGCCTGTAAATGGCGTAATCAACGAAAGGAATTGGCCAAATGGTGCTTTAAGTGGAAATGTCAAATGGTATAATGGTTATGCCGCTCACCCTGAAGTTATTACTGTAGCAGCATGTACCAGCTTGAATAGGAAATCGGCATATAGTAGCTGGGGTAAAGAAATCTCGGTTTGTGCCCCTAGCAATAATGCTCATCCCGTATTTGGTAGATCTTATACCTATCCAGAGATTGGAGGTTCTTTTCCAGGGCGGGGTATTGTGACAACTGATAGAGTAGGTCCACTGGGGTATAGTTCTTCCGATTATACCTCTAATTTTGGAGGGACATCAAGTGCCTGCCCACTTGTAGCAGGGGTTGCAGCACTGGTCTTATCGGCTAATCCCGATCTCACTGCAAGAGAGGTACGCGAAATCCTTGAACAAACAGCCGATAAAATAGAAGATACTAGTACTGATCCACAATTGGGATTAGCATTGGGTACTTATGATCAAAATGGACATTCCCAATGGTTTGGTTATGGAAAAGTGAATGCTTATAAAGCAGTACAGGAAGCAATTAACAGGCTTGAAAGTCCTATCGAAGATGCAGATGAAATCAAGGTAGAAACAACTCCTGCATTATCTATTCCTGATAATGATGAAGCCGGAATAGTAAGCACTTTAGCGATAGAAGAGAATGGCTTGTTAAAAAGTATTGAGGTTAAATTGAAAATTACTCATTCTTACATAGGAGATTTGTTGGTTGAACTCCAATCACCAGATGGAACCAGAATCGCATTACATAATAGGAAAGGAGGAAGCAATAACGATATTGATGCGGTTTATGAAATGGGAAATACTTCAGTACTAGGCGGACTAATAGGAGAAAATATCAGAGGAGAATGGAAACTTTTTGTAAAAGACCTTGCTACACAAGATAAAGGTAAGTTAGAGTTTTGGTCTCTCCGCTTAAGTAAAAATGCTAGTGGGCATTCAATACGTTTAGAAGAAAAGCCCGGTATTACAATCCCTGATGCAAAACCTGAAGGTTTAATTAGAACACTTAATAATGTAAAAGAAGGAACAATACAGGAAATATCAATAGACCTGGATATTTCACATACCTATATTTCAGACTTGATTGTAATGCTGCTGGCACCTTCAGGGCAATCCATTACCTTACACGACCGCTATGGTGGAAGTGATGATAATATAAAAACAACCTATGATATTGATAATTTCCCTCTTTTAGGGCAATTACTAGGAGAGCCTGCTGAAGGAAACTGGCAATTACAGATTAAGGACCTGGCAGAACAGGATATTGGAAAACTAAACTCGTGGGTGATCAATATTCGGGTAGAATAAAACCTGAAAGTAGCTTTCCTAACTAATTTCGCGGGCGTCCAAATACCTGTACCCAAAGATCGCCATACTGTATGGCCCCTAATTCTGTAAAGTCTGCACTCATGATATTAAGGCAATGTCCAGGGCTTTCCTTCCAGCCTTGCATTACCTCATCAACGGAGGTAGGCCCTTGGGCTATATTTTCGCCTATATTTCGCCATTTATATCCAATACGAGCGGCTCGCTGCCCTGCATCACTACCATCAGAACCTTTATGATCAAAAAAGTTTTTCTGATTCATATCCTTTGCATGTTGCAAGGCTGCGGATTCAAGTTTTGAATCCCATTGAAGAGCTGGCACAGGAGGCATTCTTTTACGGCCACATTTACACCCTGATTGCCTTAGTTGATTAACTGCTGCAAGCATTGATGTAGAAATAGCAGAACCATCAACAGTTTTTTCTGCTATTGATGGTTCTGTTTGAGTATTAGATGGTGTTTTGTTTTCCAAAGGGATACAGGAAAAACCTAAAAGGGCACAAAGTAAAATTCCAAAACCTTGATTAAGCATTGAGTACGGATTTTGTATATAAGTAGGTGGTAACACAAATATTACCACCTACTTAAGTAGTACTATTGTTGATGTACACTTATTTTAAATGCCATACTGCCGAAGTTTATTGTTACTGGCACCCTAATTCACTTACAGACTGTGTATCTGCATTTGGAAAGCACTGGCCTGATGGTAATTCATCTGGCTCGTAACGGCTTAAATTAGGATCATATAGTGCGCTTTCCAGAAAAGCTGTTAACGCATCTAATTCTGATACACTTAGTCCAAGAGGTACAAATTCTTCATCCAGGCGATCAGCAGGCACATCCGGGTTTTCTGCTACTCCAAGATTTTTATATTCAATGACTTCGCGAATACTTGTCATAGTGGCTCCATGACCATAAAATGGAGAGTCTTTAAGGTTGTATAGCTGTGGCACTTTAAATTTGAACATATCTTCTGGCTGATTAGTAAAGCCTCCTCTGCCCAGATTTTCTACAGCATCAACAGGTACCTTAAATACAGGTGCATCACAGTCAAAAAGATCTTTCATACCAATTGCATTAAATTCCATCGAATTGAGAGCAGGGCCTGTGTGGCAGTTCACACAATTTGCTTTGCCAAAAAATAAAAGTGCCCCTTCTTTTTCGATATCACTCATAGCATCATATGCTCCATCAAGCCAGCGTTGGAAAGGAGCTTGATTGGCTAAAAGCGTACGCTCGTAAGCAGCTATCGCTAATCCTGAGGCCTCTCTACCATAACGCGTTGATTCTGGCCAGTCACTAAAAGCATCATCATACATTGGTTTATAGTATGCTAACTCCTGGGATACATCGGTTTCATCAGTTACCAGGCGGTGAACATCCAAACCTGCAATCGCTTGTGTCTCTATACCGTGATACCCCAGCTCGTTAACCGCTTTAGGAGTGCCAGGAGACCAGGATGCCTCTGTACCGACATTAGGTCCTCGTGCACCAAATTGACCATTCCAGAGCATTACTATTTGGTAGGCAGTATTCAGAGTAGTAGGACTTCGGATTGGTTGAACATCAAGATGATTTAGGTCGAAATTTTCTGAAAGATCTCTGCCTTCTCCGTTGATACCAAAACCTGTTCCGCCTTCTCCCATTCCCTGATGGCGCCCGGCTTGAAAACCTGCTGCCGCAAAATGGCAGGAGGCACAAGAATAGGTTCCTGCTGTTTCTTCTACTTCGGGATTTAATGCCAGTGCTGTTTCATGGTAAAGCATTTTCCCCAATTCAACTTTTTCTGCTGAAAGCGGATTTTGTGGGTCCTGGGGGATCGCTCCTAAATCATTACTGGATGGTAGTTTGTAAAATGATAAACTCCCATCAGGAGATTTTTCGTTTAGCAATACAGCTAATTTCCCATCTAGTGTATTGGGTTCTGTAGTACTAGGTACAGGACCATCAGAATCTTGCTGGCAGGCCGTTGTTAAAAATAATAGGCCTATTATACCAAATAGTGAAAATCGAAGCATACTTGTTTTGGTTTAATAGAATAATTTAGAACTCTCTGGAAATTATTCTATGTGTACGGATTAACAATAAATAGGGGGTAAATAAGAGTGTGTTTGGGAATTTGTTCTTTGAGACGATTTTGTCACTAGTTGACTTGGATAAGGCGGAAGGTTACGATTTTAGCCTAAGCTAAATGAGTGTTCTTTCAACAAAATACAAGTCAATTAGTGACGGAATAAGTCCGATTAATAAATCCCAAACATACTCTAAGCTTTTGCAGAAGTATAGGCTATATACAAATCTAAAAAAGTTAAAATTCTTAGGCAAGCCATAAAAAATAATATGAATTAGAATTATTGCTTTATTTCACTAATTCAGCATCCTCCAGAATATAATTGAGATAATAAAGGTCGGAATCGTTGAGCTTTAATTTACCTCTAAATGCCGTTTGCTGATCTGTTTTAAAATCTCTTTTAACATTGGGTTTTAACTTAATATCCATTACCGATTCTGGCCCGGCACCTCCACAGAAAAAACAACTACTGAAAGGGTTTGCTGATAAAACAAGTATGGTCTCTTCTCCGGTTTCTTCCAAAGGAATGATGAAACCTCTTACAATAACTTCTTTACCTTCCAGTGCTTTTACAGGAGGATGGAAAGTAGGATAGGGGATATATGCTTGTACCTCTTCATTAAAGGTTTCTTCAAAATCTACCATTGCAAGGATATCCCAGCCTAATTCGACAGCTCCATCTGTATAAGTATACTCTACACTATCGATTGAAGTAAGAAGAGAAGAGGTATCAGTATCTACTATATTATTTATTGGAATAGTATCTGCGATTGGTTGTTTATCTACGTTTTCTTCTACAGATTCAGAATTGCAGGCAACTAATAACAGAATAATGGAAATTAATAATAAATTTTGCATAATCGTTGGGAGTACATTTTATATCTTAAACAAGAAAAGGGAAATGACGTTAATCATTTCCCTTTTTGAAACAATAGAAATCTATGTTTTATTTCTTAACTGAATCAACAATTGACTTGAATGTATCAGGGTTGTTCATTGCAAGGTCTGCAAGTACCTTACGATTCAGTTGAATATCACTTTGAGATAGCAGATGCATGAAGCGAGAATAGGAAAGGCCATGCTGGCGAACTCCTGCATTGATACGCGCGATCCACAAGCGACGAAATGCACGCTTCTTCGCTTTACGGTCACGGTATGCATATACCAAACCTTTTTCAACTGCATTCTTGGCTACTGTATAAACTTTACTACGAGCACCGAAATACCCGCGAGCCATTTTCATGATTTTCTTACGTCTTTTTCTAGACGCTACTGCATTTACCGAACGAGGCATAATTTTAAATTTTTAGTACAGTACAGGGGATTCTTTATGATCACTTATCCTGTACTCTCGTTAAAAAAATGAGATTTTTACTTTTTGCAAAGCATTCTTTTTACACGATCTTCGTTGTGTTCGTGTACCATTGCTGTATCACGAAGGCGTAATTTAGCTTTCTTACTCTTATTACGCATCATGTGAGATGTCTTGGCCTGTTTACGCTTTACTTTTCCTGATCCAGTGAGCTTAAAACGCTTTTTTGCACTGGAGTGAGTCTTCATCTTTGGCATCACAAATAACTTTAATAGTTAATACATCTGTACCACACAAATAGGCAACAACAAATGTCGCTTATTCAAATGGATTGCAAAGGTAAATAATTATATGGAAAGATAAGCTTATTTCTTCACCTTTTTAGGAGACACGATAACAATCATACGGCGTCCTTCCATTTTAGGGAGTGCTTCAGCCGAACCATATTCCTCTAGCTCTTTTAAAAAGCGAAGTAGCAAGAGCTCACCTCTTTCCTTAAAGACAATGGTTCGCCCACGGAAATGCACATAAGCTTTCACTTTTGCACCATCTTCAAGAAAGCCTTTAGCATGGCGTAGCTTGAAATCAAAATCGTGATCATCCGTATTAGGGCCGAACCGGATTTCTTTAATGACCGTTTTAGCAGCTTTAGCTTTGATTTCTTTTTCTTTCTTCTTTTTCTCGTAGAGGAATTTATTGAAATCAATGATCTTAACTACTGGAGGGCGTGCATTAGGAGAGATTTCGACTAGGTCCAACTCGGCAGCTCTAGCCCAGTCTTTTACTTTACGAGTAGGATATACCGTACCTGGTTCTAATTGTTGTCCAACAATTTTGCCTATTCCTTCTACATTATCTCCAACCAATCGGACTTCAGGTACTCTAATATGTTCGTTGGTTCTGAATTGGATTTTTTTCTCATTTGAGTGGCCGCGGCCTCTCCGATTAAATTTCTTTGCCAAATGTTCGTTTTTTAATGAATAAATAGAATGCAGTTATTATCGTCCAATTTTGTAAACTATTTAACTACACTCTTAAATTTGTAATTTATTTTATAACAAAAAAGTTCAATTTTTCGCAAGATACCGAATAGGTGGGGCTTTGCAAAAAAAATACACCTGTCCAATGATTGAACAGGTGTACTAAGATAAGATTAAAGTTTATTTATTAACGTCTGATTTTGCTTCTTTTGAAAGAGCAACACTTAAGCCATCTTTATCTTCATTCAGATTAGCTTGTAATATACTCCCCTCAGAAGGACGTTCATTTAAAATGAATTCTGCCAATGGATCTTCTATGTATTTCTGAATTGCTCTATGTAAAGGACGAGCACCAAACTGAGGGTCATATCCTTTTTCCGCAACAAACTTTTTAGCTGCTTCAGACAATACTAGAGAATATCCCATATTATTAAGTCGCTTGTATAGATCCTGTAGCGTAATATCAATAATCTGGAAGATATCATCTTGCCCTAGGCTATTGAAAATAACTACATCATCAATACGATTCAGGAATTCAGGTGAGAATGTGCGCTTAAGAGCATTTTGAATAACACTCTTAGCGTGATCATCGGCTGTTTCCTGGCGAGCCTTAGTTGAAAAACCAACGCCTTGTCCAAAATCCTTTAATTGGCGTACACCAATATTAGATGTCATAATGATCAAGGTATTTTTGAAATCAACCTTACGGCCAAGTCCATCCGTCAATTGACCATCATCCAGCACTTGCAATAAGATGTTGTAAACATCAGGGTGAGCCTTTTCTATTTCATCCAGCAGGATAACGGAATAAGGCTTTCTGCGAACTCGTTCAGTAAGTTGTCCTCCTTCTTCATAGCCAACGTATCCCGGAGGCGCACCAATAAGACGGCTAACGGAGAATTTTTCCATGTATTCACTCATGTCAATGCGGATCAGTGCATCATCAGAGTCAAATATATAACGAGCAAGTGCTTTTGCCAGCTCTGTTTTACCTACACCAGTAGGCCCAAGGAAAATAAATGAACCTATCGGCTTAGAAGGATCTTTAAGGCCTACGCGATTACGCTGTATTGCTTTGGTGATTTTATCAATCGCTTCATCCTGCCCAACAATCACTTTCTGCATATCTTGATCCATGCCAACGAGCTTTTTACTCTCGCTTTGGGCTACTCTCTTTACAGGAATGCCCGTCATCATGGATACTACTTCAGCTATATCTTCTTCTTCAACTGGATAGCGTTTTGTTTTCGATTCTTCTTCCCATTGCACTTTTGCAAATTCGAGTTGACGTACCAGTTTAGATTCTTTGTCACGCAGATCGGCAGCTTTTTCGTACTGCTGATTTTTTACAGCCTGATTTTTTTGTTCCTTGAGTTCTTCAATCTTCTTTTCAAGCTCCTCAATATGTTCTGGAACATGAATGTTTTTTAGATGGACACGAGCACCTACTTCATCTAAAACATCAATGGCCTTGTCCGGTAGAAAACGATCACTGATGTAACGATCACTCAGTTTTACACATGCACGTACCGCTTCATCAGAGTAGTTCACATTGTGGAATTCCTCGTATTTAGGTTTAATATTCTCCAGAATGTTAACAGCCTCTTCAGCAGTAGGAGGATCTACCATTACTTTTTGGAAACGACGATCCAAAGCACCATCTTTTTCAATATGTTGGCGATATTCATCCAATGTGGAAGCACCAATACATTGAAGTTCTCCACGTGCTAAGGCTGGCTTGAAGATATTGGAAGCATCTAGTGAACCGGTTGCGCCACCTGCTCCCACGATTGTATGAATTTCATCAATGAATAGAATAACATCTCTGGATTTTTCCAGCTCATTCATGATGGCTTTCATGCGTTCCTCAAACTGGCCTCGATACTTAGTGCCTGCTACTAGGGCTGCCAGGTCAAGCATTACTATACGCTTATTGAAAAGGGTACGAGATACCTTTTTTTGAATGATGCGTAAAGCAAGTCCTTCTACAATAGCTGTTTTACCTACACCTGGTTCACCTATAAGAATAGGATTGTTTTTCTTACGGCGACTGAGAATTTGTGATACACGCTCTATCTCATTTTCTCTACCAATAATAGGATCAAGCCTTCCTTCTTCAGCCAGTTTAGTAATATCCCTTCCAAAGTTGTCCAATACAGGAGTTCTTGATTTAGCAGGGCCTTTGCGTTGTTGCTGATAGCGGCCTCCCTGCTCTTCTTCTTCATAGGGTTCTTCCTGGTCGGAAGGAGCTTGTGCGAAGGTATCCATACCATTAGTGAAGTCCTGCTCCTGGCGGACGTATTCCAGTTCTGCTTTAAAAATATCGTAGTCGACATCAAAGCGATTCAATATTTTTGAAGCAGGATTGTCCTGATGCTTAAGAATGGATAATAATAAGTGCTCAGGGCAAATCTCTTCGCTTTTAAGCATTTTTGCTTCAAGAAAAGTAACTTTTAATACTTTCTCAGCCTGCTTGTTCAAGGGGAGGTTCCCTACATTTAGTGTAGTACGCCGTGATCCATCTCTTCTTACTGATTCTTCTATCGTTTGCCGAAGATCTGATCCATTAACGTCTAGTGAATTGAGCACCTTGGTGACTAGGCCATTCTCTCCTGCCATTATACCAAGCAGCAGGTGTTCCGTCCCGATATAGTCATGCCCAAGGCGAATAGCTTCATCGCGACTTTTGGTAATAACCTGTTTTACCTTTTGTGAAAATCGTTTATTGTTCATATTTTTTCGATCTCTTGCAAAATGTTACCCGCAAACAATAATAGTACTAATTATTCAACAATACAATACCTACAAGCCTTTAGTTTCTTAATAAACTATTAAATGTTTGGCAGGTAAACGGATAAAGGTGAATGTTTGTTATAGGTTGAAAAATTACAGAAAAAATGATGCCAGCTTTTCTTGCAATATTAAGTTTTGATGGAATGGCATGTTTATTTTTCTTACTTTTACTTCCTAACAAAGGAATACCTCTATAGGTTTAATCAACTTTATGACACTATTGATTATAGAATCACGAAAGTGTATGGCTGATAAACCTGAAGAGAAATTACCTGAAACAAACATTTGCTGTAAAGGACTAGTAATAGTCCGGTTTTATTGATATTTTTGCGCTTGTGCCAAATTAAAAGTAATCATTTTACTGTATGAAATTCACCTTAGATAAACAAGAACGCTACACCGTTTTTAAACTAGAAGAAGAACAACTTAACTCTTTATCTGCCCCTCAACTAAAGTCTGAGTTGGTCATTCTTGCTAATGAAGGAGTCATTAATTTAATCATGGATTTGTCAAATGTGGTATTTGTCGATTCGTCAGGTTTAAGTGCCATATTGACAGCTGACCGTATTTGGAAGGGGCTTGGCAACTTCGTTTTGACAGGTGTAGCCCATCCTAATGTAAAGAAGCTTATTGAAATATCACGTCTCAATACTGTCCTTAATATTATTCCTACTGTTTCTGAATCCATTGATTATATTTTCATGGACGAAATAGAGAAAGAATTAAATGATGAAGGAGAAAGTGATTCAGACATGTAACCTTTTAATGGTTGTATGATTTAAAGTGGAGCAGGGAAATCATTATCCTGCTCCACTTTTATTTTAATGGCTGTTCAAGATGTTTAAATTTGAAGTCCAATTTCTTGGTACAAGTGGAGCCGTACCTGCTTATGGGCGTTTTCCCTGTTGTCAGCTTGTAAATATACAGGAGCGCTTGTATATGGTAGATTGTGGCGAAGGCGCTCAAATGCGTATTGCCGAGTATCAGGTGAAATGGGGGAAAATAGGAACTCTTTTCATTAGCCATATGCATGGAGACCATATATATGGCATAATAGGGCTACTGACTTCAATGAGTTTAAATAGAAGAACACAGCCTTTCACGATTTATGGGCCTTCAGAGTTAGAATCGTTTATAAAGCATCAGCTTAATTTCAGTGGTGAATTATTATTTCCTCTTCAATTTCAATCTGTAGACCCTACAAAATACAAGAAAATATACGAAGACGAGGTTTCCCTGGTCTATAGTATTCCACTCAACCATAGTATTCCTACCTGTGGTTTTTTGTTTAAAGAAAAGGAACGTCCACGGAATATGATTGCCGAGAAAATAAAGCAATATGAGATTCCGTATCAATATATTCCTGCTATTAAGGATGGAGCTAATTTTCAGTTGCCTGATGGTGAGATAATTCCTAATAAGGAGCTTACTAAACCTCCGCTAAAAGCTCGTTCATATGCATTTTGTTCTGATACAGCCTATACCGAAGCAATCGTTCCTTTTGTATCAGGTGTAGATTTACTATATCATGAAGCTACTTTTACAGATGAACATAAGCAGCAGGCTATAGAAACGATGCATAGTACAGCCAGGCAAGCTGCTGCTATTGCTTTACAGGCAAATGCGAAACAACTGATTTTAGGGCATTTCTCTTCTCGTTATAAAATATTAGATGCTTTATTAGGAGAAGCAAAGGAGGTTTTTTTTGATACTAAATTGGCAATAGATGGTTTGACTATTAGTATCTGATTTTGTAATAGTTTGAAAATGATTCATTTAGAGAGTAATACTTGTTATTCTTTGCCCAATAAGCTTCCCCTTCAATAAAACATTTACTAAGAAAATAATTATATTCCGCTATGTGTCACACTATCACAAACCTGATATATATATAAGAAAAAAATAATTTAAAAAGTACTTGTTAATGAAAGCTTATAGTTGGGATAATTGATTTTGAAATTAATAGATGTATAGAATCTATTAATTTTGAATGTCACAGATTTAAAAAAAACGATATTGATAGAGAAAAGCTTAGAAAGTATATTGTTCTTCGTATAGTTGATAGGTAGATATCTCCCACTAGAAAACAGACACATCATAATAACGCTTTTACCCCCCAATGGATTCAACCTATGTTGATCTAGCCATTCTTATGCCTTGATCAACCAATAGGGATTATAACATTAACAAATTTTGCACATTATGAAATTTTCCCCCTTTGCACTATTGGGTGTACTAGTCTGTTTATGCATCTCAAACAAAAACCTTATCGCACAATGCACTACCCTCCATCCTGAAATAGAAGAGCAATTTGCTAAAAGCGAATTGGTTATTGAGGGAAAAGTGATAGCTACAGAAAGCTTTTATGATAAGGAAGCTGCTTTTATTTATACAAAAAATTTCATCACAGTACATAAAGCATTTAAAGGCGTTCCTAAAAGTGAAACAATTACATTAGTTACTTTGGGTGGTACCATTGATGATGAAGCAATTGTGTTTTCAGGAACTTTAAAATTAGATATTGGCGCTAGTGGAGTATTCTTTTTGCGACAATATACAGGGCATCGGCTTGCATCAGAAACTTCCTTGCTTTATCGTCCTCTGGCAGAACAAGATTCATATATATCTTATCGGCCTGACTGGAAAGAGGCATATGGTCATGGTCAAGTATATTATAAACTTGAATCATTATACAAGAAATTAGAACGTTTGGGAGGTAGTTCCTTCATAGAATTGCAGGAAGCAACTTTAAATGTAATTCGTAACCCTGGTATGCATGTGTCAGAAATTAGCCCCTCGATTGCAAATGCAGGAGCTGAAGATACCGTATATATTCATGGCGAAGGCTTTGGTGATATACCTGGCACTATTTTTTATTCAAATGCAGATAATGGAGGTTTTGGTTATACCAGTACTTTTCCCTGGCATATTATCTCCTGGTCCGATTCAGTGCTTGTCTCAAGAATACCCCACAAGGCAGGTACAGGAGATATGATTATTTTAGGGTCAAATAGTATTGCATTTAGCCAGCACGAGTTAGATGTTCAATATGCTCACACCAATGTGTTAAGTTCACATGTTTTTCATCAACCTCAATTGGTAGATGAAGGAGATGACGAAAATGGAGGATATCTCTTCAGGATTAGTGATAATGCAGAAAATAGTGGAGTCCCTATTATGGAGGAAGAAGGGGCATACGAAGCAATTCTTCGAGCGGTTAATACATGGCGGGATTCATCTGCAGCCCCTCTATACTTCAGCAGAGATTGCCCCTTTACAGAATTACAGGAGCCTGGAGGATTAGATGATGACATTAATCTTATTACGTTTGACAATGATGCATGGGATCTTGACATAGAGGTTAGCCCATATACTTTAGCAGTGACGATCTCAAGATACATTCGTTGTTCTGGTACAGATTGGGAAGTATCGGATATTGATATTATACTTCGCCGAGATGGTAATCCTAATGGAATAGGAGGGGCAATTACATGGAATTTTTCTGAAATAGAACCCCACGAGGGAGCATTGGATTTTCAGACGGTAGTATTGCATGAATTAGGCCATGCTTTACAATTGCAACATGTTGTAGATCCCGAGGCAGTTATGCATTATTCCACGACTTTTGGAGAGGCAAAGCGCAATCTTGGAGAATTGGATGATGAAGCAGGTGCAGATTACGTATTAGGCCATAGTTTTAGTTACGAACCACCGCAACTTAATTGTTGGCCCACTTCCCATTTTTCAACAGATCGTACACTTCATCCATATAATGAAAATCATGTATGTAACCCTGATACAAGCCTGGCAGAAGGATTTTATCAGGCTACTGATGATCATCATGATCATAAAATAGAAGTGTACCCCAATCCAGTCAAAAAAGGAGAGCAATTATTCATTGAATATATTAATGTCACAGAAAGGGAGATTTTAGTCGAATTATTCTCTGTCCAGGGGAAGGCTTTGCTCTCTGAGAAAGTTCATTCACATTCAGGGAGTAATAAGATAAAAGTAGCATTGCCTTTACTGGATGCAGGGTTTTATCTTTTGAAGCTTGATGATGGAGCAGAAATTTATCGACAAAAGATAGTTTATCAATAAGTTAAGATTTTAATCTTGCTGCTCTTTGATAAATAACTATTGCATTTCTGTGCATATCAAACAGTTTTTATTGTAAGAATAATATTGAAAAATGAAGGTCAGTATTTATGTCACGTTTTTCAAAATAAACATATTCGGATAGGAGTGTTTTTTCTATGTAAAATGCTGGATATGTATTGTTTGTGATGTATTTTTAAACTTGTACGCATGGAGGTTTTTGTATGAATCAATATGTGTAAATTTTACTATGTCACAAAAAGAGTTAAAATGGATGGAATCTTGTTCGAGTGTTTTGTTCCTTTGTAAATATCAGATAAGAATAGCAATAAGGCTCTTTTGATTTTGAATGTAATTAAACTTAAAATATAAAATTTGGTTTTATAGCCAAATTACTAAGAATTAGTGTTGTTCATAGTGTTTGTTTATCGTTAGAACCCTATCAAAGTTATTGATAGGGTTTTTTATTTGCCAATGCTGGGAATGCTTCTAAAAAGCAAAGAGAAAATAGCTATAAGAGAGTAACTCTGATCTAGTAAGGGTGTCACTTATAGTAAATAGAGATTGATTCCAGGGGCATTCAACATGGCATATAAAGGCAGAAAATTCTGGAGCATACTATTCCTGTGTTTACAGCTATTGTAAATCGCAATTTTCCCTCCTTTTTCCCGTTTCAACAATAAACCTCAGTTCTATGCCTATTCGAATGTTACTACATTGTTTGCTCATATGTATTCCCTTATTTTCCATAGCACAGATAGATACAATTACTTCTCCCTGGAGTCGTAATAACTTGCCAGAAGCTACGGAGACAAAAGTTCAGCTCAGCCTTCAGGTTTTTGATATGCGTAATCGACCAGTAACAGGTCTGAATCTCTGGTTTGTTCAGGAGAGAATTGATGAAATATATAGTGCACGAACTGATGAACAGGGAAAGGTCTATTTGCTTTTGCCGAAAGGCACTACTTTCACGGTAAATAGTGCGGATGAGGCAGGCTTTGAGACGATCAAAACCATTAATCGCGGATTTGTACGAAGTAGGTTAGCAATAGGGTATTCACCAAAAACTTACAAGGAAATAGTTCAAAATGATACCATTTATCAAGAGGTACCGGAAGAGCAAATGCCTACCCATTCTCGTATATTATTAAAACTCACAGTAACTGATTTTGAAGGACGGCCACATGATGAAGAACAATTGTTCTTTGCCTGTAAAGGAAAATCAGAAGTGTATGTAGCACAAACTAACAAAGAAGGTAAGGCTTTTTTGATGTTGCCAAAAGGAGATAGCCTTTTTATGCATACTCTGTTTGAAAGAAACATTACTGATTTGTATTTTAAAGATGATAAGATGGCAGGCATCCTGAATTTACGTTACAAAACAATAGGCTCTAAAGCAATTTTAGCCAGAAAGGCAGAACGAGAGCGGGAAGCTAGCAGACGAGATTCGATGTTGAAAATAGCAAAAATAAGAGATTCACTGGATTTTTTAGGAGGGGCAAGAGAAGGTAAAGGCCTGTTGAATGCTTATTCGTATGGCACTCCTTTTAGTGAGATAAAATCTACGTTAAACACAATTACTGAAGAAACACGATCAGCTTTGGAAGCAGATCAAAAATATTTTGAAAAAGCTGGCTACGAACTAAATTCAGCACTGTATCGCCATAAAGAATTATGGGCAAATAAGGTGATTGTAAGTGATGTGACGGGAAGTATGTCGCCTTATTTGGATCAAATATTATTGTGGCATGCCTTGGCAATAGTGCCAGGTGAAAATAATCGTTATTTATTTTTTAATGATGGGGATGATAAATCTTCTGCCGAAAAAAAGATAGGAGAAACAGGAGGAATATATGCTTGTGAGGATAGGGAAATGGAGAAAATAATGCAGGTAATGAAAAGAAGTATGGATGCTGGTTGGGGAGGAGAGTCTGTTGAAAATGATATCGAAGCATTAATAGAAGGAACACGTATGATGGGAGAAGGTGATGAATTAATTTTGTTGGCAGACAATTATAGTAATGTGCGAGACTTAGAGTTGTTGGCTCAATTAAATGTACCTGTAAGAGTGGTGCTTGCTGGTGTAGATTATGGAGTGAATGAGGAATACCTCCATCTTGCATATATGACAGGTGGCTCTATTCATACACTGGAGGAAGATATTTTTCATCTTACCAGATTAAATGATGGAGAAATTATCACTGTGGGTGACTACAGATATAGAGTAAATGCCGGTACTTTTATACAAATCAAAGATTAAGGCCCATGGTTTTTTTAAAAGTCATGTCAACATTATAAACTTAATTTTCAAGGATACTGTTCAGCCAATAAAAACAATATGAGATCGAACATCCAGGATTTGAGAAAAGATTATACTGCTGATACCTTACTGGAAAAGGCAATCCAAGGTGATCCTATTGAACAGTTTAAGGTTTGGTTTGATCAGGCCTTGCAAGCAGATGTTCCCGAACCCAACGCGATGACATTGGCTACCGCCGATCGCAATGGTAAACCTTCTGCCAGAATAGTTTTACTAAAAGGAATAGGACAGGATGGTTTTGTTTTTTATACAAACTATCAAAGTCATAAAGGCAAAGAACTTGAAGAAAATCCTCAAGCTGCCCTCGTATTTCATTGGCATCAATTACAACGCCAAATACGAATAGAAGGACGGGTGGAAATGATTAGTGAGGAGGCATCAACAACTTATTTTCAATCTCGCCCCAAAGGCAGTCAAATTGGAGCTTGGGCATCTCCTCAAAGCCAGGCTATAAAAAGTAGAGAATTGCTGGAGGACAATGTCCAAAGGTTGGAAGAAAAATATAAAGACGTAGAGCAACTACCACGCCCCTTGCATTGGGGAGGATATCGTGTGATTCCTGAAAAAATAGAGTTTTGGCAAGGCAGAAGTAGTCGTTTACATGATAGAATTCAGTATGTAAAAGAGGGAATGAAATGGAAGGTGAATAGATTAGCGCCATAATTAGTATCTTTAAAGACTATCTAATTAGGCATTTATTATTTTTCGGTTTCAAGTTACTGGATTGCAACTTGAATTAATTAATTCTCTATATGGCCCTGGAAATCACTGAAGTTTTTTATCCCCAAAATCGTGCAGAATGGCGCAGATGGTTGGAAGAGCATCACAATAGTAAAACCGAAATATGGTTGCGTCGATTCAAGAAAGCGACTAATAAACCATCTATTAGCTATGATGATCTGGTTGAAGAATGTCTTTGTTTTGGTTGGATAGATAGTGTGATAAAGAAACTGGATGAAGAAAGCAATGTACAACGAATCACTCCACGCCGAAAAAAGAAAACTTTTCTCTCAGAGCTAAACCGACAACGAGTTTGGAAGCTTCAAAGAGCTGGGCTTATGACTCCTGCAGGAATAGCATTAATAAAAGATCAAATAGGTACTCCTGATGATCCTTTTGAAGTTCCTGATTGGATTACAGAGCAATTAAAAGAAGATGCAGAAGTTTGGGAAAATTTTCAAAACTTCCCCTATTTGTATCAAAGGCTTAAAATAGGATGGATAAAGGAAGGTGGAAATCGTCGTCGGGAAGAAGCACAAAGACGGCTTAATTATCTTATTAAAATGAGCCGTCAAAATAAAATGTACGGTACTATTCCAATCAAAGAATAGTATTAATCAACGGGTTCTCTAAGTTTATTACATTTCTAATGCGCATCTATGAGGCAGAATAAATCATTTTTAAGCCAGGCCATTGCTTTATATAGTAAATATTGGTGTAGTGATTTAGAGTCAGGAGCCAAATGGGGGCTGATCATTTTCGTATGCCTGTTTATGGGATATAGTGGTTTTTGTATACTTAGGCTGGGCTATGGAATTGTAATTGATATATTTATTGGCAGTGCCGGAAGTCTACTTCTTTTATTACTGATACGCCAGAGTATTTTATTTGTACTCAACCTATTCAAAGTACCTTCATTAATTTGGTTAGGCTGGCTTGGAGGAGGCATTACAATACCATTGATTGTATTTAGATTTTCAAGATTTCACTGGATCACAGTTATTCCTCTCACCGTCTTAGCCTCCCTGTCTGTTGTTTCATTTTGTACAGCTTTGATAATTTTATTTCGCAATAGAAAGTGTTTTCGAAAGCCTTTGTTCCTGCTTGCTTTTTCATTATGCCTCTTATTATTTATGCAATCAATGATGAAACCTGAGCAAGCGATAGATTGGGAAAATGTGAACATCTACCATCCTATGATTTGGGATACCCAGGATATTGATTATACCAAATTAACCAGGGAAAGCCATCATGTAGAAACATTGCTTTACGGTAGCGGTGTCAACCAGGTAGTAAACTTCAATAAACAGCTTGACTGGGAAACACCTTGTGTGGATATGGCACTTTTTTTAAAGCCACCAAAGGGAATATTCTCATCCTTAAGAGAAGGATACTGGGGTTTTGATCATACCAGTTTCCCCCTAAATGCCACTGTCTGGTGCCCGGAAAAAAAAGGAAAATTCCCTGTAGTCCTTATACTTCATGGAGATTTTCCCATGCGCATGTATTCTGATACTGGTTATGCATATCTGGGACATTTATTAGCTAGCCGAGGCTTTCTCACCTTATCGATAGACCAAAGGTTTTTGAACCTGGATTGGACGGGCCATTATCAAAATGAAATGGACGCAAGAGCCTATATATTGCTTGAACATCTTCAACTGCTTCGCAAATGGAATGAAACTAAAGGGCACAGGTTATATGGAAAAGCTGACTTGAATAATGTTGTTTTAATAGGACACTCTAAGGGAGGGGAGGCGATAGCTGTTGCAAGCTACTTTAATAATTTACCACATCATCCAGATAAACCAGAAATCGTGTTCGACTATGGATTTGATATAAAGGCGTTGGTTGGATTAGCTCCTTCAGATTGTTTATATCAAGTAGGGGATACTTCTATTGTTCTGGAAGATATAGATTATTTGCTTTTACATGGTGCTCAGGATGCTGATGTTTCTCAGTTTTATGGGGATCGACAATTTAAACGTATTCGCTATTTTGATCAGGAGTATCATTTTAAATCCTCTTTATTTATCTATAGAGCGAATCATGGACAATTCAATAGTGCCTGGGGAGCAAATGATCTATTCTTTCCCGCAAGTTTGCTACTAAACAAAGCACCTTTAATAAGCCAGGAAGAACAACAAAGGATAGCAGAGCTATACATCAGTGCATTTTTAGAAACAAGTATTAGAAAAAAAATGGATTACCTTCCACTATTTCAGGATTATAGATATGCTTGCAAGTATTTGCCTTCTACCTATTACATCAATCGTTTTTGCGATACAGAGACTAATCT
Source organism: Chitinophagales bacterium (assembly GCA_022360175.1). Lineage (GTDB taxonomy): Bacteria > Bacteroidota > Bacteroidia > Chitinophagales > Saprospiraceae > JAKSDI01. The sequence continues at coordinate 27,071 of JAKSDI010000221.1, forward strand.
TATAGCTGATTTTGGGAGTCAAATGAAAAATGGAGGATATCATGCGGCAGGCTTTATAAATCATGCTGTAGTTGGCCTCCCCTTCCGCCGGCCGGGTTTGTCCAGGCAAAATCCTGTGCTACACCTTAAATGGGATCATCCAGCTATATTGACCATTGATGCTAGAAATTCTTCACTTCCGAGCTTTAGAAATGGAGTCTTTACTTTTTCTCTGGCGGACCTAAGCACAAGGAAGTTTTCTAAGCCCCTTGACTTTAAAATTGAATTGACAGATACAGGAGGAGCTTGCACTTTTACATATCTTAAGGACATTATTCAAATAGTACCCAAAACGCCCATTGAGTTAACACGATTTTCCTCATGGGAAAACTCCTATGGTAATAAACAGGAACCAGTCTTACAAACTATCTCGATTCCTATGCAGGCTTTCCAGAAAGAGTATTCTCCATTCGATATTAATAAACTTCAAACGATAAGATTTTATTTTGATCAGGGCGCTGGAGAGGTTTATCTGGATGAGGTGGGGGTGAGGGGAGTAGATTTTATAGCGTTTCAGTAGTATAGTGACTAAGTTTATTCCGGCTGTTTTTCTTATTATTGTAGAACAGCTTTATTTGCGTTCAATCTCATTAATAGTTTATTATGCGTTCTTTTCTATACTTCGTTACATTTATGTTTTCTCCTTTTGTACTAATCTCTCAACCCTGGTATAGTAAATCGATTGATATAGATAATCTGAATAATACAGGATGGCAGATTTTAGTGGAAGGAGAGGAATTGATATTGTCATCACCCAATTATTGTAATGCGAATACTACCCAAACCTGTACATTCCTGGTAAAAACAGATTGGGAAGGTAATTATATAGATCATGTAGTCATTGATAGTCATAGAGTAGCATCTTTAAAAAATCCAATAATCAAATCATCTGATAGTACCTTCCATGTTTATATGAGTCCATCTCCTTATGAAGAAAGTAATATTCATATCCTGAAACTCGATAATGATCTTGAGGTGTTAGAAGAGTGGAATTTTGGGGCTGAACAAGAAAATGAATTGCCTTATTATTGGGTGCAGCATGAAAACGGTTTTTTAGCAACCAGCCTGGCATATAGTGAGGAGGAATCAGAATATACCTCCTGGTTTACTTTTTTTGATAAGGATATGGAGGTAGTCAATCAGGCCATGTTTCCAGAGTGGGAAAGCGAGTATGGATTGATGATGGATGATGATCTTATTGCAACGCAGGATGGTAACTTTGTTTCTTCAGGCAGGTTAATAACTACATCTCCTGATAATGAAACAGTAACTAAGTATAATGAAGAGATGGATATATTGTGGCATGCTCGATTAGAAAACCAACCACTCCATATCAATGAGCATGCTAGTTTGGTAGAATTAGAGAATGGTAATATAGTAGCCAATTGGGAACAGATAAATAATACAAACCCCTATAATGATAGCCTATCATCGATGCATTTAAGAATGGTGTGTCTGGATGGAAATACAGGAGATACTGTTTGGACAAATACAATGTGGATGCCACGTCCAGCATACCCATATGTATTCAAACTCAATCGGGCAAACAACGGAGATATTATTGGCCTTGGAAGTATTTACCGGCCACCAGGTCCAGAAGAATGGCTGGAAGCCTGGGATAATGCGGCTTTTATCTTCCGTATGTCACCAGAAGGAGAGTTAAAATGGAAACGTTATATTTTGGATACAAAATCACCCTTGGCAGACCTTGGCCATTTTATAAATAGTGCGAACTTGCCAAATGGAGATTTATTATTTATAGGATCGTATCAGGATACTTTCCCAAACCATGAACCAACGATCAATAATCCTAATATCTGGTTGGTACGAACGGATAGTATGGGCTGTCTTATACCAGGCTGTGGCGATTTACAAATTGTCACCGATAGTACCATCCTTACCAATACTAAAGAGTTAATAGTGTCTGAAAAGGAATATTTCATGGCACGAGTATATCCCAATCCTGCCATAGAATACTGGACATTGGAATGGGGATATTCAGCACAAGGCTATTTACAATTGCTGGATTTAAATGGACGATTAATACATGCACAGGATATTCAAAATGGGACGCAACAAATACCGGCAAAGAATATACCACCAGGTTTGTATTTCATGCATATCAATAGCAAGGAAGCATCAGGAAGTTTTAAAGTAATAAAATGGTGACTTTTGAATATAATGCTTAAATTTTCCCTTCAGCCCATGCCAGTATATCCAGATATTGAATAGACTTTTTTTCATAGGGTTTCTTCTCAAGGGTTTTTAATTCTTGATGGAAATCTTTTAATATCGATTGATGTTGTGAAGGAGGAGTGCGGAGTAATTTCTGTAGGGTGTTTAAGGTGATGCGGGGTACTTGGCCGATCTCTTTTGCTTTTTCAAATAATCGTTCAATCTGCTGAATGAGGTAATCCATCAAATTATAGTTTTTCAACTCGTAATGACAGAGGAGATGCAGAAGACGGGCATTGTGTATTAAATCTTCTCTTAGATAGCCCGTTTTCAGGTGGATGATTTCATTGAGGTAATCCAGAGCAGTTTCATATTGATGAGCACAAAAATACAGATAGGCAAATTTGAAGTAGAACAACAGGATACGGTGTAAATCCATGGTGGTCTCCAGATGTGGTAGTTCTTTTTCTATTGCTTTGATGAGCTCCTGGCCTTTTGAGTATTCCTGGGTGATGTATAAAAAGTTGAGGCGGCTTAAGTTGAGATAGGTGAAACCAATCATTTTAGCATTATCGTCCAGCCTGTTCCAGTGAGTAGCTTCAAAGTGTTCAAATTTATTCAGGTAGTTTCTGAAACCATCTTCATCTTTCAGTAGGTAATAAAAAACCAGAAGATAATATAAGGAACGCATATAAAGAACAGGGTCTTTCTCTTTCATAGCTGGAGCCCCATCGAATAAGTTAGTCCATTGCTTGGCATATAAACTACCTTTATTAAAATCCAGCAAGATATAGCTTAGCCACATATGGGCTTGATACAGATGTGCTTTTTCAAAAAAGGTAAGTTGCTCTGAGATAAGGTTACTCGGCATATTAGTATTAAAATATTCACTGGCTTTTAATACTTCTGCTTCGTTTTTTACATGTCCATGCTGAATATACCAACCATGCACCTGTATATTGAAGTTTGAAAATAAATTGCTAGAATGGGTTACTTTGCTTCGATGGGCTGCTTCTTCAAGGAGGGCTTCCATTTTGTTCTCTACGAGCCGGCTACGAGTAATGTGGCGAGCTTCAATCAGTTTCTGGAAATCAAGTATTTCCAGGTGTAGTAAATCCTGATGATGGTCTACTGCAATCTTTTTTATGCGGTCCAGCAAGCGAAGGGCTTGCATATACATACCTTTACCGTATAAAATTCTTGCAAAATCCAGCTGTTCTCTGATTTGAATGTCAATATTCTTCTGAATATAAATAAGCCTTAAGCTGGTAAGCAATTGCTTGTAAAGATGCCTTTTAATATTCGCCAGATTAGGCTTGTTAACCCCTTTCATTTTTTTTAGTATGGTTTCCTCATCATAGGAATCCATTTTACTCATGACATCAAAAAGCTGGGTGAATTTGGTATCCTTTCCACTCTGAAAACGATTAACATACAAGGTGAATGCCCTCTTTTCCGCTTTGGTCAAAGATTTTATTAATAAAAATAACTGGTCTTTATGAGCGTTGAGCATCACAATGGATATCGATTTTTTTTATTGATAATCAGTGTTTTGCGGAAAATTCGGCTTTACTGAGCATCACATAGCGTTAAAAAAACAGTTAGTGAGCTTGGCTGGTAGGGGATACCTTTGTTGTCAACAAGTTATAACAAAAGTAATCAAACAAAATGAAAAAGATCGAAGCTATTATTCGCTTGTCGAGGTTTGATGCTGTTCGTGATGCACTAGGGGGTATAGGTGTTAGATTTTTTACCTTGAAAGAAGTCAAGGGATTTGGCTTGCAAAGAGGTGCTAAGATGGTTTACCGAGGCAGTTCATATGATGCCGATTATATTGCACGCCTGCAGATCGACTTATTGGCTACCAACGAAATGACAGAAAAGATTGTAGAAACTATTGCTTCGGCTGCCCATACTGGTGAGGTAGGCGATGGGAAGATCACTGTTATAGATGTCAATCATGTCGTACGGATACGTACATCAGAAATAGGGGCAGAAGCGATCTGACTTAATACGATTTAGTTTGCAGTAACCTAAAAGAACAAGAAATGCTAATTTTATTACTTCCAACCTATTTACAGACTACTGCCTGATAGAGTCCTTACCTAATCCAGCCAGGTTATTTTTGCGACTATTTTTTGTATAACCTTTTACAATACATAAACAATGGACGAAGCATTATTTACCGCAAATAATGTATGGATGCTCGTTGCTACCGCTATGGTATTTATCATGCATCTGGGTTTTGCAACACTCGAATCGGGATTCGTACAGAAGAAAAACGTTGTCAATATTCTCTTTAAAAATGCGATGATCATAGCAATTGGGCTATTGACTTATTATATCATAGGATTCAACTTGATGTATCCTGGGATAAATGAAGGAGGCTTCTTTGGTTTTGCTGGTTTTGGGCTTTCCATACCAGAGGGTGCAGCAGGAGCTATTGAGTATGCTGATGGTGGATATACTTATTGGACAGATTTTATTTTTCAGGGAATGTTTGCTGCTACAGCTGCTACCATTGTTTCTGGTGCGGTTGCAGAACGCATTAAACTGGAATCGTTTTTAATATTCGCTACTATATTTGTAGCCATCTGTTATCCTGTCACAGGCATGTGGAAGTGGGGAGCTGGTTGGCTGGATACTGCTGGATTTTATGATTTTGCGGGTTCTACACTTGTTCACGCCCTTGGTGGATGGGGAGCTTTGGCTGCTGTAATTATATTGGGAGCTCGTAAAGGTAAATATTCGAAGGATGGAAAAGTGAGGCCTATTCCAGGCCATAGCATGCCTCTTGCTGCTATGGGGGTATTTATGTTATGGTTCGGTTGGTTTGGTTTTAATGGAGGTTCGGTACTTTCAGCTGATCCAGTTGCTGTCTCACTTGTTTTTGTTACGACCTCACTGGCAGCAGCAGCAGGTGCAGTAGCTGCATTTATTACTTCTTATCTCTTGTTCCAATCTCATGACCTATCAATGGTATTGAATGGTATTCTAGGGGGCTTGGTAGGGATTACTGCCGGTGCAGATTTAATGGGGCCCGGTGAAGCAATTATTATTGGAGGTATTGCTGGTATTATCATCCCATTCTCAGTAGTGTTTTTTGATAAGTACTTGAAGCTGGACGATCCTGTAGGTGCTACTTCAGTACACTTAGTTTGTGGTATTTGGGGTACGTTGGCAGTAGGGCTTTTGGGGACAAAGGCAAGCTTTGATCAGTTGTGGATTCAGCTATATGGTACACTTGCTGTAGGTGTATTTACTTTCATTTTTGCTTTTAGCTTAATGTATTTACTCAAGTTAACGATTGGTATTCGTGTATCGGATGAATATGAAACAGCAGGATTGGATGTTAAAGAACACGATATGAATGCCTATGAAGAGACCGTATCAGAACCAGTTGGTTATCAATTATCTGTAAAGTAATTTTTTGACCGTAGCAGGCAAATTATATGCATCTGAATTAAAAAGGCTCCTGAATTTCCAGGAACCTCCCAAGATATCAGTTAAGCTGAAATCTTGAATATTGAAAGGACTTCAAAATTAAGGTAATAGGGGCGTTTATGCAAACGAATTCTATTCTTTGAAATAAGGGGCACTTCTTTAAGTGCACAAGATATAGCAGTTAATGCTAAATGCTGATGGCAAAACCAGCACACTACTCATTGTATTGCTGGCGGCTATATACAGCTTTTAATTTAACAACCAATAACAACATTATTGGGGCTGTGACCCCGTGATGATTAAGGATTAATAAAACTTTAAAATCTGAGTGAAATGGCAAAGTCAAAACTAGAGTATATTTGGTTGGATGGTTATAAGCCAACCCAAAGCTTAAGAAGTAAAACAAGAATAGAGAAAGATTTCAGTGGTGAATTGGAAGATTGCCCAATGTGGTCCTTCGATGGTAGTTCTACCGAACAAGCACCAGGTGGTTCATCCGATTGTCTATTGAAGCCTGTAGCTATATATCCAGATCCAGATCGTAAAGCAGCTTTTTTAGTAATGTGCGAAGTGCTTTCTGCTGATGGTACTCCTCATCCAAGTAATGGCCGTGCAACAATCAATGATGATGACAATGACTTCTGGTTTGGTTTTGAACAGGAATACTTCCTTTGGGACCCTGAAACGGATAAGCCTTATGGATTCCCTGTTAATGGTTATCCTGAGCCTCAAGGGCCTTATTATTGTTCGGTAGGAGCTAAAAATGCAAAAGGACGCGAAATAATTGAAGAGCATCTTGACTTATGCTTGGATGCAGGCCTAAATGTTGAGGGGATCAATGCAGAGGTTGCAATGGGACAATGGGAGTTCCAGATATTTGCTAAAGGTGCGGCGAATGCTGGTGATCAGGTATGGATTGCTCGATACCTGCTGGAACGTACTGCTGAGAAGTACGGATTATCTATCAATTGGCATTGCAAACCACTATTAGGAGATTGGAATGGCTCTGGAATGCACGCCAATTTCTCAAACACACTATTGCGTGAAGCAGGGAGTAAGGAGGTTTATGATAATATATGTCAGGCTTTTGGAGCTACTCCTGGTGTTATCAAAGCACATATCGATGTTTATGGTGCAGATATTGACCTGCGCTTGACTGGATTACATGAGACACAGGAATTAGATAAATTCAGTTATGGAATTTCTGATCGCGGAGCATCGATCCGTATCCCAATTGCAACAGTTGAAAATGGTTGGAAAGGATGGCTGGAAGATCGTCGTCCAAACTCATCTGCCGATCCTTACAAAGTAGCGGCTCAGATTATTAGAACAGTAAAATCAGCAGATGTAATGGCATACGCCTAATCACTGATATGAATGAACTACTATAGTAGTATAACCAATTGTGACCGTTGAAATAATACAGCTTACAAGAGCACTCTAGTTCCTGTATAGGAATATGCCATTTTTCTGTCCTGGCTTTATGCTGGGGCAGGTTTTGGCATATAGAAAGTTTGCTTAAGTTTTATGTCTTGAACCTGCCTTTATGTTTCGGCAACAGGCTTAAAATGGACTATTTTGATCATCAAAAGTGATTTTTAAACTAGTTCTTAGATATTCCTTCGTACCTTTGATATTGCAGGAGTTAGAGTGTTTTTATTTTTACTTTTTGAAACTGCCACCAACATATAAAGGTGAGCGGTTTTTCTTGTTTATACTTATAATAAAATAGCATATTCCTTATGAGTCTTACCCGTTTTCAAGCATTAGATATTATTCTTAACCGTGCTGGTTTTGAGCCAGATACAGTTGAAGTACCAGATGCGAAAATTTCATCTTTCTTTGGATGCAACGTCTTCAACGAAGAGAGGATGCAGGAGTACATGACCAAAGATGCATTTAATACTGTGCAGGCTGCTATTGAATCTGGCGCTAAATTGTCGATTAAAGACGCTGATTTAGTAGCAGATGCTATGAAGCGCTGGGCAATGGATCGTGGTGCCACGCACTATACCCACTGGTTCCAGCCATTAACAGGCCGTACCGCAGAAAAACATGATTCTTTCTTTACGCTTACGCCAGATGGTGAAGTACTGGAGGAATTTAATGTTGAAACTCTTGTCCAGCAAGAACCAGATGGTTCTAGTTTTCCTGGAGGGGGACTGCGTTCTACTTTTGAAGCTCGCGGATATACTGCCTGGGATCCATCTTCTCCAGCATTTATCCTGGAGGTAGGAGATGGAAAAACCCTGTGTATACCTACTATTTTCGTTACTTATGGTGGAGAATCTCTTGATTATAAGTTGCCATTGCTAAAATCTCAGGCTTTTCTGGAAAAAGCAGCAATACCTGTATGTCAGCTATTTGATGAAGCAATCACTAAACTAACGGTGACACTAGGGTGGGAGCAGGAGTACTTCCTGGTAGATGAAGCCCTCTTTAATGCTCGTCCTGACCTGTTGATGACGGGGCGTACTTTGTTGGGTAAGCATTCACCCAAAGGGCAGCAGCTAGATGATCATTATTTTGGCTCTATTCCGGAGCGGGTGTATGCGTATATGCGCGACTTAGAAACCGAATGTCATAAATTAGGCATCCCGGTTCGTACTCGTCACAATGAAGTAGGTCCTGGGCAGTATGAATTAGCTCCTATGTTTGAGGAAGTGAACCGTGCTGTAGACCATAATCAGCTACTAATGGATTTGATGGATCGAGTAGCGAATCGGCATAAACTACGTGTTTTGCTGCACGAAAAGCCTTTTGCAGGGGTAAATGGTTCAGGAAAGCACAACAACTGGTCTATGTCTACAAATACGGGCCAGAACTTGCTCAAGCCAGGTAAAAATCCGGGTAAAAACCTGCAGTTTCTGACCTTTTTTGTGAATACGATTCAGGCGGTATATAAGTATGCAGATGTATTGCGGGCTAGCGTAGCATCTGCTTCTAATGATCACCGTTTAGGAGCCAATGAAGCTCCTCCTGCAATTATTTCTGTTTTTATTGGTGATTCATTGTCTAGAGTATTAGATGATATTGAAGCAGGAGCAGGAGCAGATCAGGGAGGCGTTGAACAAGCACTGGATTTGCTTAGCAAAATACCTAACCTGGAGCTGGATAATACAGATCGTAATCGGACTTCTCCTTTCGCCTTTACAGGAAATAAGTTTGAAATACGAATGGTTGGTTCTACTATGAACTGTGCTGCTCCAATGACTGTTATGAACTCTATCGTTGGGCGTCAACTGGAGACTTTTACAAAAGAACTTCATCAGGAAATGAGCACTGGTACTGCTCGTGATGAAGCGATTTTACGTATACTCAAGCGTTATATCACCGAGTCTAAGCCTATTCGATTTGAAGGAGATGGTTATAGCGATGAATGGAAAGAAGAAGCGGCTAGAAGGGGCTTAAGTAATACGCCTAATACGCCTGATGCACTAAAAGCATATGTATCTTCAGATGCAGTAGAATTGTTTACAACAAGTGGCGTCTTTACAGAGAAGGAACTACACGCTCATTATGAAGTAATGTGCGAAAACTACATTTTGAAGTTACAGATAGAATCTCGTACTCAGGGAGAAATGGTTATAAATCATATCTTGCCAGCAGCTATTGCATATCAGTCTGAATTGGCTGGGAATGTTCTACAACTTAAAGAGTTGGGATTGGATGCAACTACTTATGAAGCTCAAATGGATTTAATTCGCCGAATCTCGGATAATATTAATGGTATCAAAGATAAGGTAAATCAAATGACCCAGGAGCGCAAGTATGCTAATGAAAAAGAGGATGCTTCGGAAATAGCAATGGACTATTGCACAAAAGTAAAACCTCTTATGGAAGAGATACGCACTTACGCTGATCGCCTTGAGTACCTGGTTGATGACCGTGAATGGCCATTAATCAAGTATCGCGAATTAATGTTTGTGAGATAATCTATTTTTGAGATGCCGCCCTGTATTGACAGTGGTGGCATCTCAAAATTGTTCGAATTTGGGGATAGTTCATTAAACTGTGTCTGATTATACGATTTCATTTTTTCATTAGCCAAAGAAACTGAGATTGTTGATCGAACTGCCCTCACACAAAGTAGGGTAGTTGGATTAACAAA
>JAKSDI010000225.1 GCA_022360175.1 Chitinophagales bacterium
TACTTTGCGACAACCTTTATTTCCTTACCTCCATCAGCTCTAAAAACAATATCCTCTTGCAAAAGATGGTGTAATTGATCTAAGTCGCGAGATTGTATTGCACTAGTGAATTGTTCCAATTTCTCAGCTATTGATCTGGAGCTTCGTTGAATAGCAGGTTTAGAAGTACGCATTTTTGATGTGGCCCTGCTCAGTATCTTTCTGGAATTTTCTACCGAAATAGATAGGACTACGGCTATTTCCTGATGCGTATATGCAAAAGCTTCTTTTAAAATAAAGACTGCTCGTTCCTTTGCATTCAACTTTTCTAATAATATCATCAGGGAGTAGGACAATAAGTCCTTTGTTTCTACAGATGAGTCTTCATAAGATGTAACAATTGGCTTGGGGAAACTACTCTCTGATTTTATACGTTTCTTTCCCCGTTTGCGATTGATCGACTGATTAATAACACTCCTGATCAGATAGTTCTTTTCGTTATCAGCCTGTACTTCTTTCTGTACATACTTCAACAATACATCCTGAATAGCATCCTGTGCTTCATCTACAGAGCCAAGAATATTATAAGCATAAGGGAATAGTATGTTTTGATAATTCTCCATGGTATTCGAGTTCTCTATCTATGACACTTAGCCTCTCCAAAACGTGACAAAAGTTATAAAAAATAATTGTGTCACATTTTGCCCCTTTCAAGTGTCATCATACCAAACTTGAATCATGAAGAATATACTTATAATCCAAGTTTAGGATTCCGAGCCATGCGGCAAGGCTTACTGGAGTATTGTGAAGTAAGCCCTGTCAAAACAACCGTTTTCACTCCTGTCCATTCATCAACAGCCATACAAAGGAGTACATGGTTGTCGCAAGTAGGAACACTAGGTAATCAATCATTATAAAATCAATCTAAATGATGGATCATAGAGATCAGCTAATTACAGTTTTAAAAGACTTTATCGAAGGAGCAGACCAAGTTGATATTCAGCGGTTAAGCAATGCTCTTCATCACCATTTTTTAAATATTCAAAATGGATATTTTGATCAAACAGGTGTATTTACGATTGACAAAGCATCCTATATCGAGCATGTCTCTTCTGGTAAATTTGGAGGGGTGGCGCGAAAATTAGAAATACTAGATATAGACATTATGGGAGATATGGCCATGATGAAGGTTGAGCTCACAAACCCTTACCTCCAGTTTTACTCTTACCTATCGCTTGTATATGAAAATAATGAGTGGAAGGTGATTGGCAACTTTCCAAAAGTTAAAGTTATCTCACCTGTATAAACAGATTAATTATGGATTACTTAATAGATCAGCTTAAAAATAAAGCCAGGTTTATCAGGCCTGATGAGGGGGAACATTTAGCTTTTGGGAATTCATCTGTTCGTCTAAAATTAACTAGTCAGGATACCAATGACCAACTTGGAATTTATCAAATCAAGCTCGAAGCAGGTGCAGTAGGTGCTCAACTGCACTATCATCGATTTATGGATGAAGTTTTTATTGTAAATCAAGGGATCGTAAGTATTCAAACTGGTGAACAGTTCAGTCAAGCATTGCCGGGAACAATTGTTTATATACCTCGTTTCACTCCCCATGCTTTCAGAAACAATCATGATGAGGAAGCCATCATCACCCTAATTTTCACCCCTGCAGAACAACGGGAAGGTTTTTTTAGAGGCCTACATCAGATTTTAAATACAGAACCTATCGACTCAGAGGCATTTCTTAGGCTTTACAACAAGTATGATAGTTTTCCTGTGGAAGTAGAGGAAAATGAGCCAAGACGGCTTTAGATTCAGGATGAAGTCGCATAAATAATTTAACATGCGACTTCATCCAAAGTCGATATCTTTTTTGCTTAGGCAAAAAAGATGTGATTTCTCCGAAATCCTTGCTCTATTGATTATTTCAATCAGTTTCCTATTTCATGCATACCAGAGCTACAGAATATATTTGATCTACAACTTTCTTCACCAGACCTGCTCGAGTAATTTTAATTTGTGTAATCTGTGCCTTTCGTGAACAGAACAAAATGCTTGGCTGAAGTGCCCCCATACACCAGCTTCAAGCTGGCGTATGGGTTGCAGGCACAGCAAGAGTATTACTCTAGATTAAGTATGAAGTCGCTTAAGTATTCTTAATTTGTGTAATCGATGCCTTTCGTGAACAGAACAAAAGCATTTGGCGAAAGCCAAGCATATATTTATCTCCCAATTTTAGTTGCGACTTCACTAGACTATTCAACGGGGAACTGCTTAGCAGCATTTTTTGTAATTTAGAATATGGCATTCCTCACCAAATACAACTAGAGGTGACAAACACAACAGATATTATTTTCAAGCAATATACCCTTGATGATAAAAATGATGTCCTCAAAATGATGGCGTCCTTTAATGCTATAGACGGCTATCATTTCGATCCAGTAGTTGGCGCTCAAAACCTCATGGAGTTCACGTCTAACGAATCTTTAGGTAGATTTTACCTTATCAAATACCAACAACTGAACATTGGGTATATTGCTTTAACTTTTGGGTTCAGTTTTGAATACAAAGGCAGAGATGCTTTCATTGATGAGCTTTATATCAAAAAAGAATATAGAAAGCACGGAATTGGTAAACTGGCAATGGATTTTATAGAAATAGAAGCAAAAAAACTAAATGTAAATGCCATCCACCTGGAAGTAGAGCCTCACAATGAAAACGCCCACAGACTTTATGCTAAGAAAGGATATCAAGCTAATAATCGAAGCCTAATGACTAAGAAAATCAAGCTACTCGTTTTCTCCTTATTTTTTCTGGTAAATATTGTGCTTGGCCAGGATTGTGATGAGGCAAGTTACACCTTCACCACTCAGGAAGAAATCGACCAATTTGGAATAAATTATCCTGATTGTAAAGATATTACAGGCTCTCTGACAATTGACGGGACTGATATCGTTAATTTAAATGGACTAAGTCAAATCAAAACGATTGGCACAAATTTGCAAATCCAAAATTGTTCTTTAACTGATTTAACAGGTTTAGATAGTTTGGAATATATAAGCAAACATTTAAAAATATCTGGGAATAATGAGTTAATGAATCTGTTGGGCATCGACAGGCTTCAATTTGTAGGCGAACGTATAAGTATCCACGAAAACAATAGCCTTACGTCTCTGGAAGGATTACAAAATGTAGATATGACTTATACCTCTAGCCAAATACTAATAACAGATTGTCCTGAATTAGCTTACTGTCAAATAGAAAACTTATGTGAATATCTGGCTCATTATAGTAACTATTACATCAGTAACAACTCGGATGGCTGCCAAAATCGAGATGTAATTGTTAGTACTTGTCTCCTCCCAATTGATACAATTCCTGGAATGGAGTTTGTCTATGATGGTTTTGAGGAATGGAACCCAGAAGGTGTTCCTCTAAACTGGGAAGGAAGTATATATGAATATGAGGGAGTCCCTAATATTGAAATGACAACATCTTTAACTGAAGGCAATTACTCCCTTTTACTTAGAAGTAATATTCCCTTTTTTGAGGGCAATCTTGATACAGACATTAATAACACATTTGAAGAAACCGTCGAAATAATAGATATTTCATTTACTTATAGGTGCACGGGAGAAGGGCGTTGTAAAGTCAATGTAGGACAAGGTATTCATGGATCTCCAGGTGCTAATTATAGAAACATTTGGAATGCTGTTGCAGGAGACACCACACAATACAAGGCTATTATTCAAAACATTAAGGTAAATTCTCCATTTGATCATTTCAAACTAGTCGAATTAATAGCATCCCCTGTATGGACGGCTCTAGGTTCTTATGGTACTAGCGAATTTACGATAGACGATTTTTTGATCACCCAAAAATCTGTGAATGTATCTACTGCTTCTGCAGAGCATACAAACAAGGTTGAAATATATCCCAATCCGGTTTTTTCCAATCTATACATTAATTCATCCAAATCCTATGATAGGATTGTTATATTCAACCATTTAGGTCAAAGAATAAAAACCTATTCATTCGAAGGCAGTATCAATATAAGCCATTTGCCCCCTGGTGTATATTACTTAATAATAGAAGGGGTAGATCATCATGTAATCCGAAAAATTATAAAAATGTAGCAATTGCTATATAGTAAAAAGTAAACTCATGAATTTCAGAATTGCAAAACCAGATGATATCCACACACTTAATACCATCAGTATAAGATCTAAAGGACATTGGGGGTATCCATCCTCCTGGATAGAGCATTGGAAGGATGATCTTACGCTAGATGAAGCTCAATTGCTCACACAGAATGTGCTTGTCATAGAAGAGGATGGCCAGATTATCGGTTTTTCTTCAATTACAGAAAACGAGCAGGCATTTGAAATCCTTCATTTATGGGTACTGCCAGAATACATCGGGAAAGGCTATGGAAAAAAACTGCTCGAAAGAATAATTAGTACCTATGCCAATCAGGACAAGCCCATCATTGTTGAAGCAGATCCAAATGCAGAACCCTTTTACAAAAGCCAGGGATTTACGACTTTTGATAAAATAGAGAGTTTCCCCAAAGGACGTTTTCTACCAGTAATGAAAAGAGTGGCTAACTATACAGTATAAGGTGGAAGCATTAGAATCAATAAGAGCCCTCTACACTCCTATCCAGCCAACTGTAAAAATTGGGCAGGGAGATATCCTTTATCAAGAGATACAGCCCTCGTCCCAACTACAGCCGTTTATTTACTGTTACTGGCAATTAAAAACAAAAACTACTTTAGAAAATCCATATACATACAAAGCTGTTTCCGATGGATGCGTTGATATTTTTTTCAATCTCAATAATCTCAGTGAGAACTTTGTAATGGGTTTTAGCAAAAAATATACAGCCTTTTCCATAGGTAATGAATTCAACTATGCAGGCATCCGTTTTTTTCCGTCTGCGTTCACCCAACTGTTTGGCATTTCTGCAAAAACGCTGAGTAATCAGGATCAACCGCTGGCAAGTGTTTTACCTGACCTGGCTGATTTCATATCTAAAGAAATTGATTTAGATTTTTCTACTTCCATCCGAAAACTCGATCGCCAACTTATCGATACGTTACGGCAAAGTAAACATCATTTAGACCATCGATTTTATGATGCCCTATTACTTATTTTCAAACACCATGGCTATTTAGAAACAGAAAATGAATTGAATACAGGACTAAGTCCAAGGCAGCTGAGGCGCATATTCAATTACTATATCGGAACCACCCCTAAAACCTTTAGCCAGGTAGTTCGATTTCAATATATTTTGAATGCTAAACCTTCCATGCAAAGCTTAAGAGACAATAGAATTTTCTACGATGTAGGTTTCTATGATCAAGCTCATTTCATCAAAGATTTCAAAAAATTCTATGGTGTAACACCATCTCAGGCCTTCCAATAATATCTGTCCGATTTTTACAATCCTTCCCTGCTTTGAGCCCTTAATTTTGGCGTATAAAACACAATAAAATGAAGTCATTATTTGCCTCAATCATTATGCTTTTGGCCTTATCAGCTTATGGCCAATCAGCATCTCAAAACCTTAAAACAATGAAATTAAACGCTGGAATTATTACAAGTAAACTTACAGAAACCAAGCAATTTTATACTGAGCAACTCGGATTTGGAGTCACTTTTGAAAATGATTTTTATCTCTTATTACACACCCCCAATCATCAGGCAGCAATCAGTTTTTTATTGCCCAATCACCCCAGTCAAAAAGCTATATTCCAAGCCCCTTTTGATGGAAAAGGAGTATATTTAACAATTGAAGTAGAGGATGTAGATAAAGTGTATGAAGAGCTAAAAGCAAAAGGAGTAGCTATACAAATAGAACTTCGTGATGAACCCTGGGGAGATAGACATTTTGCTATACTCGATCCAAATGGAGTTGGAATTGATATAGTTACCTATTCGAAACCAGCAGAATAAATAACCTAACAACGACAATAGCTTCTTTCGAGGGGCTATTGTTGTAGGAAATCACCAATTAAGCACTATGGAAATAACTGACATCAATAGCTTCTTAAAGTACTACGGAAAAATAAAAGCCAGAACCCGAAGATTATTCAGTTGTATCCCTGAAGATAAAATAGAATGGACTTTCCGGGAGGGGAAATTTACGATTGGAGACCAGATAAGGCATTTGGCAAATATCGAAAGATATATGTATGCTGAAAATGTCCAGCTCAAGGAAAGTAAATATGTTGGTTGTGGTATCGAATATGCCCAGGGATTAGAGAATATCATCCAGTATTACAATCAAAAACACGAAGAATCTATTGAAATCTTTTCTAAACTCACTAATGAGGATTTAATCAAAAAATGCAAGACTCCTGGCAATGCTGAGATCACTATCTGGAAGTGGCTGAGGGCAATGGTAGAGCACGAAGTACACCACAGAGGCCAATTATATTTATACTTATCAATGCTTGGTATAAAAACACCTCCTATGTTTGGCCTGACCTCTGAGGAGGTTATACAAAATAGCGCGAATGATAATAAATGATGAATTCAAACCTGAGCAGCTATATTAGAAGATATATTGATATATCGGATCAGGAAGATGAGCTGTTTCAATCTTTTCTGAATCCATCTATCTTAAAGAAAAAAGAGTTTCTGCTTGAAGAGGGTAAAACCTGTAAGGCCAGATATTATGTGGCAGATGGTTGTTTGCGCTTTTTTTACATTGATTATAAAGGCAATGAACAAATCACCCACTTTGGTATAGACAATTGGTGGATTACTGACTATGAAAGCCTGATTAATCATACACCCTCAAAATTTTATATTCAGGCAACAGAAGATACGAATCTATTAGTCCTCGACCAGGAAAGTTTCGACAAGTTGTGCATCGAACTGCCTAAAAGCGAACGCCTTTTTAGGATAATAATGGAAAAAACATATATCGCTGCTCAGAAAAGAATGGAATATATGTTCAGCCTTTCAGGCGAAGAATTATACCTACATTTTATAGCCGCTAATCCTGAATTTGCCCAAAGAGTACCTCAATATATGATTGCATCTTACCTCGGAATGACTCCTGAGTTTGTAAGTAAAATAAGAAGAAATAAGAGGTAAACTCATTTCTAGAACGTGAACTGGTTTAGACTTTTCTGGTGAAACCGAGCGTAATGGCTTGTGAATACTGACCTGCCTGCACGTAGCCGTTTCGGCGAAGGCAAGGCAAAGCTCTTTTTGAGTTTCGTACTTGGAAAGTACGGGGCGAAGAAAAGCTACAGCTCAGTATTATCAATGCTTTGCGCGTAGGTCAGTATGAATAAGTTTAAACCAGTTCCGTGTTTAAAAATCGTTTTTGATGGTCAAAATAATTCATTTTATGTTTAGACGAGGCGTTTAAATGAGAACGTAGCAGAGCTACGAAGCTTATTTGAGCAACGAAGTCTAAGCAAAAAAGGGATGTTTTGAACCCAAAGGATGAAATTTAAACACGTTCTTAATCTTGATTAACTTTTTTGGTTTCTCCCTCCTTTAGTTTTGCGCAAACTAAATACAATAGATAATGAAACAGTCATTACTCTACCTTCTCTTTGTATTGATAAGCCTGGGTTGCTCAAACAAACAAGAAGGTAAAACAGATGAAACACTAACACAAAAAGTTCCTGTAGAGATGAAAAAAACAATCAATGAAAGCCTCCCAACTATCGGAATTTTAATCTTCGAAGGCGTTATCATGAATGAAGTCATGGCTCCTTTGGATGTATTTTCAAAAACGACCCCGGAAGGAGCATCCTTATTTAATGTAGTGATCATCGCTAAAGAAAATAAAACCTATCAAAGTGCACAAGGCCTGAATATTGTACCAGATTATACAATAGACAACACACCTGAATTAAAAGTTTTGGTCGTACCAAGTTCGTATACTCCATCTAAACAAACATCCGATCAGGCGCTGGTTGAATTTATAAAAAAGCAAAACCAGACTACGGATTATATTGCCAGCCATTGTGCGGGTGCTTTTTTGATAGGAGAAACAGGTATCGCCAATGATAAAGAAATTGTAACCTATGTAAGTGGCGGAGAGTCCTTACAAGCAGCATATCCTGGCCTTAAAGTAGCAGATGATAGTCAAATTGCCGTTGTAGAGGATGGAAAATTCATCTCCTCAAATGGTAATCTAGTGAGTTATATTGCTTCGCTTGACTTACTGGAAAAACTAAGTAGCAACAAGCAGCGAAAGTATGTAGAAAAATCATTATTGATCGATAGGTTAAGGGATCAGTAGAATCAGGAATATATTACATGCTGCCCAAGACTTTGTCAGGTTTGAAATGACAGGTAAAGATTTCTCCGAAATCTCATCTTTTTTTCCTAGGCAAAAAAGCTTTCGACTTCAGATGAAGTCGCACGATCACATAATATGCGACTTCATCCGAACCTTTTTTCCGCCAGATAGAGTCGAAACTTTTATCATCCCCCCTTGGCTTCTCCGAAGTCTTCACCCATCATTTCAGCATTAACAAAACACTAGTGCTCTGTCAAGTATCAAAAGACGAGTAATCTATGGTGTCTTTTATGCTTACTCTTCGTTAGAGAACCCCTTGCGTAGCGCTGCTATGCGCGGGAACCTCCGCCTTGATTAAACATAAAATTCACAGACACCTCA
>JAKSDI010000223.1 GCA_022360175.1 Chitinophagales bacterium
TCTGGCGCCTTCAAAATCAGCAACAATCTTGTCTAGTGCTGCGCGGATTTCCAGATTGTGTCGATAATTCTGATCATAAGAAATATCGCGCCCACACAATCCTGCTTCTGTAAGGTAATAAACGAGTTTCTTTTGATCCAGGCTCAATTGATCAAAGCCTGCAATACGATAGCGGATAATCTTCTTATCGGCAAAGCTTTCTGCCAGATACTGAAAATCGCCTTCTTCGGTTGTAGTTGGTTCGGTCTTTACAGCTTCCTGTTCTTGCTCTGCTGGAGCATTGCAAGAGAAAGCCATGGCTACCAAAAGTAGCCACAATAATGAGTGTTTTAACATAAGCTATATTTGTAAATTAAGTGCCAATTACTAAATTCATACTGTAGGCTAATATACGCCAAATCACGTATACCGATAAGCCTATCAGCAAAAAGAGTACCAAGACAATCAGTATCAATATCCACCAGGCACTTCCCTGATGCTCGCCTTTCCCATAATGTTCTTTAAGGAGATTTAGATTGCGTATATTGGCACGATAGCTCAGGTCAAAAATATCACCCAAAATTGGAATTGTCCCAACCATACCATCCAACCAGACATTTCCAATCATTTTAACCAATACCATACCACTAGCTCCTTTGCGGGCCATCATAAAGACTAGAAAGCCAGAAAGCCCAAAGGATATTACATCCCCGGCATAGGGGATCAAGCCAATCAAAAAATCTGCTCCAAAACGTATGTTAGTACCGGGGATTCGAAAGCGGTTATCCAGAAATACAGATAAGCGATTGAGCCACCGCAATTCATCTTCGTAGTTTTGAGGAAGCTGAGAATCCATGTTTTATAAATAATGTACAGCATTCATCATCACGCCATTATTCCAATTGATTTCCCGGAAAGCAATTCGATAATGGTCTACCTGAAAATCTGTTGATTCCTGGCCAATTTGAAAGAAGCAAGATGGAGTAATATGTACTACCATATTTTTTTTGCGAATCAACTTTTCAACATGATAGTGCCCTGTGAATATATTAACATTATGAGGATGCTCAAAGATAACTTCCTGCACTTCGTCCTTGTTTTGAAGCGCATGCCGTTGATCCATAAAAGGGACACCTCCCTCTAATGGTGGGTGATGCATAAAGATCATAGCTTCTCCCTTTTGTTCTGCCAATTCCTTCTTGAGCCAATTCAACTGTTCTTTAGAAACAACGCCCGGAGTTGTATCCAGAAATAGTACAGGCCGTCCTTCAAAATAGCGCCTGAAATAGAGTTCTTTACCCTTCAACAAGTTTGCCCTACCAAAGGTATTCGCCATCATAACTGGATCGTCATGATTTCCAGACATAATTTCATAAGGAATTCCAGTTTGCTCTACTTTGCCCTTTATCCATTCATAGATATCAGCATCCCCATCACGGTAGCAAAGGTCACCAGATATAACTAGATAATGTGGTTCTTTTTCCTGTGTGGCTTCCAGGATTTTAAGAAAGTTAGAGCGTACGTCAACGCCATAGGTATCTTCGCCCTCACGGCCGACGTGTAAATCAGTAATTTGAACAATTCTCATAGTAGCTAGCCCTCGTTGTGTTTATATTATTAGGTACTTCCTACAGAACATAATACCCGTGTGTTTTAAGCAACGATTAGCTTTTGGGAAAAAGTATATTCAAGAACAATAAAAAACGAATTGATTGCAGCTAATTTATGAAGATTCCGATGGTTTATTACCAGAACTCCGGATATTTACCAGTTTTCTTAATAAATCAAACCAAAATGGTGCCCCTAAAGAAACGGCTAGAGCAGTAACGATCCATCCCAACAATTTGATGACTACATCATAGGGTGTTACCTGGTTCCAAACCACATTTTTCCACCCTAATCCAAGGGGAGATTTCACTGTTTCAATCTGTTCATTCACCAGGCTTTCCAATTTTGTAAGAGAAGCTTCAAATTCAGGAGATGGATTAACTGCCAAAGCTGTAGTTCCTTCTCCATTGCCATTCACATAATCTTCTGCCAGTGTTAGCACAGATTGCAGTGTTTCAGGATCGGATTCCAGACGCTCATAAATGGCAAGCGTATCTGCATTAAATATAATGGCAATAGCCATTCCTACTCCAATCAATATCTTTTGGGTATAACGCTTATACCAACCTGAGGCACGGTCCATAATATCATTATACCATTTTTTCACCTTGCCTTTAAACGCATCCAGGTCATTTTCTGCTTCGTCCATAAACTGCTCCAATACCTTCTTGAGATCATCATCTGGCAAGTCGTTGATCTGCTGCTGCAAATCTTCCATTCCTTTACCATTCAATATCACATTAAAAAGAATGGAGGTAAAAGTATCATCCCCCAGATACGATGGAGGACGTCGTTTACCATAGCGATAAGATAGCTGTTTGTAAAGCGAATTGCTTTTAAACTTATCCAATATTTTATCATCAACATCCGTACTAGCAGCAAGCATATTACGGAGTGCCTTCTCAAGATTTTTACCTCTTAATTTGAATACAGAGGCGATTAATTCCATTACTGTAGTAGCCAATAAACTAAGCAATAAAAGTACGAAAACAAGGCCGATGACGACCTGAAGCATTCCGAGCATAAATAAGTTGGT
This sequence comes from Chitinophagales bacterium, assembly GCA_022360175.1. Classification (GTDB taxonomy): domain Bacteria; phylum Bacteroidota; class Bacteroidia; order Chitinophagales; family Saprospiraceae; genus JAKSDI01. The sequence continues at coordinate 2,624 of JAKSDI010000223.1, forward strand.
TTTCTAATGACGCTACAAATTACTAATTCCTGACTATTTATAAGTACTAATCAAAAAATTAATTCCCCATCTTTGTTTCACTTCTACTCTATTACTAAGAACTGGTTTAAAGTAGAACTTAAATTTTGATCGATTCTAAAGTTTATTTTTTGATTGACTTCAATATTACTATAGCTTTACGCAAAAATATAGACCATGTATACAGGATTGACACATGCCCACTCTGGCCTTAGATGGCTGGTTTTATTGTTTCTTTTATTAGCTATTATCAGTGCTTATCGAGCCTGGAAAGGAGGAGGTAGCCTCTCCAAGATGCCTTTATTTGCATTGATCGTAACGCATATCCAGATGCTGATCGGTTTCGTGCTTTACTTTATTGGCATATCGAATGAAAGTAATCTAAAGATTTCTTTTATGGACGGCTTTATGAAGAATGCAATAACTCGTTTTTACACCATTGAACACCTCATCTTGATGCTAATCGCTATCGTACTTATTACCGTTGGATATAGCAAGGCAAAAAGAAAAGCAACAGAAGAAGCAAAAGGAAAAACTACTTTTACATTCTACCTAATTGCTCTAATTCTCATTTTACTGGCTATTCCATGGCCTTTCCGCGGATTGGGAGCAGGATGGTTTTAATGGTAAAACTTCACCTAAAAGGAAAGAGAGGAATTTATATTGAAATTCCTCTCTTTCTAAAGTAAAATGTGAGGCTGGAGTATTGATTTCGGAGAAATCATACCTTTTTCGCCTAAGCAAAGAAGCTTTCGACTCTACCTGTCTGCCGCCAGGTTCGAATGAAGTCGCACAAATAACAGAATATGCGACTTCATCCGAAGTCGAAATTTCCATCATACCCCTTTTCAATAAACGTCCGACTTCTCCGAAGTCTCTATCCATCTTTTCACACTTGACAAAGCACTAGTGCTCTGTCAAGTATCAAAAGACGAGTAATCTATGGTGTCTTTTATGCTTACTCTTCGTTAGAGAACCCCTTGCGTAGCGCTGCTATGCGCGGGAACCTCCGCCTTGATTAAACATAAAATTCACAGACACCTCA
>JAKSDI010000011.1 GCA_022360175.1 Chitinophagales bacterium
CCTGCCTAAAGCAATATTCGTAAGCCATTTGTCCTGAAACACTTGATCTCTACTCTCGACTATTCCTGTATAATCATTCCGAATCCAGTTACTGCGGTTGCCATCCTGCGGGTGGAGGTATACTACTTCTCCAAAATGAGCCAATTGCATCATATATGACCACTTGTCATTATGATAACTTCCTCCCAGGAAAAGCTTATGTCCCGGCTGAGCTCGTTCCAGGCGATTGATATCTTCCCGATTAAAGAGTTGGAATTCCTGACCGTGCAGAGCTCCATTAATTTCAACCTTTTCTACAAGCGTTTGATAATAGCTAGCCGCACCCGTCAAACGAAGCCTCCCTTTAAAAACCTGAAAAGTGGTTTCTGACGATATACTCAGTCCTCTTGTTTTAGTATCAAGAGCATTGGTAAAAAACTGCAGCCTCTGTACATCCAATTGTCCAGCCAGAGGTGCCAGTACCGGCAAGTCTGTTACAGCCATTCTACCTGTCATAGCAATCCTGTCCTTGATAGATATTTGATAGGCATCCATCTGAAAAGACCAGGGGCCTTCCTGAAAGAGTATTCCTGCACTCCAGTTAGAAGACAGCTCTGCCTGCAATTTCCCAAGCCCTAACAGATGATTAAGGCTACTATTGTTATTGATATGGGCAATTTCAACACCTTTCATTTCTCCATCTACAGAAATAAACTGGAAAGATTTGCTAGAGAAGTGTGCCTGAGGCATAGAAGGTGCTCTGAAGCCCGTATTATAAGACATCCGAATGGACACTTCAGGTAATAACAAATAGCGGCTTGCTATTTTCCAGCTATTATTGAATCCAAAATCAGAATAACGTTCCAAGCGCACCCCTCCTTCTATCATCCATCGTTTGCTAATATCTGCCTCAATCGTAGTATAAGCTCCTGTACTATTTCTATATTGATTGGTAGCATTATCAGGTGTAAATCCGGGAAAAACCTGCATTCCTGCATCTTTTAATTCCCCTGTGGCTGTAGTATCTCCATAATGCTGCCACGACCATTCATCTCCTTCCATCTGGCCAAAATGCTCCAGGCGGAATTCCAGGCCAGAAGAAAAACGCAAGGGAACCAGCCAGGATATTGCTTTAGATAAATTAAGCTGAAAAATATTTTGCCAGTATCCAAAACCTCCTGCATAAGCACTTGTAGGGGAATCTAATCCCATAGAAGCATTATTGGAGTTTCTAATATTAAAGGCGAAAGCATTTTTACCAATACCATTGCTCAAATCAAATCGCCAACCAGCTTTCTCTCCCCGTATCCCCACCAGGATATCTCCATCCAAAATATCAGTCCCTATTATTGGGGAAAAACCCAGAGGATACAAACCTGATTGTCGCCTGGATTGATATGGGAACCTATAAAACCCCGCCGCTTCTCCTTTGCGATAATTAAAGCTTCCTTGTGCATACAATCGAAGCATTTGCCCTAGTGGCTGTTCAGCATTCAGCAAAAAGCCTGTATTATTGATAGCTGCCGAACCGATAGACATTACTCTATTCTCACCATAATTTGCATGAGCAAAGAATTGCTCTCTCCACATCGGAGCATTGTCTCGTTCATCTTTAAAAATAGGCCCCGTATAAGCCCCCGAACGATTAATAGCCCTTCTTTGATTGTATTGAAAACACAAATTCAAAAACCCATTCTTAGGCAGGGATAAAACATGATTTCCATTTAATGTAAATTCCTGTCCATCTCCTGCCGTAGTTATCCCCGTGGCCACCTCAACTTTATTAGTACTTAAGCTATCCTTTAGTACAATATTAATGACACCAGCAATAGCATCTGATCCATACTGAACAGCAGCACCATCTCTTAGAATTTCTATTCTTTTTATCGCAGACAAAGGCAACGCATTTAAATCCGTACCTACGCTACCTCTTCCAATCGTATTATTGACATTCACTAATGCGCTATGATGACGGCGTTTGCCGTTTACTAAAACCAAAACCTGATCAGGCCCCAATCCTCTTAAAGTTGCTGGATCAATATGATCTGTACCATCGCTAATAGTTTGTGGAGTTGAATGGAAAGATGGAGCAAGGTATTGCAAAGCCTGTCCAAGATTTAAAAACGCCATATCTCCAATTTCCTCTTCGGGAATCAATCGAACAGGAACAGGTGTTTCCAGTAAGGGGCGAACATCGAAACGAGACCCCACTACCGTTACAGTTTTAAGTGAAGTACAATTTTTCAGTGCAATATCAAGTTGATGATTATTACCTGCCTCGACAATGATTTCTTTTCTAAATGGCTCATAACCAATATAACTCACCATTAGTTGGTGTATACCTACAGGCAAGCGAAGTAGAAAATCACCATATGAATCTGTAGAAACGCCTTTATTAATAGCCTCTACATATACAGAAGCTCCAAATAAGGCGCTTTTGAGTTCATTAAGTACACTTCCATGTACCCATCCATATTGGGTTTCTTCTTTGATTGTATATAGTTTAGGTGTTATTTCCCGGAAAGATAAACCAGAGAGATACGAAAGAGACTGGAAGTAATCCTGCGCTGGTGCCTGATCAGGTAGCCATCCGGCGGCGAAGTAACTATCAGCAATGTTTTTAGGCTCATATAAAAATGCAATACCGTACTTAAGCTCTAGTATTTCTATAAATTGTTTGGCCGGAATGGTATCGGCTATTGACTTGACCTTATACAATGACAAATCCTGTGCAGATTGAGCCAATAGCCCATTCCCCATTAAGAAGAAAAAGACAAACATAAAACTCCTGACTTGTCTATAATTACAAGACATATACGTTTGGGTCTTGGAGATGCCATGTTACATCTCTTAGTACATTTCTAGCCTACAGATGATACGAGTATCACCTCCATCATGTACATGAAGCTAGTATTCATACTATCCAAGGGATGTTTGATAACTTTAGGCTGATACTATCAGGTAATTCAAGTTACGATAGTGCAACTTGAAACCGAAAAATGATTGAACGTTTGATGCAAAATGCCAAAGGCCCGTCTGGATAAAACGGAAGGTCAAGTTTGTTAATATCCTTTCTCATTTTACAGTACTCCGCTCTACACTTTGTATTTCGCAAGTTGTGATGCAACCTGCGCCAGGTAATAGAAAATTCTTATACTGTGCAAACAGTATTTATGATTTATGATTCATGGGGTTAGAATTGGTATTAACCAACTAATCGTAATGGAAGTCATTCTTATGAAAAAATCAGTCGCTCTTTCTCTTTTACTATATCAATATCCAATAATACTTGTAATGCTTCAAGTAAAACGTCGAGATTATTGGCAGGGACCGTCCCTGTGACAACTCTATTTTTAATCATAGAATCTTCAAACTCGACTTCTAATCCATAATTGTCCTTTATTTGTTGTGCTATCGTAGAGAGGTCGCTTGCGTCAAATGTCCATTTATGTTGAGTCCAGGAGGTATAAAATGATGGTGTTGTTGCCTTTCTCGCCTGATCAGGCATGCTCCCTTTTTCAGTCGATAACACCTCACCCGGTTGAAGGATTAAAGGTGCTTCATCATTCATCGAAAGTTGAACACTTCCTTCTTCCAAAAAGACAGATTGTTCATTTCTTCTGTTAAATAGATTAAATGAGGTCCCCAATACACTGACATTCATTTCTCCAGCATGAACTATAAAGTAATCTTCTGGAGAATTGGACAAATGCATCACATTGAAGTAGGCTTCGCCATCTAACCATACATGTCGTCCCTCCCCTTTCTTCCAGGCATTTTTCTTCCAACTCAGTTCTGAGTTTGCCCTTAACAATACAGTAGAGCCATCTGGCAAAATGACTTCCTTCATTGCTCCATATCCACTTTTCACACTTTCCGCATTAATCATCCACCATGAAAAGCCTACTGACAACATAAGTAGAATTGTTATTGAAGCAGCCAATAACCAAGGATAAGGCTTCTTTGGTTTTCTATTGATTCGAGCCTGCAGCTTTTCCCAGCTTTGGGATGCTTTGTCAGCATGAGAAGACTGCTCCAATTTCAATTCTTGCAATAATAAAAGTGCTTCTTCGATTATTGCTACCTTGCCTGGGTATTGATCCTGAAAAGACTGCCAAAACTCATTATGACTACCTTGATCAGACATCCCCCACTCAAAAAAATGGTCATCTTCCAAGAAGTCTTCCACACTTTGATACATTACTGGATCTTTCATTGCGACAGGCCTTTAAAGGCGTTGTTTATCTAATTGACGTGGCGCTTCTTATTTTGTACTCGGATTTTTTCTACTTTTTTATTTTTTTCTTCAGCTTCCCTATAGATTGAGACATATAGTTACGTACTGTCTGGTATTTAATATCCAGTATTTCTGCTATTTCCTGATAAGACAATTGATTGTAAAAACGAAGAAAAATGATTTCCTGCTGAAGAGGGTTCAATAAGCTTATTGCTTTTTGAAGTTGTTGTCGGCGAAATACTTCTGTCTCACGAGCGATTAAATCTTCTTCTATAGAAAACGGATGGACCAGAGTACCATTAGAAATTTCTACAAACCTTGCTGATTTCTTTTGCTGGTTCCTTAGTTCATCAATTGTCTGATTTCTTACTGCTCTGTACAAAAAGGCTGGAACAGAACTCACTTTTGGTAAGCGTTTGTGTGTTTCCCAAAGTTTTAAAAAAACTTCTTGTACCACTTCCTGTCCTATAATTTCATTTTGACTCAAGCGAATAGCATAAGACAGTAAGCCATCAAAATATTTTCTGAAAAGCTTTTCCAGTGCATTTACATTGCCAGCTCGTAGAGCATCCCATATTTCAGCCGTCGCTTCCAAATAGAAATTTTAGTAGGGCAATTTACATAATTTTAGAATTTTTCTTTTCTTACCAAGCCTAGATACGCATGAAATTTTTTCGCATAATCACAATCGATTGCTAATCAATTGAAAGTATAAAGTGTTTAATAGACAGAAAATTTAATAAATTTATATGCCTACATCACAGCAAGCTGTATTACTATTTGATGGTGTCTGTAATTTATGCAATGGCTTTGTACAATTCGTTGTCAGAAGAGATCCTCAGGGTATTTTTAAATTCACCTCTCTACAATCCGAAGCAGGGCAGCAATTGATGCAAGATCATGGCTTCAATCCTGATAAAATTAATACAGTAATTTTAATTAAAAATGGGAAAGCTTATTCCCGCTCAGATGCTCCTTTACAAGTTGTGCGTTCATTTTCCGGTTTCTGGCCCTTACTATATATCTTTATTATTATTCCAAAGGGAATTAGAGATTTCATTTACGACTGGGTAGCAAAAAATCGCTATAAATGGTTTGGCAAAAAAGACCAGTGTATGATTCCTACTCCTGAGCTAAAAGAGCGCTTTTTATGAGATTGGTGGAAACCCATATTGTTCCTCCGGATGCTCCCCGCCTGCGCTTGAGTGATTATCTTCCTGGTCAACTGCAATTTATTACTTCCCGAAAAGGAATCAAAAAAGCTATTAAAAATGGTGCAGTAGAAGTAGATGGGCAAATAGGTCATACTGGCGATTGGGTAAACCCTGGGCAGCATATCAAAATTTACAGCCCTGATCTTACTCCTCCCCGGCCACTTGACATGCCCATTGAAACCATTTATGAAGATGATCACCTCATAGCGATTCATAAACCCGCAGGTTTAGCGGTCAGTGGCAATCAGTATCATACCGTTAATAATGCGATCCAGGGACAGCTATCAACAGGGAATGCCCCTGATGCACTGCCATGGCCACAAGCAGTTCACCGACTGGATGCACCGACTTCAGGATTATTGCTCCTGGCAAAGACTCATCGCTCGTTAGTAGCGCTTGGACATATTTTTGCCGAAAGGCAGGTACACAAAACCTATCAAGCCATCGTTTGCGGACTAGCCAAAAACAAAGGTAGCATCAACACTCCTATTGAAGATAAAGAGGCACTCACTACCTACCATAAAATAAAAGAAGCCCGCTCATTGAAATGTGAATGGCTAAGTTTATTAGAACTACATCCTCATACTGGCCGTACTCATCAGTTGCGCCGCCATCTGGCTAGTATAGGGTTTCCCATTCTGGGCGATAAACAATATACACCATCCAATTTGCCTCTTTTAAAACAGAAAGGCCTATTCCTTTGTGCGGTAAAACTCGAATTTCCACATCCAATTCATAAAATCCCTCTGAAGATCGAAATGTCTGCTCCTTCTAAATTTGAAATAATGTTGCAACGTTCGCAAAATAGATGGGAGAAATTCAACATAGAAAAATAAATCAAAAACCATTAAAAGAGATGATTTAGCATTCTTAGTGAACTTTTCTTTTATGCTTGATGGTTCTATAGTTTATATTTTAAAAATGGGTTCGACATCTTAATGGACTAATTGTAGTTTGTTATGGCTCTAGCAAACAGCTTATTACTCTACAGTTCATTCGTATTGAATTTATTTTTTAAATGTTCTTTAATTCCCTTATTTTCGCGCCAAAATTTAAATCATTTGTCATGAGCAAGCGTACAGAAATAAAGCAAATACTATCAAGTCACAGCGACCTGGTAGGCCAGGAATTGACAGTTATGGGATGGGTAAGAGCATTTCGTGCTAATCGGTTTATTGCTCTTAATGACGGTACCAGTATGAAAACACTACAGGTAGTAGTTGATTTTGAAAATATGGATGAGAACCTGCTTAAGCAAGTTGGTTTTCATGCATGTATCAAAGCAACAGGCCAGTTGGTGGAATCCCAGGGAGCTGGACAAGCCGTAGAATTGCAGGCAAATGAAATAGAAATACTGGGAGCATGCAATCTGGATGAATATCCTATGCAGCCTAAAGCGCAATCGCTGGAATTCATGCGAGAGAAAGCGCATTTTCGTATGCGTACCAATACCTTTAGCTCCGTATTCCGTATCCGCCATGGTATTGCTTATGCCGTCCATAAGTATTTCAATGATAATGGCTATTTTTATATGCACACGCCTATTGTTACAGGTAGTGATGCAGAAGGTGCCGGTGAGATGTTTAGAGTCTCTACTCTTGATCCTGCCAATCCACCACGCACAGAAGAAGGTGATGTAGATTATAGCCAGGATTTTTTTGGTAAAGCAACTAACCTAACTGTATCTGGCCAGTTACAGGCTGAGATCGGAGCCTTAGCGCTAGGTAAAGTATACACCTTTGGACCAACTTTCCGGGCAGAAAACTCCAATACTTCTCGCCACCTGGCAGAGTTCTGGATGATAGAGCCGGAAGTTGCTTTTTACGATATCTATGATGATATGGATCTTGCAGAAGACTTTTGCAAGTATCTTATCAACTTCATCCTTGATAACTATAGCGATGAACTTGAATTTCTGGATCAACGCATCCAGAACATGGAGAAAAACATGCCCAAGGAACAGCGTCGCCCAATGTCCCTGACAGAAACGCTTCGCTTTGTAGTCGACAATGATTTTGAGCGTATTACTTATACAGAAGCGGTCAATATATTGCGTAATTCTAAGCCATACAAGAAAGGAAGGTTTGAATACGATGTAGAATGGGGTAAAGACTTACAGGCTGAACACGAGCGATTCCTTGTAGAAAAGAAATTTAAGAAGCCTGTCATCGTACGTGACTACCCTGCTTCCATTAAAGCTTTCTACATGCGATTAAACGATGAGCAGGAAAATGTCCCTGGCAAAACAGTAGCTGCGATGGATGTTCTGTTCCCCGGTATCGGTGAAGTAATTGGTGGATCGCAAAGAGAGGAACGTCATGATGTACTTGTAAGTCGCATGAAGGATATGGATGTACCAGAAGAAGAATTATGGTGGTACTTAGAGTTGCGTAAATTTGGTGGCGCACCACATGCCGGGTTTGGGCTTGGTTTTGAGCGCATGGTTCAGTTCATTACAGGAATGGGTAACATTCGTGATGTGATTGCGTTCCCTCGCACTCCTGGTAGTGCTGAGTTTTAAAGGAACCACAAACACCTCTTATGAAAGAAGCACTTCCCCATATCACTTCTAAAAAATGGGACAATGCCATGCATTGGGCAGCCCAAGTATTAGTAGTCACAGTTTGGGGAAGTGCTTTTCTGTTTGGTTTATACATACTCGCTTTTTATTTTATTGCTCTATTAGAGGGCAATACTGCACAATGGAATGAAATACTTCCTGGCCTTTACGATTCCAATACCCGAGGAGCTACTTTAGGCATAGGCTTACATTTTGCTACAGGCGGTATTATATTAATGCTTGGTTGCATCCAGTTGGTAGAACGAATACGTATAAAATATCCCGCTATTCATCGCTGGTTGGGCAGATTGTATGTTATTTCTGCATTAGGTGCTGCAATAGGTGGCCTGGTATTCATTTTTATCAAAGGCACTATCGGTGGATTAATCATGGATATTGGATTTGCAGGCTATGGGGTATTGATGTTTTTAGCTGCGATAGCGACTCTTCATTATGCTCGCTCTGGCAAATTCGAATTACACCGAGCATGGGCCATTCGCTTATTCGCTTTGGCCATTGGCTCCTGGCTATATCGCATGGATTACGGCTTTTGGTTTTTATTTACAGATGGATTGGGGCATACCAGCAACTTCACGGGCCCTTTTGATTATTTTATGGATTTCTTTTTCTATTTACCCAATCTGCTTGTCGCTGAGGTATTTATTGGGCGTTATGAGTTCGCCCGCACAAAACTGGCCAAAGGAATAGCCACTTTGGGATTGTCTGTAGCGACTCTCTTTCTACTGCTTGCCACTTATTTTTTTACTAAAAAGTTTTGGGGGCCTGCCATACTGGATGTACTTGTTGGATAAAATATATTCTCATCTGTTTCTAGTACTCTGCCAGATATTAAGAAGGAATCAGCACATTGTGATACAGAACAATAGAGCGATACCGAAATGCTTCGATACCGCTCTATTGGCTTAAGAAGGCCCTATCCATTTGCCTCACGGCTAGGAGGGAACAAGGCTCAAGATAACTTCATCTTATTATTCTTCCTCGCCCATTTGCCCTTCTTCATGTAATCTCCCAAACAATGCATTCAGTCGATACATCTCATCCAGTGTATCATCCAGGTAAAATGCAATATCTGGTACACGGCGCATTTGCTTGCGCACTCGACTAGCCAAAGACTGGCGTAAGCGAGTGATATGTTCTTCCATTTCGAGAATCACTCCCTGCTTGTGTTCTACATTATATACACTTAGATAAATTTTTGCCAGCCCAAAGTCTGGTGTCATTTTTACTCTCGTAACGGTTACTAATGGTTCTGTACCATAAACATAGTTTCCTTCATTCTGTAGTACTATGCTAAAATGCCTTTTAATGGTTTCGGCTACCTGTAATTGTCTCTTCGTTTCCATAATCTCATTCTTCTTCTAATAACGCAATATTACGGGTTCTTTGAAAAATTCCGTAATTCTAAATCATTTCTCACGGATTTTGTCAAAAAAGGATACCACGTAAACCGCATATAGATAGTAAATTGTTTCCAGGAAGGGATATATTTTTAAAAAACATGAATTCAAAAGTATTTGTTTTAAAAATACTTTTTGTTTATTTTGCATGCTTGCAAAATGAATACACTTGACGCATCCATAGCATATCTGAAAGGGGTGGGCCCCAAAAAAGCAGAGTTACTTAATAAGGAACTGGGGATCTTTACTTTTAGCGACCTGCTCCAGCACTATCCTCATAGGTATATTGATAAAACTCAATTTCACAAGATCAGAGAATTACATGACCAAAGTGGAGAGGTGCAACTCAAAGGTGTGCTACGCAGGCTTACTACGATTGGAGAAGGGCGCAAAAAACGGCTTTCGGGGCGCCTCCGCGATGAAACAGGCGTGCTGGAACTTGTATGGTTTACTGGTGTACACTGGCTGGAAAAGCAACTAGAAGTTGGAAAAGAATACGTTATTTATGGCCGTATCAATAGCTTCAATGGCAAGCTAAGTATGCCACATCCAGAGATGGAACAAGTAAAGCCCGAACAAACGACTCAAAAGGCTTCTACTTTTGCTCCCGTATACCCTAGTACAGAAAAGCTCAATACTAAAGGGTTAGATGCAAAAGGACGGCGGCGTATTATGAAGGCTTTATTTGAAAAACTGAAGCCTCAGGACCTCCCTGAAAACCTTCCTGCCTATCTAATACAAAAGTTCCGACTGCTCCCAAGGTTTGATGCTTTAAAAGCTATTCATTTTCCCAAAACACAGGAAGAGCTCACCGCAGCTACCAATCGCCTTAAATTTGAAGAACTATTTTTTCTGCAAATTCGACTTTTGCAGATTCGGCGACGGCGCAAGGACTCAATTAGGGGATTTCACTTCGGCACCGTTGGTGATTATTTCCTTCAATTCTATAATGAAAAGCTCCCTTTTGAGCTGACAGGGGCCCAAAAACGAGTCATCAAAGAAATACGGCGAGATTTGGGATCTGGCGTACAAATGAATCGGCTGTTACAAGGTGATGTAGGTAGTGGCAAAACCATCGTGGGCCTCATGTGTATGCTTATCGCTTTAGACAATGGTTTTCAGGCATGCCTAATGGCGCCGACCGAAATTTTGGCACAACAACACTATCAATCTATTGGTAAATATGTGCAAGGTATGGGCTTGCAAGTAGGTTTTCTATCTGGCAGTGTAAAAGGTAAAAAACGCAAGGCTTTACTTGCTGCCCTTGAAAATGGTGACATTCATATTCTTATAGGTACACATGCACTCATTGAAGAGCCCGTCAAGTTTAAAAATCTGGGCCTCTCGATTACAGATGAACAACATCGTTTTGGGGTGGCTCAGCGTGCTAAACTATGGAAAAAAAGCAGCCCCTACCCTCCTCATATATTGGTCATGACTGCCACTCCCATACCTCGTACACTTGCTATGACACTTTATGGAGACCTGGATGTATCGGTCATAGATGAATTACCTCCTGGCAGAAAGGAAATTGTCACACTTCACAAAACAGAAAATCATCGGCTATGGCTGATTGGATTTATCAAAAAAGAAATAGCTAAAGGCAGGCAGGTATATGTAGTGTATCCACTCATTGAAGAATCTGAAACACTAGATTTGAAAAACCTTGAAGAAGGTTACGAAGCTTTGCAACGGGAATTTCCCCGGCCTCAATACCAGATGAGTATTGTACATGGCAGAATGAAACCCGCGAATAAAGACTTTGAGATGCAACAATTTGCTGAGGGAAAAACCCAAATTATGGTTGCAACTACGGTGATTGAAGTTGGTGTTAATGTGCCTAATGCTTCTGTCATGGTAATAGAAAATACCGAACGCTTTGGCTTATCTCAATTGCACCAATTAAGAGGTCGTGTTGGGCGGGGAGCAGAGCAGTCATATTGTATTCTTATGTCCAGCTTTAAGCTGAGTAAAGAGGGGAAAGAACGCATTGCTACAATGGTCCGCACTAATAATGGCTTTGATATAGCAGAAGCGGACTTGCGCCTTCGAGGGCCTGGCAATATAGAAGGTACACAACAAAGTGGCATTATCAATTTCCGCCTTGCAGACCTTGCCAAAGACGGAAAAATTCTGAAAACAGCCCGTGAAGTAGCAGCTCGCATCCTGGATGATGATCCTAAGTTAGAACGCCCCGAGCACCATCCTATTCAATGGTATTTGGAAAAGCATGGCAAAAAACTGAAAGGCTGGAGCAGGATCAGCTAAGTTCTTATTTATTTCATTTTTTCCTTACTCCACTTTGCCCAATCCTTCAAGTAATAATCAAGCAGGGCTGGTTGATCCAATCGATTTATCTTTAGGTTCCCGGGATGATCCATATCTGGTGGAAATTCAAACATATTAGCAACTGTTTGTTCATTCAGATACTTCAAAGGTAGATCTGATGAAAAAGGTAAAGCTTCCAGAGGTTGATCACTTGCAAGCACAAAACCCCAATCTCCAAAAGATGGCACGTAATTATGATAGGGCAATACATTTTTAAAGCCTGCAGCACCTATTGTTTCCACAATACACCAAAAGCCATTCCTGGTATGAAAAGGGCTGGTAGCCTGTGTCGCAAAAACGCCATTTGCCGTAAGGCGGGCTTTAGCCAAACCAAAGAAATAAGAACTATATAAACGTGCAACTGCTTCGTTGGAAGGATCAGGAAGATCGGCAATGATTAAATCGTAATACTCACTTGTCTCTCTGAGGTACACGCTGGCATCCTCTGCAATGGTTCGTACTCTAGGGTTGTCTAGAGCATGATCATTGAGTGCACTTAAATGTGGATTTTCTTTAGCAATTCGAAAGACTTCTGGGTCCAGATCTACAATAGTAACCGATTTCACCTCAGGTGATTTTAGTATTTCCCGCGCCAACAGCCCTTCTCCCCCTCCTAGTATCAATACTTTTTCCTTATATGCTGCCGTCTGTAACGGAATAATCCCTAATGCTTCGTGATAACGATATTCATCAGCAGAAGAAAATTGAATAATCCGATTGATATAAAGGCGAATCTCTTCTTTATTCTTGGTAAGTACCAGATGCTGATAGGGTGTTTGTTTGTTAAAGGCAATCTGATGCACAAAGGAGCGGTCATCCCAGCGCTTTAGCAAAGGAGTAGCAAAAAAGAGGAGGCCAACAAAACTCAACATAGCTATAAAGGAACTGGCATACATCCAGTGCTTAGTTGTTTTTTTGAGGTATTCTGAAAAGTAAATCAGTATAAATACACCTAAAGCGATGTTCAACATTCCAAAAAAGACAGAGGTACGAAACAGTCCCCAGAATGGTAAGAAAAGAAAGGGAAATAATAAAGTAGCCGCCAATGCTCCAAAATAATCCAGTGACATTACATTGGCCAGATTGGTTCTTAGCGGATAATATTTTTTCATGATGCGAGCAAGGAGTGGTATTTCAAAGCCCGTAAGAATACCAATAACCAATGTAAGAGTGATCATTAAAACCTGATACTCTAAACGAGTCAGTAATTCAAAGGCATAATAAAGCACAGGCACACTCAGTCCACCAATCAGCCCTAACAAAACCTCTACTACTATAAAAAGGCTGGCCAGGTATTCTTCTGGAAAAAACTTGCTTAGGAAAGATCCCAGGCCCATCGCTGCCATATAAATACCGATCGTCAATGAAAACTGGCGAATGCTATCTCCCAAAAAATAAGAGGTGGTGGTACTTATCAGCAATTCATAGACAATAGAACATAAACCAGCTATGAAAATAGCTATTATGATGGCTGTTTTTTCAGGAATGATTTTACGGCTACTCATTTATGAAATCATTTTCCACGAAAGTTGTCAAAGAAAGCAATATTCCATAGTTTTATGGAGATTTTTTAAAAGCGCTGCTCCATAAAGAGCAAAACAAAAAGAGAACGGGACAGCTCACCCCAAAGAGTAAAAAACAGCTCTCCTCCTCTCTATTACAATATACTACTCAACATTATTAGCTATTCTTTATTTATGATCTTATCTATGTATTGGATAGATCAAAGGTAGAAATATAGTTTACTCAAGTAAATTGCACTAAATTTAGAACATGTTTAAAATTAATCCTTTCGCTAATATGAACGCCTTACTTCACCGGACTTTAGCTATTTTTCGGTACGTACTTTACAAGTATGC
>JAKSDI010000237.1 GCA_022360175.1 Chitinophagales bacterium
TATTAATAGACCATTCAACAGTATATTGACTGTTGCAATTTGCGATACTGTACAAATAAGGAGTTCCTGGACAAATAATTGTCTGGCCTTCTATTTCTGGTGGTGGAGGCACTTCATGTACGATTAAGTTGCCACCTTGTTGACAGTTTTCTCCCTGATCGCCTACTACTTCTGCTGATACAACGTAGCTTCCTGTTTCTGTTAATGCAGTTGCTGGAATAGTAAATGTAGCTCCTCCAGGAGTCGGAGGTAGTACTTCATCTCCATTTAAGGAAAGCGACCAATTAATGGTTCTTCCTGGATCAGGACTGAATTCGCAAACAGCTTCATCGCCTATACATATTTCATGAGGGCCAGCAACATTTCCCTGTATTACTTCCACTATTTTTTCAACATATCCGATGCAACCAGCAATAGGGTGTTCTATCTCTACCCATATTCTCACTACTCCGTTGAAAAGTGTCTGATCTGTTTCATCTTTAAATTCAACCTGATAGAAGTAATCATAATCCGGAATGGAAATAGACTCTGAAAGTGTTTGACCACTAAATCCACCACTATATGTACTAATTGCATCGATCCCCCAATTATAGTTTGCGCCAGGAAGATTTGCTGAGGTCAATATGTAGGAAGTTGTAACATTGAACTGACGACAAATAAAGTCAAGGCCAGTCATTTCAAATTCACTAGGAAAAATAGGTACCTCCTGAACACTGGGGCCTGCACAGAAATTAGAAGGACAGCCGTCTGGGTGAAAAATAACATATCCTGTGCCGAAACTACTACCTTCCAGAGACCAGGTAACGCTTATAGGATTACCAGTCTCAGTAGTTTCCGTACCATCTGGTTGTACTACCGTCCAGGTGTATTCCCCTGTGCAGTCTTCTTCTACTTCATAAGTAACCGTTTGCCCTTCACAGACAACGGAGGGACAAATAATAGGAATTGGAATTCCCTCCTGAACATTGATTGTTTGCGTGGTAGAATTGAAACAGCTTTGAAAAGGAGCGTAATAATTGGTGAGTGTAATAGAGTAGAGGCCAGTATTAGGAAAGTTAAAGGAGATATCTTCTGTGAAATAATTCCATTCCTGATTGGTGGCAGTTTCAATAATTTGCCAATGATAAATAAAATTACCAACGGTTGTATTATTGAGGAAAACTTCCTGGCCATTACAAAGCTCGATATTATCTCCATTTACTGTTCCCTCGATGACATCGAAGGACGGTTCGGATACATCAGCGATAAAAACCTGAGAATTAGGGGCTGTTGAACATCCCGAACTATTACTGACATTATATTGAACAGAGCCAGTTGAATTAGAGGTGTAAAAGATAATGGTCGCAGTATGATCATCTGTAGACAAAAAATCGTAGTCTACTCCTTCTTCCCAGTTGTTGGATACCGTCCAATTGTAGGTACAATCGTTGCAATCCGAAATTCCGGTAAATTCTACTGACTGGCCAGGACAGATTGTTATAAAAGGAGGAGAGATGCTTGCATCAGCTACCGGATCTCCAACCGATACTTCAAGCTCGCAATAATCTACGAGTTCCCCTGTAGCATCGTAAATGCTGGCTGTAACCAGATAGGTTCCGGTCCCTGGGGGCCATGCAACATTAATGATATGATCGCTTACTGGAGTAATTGTTCCACCAGGTGTGGCTTCCCATACTATATAACCTCCTGGAGGAATAAGCGTTTCTTTGATGGAATAAGTACCAGTAGGGTGTGTACTATTACAGATAAGTGCGGGTCCTCTAATTTCACATACATCTTGAGAAAAAGAGATTCCAAGAAAACTAACAGAAAAGAATAGCATCAAAATTGTTTTCATGAAAAATCTTCTGGAATAAGAAATCAAAATTTTCATGACAAATGAGATTTTATGATAAAATGGATTAAGTTTTTATTCTATTCTCCTGTAAGATTTCGGTTGAAAATCCTTAGCTATATTTTTTGCTCTCCATTAGCTTTGAAAGGCACAAAGGATTGCCTGTCAAGCATTCATGCTTGGGCTGAAAATATTTATGTGCATAAAAAAGTAGTATGAATTTGTTATCTAGGAAACTGTACGTTCATATGTACATTGTGAGATACTTCACTCAAAAATCACTGTCTTATAAAGACAAATAAGACTATTCAAAATTCGAATTAATAGGCTGTATAAATTTAATAATTATTCGTATTTAATATGCCATTTTTTGATAAGTGACTACAAATAAATAATAAGTGATGATAGAGTAGGGGAAAATAGAAAGCTTTGCCTTACTATTTTATCCAGATACAATTTTCGGAGAGAGATAATATACAGCTGTAATCTTGTTCATCTTTTTACAAAACTGTCCACTACCCGTTTTTCCCCATTTGTTATTTCCAGGAAATATAAACCACTTGCCAGGCTATGAGTAAGAATTTCATGATTGAGCGTTTCACCTATATTGGCATCTATAAGATAGTTTTGTACTAGTTGTCCTATTACATCAAAGATTTGTATTCGGATTTGCTTATTTTGAGCTTCTACTAATTCAAGTTGCAGATTAGAAGTGGTGGGATTAGGGTAGATACTATAAGAGAAATCAGGTGGATAAGAGATACTCAATAAAGGAGAATATCGAAATCTGCCATCCTGACTAATGGCTTTAATCCTATATATGTTGGGCCCATTTAGCGGCTGATCATCCGTGGCAGTTCCCTCGAAGTTCGTATTGGTCAATATTTGTAAGCGTTCGAAATGGAGAAAATCATCACTGCGCTGAATTTCATAACGATTTACTGGAGCATTAGATGAAATTTGCCAGTTGAGGATTACTTTTTTACCCTCTATATGAGCTTCAAAGTTCGTAAATTCAATAAATGCCTCTTCACAATCAGGAGTTATAATCACTTCATCCTGATTGCTTGCCTGATGAGGATCTGTAACCCTCAGTATTATCCGATACCAATATTCATCAGTATGGCATCCAAGAGGAGAAATTAAGGCATAAGTACTTTGCTCCTCACTAGCACTGGATGGATGGAAATGATCATTGTGATGAAGATATACTTGCCAGTCATATTCTAAATCTTCAGTATTGCTTTCTATATCATTACTTATTGCATCCAGGCGTATCAGGCTGGTAGCATCCGTAGGATATTGTGAAGCATTTTCCGGACTGATAATGGATACATCTGGAGGGCTATTATTTACAGAAACACTTATTTGTTTACTTCTGACCTGGTCAAAAGTATCTCGTATGCTTAAAGTTACTTCATAAACAGTGGGAGAGGAGCTTGCAGGATTAAAAGTATGAATACTTACAATAGAAGTATCAGTATGCCCATCTCCAAAATCCCAATGATACGATAAAGAGGAACCAGTGCTACCAGACTCACTTGCATCAAAACGAACTTCTAGTGGGCCCGGGCCCCAAAGCGGGTCTGCATTGAGTTTTACAACAGGGATGGGAGGGCCTCCATATTTGATGCGGTGCAGATTTTTATCTTCCAGATTGATATAGTATAAATAGCCATTCTTTGGCTGTTCTGCCAGTGAGACTATCTTTTCACTGGCCATGTGAAATGTATCTATGTTTTGCAGTTGGCCTTCCGGCAAATAGTCCATTACCCTGATCCAGCCCCTGTAATCTGCATGGAAGTATTTTCTCTGATAATCTTCAGGAAATTGATCGCCCTGGTATATTAAGCCTGCCATGCTGGCATCACCCTGAAAGTGATCACCAATACCGGCCTCATCAATAGGAATAATATTTCCATCTTCATCCATCGTTTGGGCGAAGGGAGTAGAAGTATCTGTCTGATTCCGGTAGGCAATTAAAGGTGGATGATGAGAAAATATAGGTATATCAGCAGGGATATTTTGAGTTTCATCACATGGATTACCAACAGTGGTACTATTGCCGAAAGGGCGCAATAAATGTTGAAAGCTGAAATACTCAGGGCATTCATCCTGATTAGACAGGGGGTTAGGAGCATCTTGATTATAGGTGGTCAGAGGGAATAGTTCAGGGTGAGGTTCAAAACCTTCATAGAGAGGCCAACCCAGATTTTGCCCACCACTACTCACCAAACTAATTTCTTCCCATGTGCCATCTCCTACATCACCGATAATGATATGGCCGGGTTGTCCATCAGCTGGATAGTGGCTACCTGATTCAGGAATTACATATATACGCCAGGGATTACGCAAGCCTATAGACCAGATCCTGGACCGATCAGCAAAAGGAGCATCCTCATCATAAAAAGGATTGCTAGGAAGCCCTGCCCCGGTTTCAGGGTCAATACGTAATAATTTACCATTCAAATTATCTATCAGCTGAGACTTAAAAGCTCCTACATTTTCTTTTGGACTGATGATATTTTCCTCTAAAGCTTGAGCGTAATCAGTTTTATGATCGCTGCCATTATCTATACTAATCGAGCTGCCTGATTCGCCACAACTTACTAATAAAGTGCCATCGGTTCCAAATGCCAATCCTCCAACACCATGTGAAGCATAATAAATGGGAAATCCATCCTCTGGGTTTTCACCAATCAATACCTTTCGACTCTCGTTCTGAAGAACAGGGATATCCTGACTGAGATCAAAAGCATAAGAAGTAAGCCTGCCTATAGTGGCCTGATGGGTTTCAGTCGCGTTAGGATCATATTCATTTGTTCCAAAATAGTATAGATGATGCCTATCTACAGTATACAACATATAGACTTTGCCATTTTCCAAGAAAGCAGGGTCCAGTGCAAATCCTAACATACCATGATCCAGCCAGCGACCAACTTCTTCTGATATGTCTAAAATAGGCTCAGGCGTAATTTGCTCCGTAGTATCCATGAAATATACCTTCCCTGTTGATGCCCAGATATAACCATTACCAGTTTCATCAAAGGTAATACCTATAGGGATGTCCCAGGGGCCAGCAATGGCTTCATCACTAAAGCCCTCAGGAAGTTGTGCTACGGAAATAAAAGGTAGTAGCCAAGCAACGTATAAAAGAATATTAGTTTTTAGAAAAACTAGGTTCTTGTTTTGGAGCAAACATTTCACTCAATATGCCTTTTAAATGAGAAGAAGACATTTCCATAACTTTCGCCATCTCATTAATTAAATTGATCTCAGAATCATCGATATTACCATCGGCAGCTGCTACGGATATTGCACATTTAATAATCATCTCTTTGCCATGTTCATTAAGAGCTGGTGTGACTTTTCTAAGATAAGTAGAGATATCTTCCGGTTTTTGTTGTACTTCTTCTACATATTTAGATAATTGGTCCAGTGAGATGTCATTATGGCCAAATTTATTGATGATTTTCTGCACTGTGACCATTTCATTTTCATCGATTTCTCCATCTGCAAGCATGATAAGAACCATGCAATGTTTCATCGCCTTTTCATATTCGGCGAGAAAAGAATCTGATTGTTGATTTTTATTGTAATTTAATACATTAGGAATAAAAGTACCTTTGCAGGCCTGGCATTCAACAAACTCTCCTAGTCTTCCAAGTGGTATAAGAGGTATGAAATAAAGAGTAAAAAAACGGGTTACTTTTTTATGTTTATAAGCGCGTGTTGATTCACATTGAGGGCAGTTAAACTGACCTTGATTTAAGGTAGATTTAACACCTCTAGTTCCAAAAATAATCATTTTGTTTCATTTGATTTAATGAGAGAATTATGCGTATCGCTTCAAGTTACATAAGATGAGGCTACTAACAAAATTAATAGTATAAATTTTGCCGTTTTTGGCGGATCATAACTTTAAACTGAAGCAGTTAGATATACCATTATAAATATTGATAAGCGCATAGAGATATTGCAGTATGCTTTACTCTATTAATTCCTGCTCCAATTGCAAAGTACTGCCTTTAGAAATAGCATACAATCTTTTAACATTCTGAGCTTTATAAGATTCCACTACAATCTTTCCACCACCATATTCAGGTTTTTTTTGAAAGGCAACAAAACCCTGCTTACAATCAGTTAGTTGTAAATCTCTAACAAAAAGCACGGATAAATCCTTGGAAGCCACTCCTATTGGGGCTCCAGTAATAGAGGTATTAAAAAGGGTTACATCACTTTCTTCCCCTACACTTATGCCTTTATCTCCATTCTGTTCCAGATAACATTGATTGATATTGATAATACTTCCCGAACAATCTATTCCATCATTGGTCGTATTCTTAAAGTGAGAATTGACAATCGTTCCCTTACAAAAATCAGCATCAAATCCATCGGAAGCCGTGTGCTTAACCAGGCAGTTATTCATCTCGAAGTTACTACGGATGATATTAAGGGCATCTTCACACTGGGAATTGGTGAACGAACAGCGGTAGAGTTTGACATCAGATTCATAAAAAGTGACGGCCCCTGTAAGTTGCCAATTTCCTACTTTTAAAGTGTTCAAATTGTCGAAATGAACATTCTTCAACTCAGAAGTGCCTGCGGCTTGTAATACGGTAAAACCTCCTGCGGTACCGTCTTCCGAACTCACTTTTATAGGCTCTTCATCCGTCCCATAGGCTTTTATTGGCGAATAAGTAATCAACCTAACTCCCTTGTTTATAATGATTTGTGTACCAGGGCTTAAAGTAAGAGTATAACCAGCAGGGATAATGATATCCTGTTCCAAAATATGCTTTCCTTTCGGGAAAATGACTTTTGTACCTATTAATTGATAATGACTGTTTTCCTGAACCTTAGCCTTTTTCCTTAACACTTGAGCTTCTGTCAGGTCGACTTTGTTGGGGAGCAATCGGATTGGAGTACTAAATAGGCTATCCGTACCTAGTGTCCTGAAGAAGAGGTAATGGGCATTAGGAACGATTTTGGTAGTTAGATAAATAGGGGGAGCCTGTTCTTTTAAGGCCCCTTCTTCCATGAATTTTATCTGATTAAAATGAGCAATATGGCCATCTCTTTTTAATCTTGCTAGTAGTTTTCTTTCGATACTGCCAGGCATCGTTATTACGCTATCAAATTTGGATGTCATCTTTTGAGAGGTAAAACCATAACCAATGATTTCTATTGGAAGTGGATGCCGGTTTTCGAGTCTTATTTCATCGTGCTCCTTTGTTTTATTTGCCGAAAGGCTAAAAGCGCCAATAGGCATAATTAGAGATTGGATATATTGAGCTTCTGTTAATAGTGCATTATAATTAGGGCGATAGCTTTCAAATTCATTTTGAATAAATGATAGTCGGGCAGACCAGGAAGGGTATAATTCATCCAGTAGGCTAGTGATGTAATTGTTGGTGCTTAGGCGTTGTACCTCTTTGATGTACAATGCAACAAAACTAGAATCAGCAAAAAGACTGCCGAATAATTGTTCTTCTATGTCTACTTCCTTGTTTAAAGCTCCCGCACCTAATAAACTATATTTCTTTCCGGGAGGCCCACCAAAACCATCAAACCCTATAGGTTCTAGGAAGCCACTAACGGGATTGTAGTAAAAACGCTGATTATGCCATATTATACCATGATAAGCATTGGTAATATCACAAATAGCATAATAACGAGCCATCAATTCAAGATCAAACACATCTCCTGCATCGGCCAGGCCTTGTTGATATTGAGAGAGAAGGCGATACGCTTCATTATACTGTCGACTTAATACTTCGTTTTCGGATATCGTTTTTTCTTTAAAAGCAGCGATATCTGCTTCTCTCCAGTCATCACTTGCATCTTTTTGAGCAGCCGGTGCTGTAAAGCCATGATGAGCCAATTGTCGCTTGATAGATTGCCAATAAGGTGCTTCGGAAAGCTTTAGTATGGGGCCTTCTCTGCGTTGGCGGTATTCAAGAAGCTGTTTTTCAAAATGTTCTTCATAAGCGTATACGCCAAGCGATTGCCCATTGATAGATAGTTCCACAAAATCATATCGGGTAGTGAGGACATCTTCTTTATCAAAAAAGCGATGCAACAACCACTCGCTCAGAAAATGACGTGCAATCGGAGTGTGTAGAGAGAATGCCCGCATTCTATGCCAGGTATTTTCACCTTTTACCTTTATTCTAAAAGACCACTTATCTCCCTGGAGATGATCAAGCCAATCCCCTTTTAACCTTAGTTCGACAGCTATTTCATTTTTATCCTGGATGATGGTAGCTGGCACCCAGTCATTGTCGTTCGTTTCCAACAACCCTGCCTTAAGAGCGGTTTCCCGCTTTTGTTCCAATTGCTCCATAGAGGATGGAGGGATTTCCAATTGAAGGTGCTCTTTTGAAAAATTGTCAGTAGAATCAGTTGATAATTCTTCGATGAGCAAATCATCAAAAAAGACCTCTGTATGTCCCTGACTGTATACATAAACACGAAAATGGCTTATATCTTTTTGATAAGGTATCGTGAAGCGTATAGAAAGTTGTTCCCAAGCAAGACTATCTTTGACCCGGGCCTGGTTTTCCTGTATATATTGTCCATCTTCTCCTTCTATACTTACAACCAGATAACCCGCAGGAAGGTGCATCCGTTTCCTCCACACGCTTGCTCTATAGGATTTGCCAGGCTTGGGATTTTCTAACTGATACCCAAAACCATATACGGCTTCCTTAGCTTCAGGTAGTTTACAACTAAAATTACCACTATGGGCAGCTTCATCGCTTTGAGTATTACTATTGCCAAATTCTATCCCATCTTTGAAAAACTTTTCTTGCTGGACTTCTTCTGCTCCACAGTGAATTGTGGATGCTGGCAATTGCGAATATTGATGCCTGATAGTTGGCTTTGACAGGCTGCTCCACAGAATAGCTATTAATAGGACAGCTAAAACAAGCATCATATATAATAATGCTGGCTGACGGTTCTGCTTAGCGGTATCCTGGATTAACATATAACTTTATTCTAAACTCTAAACAATTAGATCCGGTTGATCTACAATAGATAAACGAGTCAATTCTGAAAGTGCGGTGATTTCATTTTTTACCTGACTAATTTCTGATAAGGAACGAGCTTTACAGATATACGACAAATCCAAGCCTTTTTCTAAGGTGTCCAGCCTTTTCAGCTCTACATATGGCAAGTGCTTACTGAGTATGCTGCTTATTTTTTCCAGTTCATCCTGATCTGTATGAATATTGATGAACATACGATTATCCTGCTTTGTGATGGGTTGGCGATAAATGATCCGGCTTAAATACAATAGCAGCATGATTGCAGAAAAGGCAACAATGGCCAATATTGGCTGATTAGCACCACCTGCTAGCCCCAGGCCTATCGCAATAAACAGATAGGTTAATTCTTCCGGATCTTTGATTGCTGCTCTGTATCTTACTATAGATAGCGCACCTACCAAGCCCAGTGAAAGTGCAATAGATGATTTTACAATCATAATTATCAGCATCGTACCTAATGCCAGAGGAAGAAAATTATTGGCAAATTTTCTCCTGTTAGAAACCGCATTTCCAAAGTGAATATAATAGAGACGAAGCAATGAAACCAGAATGGCAGTCATTAGCATATTAATGAGAAACTCTCCCAATGGAACATTATTGCTAAACTCCTGTATGTATTGTTCCTGTATCTGTTGTAGTATATCCATCCGTCATTATTAATGAGGCAAATATAGTTTTATTTTCAGATTGAGGAGTAGTTCACAAGATTGTCTTACGGCCTATTTAACTACAAAAAAGGTACTCCTGCTTACTGGAGTACCTATACAAACTATAAACAAACAAAAAACATTAGCGATTCTATTTCTTTCTAAAGGATATGGATAGATTATAAACCTTCTTATATTGTTGTAAATGTTGATAGCTCAACAAGAAGCTTTCAAAAGTGTTCATGAGGAAAAGGATATTTTTAAATTGATCTATTATGCCTGACAAGCAGGGGAATCAACAAACTATTCTACGTATAGCTTTAGGAGTGCTCATTATTATTCTGATATTGAGAGTGGCTCCAATGCTGCGTTTTTTTCTGTTTGGAATATTTGTACTTTCAATAGTTGCCGGAATCGTATACCTTATTTGGCGTTATAGCAATACTAAGACATTGCAAAAAAAAGAATCGGGGACAGTAGAAGGAATGACTAATGCAAAGATTCGGCATTGTGATGAGCAGATTGCCAAAAACGAAAATGAAGCAGAAAAGATCAAGAAAAGCATTACCTCTCTTCAAAAGGAATTACAAATGAGTGAAGGCCTTAGTGCCGCCAAGAAAAAAGAATTAAAACGATTATTAGAAGGTTTTGAAGGAGAGCTGAAATTGAGTTATGCTAAGCTTGATTTCTTCCGTTCTGCAAAAAAGAAACTCAAAAAAATACAACGAAATAAACAAGTTGATCAGGCGATAGCAGCTAAAGAGGAAGAATTAAAACGCCTAAAAGAAGGCCATTATGAAGACCTGGCAGATATGGAAGCGCTCCGCTCCGATATGGAACTCGAAACACTATACCTGGATACCATAGAATCTCTATCCCTTAAGCTGAATGATTCTAATTCTTTAGAAAGTGTCCAAAGCCTTCATAAGGAATTGGAGGCTATGACTAAAGATTTGGAAGGAGGAGAGGTGTAAGCTAGTTATTGATTTGGTTTCGGATGGTGTTCTCTATTTGATACCGTACCTTATCATCAGATTTAAGTGTTTGGCATCTGACCATATATGCCGCTCAAAAGAAAGGGCTAGCTCGAAATTATTGGTAATATGATAAGTAGCATTGAGTCCAATATCCATACCTAAAAGTAGTAGAAAAGTGGCAGGTGTCTGTATGGAAAAACCTCCTTCAAATTTATTCGTTTTTCCTATGTTGAGTACCAGTATAGTTTTAGAAAAGCTTTGAAGATGGTATAATAATTTAGGTTTGAAGTACCAATTATCTTTCCCGACTCTATAGGCCAGCATGAAGTTAAATGCTCTTGGACGCTCAATATAAGTGATATGATCCTTTTGTGTTTTCGGATAAAAAAGATGATTCATTCCCAAGCCTATATGCCATTTGGAGGTTTGATAATTCAGGCCTATATCCATATCAGGTTTGAATGCAATTGTATTGCCACTGAGGTTTTCATAGTTTAATTTGTCATATTGAATAGCATTGATATCTACACCAATTCTCGCACCAACAGACAGGCTGTTTTTTCTCAAATTGATAGGGTAGGAGTAGCCTAGCATTAGGCGGTTATTCGAGAAGAAAGAATAATGATCGAAGTGGTAGTTTAGGTGAAAATCGCCTTTTGTATTATCCAGCTTTAATCCAAAACTGAGTAAGTGAAAAAAATTATTGAATGCTAATTTACCAGATGCTATGTCATGCTGGCTTATTCCCAAAATTTGCATACTATCAGCTTCGAGTACTGCTGGATTAAAATAAATATACCCTTGCTCAAAGAGAGGGAGTGTTTTCATTTCTTGGGCAGCAATCTGAGGTATAAAAGGCAAAAGATGAAATAATAGTATTAGAGCAGCACTTTTCATTTATTTAAAATATTCAATTGTTTGGAGGGTGTAATCAAAAACAGGGTCAAAATGATCACCAGTATGAGGTGTCAAATCCACAGAAGCTCCAGTATCTTTAAACGCATTAAATGCATTGATAGAGTTGAAGGGAAAGACAAGATTGTCATCTTCGCCATAGTGAAAATTGATAGGTGTCAGAGGAGTCCAATCATCTATTAAGTCGTTCTGTTTTATATAATCCAGCATAGCTTTATCATTTCCATTCGTAATATTATCAATCAAGAATGGCTGGAAAATATTGGAAATAGTGTTTGAAGGAACTGAATAAGATTGCTCCTGATTGGCAACTTCATATTTCCAGATTTCATTGGCATCCCTTTGTGGTTCAAGTATATATTTATTAATGCTATAAAGCGTCCAGCTATAAACCAAAGCACCAAAGTAGCTACGATCTGGATTGTTTAAGATTCTCAAAACGAATCGATCAAAATCATAAGCACCGGCTAAAAAAGAAGATGACTGTACATCAAATTCGCCTGAATATTTTTCCTGTAATAACTTTAAGCAGGATAAACCGACACCTGCACCTTCTGACCAACCTGCTAAATGCACTTTAAAAGTATAATCAATGTTCAATGATGAAATTAATTGCCCTGTAGCTCTTAGCATATCCACTGCATATTCTCCTAAATGACTTTCATAAAGATTATAGGGATGGTCTGCTCCACTAGAATGGCCATAACCTACATAATCGGGCATAGCAACTATGAAACCACTGGAAGCGATTGTTGGGCCCACCAGATAGTTTTCAAGGTTGCCAAAGTTTTCACCTGTATAGAATGAGGGAATGCTTCCTTCCTGAAGTATAGGAAGAACTGTACCATGATGGTATTGCACTAAGTCCACAGGTACACTTACACCTATTGGCAGTATAACTAAGCCAGATGCCTCAACAATTTGTCCTTCGTGGACGGTATTATAAATGACTTTGTATAATTCGATATCATGAAGAGCTACACTAGTAACATCTCCCTGTTCTGCGGCTTTATTAATGACATCCTGAACAGCCATGCTTCCTACCTTCTCAAAACGAATAAGATCTCCACGATTCCCAATGCCAAGCGTAATGTCGACCGTATCTGGTTCACAGGATATAAGCAATAAAGCGATTGTAAAAAGAAAATAGCGCTGAAACAAAAAAAACACTCTTGTCATAGGATTATTATTTTTCAAAGAGCCTAGACTCTATTACCATCTGAATTATTGATGATTATTGTCTCCTAAAACCCCTACTATTTGAATGGCAATTAATCCTAACGAACTTCAACAGTGCATTAAATTCACTTAGTCTTTAGTATAGACCGCATTGCTGAAACACTTAGTTCCGCTAAACCATCTAAACCGCTTTAAATCTCTCTAAGCTGTGAAATTCCCTTTCCCTTAATCACCATATAATCATATCATAATACGCGCCCAATAACTCGTCACATATGACCACTCACTATATCACTTACTCACCTCTCGCCATATAACAATCTTACCACCCGCTCACATCATCATCGGGATTGCGGAAATCACCAGCGCCGTGTAAGCTTCCATCTGGTAATCGTTGTATAGCTTTAATGACAGCCATGCGCTCAATTGCACGGATATTATGCCCCATCTCAAGCAACTGCTGTTGTGTACTCTCAGGAATTCCTCCTTTTTCAATGATTATTTCATCAGGGAGCCATTGATGATGAAATCTAGGAGCAGTGACAGCTTTATCGAGTGGCATACCAAATTCAGCAACGTTTAAAAACACTTGGAAAACGGCTGTAATTATAGTAGAGCCTCCTGGAGCTCCCAGTACCATAAAAAGTTCGCCATCCTTTTCAATGATTGTTGGAGTCATGGAACTTAG
Source organism: Chitinophagales bacterium (assembly GCA_022360175.1). Lineage (GTDB taxonomy): Bacteria > Bacteroidota > Bacteroidia > Chitinophagales > Saprospiraceae > JAKSDI01. The sequence continues at coordinate 13,293 of JAKSDI010000237.1, forward strand.
CATACGCTTTTCAGCCTGGATTGCATTAGCTTCTGCACCCACCAAACCAAATTGGTTAGGGATTCCTGGTTTTACACTGAAATCATCCATTTCATTATTAAGGAAAAAACCCGCACCATCAACCCAAACTTTACAACCATAATTTGAATTCAGAGTGGTCGTAACAGAAACGGCGTTTCCATCAGAATCTACTATAGAGGTGTGGGTTGTTTCAAAGCTTTCTTTTATTAAAAGGCTACCTGTGTCAATAGAATCACTTACAGATGCCTGTTCGGGAGTGTAAGTAGACATACTCTCAGTGAGGTAATCAGATGAAAGTAGAGAATCAACAGGAACCGTATAAAAATCAGGATCGCCAAGATAAGTAGCTCTATCAGCGTATACCCTGCGCTCTGCTTCTACCATTAAATGAATGGCCTCTTGAGAGTGGAAACCATAGTCTGATATAGGAAATCCTTCTACTATCTTTAGCAATTGACCAAGGGCAAGCCCTCCGCTGGAAGGAGGAGGCATCGAAAAAATGCGGTAATTTTTGTAATCAACACTTATAGGTGTACGCCACTGAGTCTCATATTTCTGAAGGTCACTTTTGCTTATGATGCCATTACTGTTTTTCATTTCAGCGACTATTGCATCTGCAACTACTCCTTCATAAAATCCAGCTTTCCCTTTCTCTTTGATAAGATTAAGAGTATGCGCTAATTCCTCCTGCACTAAAAGGTCACCAATTATGAAGGTGTCCTTTATAAATGGATTGGGGGTATTATTATGTTTGCGAAAAGCATCTTGAAAGCGGTTCAAACGCCTGGCTTCCGCTTCCGAAATTTTAAATCCATTTTTTGCCAGTAGAATAGCAGGCTCAATTAAGGCAGCGACATCTTTCAGTTTGCCATGCTTTTGGTGAGCATCTAGAAGGCCAGCTACCGTACCGGGTACTCCAGCTGCTAAGACTCCTTCTGTACTTAAACCCTTTATTACGTTTTCAAGGCTATCCAGATATAGATTTCTATGAGCACTTTGTGGAGCTTTTTCTCTATAGTCTAAACTAGTAGTAGAGCCATCCTGATCTCTAATTACCATAAACCCACCGCCGCCGATATTGCCTGCACGGGGATATACCACTGCCAATGCAAATTGTACTGCCACTGCTGCATCTACAGCATTTCCTCCTTTTCTAAGTATTTCGATACCAATTTCACTTGCGAGAGGGTGAGGGCTTACAACAGCAGCAGAATCAACTACCATTGATTGGACAGATTGATAAGCAGGCGCTTGGGGCTGTTTTTTACATGAAACAAATAAAAAAAACAGCAAAAAGGAGTAGATCACAATTTTTGGCACGGTACTTGTATTTAATTAATTGTCATTAATAAACTACATCAAAAATAATCAAAAAATATCCTTATTCCCCCCCGATAAGATATTCACCAGAACCGAAGGAAGTGCATTGTACATCTCAGGTGCACTTCCATAATCACGAAGTGAACTGAGAGTATAGTGACAACCAACTTCAACAGGGATGAATGACGTACGGCTCAAAATTGGAAACGATGGAGAAACAGGGCTCCATTTGAGCCGTACCTTTTTAAGATTGTGATTGTGATTTGTATATATGGTGTTCAAAAGTAGCCCGAGAGGCTACTAATTTACTGGCTTTTGTGCTGTTGGGTAGTAATACTTAGCAGCACTTTTTTTTGTAGAAAACTGCCCACAAATCTATAACGCATTATAAATTTGTAGGCAATGAATAAACGATTATTCTACAGGGTCAGCTGCTAAAGTGAAGGTGCGGCTTACCGGATTGAGAGGAGCATCCACCTTGTTTCCATCTTTATCAACAAGCGTTAGCTCTACCGTATTTTCTCCCATTGGCAATCCTTCTATATAATATGGTTGCCAAACATCAATCATGTGTTCTTCGCCATTGATGCTTGCTTTAACCATATAATCTGATCCAATTGTTACATTAACTGGATAAAAATCAAGCATTACTTTTTCTGTAGCAAGTTTACCAGTGTAAGTTCCTTTAGGACGGCTATAAAAAAGAACAGGCTCTGTGATATCTTCAACAGATTGGAATGCTTTATCACCTACATTTACCTTCTTGGCTACATGTGCTGCATCTGTTTTGATACTTTCATGATAAGAGCGAGATAAAAAAGCAAGTAAGTAGTGATCTCCGTCTTCCATTTCATAATCGAAGCTAGCCTCATATTTAGCTGCATAAGGTTTGTTGTCAACAATCAAATGAATATGCTGGCCTTTAGCAGAATTCGCACACATCTTGGCTTCTGCATCGGGTGTTTGAACGCCTAATTGATAGGATTCTCCTCCAACTGCAAAAGTATATTTCCCTTCAGTATACTCAACCGACTCAATTGCTGCATCTGGATAGGCTTCAGATGAAGAAAAAGGAGTGAGCGTATATTTCATTTCTTGTGGAGCCTCTTCTTGTTCTGTAGATGTTGAATCAGCCTCATCAGTAGTATTAGAAGCATTATTCTGACATGCAGTAAAGAAAAGTGCCAGGAGTAAAAAAAGACTTGAGGTTCTCATAATTGATCTTATTTTGAATTATAGTATAGCGTTTTTATAGATTCAGAGTATGTGCAAATTTCCATGATTGAGCGAGTGTTCAGAATAAAAGTGACCACTCGCAGTCAATTGATGAGATTTTTAAGCATACTCTTACCTTTGTTTAGAACAGCACCGGAATTTAGTTGTTTTAATTGCAACTTTACGAAAAATATAATAGAAAGGCATCAGCATATGCGACAAGATATAACAGAATTGAAAGTAGATGGCATGACCTGCAGTAATTGTGCAGCGAGTCTGAATAAATTTCTAGAGCGTAAGGGCCTCGAAGAGGTATATGTTAACTTTCAAACTAAAGAAGTCCGATATGCAAAAGGGGAGGCTAGCATAACAGAAGAAGAGGTAAAGAAAGGAATACACAAACTGGGCTTTTCAGTACTAGAGGAATCCAGTGATCGAAAAGTATTTTGGACACTGGAACGCAAATTATTAGTCAGTTCCATATTTACTTTGCCATTGCTACTATACCATTTTGTTATGATGGTGGGAGTAGAAATAGGTTTTATGGAAAATTACTGGATTCAGTTAGTGATCTGTTTGCCTACATTTACCATAGGCTTTATTCATTTCGGGCGTAGCGGATTAAGTTCCTTAAAAGGAGGAGTCCCGAATATGGATGTGCTCATCTTTATTGGTAGTACCGCTGCTTTTATTTATAGCCTGGTTGGAACCTTTATGTGGGAAGCGGACTATATTTTTTATGAAACCAGTGCTACAATTATCACTTTAGTACTGGTGGGCAACTGGTTGGAAAAAAGGGCAGTAGAGCAAACCACTACAGCTATTGGGGAATTAACTTCTTTGCAAGCAGAAAAAGCCCGAAAAATTATGCCTTCTGGCACGATAGTAACGCTTGATGCTAAAGAAATAAAAATTGGAGATCATCTACAGGTAAATGAAGGCGATAAAATTCCTTTGGATGGATTGATTTTGAAAGGCAATGTAAGTGTGGATGAATCTATGCTGACAGGTGAGAGCATACCTGTAGATAAATCAGCTGGAGATCAGTTAATTGGTAGCTCAATAGTTATTTCGGGCCAAATGCAGATGAAAGTAACTGCTACAGGAAAGGATACTGTACTAAGCCAGATGATTGAATTAGTAAAAACTGCTCAACAAGATAAACCTGATATCCAGCGTTTGGCAGACCGAATCAGTGCTATTTTTGTGCCCGCAGTATTGAGTATTTCTTTGTTGACATTTTTACTTGGGTATTTTGTATTCGATCTCTCTTCTCAACAAGCACTAATGAATAGTATTGCAGTACTTGTCATTTCCTGTCCTTGTGCAATGGGGTTAGCTACACCAACAGCTGTTATGGTAGGAGTAGGGCGCCTGGCAAAAAACGGAGTATTGGTAAAGGGAGGGCAGACACTGGAGATTTTTTCCCAGATCAGGCATATCGTTTTCGATAAAACTGGTACGTTGACTACAGGTGATTTTAAGATTGGCACTATAGATTATAAAATAGCAGATACAGAACGAGTAAATGGGCTTATTTATGAATTAGAAAAGCACTCTTCACATCCTATTGCTGATGCACTATTGACCGCAATGAATGAACTTCCAAAGTCTGATAATATCGTTTTTGACCAGGTGGAAGAACAAAAAGGAAAAGGGGTGTTTGCTACAGATAAAGAAGGGCATCAATACAGAATTGGTTCAGAAAGAGTACTAAATGGCCTCTCGGATGGCTTAAATGAAGACTATCAGATATATGTCACTCGAGATAAGCAGTTACTAGCAGGGATTACATTATCCGATGATGTAAAAATAGGGGCACAGGAGACGGTGAAATATCTGAAAAAGCATGGGGTCGTTCCTGTTATATTAAGTGGTGATAAAAAGGAGAAAACAGCCGAAGCAGCTCATGCTATTGGCATTAAAGAATATTATGCGGAGCAATTGCCAGAGCAAAAACTGAAGGTGATAGAACGACTTTCAGGTGTAGCACCTACGGCTATGGTTGGTGATGGCATTAATGATGCCCCAGCTTTGGCCAAAGCCACATTGGGCATTTCTCTGAGTAATGCTTCTCAGGCAGCCATCAAATCGGCACAAATAGTCTTGTTAAATGGAACATTGGATAGATTACAAAAGGCATTTGCAATAAGTAAGGAAACAGTACGAACTATTCGCCAAAATTTATTCTGGGCATTTGCTTATAATATAATTGCGATACCAATAGCAGCTATGGGATTTCTGAATCCAATGTGGGGCGCTTTATTTATGGCATTTTCAGATGTTATAGTTATTGGAAACTCTATTCGATTAAAATATAAGAGAATAAAGTAAAACCCTCTCTGTATCGATTTGTTAGCTTTGAAAAACTTGTTTATGAATAAATGCAGGCTCCTGATTAGTCTTGTGATATTGATCCTGGGTTTATGGTCTTGTGAGGAAGAATTCGTACCTGAAGGAGTAGACAAAACACCAGAAATAGTGGTAGAAGGATATATAGAAGCAGGTGACCGCCCTTCTCCTCCTTATGTAATTTTAACGCGTGATGTACCATTCTTTAGCCAATTTAATGTAGATGAGTTGGATGGCATATTTGTGCACAATGCAGATATCCGAGTATCCAATGGAACAGATACAGTCGTTCTTACTGAATTATGCCTGGAGGATTTATCACCCGAAGAAAAGGAATTGGCCAGCAATTTTTTTGGTGTCCAACTTGATAATATAGCTTACAATTTCTGTGTTTACACTGATCTCACATTTTCTATGGAAGGAGAGATAGGAAAGGCCTATGAATTGATCATAGATGCAGAAGGGCATCAATTAAATGCAATAACTAGTATTCCTGTACATGTACCATTAGATAGTATTGCATTTAAAGAACCCGCAGGTTCACCCAATGATACAATGGCTCAAATGATATGCGAAATCAGAGATCCAGAAGGTATGGCCAATTATTATCGTTATTTGGTGGATGTAGATGGGAGTGGATATGTTACCCCTTTTGCCTCTGTAACCGATGATCAAATATTTGATGGAGACAGTGCTTTTTTTCCGCTCTCCCGGCCAGAGCCCAGAGGTTCTGATGAAATTGACCTGGAAACCTTTGGGCTTTATAGATTAGGAGACTCTATTTCTTTGAAATGGATGAATATAGATGAATCACAGTATCGATTTTGGTATACCCTGGAGTATAGCATCAATAATCAAGGGCCATTTTCTAATTATACGAGAGTCGATTCAAATGTAGAAGGCGGATTGGGAATATGGGGAGGAATATCTGCCACTTATTATGATCTTGTTGTTGAGAAGTGAATAATCAGTCCAATACATAAGCTAGTATGCATAAATTATTACTTTTGCGGATGTTTAGAGATTGGACAAACATATAAACAAAACTGTATGTCAGACAAAGTTGCTAAAACGTTTGAGATTAAACTTAAGGTTGGATTAGATGAAGAAAATTTGCCAATCGAAATTCATTGGGAAGCTGAAAATAATCCCAATGCTAAAGGAGAACAGGCATGTAAGGGAATGCTGTTATCTGTTTTTGATAAGGAAACAAAAGATACATTGAAAATTGACCTGTGGACGAAAGATTTACAGGTTATGGAAATGGATCGTTTTGTTTTTCAAACTCTACGAGCACTAGCTGACACTTATCAAAGAGCAACCAACAATACCAAATTAGCTAATGATATTCAGCGTTTTGCAACACATTTTGGGGAAGCAACAAAAATTATTCCTAAGGTATAAAAAAACTTAAGTGTAAAAACTGGATGAGAAAAAGGTGCTTCTTATTTGGATAATTTTAAAAAAGATTTACCTTTGCCATCCGGTGAGCGCACACGACCAGCTCCCGCTGAACTCCCCCAGGTCGGAAACGAAGCAAGGGTAGGCAGGTTGAGCGGTGCGATGTGTTGCTCACCTTATTTTTTTGTATCTTTATAGTCTCATAGATGCTTAAAAATAAGGCTTCCTTTCTGATGAATTTTCTCTACTCATTATCATATCCTTTACTATCATGAAGTTTTTTATTGACACAGCTAGTCTTGATCAAATCAAAGAAGCTCACGATCTAGGAATTCTAGATGGTGTAACTACTAATCCGTCGCTAATGGCCAAAGAAGGCATCACTGGCGAAGCTAACATCATGGCTCATTATGCGAAAATATGTGAGCTGGTAGCTGGAGATGTCAGCGCTGAAGTGATTTCTACTGACTTTGAAGGTATTGTCGCTGAGGGAAAAAAATTAGCAGAAATTGCACCGAATATTGTTGTAAAGGTGCCAATGATTAAAGAAGGGGTTAAAGCGCTTAGCTACTTCCGTGACAATGGCATTCGTACTAATTGTACTTTGGTATTTTCTCCCGGGCAAGCTATACTGGCAGCAAAAGCAGGTGCTACTTATCTTTCTCCATTCATCGGCCGTGTTGATGATATCAATTGGGATGGAATAAGATTGATTGAGCAAATTGCTGAAATCTACGCTATTCAGGGATATGAAACAGAGATTTTAGCTGCTTCTATTCGCAATGCTAAACATATTGTAGATGCTGCTCGTTCAGGAGCAGATGTTGTAACTTGTCCATTGAGCTCAATGCTTGGACTGCTAAAACATCCACTTACAGATATAGGCTTGGAAAAATTCCTGGCTGATCACCGTAAAGCAAACAAAGGATAATCATTATCCCTTCACTCAATAATAGGCAAGCTTACAGTAAAGGTACTACCTTCTGTAGGCTTGCTTTCTACTTCTATCTTTCCTCTCATTTTTGTTAGTATTTTCTTCACTATCGCCAGCCCAAGGCCTGTACCTTCATATTCCGTTCGATCGTGTAGGCGATGGAACATTTCAAAAATTTGCTCTCTATGAGTATGATCAATTCCAATCCCATTATCTGTCACTTTAATATGATGGAATTCTTTTGATTTATCGTATCGAATATCAATAATGGGCACTGTGCTCTGGTTGTATTTAATCCCATTCTCAATTAGGTTTTTCAGAATAAGAAACAATTGTGGCTCATTGGTTTTAATGATCGGTAATTCAGTGCTTAAAATTTGAGCATTTCTTTCTTGAAGCGTCCCCGAAAGGGAGTACTCAATTTCTTTTACAATATTTGCTAAGGAAGTATCTTTTGTAGGGATGTCGTTTGCAGTTTTAATTTTGGAAAACTCTAACACATCTTCAACTAGCCTATAAAGTTGACGAGCACTTCTTTTGATGTGTTCAAAATACTCATTGACCTGATTATTTTCCAGGTCATGCTTGAATCTTCTTTCTATCAAACCTGCAAAACTGACTATATTTCGAAGAGGTTCTTTTAAATCATGGGAAGCGATATGAGTAAAACGCTCTAGCTCCTGATTAGAATCCAATAACTTTTCATTCGCTAGCTGTAATTCTCTGGTTTTTTCCAGGACAGATTTTTTCAGCTCTTTATTATGCCTTCTTTTTAGCCAGTATAATCGGGAAATTAAACCTATCAGGATCGTAAAAAGTAGAATTCCTACTATTAAGCTAGATATCAGTAGATTCTTATTACTAATCTCAAGTTCTTTCTCTTTCTGTTGTGCAAGCAATAATTTGTTTTTTGCTTCCTGCTCACTAAAATGATATTTTGCTTCAATTTCAGTGACTACTTTTTGCTTGTCCAGCGCTAACAAACTATCATGGTATACAAAAATGGAGTCTTTATATCTTAGCGCTTCCAGATATTCTCCTTTTCCTTCATATGCTGTAGCTAGTACTTCATACCTGCCCAATTTTTCTTCTGGAGATCCATCAAAAGAACCTGATAGTCTCTGAGATATGATTTTAACGACTTCGTCATACCTTTCTCTTTCATTGAGTAGTGATAAATAATCTGTAAGTATATATGAATGAGACAGTACAAAACCGTGCTGCTCAGATATATCTAGAGCCTGGTTGTAATATTCATTCGCAATTTCGAATTGTTTAGAGGCTTGTTTTAAATAAGCTATATTATATAAAGAGTAAGTCAGATTGTAGTAATCATTGTTTAATTCAGCTATTTCTTTAGCTTCTGTGTAATAGATTAGAGCACTATCCAACATTTCTCTTTCATAATATAAATGCCCTAATGACAACTTGGTTATTGACTGCATGAAAGGATGAGGAACCCTGGAGGTGTTGGTGATTGCTTTTTTTAGATATATTCTGCTTATAGAATCATTAGACAGTTTTAAATGCAAGGAGCTGATATTCAAATAGGTAAAGGCTACAAAAGGAACAGTGGAGTCATAAGCCAGGCTTTTTTTATATTTTTTAAGGGCTTCATGAGGCAAGCCATTTATTTCGTCATCAATAGCGAGATCATTCAGGGTGGCGCAAATCATAAATGTATCATTAATACTTTCAGCAATTGCTAATGCTTCCAGATTTCTTTTGCGCCCCAGCTCATTTTCATTGTGAAAAAAATCGACAATTGCCAGAAGGTTTAAGGCTCTTGAAACTGCCGACTGATATTGATTAGATTTTGCAATTTTGAGTGCAATTTCAGCATAGTATTGAGTAGAATCAATATTATTATAGTGAAATGCCCATGCCAGTTCATTATAGAGATACGCTCGGGTAGAATCATTTTCTGCCTGACTAAGTTGCTCTCTGATTTCCGCCTTGTCCATCAATAGCCCATAATTGGATGACTGCCCAATTGTATATCCATAGCTAAACACCAAAAGGATGATGCAAAGTAGTTTATGCATTTTATTTGTTATTTGGCTTATCTAGACCTAATAATGATTCACAAAACCAGCGACGTAATTTATTGTAAAGTATGCATTAGCCTGTAAAATACAAATAAGCTAAAATAATTAGTACAACAACTAGTACAGAAACTACCTTATCTGTCATATTATAACTTTCCCTGCTTGTAGCTTGCAGCCTGTTTTTTCAAACAAGCTTATCGAGCATCAACATTTTCCGATCGTAAAGTGATTTTGCCAACCCATTTTTATAGGCGTGGTCAATGTTATTGAATAAGGCAATTTGCTCTTTAGCATATGAACGAACTTGCTCAAGTGTTGGGAAGTTATAAACTTTCTCGCCTTGCTGAAAAACAGGAATTAGCAAATTTTCTTTTGTGCTCCACGAAATAGTAGCCGTCTCACCTGTTTGATAGTCCCAAAATTTACCATTAAGAGAGGGATCAGAGATGTCATGCATAATATCTCCCATCGGAAGATGGTTATGATCAAATAAGCGTATCGTTTGTAACCTGCCAGGATTAGATATTTTAATAATTTGTTCAGATCGCTTCATTCGATATTCCCACTTTCCGTTTTCATCTTGTATTGCTGCCAATTTATATACACCACCTAGAGCTGGTTGATCAAAAGAAGTTGAAAGTCGAGTGCCTACTCCCCACACATTAATCTTTGCACCAGTTTCTTTTAATTTCTTGATTTCGTATTCGTCAAGATCGTTACTGGCTACAATAGAGGCATTAGGAAAACCAGCGACATCTAACAATTTCCGCGCTTCAATACTTATTTGCGCTAAATCTCCACTGTCTAATCGTATGCCCACCATTTCATTCCCTTGTTCTCTTAATTCCAGGCCTACCTTAATAGCATTTTTAGTTCCTTCTATACTATCATAGGTATCTACTAGAAAGATGCAATTATCTGGCATTGTTTGAGCATATGCTCTAAATGCTTCTATTTCTTCATCAAAACACATAACCCAGCTATGTGCATGAGTTCCTTTTACCGGGATTTTATATGCTTTTCCTGCTGCTACATTACTGGTAGCATGACAACCACCTATGTATGCGGCTCTTGTTGCAGTCATAGCACCATCCAGTCCTTGTGCTCGTCTCATGCCAAATTCCAGAACGGGATCTCCCGCAGCAGCTTGTACAATACGGCTGGATTTAGTGGCGATGAGACTGGAAAAATTGATGAGGCTTAGTAAGGCAGTTTCTATCAGTTGGCATTGCAGTAATGGCCCTTCTATTCGTAGGATGGGTTGGTGAGGATATACTATGGTTCCTTCTGGCACGGCATGGATATCACATGAGAATTGCATTCTTTGCAGGAAATTCAAGAATGATTCGTCGAACAGTCTGCTGCCATTCGAGTTTTTTAATGAGCCAAGGTATTGAATGTCAGAAGTACTAAAAGAGAAATCTTGCAACCAATCAGCAACTAACTCCAGGCCTGCTGCTATAATATAGTTACCTGCAAAAGGAGGTTTCCTGTAGAATAGATGAAAAGCCGATTGACGATTGTACAAGCCAGATTTCCAATAGCCATATGCCATTGTTAATTGGTAAAGATCTGTTTGGATAGCCTGGTGGCCACCGTAATTTTTAGAGAGGTGTGTTTTCACGTCTTGAAAACTTAGTTTTAGTTCGAAACTAAGTTAGAGTATTAAGTTTAGGAAGCAAACAAAAAAGGCATATTTTTAAAAAATCAACTTAGAACCAACCCTTTTGCTTAATATTGATACTTTACTTTATTGAAAGTATTAGGAACTGTTATTATGAGAAAACTGATTTTGCTTATTTGTTTATTTATAGGTATTTCCTCTTTATATTCTCAAGAGGTCGAGTGGGAAGAGTTTAGATCTTATGAAGGGCGTTTTCGCGTCTTATTCCCTGGCGAACCAATTTATAATATTGATACAATAGAGACCCCTTTAGGTAAGCTGGCATATCATACTTATTATTATCAACCCAAGGATAGTACTTCTGATAACCTTCTATATCTTCTTAGCTATTGTGATTACCCTGAAAATATTTTTCATGCTGATTCTTCTGAATTAATTGACACTTTTTTTGAAACAACAGTGGAAGCTGCAACGGAAGCACTGTATGGGGAACTGATTTATAGTACCGATCGAGATTATTTAGATCACCCTGGAAGGTTTTGGCGTATTGATTATCTAAATGGCCAAGCAGTAATGAAAACCAGAGCCTTCCTGATTGGACAGCGTTTTTATTCGCTACAAGCGGCTACCTATAAAGGAAAAAGCCTGAATCCCTCTACAGATCGTTTCATTGATTCTATATATGTAGTCGAAAAAGAAGAAGAATAAGTATTCAACCAGCTTTCTCCTTACTTCCCACTTCCGATTTCCAACTTTGAAACAGTATTTTGACTATCCTTTTACCAAGCTCCAATTATCAAGCACTATATTTGCGAAAAACAACAAAGAATATGAAATCTGGACTGTTATTCGTAGCCTTGATAATGTCTACTCTAGTGATAGCACAAACACCTGTAGATCCTTTAATGAATTTACAGGTAGATGTTGTTTATTTATCTTCAGATTTGTTAGAGGGTAGAGAAACAGGAAAGAAAGGAGAATCAATGGCAGCAAAATATATTGCCCATCGTTTTGCGGAAGCAGGCTTACAGCCTAAAGGAGACGCAAGCAATTGGTATCAGGAGTTTACTGTCAATTATAAAGCACATCCTCATGCTGCGGAAACCGAAGAACGCCAGGCTAAAAACGTAATTGGATACCTGGATAATAAGGCTAAAACAACCGTTGTAATAGGAGCTCATTACGATCACCTGGGTAAAGGGATGATGGGATCACGGCATACAGGCGAACCAGATATTCATAATGGAGCAGATGACAATGCGAGTGGGGTTGCAGGGCTTTTTTATCTGGCAGAGGTTGTAAAAGGCGATGAATACAAGAATAATAATTATCTCTTCATCGCATTTTCTGGAGAAGAGATGGGCTTATTTGGTTCTAAGTACTTTGTAAAGAATCCTACCATTAATCTGAGTAATGTAAATTATATGTTGAATATGGATATGGTGGGGAGATTAAATGAAGAAAAAGTATTAATCATTAATGGCGTAGGCACTTCACCAAGTTGGAAAGAAGTGATAAATGAACTAGAGATAGCAGGCATTCAAACAAAAACTACAGAATCGGGGATTGGCCCCTCAGATCATACTTCTTTTTATCTGGAAGATATACCAGCAATTCATTTCTTTACCGGACAACACGATGATTATCATAAGCCAGTGGATGATTCAGAATTAATAAATTATAAAGGTCTATTGGATGTGGCTAACTACATGCTTGGCATGATGGCCAGTCTCGACGATGATGGTAAACTGACGTTTACAAAAACAAAGGATGAGTCAGAAGGGCGCAAGGCAGCTGCATTTAAAGTAACACTTGGTGTGATGCCTGATTATGTATATCAGGGAGAAGGTATGCGTATTGATGGTGTTATTGATGGCCGCCCGGGAGCTAAAGCTGGTTTAGAAGATGGGGATATCATCATTCAAATTGGTGATACAGCAGTAAAAGACATCTACGGTTATATGGAAGGGCTCGCTAAATACAAAACGGGTGATACAACTACTGTAAAAGTGAAGCGGGATGATGAAGTGCTAGAAAAAGAAGTAACATTTTAAGAACTTCCAAACAGGTTTTATATAAAAAAAGCGGGCTTCCAGGCCCGCTCTCATAATTTATTATTCCCCCTAAAGGCATTGAGGTTCACACCTCATTACACCTGTTTATACCCGTTATAAGAAAAGGTTACCATTATTTTTTAAAAAAATATCAGATTTTCCACATGACGAATAAAGAGATCGCTAAATCCTTTCAATTGTTAGGCAATATCATGGAACTTCACGGGGAAAACCCCTTTAAAATCCGTTCTTATCACAGCGCGTATCGAAATTTACGTTCTTTGGAAAAACCCCTATCAGAAATGGAGGAAGGAGAGATAGCAGGTATAAAAGGAGTGGGAAAAGCAATTGCGGGTAAGATTAAGGAGTTGCTGGAGACTGGACTAATGCAAACCCTTGAGAAATATAAGGATAAAACTCCTGAAGGAATCCAGGAAATGTTGAATATTAAAGGATTTGGCCCCAAAAAGATAATGGCAGTATGGCAAGGGCTGGGAGTAGAATCTGTAGGAGAATTATTATATGCAGTTAATGAAAATCGGTTGGTAGAATTGAAGGGATTTGGGCAAAAGACTCAAGATGAGCTCAAACAAAAACTTGAATATTATCAAAAATCAAAAGACAAATATCACTACGCGGCACTGGAAGGTGCTGCTGCAACTATGGTTGAAAAACTAAAAGAAAAACTGCCAAATGTTTCAATGAGCTTGTGTGGAGCTATTCGGCGAAAAGATACGATACTTGACCAGATTGAAATATTGCTGGCTACTGATCGGGAAAATGCAATTCAGCTTTTTGATGGAGACTTATTGACTATAACACAAGAAGAAAATAATTGTCTTAAAGGACGAAATGGGGAAGAGCAACCAGTAACAATCTATTTATGCGAGCCAACAGCTTTTGGTTCTAAGCTATTTCGTTATACAGGGCATAAAGACTTTTTACAGGCATTTGTAAATACTTTTCCTGGCCAGGATTTTAAAGGCTTATCAGAGGAACAGCAAGTTTTTGAACAAGCCAAGATTCAATATATTCCTCCTGAACTTAGAGAGCAGGAATGGGGCCTACAACTGGCAATGAATGATAATATTCCTCAGCTTATAACAGATCAGGATATCAAGGGGGTATTACATATGCATACAACCTATAGTGATGGTGCTCATACACTGAAAGATATGGCTACTTACGCCAAAGAACAAGGGTATGAATACCTGGGGTTAACAGATCACTCCAAGTCGGCTTTCTATGCAAATGGATTACAACCCGAACGCGTACTTCAACAAATGGAAGAAGTAGATACACTGAATAAAGAATTGTCTCCCTTTAAGATTTTCAAAGGGATAGAAAGCGATATTTTGAACGATGGAAGCCTTGATTACGAAGCGGATATTTTGGATCGTTTTGATTTTATTATCGCGTCAGTCCACTCTAATCTCCGCATGGATGAAGAAAAAGCAACTCAACGCATAATCACAGCTGTCGAAAATCCTTATACTACTATCCTTGGACATCCAACAGGCCGCTTATTGCTTTCCCGCCAAGGTTATCCCATAGACCATAAAAAAGTAATTGATGCCTGTGCCGCCAATGGTGTCGCTATTGAATTGAATGCAAATCCCTGGCGCCTTGACCTGGACTGGACATGGATTCCCTATGCTTTAGAAAAAGGCGTTTTGATTTCTGTCAATCCGGACGCCCATAGCAAAGAAGGTATCCACGATATCCACTTTGGCGTTTGTGCGGCCAGGAAAGGTGGATTGGAAGTGCAACAATGCTTAAATAGCAAATCTTTAGCGGATTTTGAAACATGGCTAAGGAGATAAATTTAAATCACATAATACTTAGTTTTGGAGGTATTCCAACTTTTAATTAATTCAATGATGCATTTTCAATATACTTCTTGGGACTAATGCCTGTTTTCTTTTTAAATAACCGAGAAAAATACGGTGGATATTCAAAGCCCAATTTATACGCAGTTTCAGAAATAGAAGCATTCGGTGCAAGTAGTAAATTCTTTGCTTCTTCAATCAGGTAGAGATTGATTTGGTCAACAGCAGTTTTGCCAGTTTCCGCTTTAATGGTGTCGCTCATATATCTATGACTAACCCCAAGTTGATTGGCCATCCATTCAACAGTAGGAATGCCTTTATCTTCCAATAGATTGGTATCAACATAAACATCCAAAACACCTATAAAGCGAGTGAATAGTTCTTGATTAATTTCTTTTCGATTCAGGAATTGGCGTTTGTAAAAGCGATCGGCATAGTTTAACAAGGTTTCCAACTGATTCAGTATAATTTCTTTACTGAACTCATCCTGGTTGTTGTGGTATTCTGTTTCAATGTTTTTGATGATTGCTTTTAGAATTTCCTCCTCCTTTGGAGATAAATGAAGTGCTTCATTCACATTGTAATTAAAGAAATTGTACTTTTTAATCTTGTCAAAAAGTCGTGTCCCAATTATGTAATCTTTGTGGAATGCAATATGGAAGGCCTCGGAGCTGAACACCATTCCTTTGAAAACCATTGTTTGGCCGGGAGCTGTAAAGAGTAAGGTGCCATTGGTACAGTCGTATTTAGTGCGTCCATACAATATCTCACCAGAAATAATTTTTTTAAAACTAATAGAATAAAAGCGGTTAGTGAGACTAACTGGTTCTGTTGGTTCTTCATCTTCGCAGTTGCTCGTTTCACCTTCTTTTAATTTGGTATGAATAACGCTAAATAAAGGATTTTCCGGTGGTGGAAAATTATTTTGTTCGTGGAATTCTGAAATGGTTTTATAAACTAATTTTTTCATATTAAATACAATTTACAGTTTATTTTAAATCTTTGACCAAATCACGACTTTGTACAGTGTCATAAATTATAGTCAGTATTTTGATTTTATTATTATGATCAAACTCCAGTATATCTACCACTTCAAAATTGACATGCGAGTTATTTCTTAACGTCCATTGATAATTAAAATGCAAAGCTATATTTCCCGTCAGGGTGTCTTCAAAAATACCCTTGATGCTCAATTCGGAATTATTGGTATCGGTAAATAATTCTGTGTAAAAATCTTTATAGTTCTTTTGACCATAGACAGGTGAATTCACCGCCGCATTTTCAGCAAACAGACTTAGAACTTGTTCCAAATCTCCGTTTGATAAATGTTCTATATAGGATTTTGCTATTGCTACTTTGTTCATTGATTCTTAAATTTTTTTCGGGATGAGTTCCAATGTCGAGGCTTCGTGCTTCTCCGTATCAAATGTTAATCGCATGGCGGGATAAATTAATCCTAACAGTTTTCGGAATGCTTTATTTATTTTTGGATTCACCTCGTCTAAATCCTCAGGCTTTACACCATCAATATCAATTATGGTGTCACCAATTTTCATTTGTCCGTCAGGATTGGCTAAAAATGCGTGATACCAACTTTTCTTTCCAAATTTATACTGCCGCACAAAAAAACGTCCTTCGGTGGCTACAATCGTAATATCGATAAAACGATGGTCACCACACCTAATTTGATGAACTTTTTGAGACTGCACTAATTTTTCTAATTCTTGTATTGTCATTTTTTTTTATTAAAAGCGAAAAGTTGAAAACGGGAAATGCCGTCTTCAACTTTCCATTATCTATTATCTGATTACTTATTGAAGAACTCTGCTATTGCATCACAAGATGCTTTTACAGCTTCCGGTTTCCAGTAGAAGTCTACGTGACTAAATTCATCAAATGCTTTTACTTCATGCTCATTTGTAAGTTTATCAATGAAATTAGTTGAACAAATTGCCGTTGAAGCACTTGGTCCATAGATCACCATCGTTGGTTGCGTAATCTTATCTGCGTAAGCTTCAGCAAGAGCAAAAAGTGATTGCATACCCTGATCGCCAATGTGTTCGAGGGTGAAGTTCTTGACCTTTCCTGGACCCGCAACACCATCCTTTCCATAGTAGTTGTAGGTGTCGTCTGACATTGGAATGCCCAACGCATTGAACTCTTCTCGTGTCATGCTGTCGTTTAAAACAATCGGCCACGTATAATCGACTTCACCTGTTTCATACATTTTTTGTTTAGAAGCATTAGCCGCTGCAATCATTTGATTAGCCATGTCTCGGTTGGTCCACTGGAAAGCATCTGATGCCATCATTCCTGAAACGGTTGCAATCTTTTTCATACGATGATCAGTAACAGCTGCTGCCGAGATTGTAGAACCACCTTGACATACTCCGAGTCCATAAATTTCATCTACGAATGAAAGTGTACCTAAATATGAAATGGCGTCCCATGTATTTTCAATTAGTCTGAAATTGTATCTTGATTGCTTATATTCTCCA
>JAKSDI010000010.1 GCA_022360175.1 Chitinophagales bacterium
AATAGTCTCTTTTGACTAGATTCGGGGCTTTTTTATCGTTTTTCAAGCTAACAAGTTAGTCTATATTAGAGGATTAGAGTTTGCAGGGATGCCCTAATTGTAACAACATCTAAACTTAGAGGCAATGATTCCACCCCCTAAATCCCCCGCCAGCGGTGGACAGTCAAGTATTGAGCAATATTTCCAAGATAAAACAAGTGTCCCAAAGTTAAGTTGTCAGTACACTTAGTAGTTAGTTGATGACTATCCCCATTTTTCCAGAAGGCCTCCTTTAGCGAATAGCTTATCTACCTTCTCAACTACTTTTTTGTCTTCTATCAAAGGAGGAGCGTGATGAGGCTTGATACGGGCATCTATGATTAATGGGCCTTCACATCCCCAATGCTTGTGTTGGACTCTGGCCTTTACTCCATGAATATCATGAGAAGGATTGGCTCGAGTAAAAGTTGCCCATAAAAAGTTATTGTAAGTTTCACTCAGAAATGCACTATCATCGCATAAAACGATAAGAGGAATATCATCCAGGCTAGCTGATTCTAACTGCTTTACCAATAAAGCGGCATCTTCATAAGAGCTTATATCTTTAAAAGCAGGGCCTTGTATCGCCATGATACCTGGGTGGATGATGGTGGGTTTAGAAAAACCAGGAGGTAGGCTTAAAGAGGAAGGAATTTCATTGCCGAGTGTTCTGATTTTATCTCCACAACAGGCTATTACTACCTTTGATCCTGCATTCCACCCACTGCCAGAATAATCCAGTGTATCAATGGTTGTTTGAGTTTGGAAATGCAGATCTCTTCTCCAGTCAATACGTTCTAGCACATGCTGAAAGAAGGCTGGAATATTATGGGTTGTTAGCCCACGAGCATCACCTGCTGCAGCTATAATTAAAAACTTTGCAAGAGAAGTTTGACCAGTACCAAGTATGCGGTTAGCTTGTGTTAATATTTCTTCGGGTTTGCGTTCACGAAACGGCATATAGCGCTCACTGCCTATCGCAAGAAGCAAAGGGTGGACACCTGCGGCATCTACTGCATTGATTTCATGTATCCCTGGAAACTCCTGTGGAGTTAAAAGCTCAACCAATTGATGTATTAAATAACCAAAACTGGAATCCTCCTGTGGCGGGCGTCCGACTACAGTAAAATGCCAGATAGCATCTTTCCTATGGTATACATTTTCCACTTCCATCACGGGAAAATCGTGCTCGAGGCTATAATAACCTAAATGATCACCAAATGGACCTTCTGGTTTCTTTTCTCCTTTTCGGATAATACCAGTGATCACAAAATCTGCATCTCCTGATAAAACATGCCCTTCCTGAAATAAATAACGGAAGCGGCGCCCACCTAGCAGACCTGCAAAGGTGAGTTCTGAAAGTCCTTCAGGTAAAGGCATAATTGCAGCAAATGCATGAGAAGGAGGGCCTCCCACAAAAATGGATGCTCTAAAAGGTTCATCGCTTTTATTATACTGAGTATGGTGTACTCCTATACCACGATGTATCTGATAGTGTAGCCCTACTTCTTTATCCTGTATATATTCATTACCTGACAACTGGATACGATACATGCCCAGATTAGATTGCATCATATTTTTACTGCCAGGAGGAAGTGTAAATACTTGTGGTAATGTCACAAAAGCACCACCATCCATCGGCCAGGATTTTACCTGTGGCAATTGACTAATACTCGTTTTTCCATAAAGAATAGGAGCACTTCGACCCTGACGCCTGGGTAAAGCTGAGATTGCGGTAAAAGGGGCGGATAAATATTTAGCAGGAGACTTGAAGAAGTTACCTGGATCTGCTTTGAGCTCAATAACTTTCTGTACTTTCTTGATGGTATGGCGGAATAAAAAGTCCGTACGCTCAAAAGTGCCATAGATATTGGAAAGAGCAGGAAAGGGGCTACCTTTTACATTTTCAAAGAGCAGGGCCGGACCACCTGCGTCAAAAATCCTGCGATGGATTTCCGCCATTTCCAAGTTTGGATCTACTTCTTCTTTAATGCGTAATAAATGGCCGTGTGTGTCCATATCTCTAACGGCATCCATCATGCTGCGATAGCTCATACCTGTCTATTTTATCTATTCAAAGCAAGAACAAAGTTACGCATTAGGAGTTCAAGAAATGTTCATTTAGTATGAAGAGGAGTAAAAAATTATAACTGAATAGCAGCTACCAGGCTCACCGTATTATGCAAGACATAAATAAAACCTTATAAAACGGGTTATAAGTGGAAAAACGATGCTATCCAGTTATGATTTATATTAAAGATGCCTTTCAGCATGGTAGCTAGAACGTACCAATGGTGCGCTTTCTACAAAAGCAAATCCTTTTTCCAGCCCAACTTCTTTGTATTTGGCAAAAGTATCAGGATGTACGAACTCTACTACGTCCAGGTGCATTTTTGTTGGTTGCAGGTATTGGCCAATAGTAAGTACATCACAACCATGCTCTACTAGATCATCCATTGTTTTAAAGACTTGCTCATCCGTTTCGCCTAAACCAACCATGATACCAGACTTGGTGCGCTTGCCAAAATCTTTGGTGCGCTGAATTTGCTCAAGGCTACGCTTGTATTTTGCTTGTGGGCGTACTTTGCGGTATAGTGCTTCTACTGTTTCCATATTATGAGAAACAACTTCCTGTCCTGCACTAATCATTCGTTCTAATGCTGGCCAGGTAGCCCTTACATCAGGAATGAGCGTTTCTATCGTTACCTGAGGAGTTCGGTCTTTAATTTGCTTTACGGTTTGATACCAAATTTCTGCTCCACGGTCCTTGCGTTCGTCACGGTTGACAGAAGTGATGACGGCATGTTTTACCCCCATTAGATCAATAGCTTCTGCCACACGGCGAGGTTCATCTTCATCGTATTCTGGTGGGCGGCCAGTTTTTACGGCACAAAAAGAGCAAGACCGAGTACAAGTATTACCAAGAATCATAAAGGTGGCCGTACCAGCACCCCAACATTCCCCCATATTAGGGCAATTACCGCTTTGGCAAATGGTATGAAGATTATACTCATCAACTAAGTTACGTACCTTCTTATAACTGGGGCCTATGGGCAATTTAACTCGCAACCAATCTGGCTTTCTACGTCTCTGTTCTTTCTTTTCTACTATTGGTAATTCCAGCATTTTGCATTCCTGTTATAGTGAAGCATCGCGATTAACACGATAGCCATAAAGGATAAGATCGCGATTGATCGCGATATTTCAAGGAAAATTCTGGCATAATAACAACTGAGACGAAGTCTTGTTGCCTTACCAGCGTTTGCCGAGTTGCAAATTTAGATAAAGATTGATAAAAAATGATTGATTTTCAGAATTCTCTACTAAAGGTGACTCTACCATAATTGGTACATTCTGGAAAAACACGTCTACCATTATTCCTGCTTCCATGGCTTTGACAAATTCATCAAAAGCTCCCCAGTCAAAGTGTACGGCAGCTTTTCCATGTATACCCGGGATAACAGAAAGTTCACCTAATCCTTTTGAGAAACCAGAAGAACCATAGATACGGCTTATATCGAGAAATAAATTAGAGTTTGCTTCGCTATATTTTTCACTGCGAATAACAATGTCTGGTGAGTTGGGTTCTGATACTCTGACCAACTCCAGGTAATAAGGCTTCAATAAGCCTAATGAAGCACCACCCTCATAACTGACCCCTATTGCAAGCCCTTTACGCCGGGCTTTTTCAGAATAATAACGTTTTTCACCTATCCCTCCGCGAAGGACAAGTAAGTTGTTTTGTTTTCCAAAAACAAAAGCACGAGATATTTTATTGGATTGGGGTTGGAAATCAAAGCTCTGACGAAACTCCTTAGGATGTTTTAATTCTCCTATTTCTATATTGAAGAATCTTGTAAGGTAGTAAGTTTTTAGCTGAGCTATGTTGACACCAAGGGCAAAACCATTGGTATGTAGTTTCATATCAACGGTAAATTCACGATTGTATACAATACCTGTTTTTTCATCATAAATATTTTGACTGGTATCAAAGGTTTGCTGAGCTAGAGCAGGGACAGCAAAAAGGCAGGCAATAAGTGATATCGAGTAATAAATTTTACGGGTCATATCATTTCGGGTATATATAATTTACTACGTTGTAGAGATGAAAATGTTCACAAAAAAGATATACAACTAGAGGATGCTTGAGAGTATATTGACAATTTGACGGCAATTGCACAATTATATTCTGAAGCTACAGATATTTCAAAGTGTAACTGTCTAAAGTTACTAATTATATCGAATAATGTACAGGAAATGTTTTGATAAGGAGAATTTTCTGCCTTCTTATGTAGGAGTTATGACATTTGATCGCAACTGATGTTGATTTTTTTTCTGGAGGCGAGATTGCTTGTCTTGGGCCTCAGAGGTACAGCAACTTATAGTGAGAAGAAAATTATTAGCATTATACCTGAAATCAAAATGGTAATAGCCCGGGAGGTCAGGACTAGGAGCATTTACAAAGGGAAAGCGCATTACTTTTTGTTTGGGCAATTGATGCTGAATGTTGGGCCAGAGAGCTTCAAGAAATATAAATTGGTGGTAAATAAAAGGAGGGAATTTATAGGAAGGGGGAAATAAATCCCCAGCTGAAGACAGGATTCTGGCAACAGGTGTGAGATTAAAGTGTTGTTTCGGTGGTTGGGTATGTTTCACAAACAGCGTGTTTACTGGTTTGAAAGCAGTTCTTGGGCAATAGTTTCAAAAAGCTCTGGCACATTCTCACCCGTTTTGGCACTGGTGAAAAAGTCTGGAGTTCTTACGCTTTCGATGGTCAATAAATCCACATCATCCATTAAATCTTTTTTGTTGCCAATTATTTTAATAATACATCCCGGCAACAATTGCTGAAGAAGTTGTATATCTTGCTCCATATTAATTTGCGTACGAGGGCGAGTGAGGTCAAATACATAAATTACAGCACTTGCTCCCAAAAAATAAGTACGTGGTACTTTCTCCTGAGAAATCTCTCCCGCTATATCCCACAATACTAATGAAATGGGGGTGTCATCTATTACAAGTTCTTTTTTATCTACTTTTACGCCAATGGTTGTCAGGTATTTTTCGCTAAACTCATTGTGGATAAAACGTCTAAAAAGCGATGTTTTTCCTACTGCAAAGCTGCCAGTGATGAGCACTTTTCTACTGATCATGCATTAGTATTTAGGGTACTTGTTTTCCTACATAAATAAAGGCTGATTATTATTTTCCCGTTTCACCTTTGATAAAGTAGGACTGGAGTTTTTCTTTTACATGAAGGTGAAAAGAAGGATTATCGGGATCAATCTTCCTACTTAACTCCTTATCTGCAAAGGTAAGCATCTGCTTAGATAAATCTTCTTTTTCAGCGGCGCTTAATTGCCCATTTACCGCAAGGGCAATATAATAACTGTATAAATCCTGAATAATGATTTGATACTCTCCATAATCAACAAGGCCTAGTTCTGCATCATTGCGTAAATAAGCATCCTGCACAAAAGCTTTTATAGCAGTAAGCATACCGGCAATCATTTCCTTGTCGATGATTTTATTATTGGAAGCACTGCCCAGTAAAAGACCAGAATGCTGAGCAATTACATAAGCCTCTTCTACCCTTGATTGGGCAGCCTGGCTAATAATAAGATCGCCTTTTGAAACGCCATAAAAACGAGCTTTTATTTTTGCAAAGAAGCTTTGCTTAATTTGTTTTTCTACACTTTCTTTTAATGTTTGTAATTGCTGAGCGATATATTTTCTAATCATCTTACCCATAATAGGATAGAGTAAATTGAGTAGATCATCCTGCGAGGATTTTAATTTACGCTCAATGATCTTATCTACCGCCAATTGGTAAGCTTTTGGAAAATGCTCCTGAAATTCGAGTAATTGCTTTTCTATAATGGGAGTAATGCGTTCAGATAATTGTTCTTCATGATCTAATATATCCTCCAGCCGCTGTAAGGCTACACGATCCCGTTGTAGCAATATGGAGCGTAACAGCTCTATTTTCTCCTTTTCGCTGGATTGTACCATTTTGATGAATTAATTGATCGAGAAACGATTTAAATAAATCGAAGTTGTTTAAGAATGTCTGATGAGCCGATTGAGATCAGATTTTTGCACTCATTGAACTTTTTTTTGAGCTTTGTAGTGGTGCTACAAGGCGATAAAAAAATGAAAAGGAGTGTGAAAAGATATTTTTAGCGACCATTGA
>JAKSDI010000197.1 GCA_022360175.1 Chitinophagales bacterium
GACAGGAAGGTAAAGAACATATGAGCGTAGTAAATGCCATTCGAAACAAGATCATCCTCCGTATTTTTGCAGTAGTACGAAATGGAGTTATGTATGAAAAAAATCTTAATCATTCCTTGATTTAACCATAGAAAACGGGCCTTTGGCATTTTACATTAATTAGGATAAATGGGGCATACCTTTTCCCGATTCAACAAAGCTCTTTAAACTTTGTGTGACAAATCTTTCCCATTCAGGGAAGCAGATTTCGTAGCAATTTAATTCAGGGACGAGCCCATTGTGAGTAAAGTGAAGAAGGGTCTCAGTTGGGGCTATTTCTTCCAAAGACCATGAAACGGAAGTTCCCAGCCATTCTTTTTCAATTCCAGTGTAACCGGTATGTATGTGTCTTGCATCAATACAGTCCCATACAATTTTACTAAATTGTTCAAATTCAGCAATCTTGAATTTCCAAAAAGTTTTATCAAAACTAGTTGTGAATTCATCATTTACTGCAGCGACTGAATAGTCTGTATTGCCCCACCATTTTTGGACATTTTTTGAAATGGCGCTGAATACTTGTTCTTTACTTCCTTTAATTAAAACCTGAATAGTGTATGACATAATTCTTAATTAAAATTTTAAATGTACTTGCATATTGCAAGTGCAAATATACAAAAGCACTTTTGTTTTGCAAGTTCATTTTTATATCTTTGAATATGAAACAGATTAAAAGAAGATCAGACTGCCCCATAAGTTTGTCTCTGGATATTTTTGGAGATAAATGGACTTTGCTGATACTGAGAGATTTCATGTTTTTTGAGAATAGGCACTTTAATGAACTGGTAACAATTGAATCAATTTCGACCAATATTTTGACAGATAGGCTTAATAAGCTTGTTGGGCATGGAATCATTACCAAACAAATTGCGGAAAAGAATCGCTCTTCCTACTTATATTCACTAACCAAGAAAGGGGTAGAACTTATTCCAATTGTCGTTGAAATTTATAAATGGGGAGCGAACCATCTGGAGGGAAATAATGCTGAGAGTAAACTCAAAAAGCGAATTAATCTTGAAGGGGAGAAAGTTTCAGAAGAATTTATGGAAAAATTGAAAATCACGCATAACATATTATAAAATAGCTATTCTATTATGCCCAGAGTGAAATTATTTGATGAGCAGGAAATACTTGAAAAAGCAATGGAGCTTTTTTGGAAAAAGGGGTATTACGCTACATCAATACAGGATTTAGTAGATCATCTTGGTGTTAATAGAGCAAGCTTATACGATACCTATGGGGGGAAAAAGGAACTCTTTTATAAAGCTTTTCAATATTATAGAGCAACAAACACCCAGGCGCTTAGAAAATTTTTGAACAATCATAATGATATTAAGGAAGGGTTCAGAAGCTTATTCAGGCTTGCGATTGAGGAATCCAAGCAGGATAAAGATTTAAAAGGATGTTTTGTGGTAAACACGACTACCGAATTAGTACCCAATGATTCAAATGCTCATCAGGTGTTGTGTGAGAATAAAAGTACGCTTGAGCAGCTTTTCTATGATTATCTTTCTTCTGGTGTGCAAAAGGGACAAATTTCAGAGCAAAAAGATTTGAAAGCTATTGTCTCTATTTTATTTACCTATTATAGTGGCTTGAGGATAATCACTAAGGTAAATATTGAAGAACAAGAACTATACAGCTCTGTAGATACGCTGTTGTCCCTTTTAGATTAAACCAGCCTAATATGTTTACATTGTAAGTTGATGTTCTAAATCATGGCTTTTTTGCCACTCTTCAGAAAATCTGGAGTGTTTCATATCATTAAATTGCGGAAAACCTTGCTCTTTTTCATATTGAGCCATATCCCATTTTGGCGTAGTCATTGCTTTTATCATGATACGCATTGCCTTCAACTTGTTGGAAAAAGTTTGCTTGAGTAGGGGGTGTTGGCCAATATATCTTTGAGTGATCGTTAAAAAATCATCCGCTTCTTTTCCCGCAATCTCTTTCACTACATTGGTAGGAGCATTTAATGCAAAAGTACCATTGTGTCCATCTTCTGAATAATAGCGTACTTGTGAGGCATCCTTTTGGGGAAATCCATAAGAGCGAAACATTTTAAGCATCATACCTTCAGATAATTTCTCAGCCTTCACTTTCCTCCCAATATATTCTCCCACGATATCAGCCATTTCCTGAGCTTTCAAAAGTGAAGGGCCCGTTACTCTGTAAGTTTTATCAATGTGATTATTGGGCTTGTGGAGTATGTGGGCTGCTACCATTCCAATATCTTCACTGGAAGGAGGGGCATTCGTTCCAAAGTCGGGCATGATCCCCATTTGAAGCATAGGCGCTGGCATCATGAAATAAACAAAAGCAAATAATCCTGGATTAAGAAAGGTGATATTAGTATTTCTCAACCTTTTGAAGCTTTCATCAACCAACCAGTGTTCTTTGGTATAAACAGAGGGATGAGCATTACTTGATAGCCATTGGCTTAAGACTACTACGTTTTTTACTTGTAATTCATCTGCTGCGGTTGCAAAAGTACTACCCTGAAATAGCACATTTGGATAAGTCGGCACAAAAAAGGCACCATCTGTTTCCTTGAGCGCCTCTCTCACTGCCCGAATGTCCTCTATATCTCCTTTAAATATCTCGACTCCTAAACTTTTGAGTTCTTTAACCTTCCAACTATTCTCATTGCGGACAAAAGCTCTAACACCGTGCCCCAGTGAAATTAACTCTTTAGCTGCTGGAAAACCTGTATTTCCATTGGCAGCTGTGACTAAGAATTTAGACATGATTATTAAATTTTTAGTTGTATATACAACTTGATGGTAAAAAATTATTTAAATCCTTTTTCAAATTGATCAAAAGCCTGGATCGCATCATCGCCCAGCATTTGATAGATTTCATCCATTGATTGTTCCCAAAAGGGGAGGAGTTCTTCAACCAGCTCCCGGCCTTTCTTGGTCAAAAAAATGACTGGCCGATTGACGGGCCCTGATTTTTCAACCAGCTTTTGTTCTATTAAGCGCCTCAGGTTTCTACTCAGAGAAGACTTTTCCAGATTTAAGAACCTGGCCACTTCAATTTGTTCAATTTCTCCTACTTTATACATTAGCATCAGAATGCTCAACTGGTTCTCGGTAATATTCTTACCAGCCAGATTTTTTCTGTAAATCGCATCAATAGCTCTTGATAAAGCTCTTAATCGCGACCCTATGCATTCTTCAATTTTATGCTTCATTTTGCAATATTACTACTTTTTAGTTGTATATGCAACTTGATCAAGTGACTGATTTAAATTTATAGCACATCCCCCTCAACCCGTGAGTAGCTCCCCCGAGGGAGCATAGTACCTATACAACTTTTAAAGCTTCAGCCTCAGGAGTGATTAAAAGCCATGAAAGGAATATATCTAACAAGTTGAAATGGTTTAATATGTTGGATTTTAATGATTTATTGAAAAGTTGATCTGCTTTTAGTTCTTGAAGTTGTTTAAGAATGTCTGATGAGCCGATTGAGATCAGATTTTTGCACTCATTGAACTTTTTTTTGAGCTTTGTAGTGGTGCTACAAGGCGATAAAAAAATGAAAAGGAGTGTGAAAAGATATTTTTAGCGACCATTGA
>JAKSDI010000020.1 GCA_022360175.1 Chitinophagales bacterium
ATCATTTGCCCTAGCTTGAGCCGGATACCACAAAAATATTGCAGTGCCCAATCTGTATTAAGCCGTTGACGCAATTTGTCATCGCTTAAATTTAGGTAAGCCTTCAATATCTGTAAGCCGATCATGCCTTTGACATCAAAAATGGAAGGAGCTCCTCTGCCTGAGTTCAATGGAAATAGCCTGGCTAACTCTTCAAAAGGAATAGACTCATACAGATGGCCTATAGGCATGGAGAGAAATATCTGCCAACGAAAATCTCGGCCATCTTGTGTACAGAAAATTTGGTTTTCCATACAAAATTTGTTGGTTTGTCTTTAGATATAAAATTGATCGCCCCGAAAATAGCCTCTTTTGACTAGATTCGGGGCTTTTTTATCGTTTTTCAAGCTAACAAGTTAGTCTATATTAGAGGATTAGAGTTTGCAGGGATGCCCTAGTTAAAGGAGTACAAGAAGTACAATCTGGCTATTCAGGTGGCAGACAGGAAACAGCAGCATATGAAATGGTCTGCTCTGGTACGACCGATCATGCCGAAGTCATTCAAATTACCTTTGATCCAGAGATCGTTTCTTTTAAGGATCTATTGGAAATATTCTGGACAGTACATGACCCGACTACACTCAATCGTCAAGGTAATGATGTAGGGCCACAGTACAGATCTGTCATCTTCTACCACAATGAAGAACAACAAAAAATAGCTAAAGCCTCTATTCAAAATGTAGCAAGCAAGCTTTGGGATGATCCGATAGTAACAGAAGTAAGCCCCTTAAAAGCTTTTTATCCCGCTGAAAATCATCATGACAATTATTATAATAAGGTAGGAAACCGCAACCCTTACTGCAACTTTATCATTACACCTAAAATAAATAAATTCAGAAAGAAATTCGCCAATAAGTTAAAGATTGAAAAATAAAATACTAACTTAATCATATAAAACCATCATATAGTTTAAACAAGTTACAAATATCAAAATATCACTGATCAACAATTATGAATCTTGCCGTTGCAAAGGAACCATCGGATGCCAGGGTGGCTTTGGTTCCTGTCGTAGCAGAAAAAGTCAAAGCCCTGGGAGTTGATCTTCTTGTAGAAAACGATGCAGGTAAAGCTGCTGGTTTCTCTGATGATGATTACACCAATTGTGCGACTCTTCTGGATAGAGATGCTTTGTTCAAACAGGCAGACATCATTATCCGTATTACTCCATTCACTGAAGTGGAGTTAAATAGGATGAAGGATAATTGCATAGTTATCTCACAATTTGAACCATACAATAAGCCGGAGATTACTGATGCATTAAAAAAAGCAGGGGTAAGAGGTATTAGCCTTGACATGATCCCACGCACCACACTTGCTCAGGCTATGGATGTATTATCTTCCATGGCTTCCATTGCCGGATATAAAGCAGTCTTAGAAGCCGCCAGGCATCTTCCTCGTTACTTTCCTATGATGATTACTGCAGCTGGCAGCATTCGCCCCACTACTGTTTTAGTATTGGGAGCTGGTGTAGCAGGCCTGCAAGCCATAGCTACTGCCCGACGCCTTGGTGCGATGGTGGAAGCTTTTGATACCCGACAGGCAGCCAAGGAAGAAGTCAAAAGCCTCGGTGCTAAATTCATAGAAGTGGAAGGTGCTGCTGATGATACGAATGCTGGAGGTTATGCAGTTGAACAAAGTAAAGAGTTTCTGGAACGCCAGCGAGCAGAAGTTCAGCTGAGAGCATCTAAGGCCGATGTTATCATTACAACCGCACAGGTGAGAGGCCGTAAAGCACCTTTATTAGTTCCCAAAGAAACAGTAGAAAAAATGAAACAGGGATCCGTAATTGTTGACCTCGCAGCTTCTACGGGTGGCAACTGCGAACTTACGGAGAATAACAAAGTCATTAATCACAATGGAGTAACTATTATTGGCAATTCCAACCTTGCTGGTTTAATGCCAGAACATGCCAGCCTCCTTTATAGTAATAATGTATTGAACTTTCTAAAGGTCATCATTCAGGATGGGCAATTGAATTTAGATTTAGAAAACGAAATTGTTCGGGGAGCCTTCTTTACAGCTGACACTACCGAATAATTTGATTTTATATTCTATTATATATGGATACTTTCATCGAGTTTTTCAATAACGAGCAAAATTTATTGCTCATCTACCTATTGCTATTTACTATCCTGCTGGGATTTGAGGTCATCTCAAAAGTCCCCACCGTACTCCACACACCTTTAATGTCTGGCGCCAATGCCATTAGCGGAGTGGTCATTATTGGTGCAATTCTTCTTATCCGACAGGCATCACCAACAGATTATATAACCTTGAGTCTCGGTTTTCTGGGAGTTATTCTTGGTATGATCAATGTAGTAGGCGGTTTTTCCGTTACCGACCGTATGCTCGAAATGTTTAAAAAGAAAAAGCAATAGGCAATGATAATCGACTTCATAATAAATATAGCTTATCTAATTGGAGCGCTGGCATTTGTGTGGGGGCTTCGTTTACTTGGCTCACCGGATACTGCCCGCAGAGGTAATATTATTGCAGGCGCTGGCATGATTTTAGCAATTCTAGCAGCTCTTTTCCAACCGATTGAAGGCGCTAGCAATAATTATGGATGGATTTTAGGGGGTATTGCCATAGGTGGTATTATTGGTTTTATCTCAGCCCGCAGAGTAAAAATGACCGCAATGCCACAAATGGTATCCATCTTCAATGGTCTGGGAGGTGCCTGTGCCGTAGTACTCGCCTATGCCGAACTGATACCTTTTTATGCAGGCGACAAAGCACTGGACACGGCAGGTTTAGCAATTGTAATGGCAGCTTTATTAATAGGTGGAGTTTCTTTTACTGGTAGTATGCTGGCTTTCGCCAAACTGCAAGGACTTGTAAAAGATAGCCAGGTCATTCTGCCTAAGCACAACATCATCAATATCATTTTATTGATTGCTACTTTAGCTTTGGGATTCATTCTTACTATTAGTGGGCAGCCTGCAGGAATGCTATTGGGTACTATTTTTATGGTGCTTAGCCTGGTATATGGCTATTCTTTTGTTGCTCCAATTGGAGGTGCGGATATGCCTGTTGTTATATCATTGCTCAATTCCTTTACAGGGCTTTCAGCGGCTATGACCGGTTTGATTTATGGCAGCCAATTTATGCTGGTTGGTGGTATCCTGGTAGGAGCTGCTGGTACCATCCTTACGGTTTTGATGTGTGATGCAATGAATAGGTCTCTACTCAATGTACTTATTGGAGGATTTGGTGGAGGTGGCACTTCCGCAAAAAGTGGAGATAATGGCCAATTAGCAAAAGAAGTTGGTATCACAGATGCAGCAATTCAGATGTTTTATTCCCAATCGGTCATGATCGTACCTGGATATGGACTAGCTGTTGCACAAGCACAAAAGGCTTGTAAGGAAATCGATGATCTGCTCGAAGCAAATGGCGTGGAGGTAAAATATGCTATTCACCCTGTAGCAGGCCGTATGCCAGGGCACATGAATGTATTACTGGCTGAAGCAGATGTCCCCTACCCTAAATTGTTGGACCTGGAAGAAGCAAATGAAGCATTAAAAAATACAGACCTGGCTATTATTGTAGGAGCAAATGACGTGGTCAACCCTTCTGCGCTGGATGATCCAGGAAGCCCAATCTATGGAATGCCCGTATTACAAGTATGGGATGCTAAAAATGTGATCGTCATGAAAAGGAGTATGAGCCCTGGTTATGCGGGCATCCAGAATCCTCTTTTTTTCCATGACAGAAACCGCATGCTCTTTGGCGACGCAAAAGCAAGCATGAATAAACTGGCAAGTGAGATTAAGAATTTGTAGTAGAGCTTTAAGGTTTTGGGTATAAGGTGTTAGGTTTTTTTCCTCTTATTTTTCTGGATGTTTATCGTAAAAAAATAGCATCTGGTTTAAGATTTTCGTAACTTATGAGTGTTTTTAATTCAACGCACACTCTTGTTAAAGAGGGAAGTATTATAATCTAAATTTTATTGCCATGATGGTATCACCTATTCTGATATTTTTCGGATTCTTAGCCTTCATAATTATAATTTCAGGAGTTTTTACAGTAAAACAGCAATCAGCTGCTGTGCTAGAACGCCTTGGAAAATTTCATAGCGTAAAACGCTCCGGGCTTCAGTTTAAAATTCCGATTGTTGATCGTGTTTCCGGGCGAGTAAGCTTAAAGGTGCAGCAATTGGATGTTCATGTAGAAACCAAGACTCGTGATAATGTATTCGTTAAGTTGCGAGTATCTGTACAATATTACATCCTGCCAGATAATATTTATGATGCATTTTACCGGCTAGAAAATTCGCACGAGCAAATCACTGCATATGTTTTTGATACAGTGCGTGCAGAAGTTCCCAAGATGAAGCTGGATGATGTATTTGAGCGCAAAGACGATATTGCAATGGCTATCCGCCGCGAATTAGAAGACGCTATGCGCGAATATGGATATGGTATCGTAAAAGCACTGGTAACAGACATTGATCCTGATGCTCAGGTGAAACATGCCATGAACCGTATCAATGCCGCTGAACGCGAAAAGCTGGCAGCAGAATACGAAGCGGAATCTGATCGTATACGCATTGTAGCTAAAGCTCGTGCAGAAGCAGAAAGCAAGCGCTTACAGGGACAGGGTATTGCCGATCAGCGTCGCGAGATTGCTAAAGGCCTGGAAGAATCTGTAGAAGTGCTTAATAAAGTAGGTATCAACTCTCAGGAAGCTTCAGCTCTAATCGTTGTAACTCAGCACTATGACACTTTGCAATCTATGGGTGAAAATGCTAATAGCAACCTGATTATGTTGCCAAACGCTCCTAGCGCTGGTGCAGATATGCTTTCGCAAATGACTGCTTCTTTCATCACCGCCCAGCAACTGGGAGAAGACATGAAGAGTCAAGGTGCCTCCAATGGTAATGGAAAGCATTAATGATCAAGTGATTTAAATAACTTCTTATAGTGCATCTCCTAATTCCTTAATGGAATATATTAGATGTACCATTTAGGGTCCACCAATTACTCAAATTGCACGAAAAGCTGGAAAATTCGTGAAATAAGTGTAATTCGTGGACCTCTTCTTTATCATTTTTCCTGGAATCTTCTCCTCTTGTTAATTATATCACCATGATTTGGAAATGATAAAGATGCGTATACTACGAGCTTTACATATCCCCTAAAGCTCTCTTAACCCACTCATAATTGTCTGAAAAATCCTTATAGATTGGATAATCACTGGAAAGTTCTTCCCATAGTTGATGGCATAATTGGAAATATTCCATCGCCTTTTTCTGATCGGACAAATGATCCCGATAATAACTTCCCAATTTTGAGTAAGAAACTGCCAGGCCATTCTTATAATTTACATTCGTCGGATAGCTTTCGTTTAAGTCTTTTTTCAAACGATTGTAATCTTCAAAATAGCTCAACGCCTTTTCTTGATTCCCCAATGAACTATGGGCCTCACCTAGCTTCAAGTACGAGATCGCAAGGTTATTTTTATAACTTACATTCGTTGGATAGCTTTCGTTTAAGTCTTTTGTCAAACGATTGTAATCTTCAAAATAGCTCAACGCTTTTTCTAAATTCCCCAATTTACTATGGGCCTCACCTAGCTTCGAGTACGAGATCGCAAGGCCATTCTTATAATTTACATTCGTCGGATAGCTTTCGTTTAAGTCTTTTGTCAGTTCTACATCATCTTCAAAATAGCTCAACGCTTTTTCTAGATTCCCCAATGAACTATGG
>JAKSDI010000019.1 GCA_022360175.1 Chitinophagales bacterium
AGCATCATGGGTCATATTGCCATTATCATCATACTGATATTGAATCGTTGCCGTTGAGCCTGGTACAAAACCATAACTTCTTGGGCCCAAAGGAGCTGAATCATCAACTCCCTCTAATTGTCCCATTGGGTTGTAGGAATAGCTTAGGTTGTCTATTTCATTAGGCTCCAGGCATGTTGTACCTGGTACCATACCATTTCTGATCAAATCAGTGATGTTTCCTATTGGGTTATAGCTAATGGAAGGAACAGAGTATTCTTCTGATGGGACCAAATCTGGCCTTAATTCTCCCTGAGGAGTAGATACGACTGTGTAGTAACCATAATTAGCTGAAGTAAGCCGGTCTATTCCATCATAGGTGAAGTTGTACTGTTTTACAGAACGATCTGTCACCTTCCAGCGTAGCTCTGCTATGTTTCCATTTTCCTGATACTTTGAAAAATGCATAGCAAAGAGGGGGCGTTTGATCGTCACCAGAATAGTGATCAAATCATCTGCATCTATATCAAACTGGTTGAGTATGTAATAAGGCCCTTCCAGTTCACTCAATAATTCTTCTCCAGGAATATAGCCTGTTGTCCCATCACACAATTGCACAAAGGTAACAGTGAGTGGAAATTCAAAATCACTGGCACTCATATTACATATCGAGTTTTGAATGCCTGCTAAAGATTCCTGCTGAGAAGCCTGTTGTTCAGGAGTACAACTAAAGGAGGGCTCATCACACTCTTCCTCTTCTGATTCATCTTCCATATCTTTTATATCCATTCCCAAATCTCCTGCCAACTCCTGATATAAAGCCAGTAGGTTCAAATTAGCATGTGTCCCATTTTCATAACGAGCCTCTAGAATCTCTAGTGGGTTACTGATATGAATCCGTTTGCCTCTTACATAACTACCGGTGAGCAGTGGTAAAGCATCTTTGGGGATCCAACGCGAAGTACCATCTTCAATATGGGTTTGATAGGCAATCACCGGAAAAGTGAGTGTAGCTGGATTAGTCGAGATGATTTGCTGCCGTATGTCCAATAATGATGCTGATTGTGGCTTAGTATTTTCTGTAGGGACATGATCATTACATGGTACCCCATGATTAAAGTGAGCATAAAATGGAATGGGGTCTGAAGATAGGTCATTAGTATATCTATAAGTCTCCTCTATATCTTCAAACACAACATCATCTATGACTCCTAATATCTGTAGGACAAAACTGTGATAGTATTTCCCTGATGTCCCAATCTCATGAAATGTAGAACTGACAATGACATCATCATAGGCATAGTTATTATCATCCAGCCAGTCTTCAAGATCACTTTCCAGTGTATTCATTGACGTTTGGCTATCATAATAGTAGGGATAATTGGGTAGTGGTACTTCATCCCCTCCCTGAAGTGTTATCGATGACAGCTTTACACGTACATAATAACCATCAGGTGTTAATGATGCAGTATGTTGGGAATAAACAACATAGTCATAATACTCATCAAAACAATCTCCTGGTGTACAGGGGTCTGTACCATCGATCGTTGTTCCATCTGGTTCCTCGCACAACCAATCCAACAAGCCATCTACATCTACCTCTTGTTCTACCTGGATAATATCTCCTCCTGTATCAAATAACTCTCCACATTCATCGGCCTCCTGTAAATCGTATACCACATCATTGATATTGGTAAGCCAGCCTCTTACATTATATTTGTATTTGGCATAATCTAGTGCACTAAAGGGGTCCAGGCCTGCATAATATTTGCCTACTACCTGATCCTTTTCATTATAAGAACGGCCTATTGCCAATAAGGCATCTGCTCCATCTACCCGAGTATTGTAGAAGAGCTCTCTTCCAAAGTTGTCATAGCCTCGTTTGGTAATCAACTCCATTTGATTACCAGCTTTTGTATGAGTCCGCCTTTCTTCCAACACCCAATCTGCCAGGTTATTGGTGAAATTGTAATAATCGGTCCCTAAGTGATGAAAATCTTTTTGTTGCGATACACGCCCATAGGTATCATAGGTAAATAATGTCTGAGCATAAGAAGTAGGCCCGCTTTTTAAGATTTTTGCCTTTGTTGCTACCAATTTACCTGTGTTAATCTGAGAACCATTGTTTTCTCCATAGGTGTTTTCCATTACCATACTACCAGGACTGCCATGATTCGCCACATTATTGTAATAATTAGGGTCATCTGGGTCCCAGTTACCTAATTCATTATGTTTCACTTCTTTTTCCCTGCCATATACATCATACACATAATCCATCCGGTTGCCATTGGCATCAATTGAGTACTCCATTAAATCTGTCGCATCATCATAACGGAATATCTGTATTTTACTCCCAGGTACCAGCTTAGAGGTCATCCGGTTACGGGTATCATAAGTATAAGTGTAGGGACTACCAGAAGGCGGATATACATATTCCAGATTGCTTCTTTCATCATAATCATACACAGTTTCTCCTTCCTCTGCATCTATGTATTTATACTGCCGGCCAAGGATATCTGTAAGCGCGGATGAACGATAGCCTCTTTCATTTCGGGTCGTTACTTTATAATAATTGCTCTCCCCTCCATAATAGGTTTCTATATAGTTCAGGTCTGGAAAAATAGCCCGCTGGACTCTATTGAGTGGGGAAGGTTCATATTTATAAGTTGTAAATGAACCAGGCAGATAAGTATCCTTGCCTACTCTCCCTGCTTCATCATAAATGATTTCCTGCTTAGCAATCCCATTAACTGTTTGTTTTGTCATCCGCCCCAAGCCATCAAATTCTTCCGATGTAATTTGGGTAGGAGTATCATCTGTAAAAGTAGTCGTCGTAGTTACCTTATTGTTGCCTCCTCCAATTTGATATACTATATCTGTAGTAACATTACCATCTCTTGCTATAATCTTATTGAGGCGGCCCAATTGGTCATATTCATAATCCACATCCTGCCCATCTATATTTTTTATTTTTGATGTCATCCGGGTATTGAGGTGATAATCATAGTCCCAATTCCAGGCTTCAAAATCTCGGGTATTTAAACGTCCTCCATTCAACCAGTTATAGGTTTCTGTGGGGAAACTCATGTAAGTGAAATCATTTGGATAGCCATTTGTATAACCACTAGTCAGCCCTCTACTTACTCTTGCATCATTCAATAATATTTCTTCATTTGAGGTTGGATAGCAATTCGTATAAAAAGTCCTGTTGCCTCCTATCACTGTACCTCCTGCATATTCCTTCACTTCCATAGGTACATTAATCATCCAGCGATCTAATAAACATTGGGCATCCATTTCGTTCGCAGCAAGCATCTCATGGGCATATTTATATTCTGTTGAATAGATAGTGCCATCACTATTATTAAAGGATTTTTTTGTCGCTTGCAGATGATCCGAAGATGCATACTCAAAAGAGGTTGTCTTTTCTACATTATCCAGATTATAAATTATTTTTTCCAGCCTATAGGGTTTCGTCCTAAGGGTATAAGCATTCCATGAATACAATCCGGTTTTTATCATTACATCAACTTCTCCATTACTTTCTTCATATGGATCAGGATACTTCACATTTAGTTCTACGCTCTTTAGATTGCCATTTTCATCTCTAACCATTTTTTTATGGAGATTACCTGCATCTATCCTTGCTTTCGATGGAGCTAAGGGAAATTCAATCCCCTGGCCTGGATGATAATCATATTGATCAAAATCATCTTCTAAGGCTATATAGTTAGGGCTGTATTCTGAGTAAAACTGAAATTCTGTAGAACCATTGTCTTCTATTTTTTCTATCACTCTCTTATATCCAAGATGATGCCCTTCGAAAGAACTCAAAGGAACAACACTATGTTCAAAGAATATATTTACAAAATTTGCCATTGTAGAATTATCCCAAAGATGAGGTGCCTTTTGACAATAAGGTTCAGCATCAATTGTGTGTGCAAAAGCAAAATCATATTTTGGTTTGTTATACAACTGTCCACTTGACCTACTTTCATCCAGTTTATCTGTGTACTCATAGGTTCTAACCATGGTTTCTGAAGTACCGTCATTGGCTGATATCTTTTTAATGCGCAAGCCTCCTGCCATAACATTGACTCCAGGATAAGCCACCTCATATAGGTTAAAACTCAAGGGAGTTTTAAAATTATTTGTAACTGGGTTATAAATAATTAACCTATATGAAGAACCATAATCTATATCATTTACAGGATCCTGGTCTTCATTATCTATATCAAATAAATCCACAAAAGACCCCAGGAAAACATCTAACGAATATTCATCCCATTCAGCTTGTGATACCAATTCATATACTCCATTACTAACCACCTTTACTAAAGTGATCGTAGTAGACAATGAACCGTCACAAGAAGAATTAGTAGGCTGTAGGTTTACATCAAGGCTATATCTTAAATTTGCTAAAAATTCAGCATCAGGTATTTGAAAAATACTAGAATATATATCTGTAGGGATAGAAGAACATGGCAAAGAAATATCTGTAACATCCTCCAAATCTTCTGGGCCTAAACCATCTAAGTAATACGTAACAATTTCTAAAGGCGTATAATTTGTTCCATCCCCATAGTCAAGTGGTGAACCACCAGGAGGTAAATCTTCATATATAGAGATTCTATATGTTTCTCCATAATCTATGTCAGTATTAGGGTCTAGGTTAAATAAATTCTCAAAGCGGCCAAATAGAACATCAGGGCTAGCCGCCAGAAAGGAAGTATGAGCAACAAACTCATAAGTACCATTATTTAGCTTTTCTAAAACAACATCTGTATCATTTCCACCAGCACAGGTAGCAGGGTTTTGATATGTGTTACTTAAATTTTTTGTCATACTGTATTTCATCCTTGACAAGTAGTCCTGGCTATAAATTACAAATGATTCTGAATGACGCGAAGAGACATCAGTGGCAGCAGAAACGCAAGGCCATGACACATCTCCAAGGTTTATTAATTCATTTTCATTGATACCCTCAATATCATAGTAAGTATTCGCTTCATATTCAAATTTGTGATAGCCTCCGGTGGGATAATTTATTTGCTTTAAAATCCCAAGTTGCATAGAATTTTCGTTTGATTCTCGATCTGATTTGCCTCCATATGAATAGTGAAATAATGCATCTCCATTTGCATCTAAAGCAACACTTTGATTAAGTTGTCCAGGAGCTACACTAGCAGCACCAATATTAACTTCGTAATAGTTTTCAATAGGTGGTATATTATATTCGTAGGTTGTAAAAGTTGCATTATTGCCATATGCGCCATTGTAGAATCCCCAATGATCAATAGCCTTTGACAAACGGTTCGGCAGATAAGATTCCCCACCAACAAACTGCTCCTCATAGTCAAACGTATATGCGGGAATCTCAATAGATTTATCACAACTTAATTCCTGAACACTTAACAACTGTAACCTTTTGTTTTCTTCAGTACCAAATTGTGACGGCAGTTTTTTATCTTCAAAGTAATCATATCTAAATTTAAACTTCTTACAGTAATTACCGGAAGCAATTGAAATCTCATCCAATGCTTTTACATTTTTGCTCGACCCATTTGCATAATGGACTCCTAAATCTTCTCTATCTGTATTCTGTGGGGTAAATGTTACAGTTTCTAAATTAGAAGAAGTCCGAATACTAGTCAGCCGCGATCCCGTAGCATAGAATTGTGTAAAAAATGGATTCGCCCCACTTATAGGAGGGGTAGCTCCTTCCACTGAATTTCTTTGTCTTAAATTTTTATAGCCGTAATATTCATAGCCGTTAAAGCCATTATTTACTGGTATATCTTCATTATAATATAATACAATCTCGTGAAGCCCATCATGGGACTCAACTTTTCTTAAATACCATGCAGAGGGCCCTGCCAGTGACAAACTAGCAATTTTTGTTCGGTCAATGGCTAAAAAGTTATCTTCAGAGGTGGTACCAAAGTAATATTTCACTCCATCCGGTGTCGTTAAAATAAACTGATATAGCTCATCCTCTCCTGAGCCATTCATCTCGTATTCTATCAATATATCCTGCTTAGGTATCAGTACATATTCTCCACTACTATTGAAATAGAATTTTCCTGAATATCCTGCAAAGTTAAAGGAGAAAATATCTGGTTCGCCATCTTGATGCCCATCACCAATCTGATGATAAAAGTCTGGTTCTGTTCCATTGGCACTCCCACATTGCGGATGGCTAGCGGGAGGGCTCTCTAAATAACCGTTACCATTCCCTACCCCTAATCCTTCGTCTTCAATTCCCTGCACAGTTCTTGCTATCATACCTCCGGCACTAAGAGACCATCCAAGCCCTACCCAACTAGCAGGTTCTCCGACCTTGATTCCCGATGCATGATAACTCAAGGAAACGGGAAGAGAGAGGGGCCCTTCTTTTACCGTGTGAATAGGTATAGAAATGTTTGGAACACCGGTATAATAGCTCACCGGTATATCCGTATATTTTCCCAATGCTGCTGCATTAGGTGTTGGCATTGTTACATCTCCAATCAGATTATTGACTGGCTGGGCAAAAACATTGCTACCAACAAAAACAAATAGGAAAACCACTAATAATTCCCTAATAAACAAATAGGAAGGTTTGGTTAGAACACGCGTAGTAAATTGCATAATATAGAGTTTAAAATAGAAGTTGTTTAAAATTTCCTCACTGGTCTATCAAAAGCGCCTTTTTACCCCACTTTTCGTTTTTTTATCGCCCCGTAGCGCTGCTATGCGGCT
The DNA here is from genome assembly GCA_022360175.1 of Chitinophagales bacterium. GTDB lineage: Bacteria > Bacteroidota > Bacteroidia > Chitinophagales > Saprospiraceae > JAKSDI01. Next base: position 6,721 of record JAKSDI010000019.1, read on the forward strand.
CAAAAAAAGCCTTGATTGGGAAAAAAATGCAACTTTCTCGCCTCAGTAGGCAACTTTAGACAACTTCATAATAAGAAAACGCCTTTATGCCTGGTACCAGACATAGATTATATGTTCATCAAATAACACATAGTTAATTGGCAGTCAATTTATTAACATCAAAAAAGCATTCATACAAAGCAACACGCTTTGTACCGTCGTCTTATCCCGCCATTTAATACTCTAGATAAAAAAAGTGAAGTGAGCAGAAAGAGCATACACTTCTATCAGATCATTTTTTCGATAATAAAGATTTAAACATTTTGACAACAATGCAAGTTTTCAATAAAAAAAGTGGCATTATTTTTTATTGTATAATTATTTCTACCTTAAGTACACTGAGAGATTATCAAAACCCTCTCTCATCAAAATCCTATATACTCCTTAGGATCAACGGGTACTCCCTTATGCCACAATTCAAAATGTAGGTGAGGGCCATCAGATAAGGTGCCTGTATTTCCGATAATAGCCACCGCTTCTCCAGCTTTCACATAACTTCCGGCTTTTTTCAGCAGAGCAGAATTGTGTTTATAAAAGGTGATGGTATTGTTGTTGTGTTGGATTCCGATGGTATTGCCTGTTTCCAGGGTCCAGTCAGAAAAGAAGATATAGCCATCCATAGCAGCTTTGATGGCCGTATTTTTAGGAGCCAGGATGTCTACTCCATAGTGCTTTATATCCTGATCATAATCTGCACTTATCTCTCCTGTTACCGGAGGCGTAAAATACATTTGTTCTAGAGGGATATCTCCTGGGGTAAAATTGGATGTCCGAGAACGCTGAGCGGCATCTCCTAACTGTTCCCTTTCCAGCTCTTCTCTTAATCGCTTCTCTTCTTCTGAGAGCGGAACTTCACTGAGTGAGTCCTTAGTATCAGTATCCGCTTTAGGCACATCGTCTGCCGTTTCCACATCTCCTACCAATATCTTTCGGAAATTATCTGCGTATAGGCGTTGAGCAGCCAGTTCCTTTTCCAGCTTCTTAACCTCTGAATCCAGTTGCTCTATTCTATGGCGGCTATCTCCTCCTTTGGCATAACCGGGAATGTATCGCTTGAGAGGAGTAAATGCAATCGCTAAAACAATCAATAAAGTGAGCAATACTAAAAGAGTGCTGGCAAAGACATAAACATTTAATAGTGTAAGCCGATAAGAGCCTACTTCTGCAAATGTTTCGTCATTCATTACTACAAGACGGTAGGTATGGCGGTTTCTTTCCTTCCATGCCTGCCATCTCGATTTTGTATTTCCGCTCTCTGTTGTCATTATAATTAGTTCTGATATCTACAATCCACCTGAGGCCTGGTTCTCATCTTTAAATTTGCTTTTCTTACTACTGCTGATCTTCAAATTTCTTACAAAGCAACTACCAAGATGGTGATTTTTTTAGCCTCCACTTCCGAGGATGATTAAAATACGATACTTTTGCAAATCTGCGTTGTATAATAACGCAAGCTATCTCTCTATATTGAGGAATAGTGCGCAAAGTTAATGAAGTTGTTTGAGAGTATGTTTAAAATCCCATTAATTGGCTATGACATGAAAATTTAAATATACTCTTAGAATTTCTGCGATAATCTACCAGCTTTGTTTTTGCAACAGCTTGACATATTTTGTTAAGATAGCTGTATTAGATAATTTTTTACATTTAGATGGCTTTATAAAACTGTATTGCCCGTTAAAAGCTACTAAGAGTATGTTTAAAAATCATACTTCGACACATTTGAGGCAAATACCATCCTGAACTGCGTTATTTTTTTCGCCGGATTGCCCGCATCCGACTGCAAAAAATGCCTTGTTCAAAATAATATTTGCACTCAACTGCATTCAAAAGCGATATTTAAACATACTCTAACAAAGATAATAGGGTATCAACCACGGAACAAAAAAACAGGGTTTTGAAACAAATTAACAAGATACTAGTTGTATTCATCGCTTTAGGCTTATTATCCGCCTGTACTGTGAAGAAGAGCCGCAGTGATATTTCTAAAGTAGGAGAGTTTTATCACAATACTACTGCTTACTATAATGGCTATTTCAATGCGAATGAATTGCTGGAAGCCAGTATTGTCAGCTTGGATGCTCAACATGAAGACAATTACACCAAACTGCTTCCTATGTACAAATACCTGGAAGCCGAAAACCCTCAGGCAGTAGCACAAGATCTTGATATTGCTATTGAGAAGGTATCTGTAGTTGTAAACTTACATCGCTACAGCAAGTGGACCGATGATTGCTATTTGCTATTTGGTAAAGCACAGTATCTAAAGCAGGATTACGAATCTGCCGAAGAAACTTTCCGCTTTATGTCTTCTGAATTTACTCCTGAAAAAATGAAGGAAGAAGAAAAAGAAAGTCAGGCTGATCGCAAAAGCAACAAAAAGAAAGCATCCAGCAAGAAGAAAAAGAATAGCAAGAAAAAGAAGAAGGAAAGAGAAAAAGAGAGAAAGGCAAAAGAAAAAGCACGCAAAAAATATAATAATGCGGTGCGTAAAGCTAGAAAAGCAGGAAAAAAACCACCTGAAAAACCAGCTATTCTCCGCTCTAAATCAGAACGAGAAAGCCTGGCAAAAGAAGAAGAAAAAGGTAAAAACGAGGAACCCAAAAAGGAGAATAATAAAGATGAGGATGGTTTCCTAAAACATCGTTTAGCCTATCAGGAAGCAATGCTTTGGTATGCTAAAACCCTCGTCGAAAGAGACAAGTTTAGCGGAGCACAGAGAATACTTGATGATTTAAAAAATGACAACAATACTTTTTCTGATATCCGTTCTAAAGTAGCTGCAGTTAGTGCGCATTCTTATATCGTACAAAAGGAATATGCATTGGCGATCCCTGCTATCAGAGAAGCCATCAAAAGTGAAGAAGACAAGCAACTGAAATCTCGTTATGCATACATTCTAGCCCAATTGTTTGAATTGCAAAGCAATTATAAAGGAGCCTACGAAAGTTACGAGGAAGCACTTAGCTATCGTCCAGACTATACAATGGCTTTTAACTGCCGCCTAAATATGGCTCAAAATGAATATGCTAGTGGCAAAGGTACTGCTGTAGCTGCTCGCAAAGGTTTGGAGAAATTACTTAAAGATCCTAAAAACATCAACTACAAGGATCAGATCTATTTTGCAATGGCTCAACTGGATATGAAAGCAGGTGATCTCCCTTCCGCTGTTACAAACTACCAATTGTCATTGAAAAGCAGTGTACAAAACCGTGCTCAAAAGGCGGAATCCTATCTTGCTTTGGCTGAAATATACTTCGACAAAGAAAATTATGTTTCTGCCAAAAATTACTACGATAGTACTTTACAGGTTATGGCTTCTTCTGATGAACGCTACCCTCAAGTAGAGTCCTATGCCAACAACCTCCAGGGGATTGCTGAAAATCTACAGATTATTGCGCTACAAGATAGCTTGCTCAAAATTAGCAATATGTCTAAAGATGAGCAGGAAGCACTTGCTCTGGAAATCAAGAAAAAAGAAGCAGAACTACGCCGTAGAAAATTACAGGAAGAAGCTCAAAATACCAAACTACCTGGTGGCTTCAAAGGCACATCTTCAGCTGGCCGAGCGCTTCAAAAAGAAAGTAGCTTCTTCGCATACGATGATCGAGCATTAAAAAGAGGTAGTAAAGATTTCGTTCGCAAGTGGGGAGTACGCCCATTAGAAGATAACTGGCGGCGTTCTGATAGTCAAAATGCAAGTGCATTTAACTCAAATAATGATTTTGATGATGATCCTAATGTATTAACAGAGGAAGAAATCGAGAAAATTCTGGGAGATGTACCACAAACAGAGGCCGATATAGCTGCTGCCAAGCTAAAAATACAGGAATCAATGTCTAAGCTGGGGGTTTTATATCGTGAGAATCTCAATGATACAGAGAAAGCCATCGACATTCTGGAACGCCTCAACGAACGCTACCCTGCTAATACTTTTGAATTGGACTCCTGGTATCAGTTATACCTTGCACACACAGATGAAGGTAATGTATTGGAAGCTAAAAAGTATGCAGATAAGATTGTGGACAAATATCCAAACACAGCATATGCTCTTATTATCCAGAATCCTAATTATTCAGAGGAACTAGTTAAAGAAGAGCAAAAACTCAACAGATATTATGATGCTGCTTATGATGCATTCAAAAGTGGAAAATATCAGGAGGCTTATCAAAAAAGCCTGGCAGCAAAAGATGAATTTGGAGCAGCTAACCCATTACAACCCAAGTTTGCCCTCCTGGCAGCTATGAGCACTGGCAATATAGAAGGTAAAGATGCTTATATCCAATCGCTGAAAAATGTAGTGGCAAGATATCCAGATACAGAAGAACAACTTCGTGCTAAGGAGATTTTGCGTTTGTTAGGGGAAGCAACAGCAGCACTCCCTGGAGGAGCACAAGAGGCGATTAAAGATTTCACACTTGAAGACAATAAATTGCACTATGTCGTAATTGTTTTCCCTAATCAGGATATAGACTTGAATGCCTCTAAAGTCAAAGTCTCTGATTACAATCAGAAATACCACAAACTAGATCGCCTGCGTATTTCCAATATCTACCTGGGCAGAGATGCGAATAGTCGTTTGCCAATATTGGTTCTTCGTCGTTTCAAAGATCGAGAAGAAGCAATGAAGTACTACAATGGCACTCAACTTAACCAACAAGACTTTCTGGATGAAAGTACGGGATATGAAATATTCCCTATTACTCAAAATAATTATCGCCAGATTCTGAAAGATAAATCAGTAGATAATTATCGGATTTTCTTCCAGGCAAATTATATCGACAATTAAGTTGTACGTTTATTTATCATAATGGAAGGGAATTCGGTTGCACTGAATTCCCTTTCTAATTTTATACCATATGAATACTGTTATACAAAGAATTCAAGACAACATTTCATTACTCAGAGAAACGCTGCCACTATTTACAGAGGCTATTTTATCAAAACGCCCTGCTCCTGGCAAATGGTCAAAAAAAGAAATATTGGGCCACTTGATAGATTCTGCCCGATATAATCTCCAACGCTTTACAGAAGCCCCTCTAAAAGAAGATGGAGCATATCGTGTTCAAACCTATCCACAAGATGAATTGGTAGCTGCTAATAACTACCAGGAAATGCTTACGGAGGAGATTGTTCTTTTATGGCAATCTTTAAACAATCAAATCTGCCATGCTTTAACGCAAATTCCTGAAAACACACTTAATCATCGTTTGCTAATAGGCAATGAGACTCAAAGCTTGCAGTGGCTAATTGATGATTATGTAATCCACATGGAACATCACTTTAAGCAAATTCTAGAGGATAAACTTCCAATACTCGACATTCATCAGTTTCATCTGGACACAAAAAATGCCATTGAAAAGCTTTCACAGCATCCAACTGAATTTATTACGCTACTAAAAAACCATGATCTTGAAGTGGAATATTATGCTCCGGTTGGGATTGATAAGCAACAACCTCACGATAAAGATGAGTTATATGTCATTGCCAGCGGTAAAGCAGCTTTCTTACTAGAAGGACAACGAGTTGAAGTAAAAGCTCATGATGTACTGTTTGTCCCTGCCGGAAAAGAACACCGCTTTGTCGATTTTAGTGAGGATTTTGCTACATGGGTCGTATTTTGGGGAATTGCGAAACTATAAAATGCACTGTATTTCCTTAACCCAATGCTACTCTCATGCAAAAGTTGTTATTACTTTCTCTGGTTTGCTCTATATCATTCGGTCAGCTAATGGCCTTTTCGCAACAGCCTGTCATCAAGAATCTGGTTTTTGAAGGAGCAGGTATTCGGGGCTTAGCATATGCAGGAGCAGTTGAAGCTCTTGAAGAGGAAGGGCAATTAGAACACATTGAAAGAATAGGGGGCACTTCAGCCGGAGCAATCACAGCACTACTGCTGGGATCAGGCTATACTGCTGATGAAATGGCAACAATCATTGCAGGTACCAAATTCCGAAAATTCAATGACGGGCGTTTTATTTTCATTGGTGGTTTCATACGCTTATTCAAAAGATATGGTTGGTATCGAGGCGAACGATTCAAGCGATGGCTGGAGCAGTTGATTCTCCATAAGGGCATAAATCCGGAAATCACTTTTAAGGAATGGCATGAAAGTGGCCGGCCCGACCTTTACATAGTTACGACTTGTCTGAATCAACAAAAACTACTGGTGTTGTCTCATGAAACCTACCCGGAAATGAAGGTTGTTGATGCAGTCAGAGCTTCTATGTCCATCCCTTTATACTACCAGGCTGTTTTTACGGATTCATTGGGCAATACCTATAAAAAGCAAAATAAAGATCATTCACTCGATATATTAGTGGATGGAGGTATTATTGGTAATTATCCCATCATGATATTTGATAGCATACAGCTTGACTCCAATGGTTTAGAATATCGCGTGCCCAACCAACATACCCTGGGGTTTCGGATGGATGAGCCGACTCAAATCCAAAACGATTCTAATGATCAAAAACTTGCAGCGTATCCAATAGCATCATTTAAAGATTATATGGCTGCCTTTTATATAATAGTAATAGAAACTCTGAATAGGCAAACGCTTAATAATACGGATTGGGAAAGGACTGTATCTATTTCTTCAGAAGGCATCTCTCCTAAAGTAAAAAAGCTATCAAAAGAAGAAAAACAATTGTTGCTGGATAGCGGCCGGAAATATGTTCAACAGTTTTTTGATGAAAGATGAAAACATACAATCGGGGAGTGAGAACAATAACATTCTTCATGAAGGAGAAGCTGCCTTTTATTTAAGTGTCTGGTTGGGTGCCGTCTTTATTTATATCATTCATTTGGGGAGCCGCCCATTTGATTTTTTTTATCAGGATAAATTCAAGTACAGAAATGCATTCATTGGCTGGACATTACAACTTTTGATAGTAGTTGGCTTATTTTTAATTCCTATTTTGTTTTTCTAATCACACTACTGAAATATTTATTCCTAATAAATAGTTTTTATCCCAAAAGATACCATGAAAGCATACTTTACCAGGACGCTCCCACTACTAAGTATTTTATTCTTATTCAGCTGTGGTAGCCGCAAATATGATGCCCTGGCTTATGGAATGGAACCTGCTCAAGCCGATCAAAACGCACGAGAACAAAAGCTCTCTGATGATCCACGAAAAATTATTTTTAATGCTTACCTCAACATGGCAGTAGAAAACCCGGACTCTGTCAGCCAGCAAATAGAGCAATTAGCAGAAAAATACAATGGTTATGCCAGTGAAGTAGGTACCGCTCGTACGGTCATTAGGGTAGAAAGTGACCAATTGGATGCAGCTGTTAAAGCAATTGCTCGATTAGGGAAAGTTCAAAATCAAAGCTTACAAGGGCGAGATGTTACCAATGAATACCTGGATTATGAAATCCGTCTGGATAATGCAATTAAAGCCAGAGAGCGCTACCTCGAATTGCTCAATAAAGCAGAAAATGTAGAAGCGGCCTTACAGGTAGAACGCGAGCTGGAACGCCTAAATGAAACCATTGACCTGCTCAAAGGAAGGATGAATCGCATAGAACATCTTTCTACTTTTGCTACCATCACCGTAGAACTAAAAGAGAAGAAAAAACCCGGCATTTTAGGATACATCGGCCTGGGCCTCTACCACTCTGTCAAGTGGTTATTTGTAAGGAATTAAGGATAAAAATAGTCTACTGTTGCTATCTTTAAGCATTACAATATGTACAGCGTATAATTATGGCCTGCTATAGCCTACTTTCATCTTGTCATGAAAATAGCTATCAATAAGGATATCTAAACATCTAAAAATTTAACGCCCTATGCTAAGGCAAACTCTTTACCTATTTTCCATACTATTCCTTTTATCTTGTAATACAAGCAAAAAAGCCGTTTCATCCGGCGATAGCATTGATTTCACCATTCTTCAGCTCAATGATGTTTATGAAATAGCCCCATTGGAAGGAGGAAAAGTAGGCGGATTAGCCAGAGTAGCTACTGTAAAAAAGCAATTGCTCAAGGAAAATCCGAACACGATTGCTGTATTATCCGGTGACTTCTTAAGCCCTTCTCTTATTGGTACATTAAAAAAAGAGAACGGAGAACGCATTGCTGGCCAGCAAATGGTAGAAACGCTTAATGCCATGGGTTTAGATTACGCGACCTTCGGCAATCACGAGTTTGACCTAAAATCGGCGGACCTCTTACAAAAACGTATCAATCAAAGCCAATTTGAATACACGATCTGTAATGTAAAACGAGCTGATTTGCCAGGAGGCCCTCAAGCATTCACTCAAAAAATTGACAATCAGGATCGCCCTATTCCTGAATATATCATTAAAGAGTTTTCTGATTCAAAAGGTAATACGATGAAAGTAGGTATTATTGGTGTGCTGTTGCCTTTTAATCAAGCCAGCTATGTTCAGTATGACCCTGTGGTGGAGAGCTTTCGTAAAACCTACGAGTTACTGAAAGACAAAACCGATGTTGTAATAGCAATGACTCACCTAAATATATCTGATGACCTTTCATTAGCAAAAGAAGTACCTGGTGTACTTCTCTTTATGGGAGGCCATGATCATGTTGAGATGAATCATTACGTTGAAGAAACCGTCATTACTAAAGCAGATGCCAATGCTAAATCTGCATATATTCATCGCGTGAGTTTTTATCCCTCATCAGGTACTGCCAAAGTCCGATCTAGCTGGATGCCCATAACCGATAAAATTCAGGATGATCCTACTACTGCCGCGGTTGTAGAAAAATGGCAAAGCAAAGTATACCAGATAATGAATGAACAAGGCTATAATCCTGATGAAGTAGTCATGACAACTTCTGTCCCTCTGGAATGCAAAGAAGTAGATATCAGAAGCCGGCAGACCAACTATGGAGCACTGACTACTAGTGCATTTGAATATGTACTGCCAAATGCAGATGCATACATGATTAATTCTGGTTCCATGCGAATGGATGACAACATCAGTGGTACAGTTACGCAGTTCGATGTTTTACGCACTTTTCCATTTGGAGGTGGGATTGTAAAAATGGAGTTGCCAGGTAATGTTTTGCAAAAATTTCTGGAGATTGCACTAAAAACCAATAAAGGGGAAGGGGGGTACTTCCAGGTCAAAAATATCTCTAATACCAACGGGCAGTGGCTGATCAATGGACAAGCTATTAATATTGGTCAGACTTATACGGTTGTTATCCCTGAATTTGTAGCCAAAGGAAATGAAGCCAACCTTGGTTTTTTAGCTGATTTTAAATACAAGAAAGAAGCAACCTTTTCTGTAAAAGGATCAACTATTCAAAATGATGTAAGGGATATTGTAATTGCTTATATGAAAACGCTTTAAAGCGCAAGTGCAAACTCAAGTTCAAGTTTAAAACGCAAGCGCAGTTTAGAAAACTTGAACTTGAGTTTGATATTTGCACTTGAGCTTATTAAGTTATCATAAGGTTAAAAAGTCCGGTTATAGCCAACCAATTAGTTAAAATTGCCGCTCTAGTGGGGGGACGAGGGGACAAACTCGTTTCCTAAGAGTATATAAAAATTATGCTCTTTTAAAAATTCACTAAAGCACTATTAACTAATGAAACATCTACTACTATTACTTTGTACCATACCGTTTTGGGTACAAGCACAAAAACACACTATAAGTGGTTATCTACGAGATGCATCTTCTGGAGAACCGCTCATTAGTGCAAATGTTTTTGACGCACGTTCTGCCTCTGGTACTGTAACAAACACTTATGGATTTTACAGTTTAACACTGCCTAAAGATTCTGTCGAACTCAGTTTTTCCTACATTGGTTACGAAACCCAAAATCAGTCGTTTTATCTTTCAGAAGATAAAACCCTCAATGTAGAACTGGGAGGTGCAGTAGCTTTAACAACCGTAGAAGTAACCTCTTCCCGTGGAGGAGCCAGGATTGAAGAACGAACCCAAATGAGTCAGGTAGACATTCCCGTTGAACAAATTAAACGAGCCCCTGCCCTACTTGGTGAAGTGGACGTATTAAAAACCCTGCAGCTTCTCCCGGGGGTACAATCTGGGGGAGAAGGGCAAACAGGCTTGTATGTTCGAGGAGGAAGCCCTGATCAAAACCTGGTCTTGCTCGATGGAGTTCCGGTTTATAATGTTTCCCACCTTCTGGGTATTTTTTCTGTTTTTAATGCTGATGCCATTAAAAATGTAACCCTGACTAAAGGTGGATTTCCTGCCCGATATGGCGGGCGCCTTTCTTCTATTTTGGAAATCAACATGAAGGAAGGTAATATGCAGGAATTTCATGGAGAAGGGTCTATTGGGCTCATTTCTTCCAAATTGGCACTAGAAGGACCTATTGTAAAGGACAAAACAAGTTTCCTGATTTCTGCACGACGTACTTATGCTGATCTTATTTTCAGGCCTATCGTTAAAAAAGCCAATAAGGAAAATGATGAAGATGTAGACATCAAGCTCCATTTCTATGATGTCAATGCCAAATTACAACACAAAATCAATGATAAGCATCGCCTTTTCCTGAGTGGCTATTTTGGAGCTGATGTATTTTATACGAAGGTCACAGAAGACAATAGCGCCTTCGGTGGCGGAATTGATTGGGGAAATACGATTTCTGCTCTTCGATGGAATTGGCAAATCAGTAATAAGCTTTTTGCCAATACAACGCTGACCTACAGCCGCTATAATATAGATATCATTGCGGAAGATGAAACGACCGATAGCGAAGGAGAAAAAGAGAGTTTTTCTGCCAAATACTTCTCTGGGATAGAAGATTATGCCGCCAAGATTGATTTTGATTTTTTACCTACCCCTGAGCATTACATTCGTTTTGGTGCAAGCTGGACCAACCATACTTACCGGCCTGGAGCGCTCAGCCTAAACGCAGAATTTGTAGAAGAAACATTTGATACCTTAATCGGTTCTCAAAATGCTTTTTCTGATGAGCTAGCCTTGTATGTGGAAGACGACATGAGTTTTGGCAACCTGAAAGCCAATGTAGGAGTACATGCTTCTGGTTTTGCGGTAAAAGATAAATTCTATTATTCTATCCAACCACGGATAGGGCTCAATTATCTAATGGGCAGAGACATTGCCGTAAAAGCATCCTTTGCCACTATGACCCAATATATCAATCTGCTCACAAGTGAATCTTTCAGCCTTCCTACGGATCTTTGGGTGCCCAGTACTGCCCGTATCAAACCACAACAAAGTTGGCAGGCTGCCGCAGGTGTAGCTAAAACCCTCGATGGAGGATACGAAATAAGCATAGAGGGTTATTACAAACAAATGAAAAATGTGCTTTCCTATAAAGAAGGAGCCAGCTTCCTTTTTGGTATTGAAAATGACTGGCAAGACAAGGTAACTCAGGGAGATGGAGAATCTTATGGCCTTGAATTTTTCTTACAAAAGAAGAAAGGAAAAACAACTGGCTGGTTAGGATATACCCTAAGCTGGAACTGGCGCCAGTTTGACGAAATCAATGGAGGAGAGCGTTACCCGTTCCGTTATGACCGCCGACATGATATTTCTTTAGTGGTAAATCACGACTTTTCACCTAAAGTAGGCCTTTCATTTGCATGGGTATATGGTACTGGAAATGCTGTTACACTTAATACTTTCCAATATCCGATCAGTAAATATCAATTTAATGGAAGTAATCCCTGGTTTAGTACTGTAGAATCTGGAGGCGATAAGAACGCATATCGCATGAGTGATTACCACCGCCTGGATGTCAGTATCGAATTTCGAAAGAAAAAAACTAACTGGGAACGCAAATGGGTAATCGGAGCTTATAATGCCTATTACCATCAAAATCCTTACTTCATTATTTCCGATGAGGACACGACTATTGATCAGAATGGTAATATTGAAAGCAAGCCTGTTTTCAAGGAAATTAGCATTCTTCCTATCATTCCTTCTGTTTCTTATCAATTTAAATTTTAATCAACATGAACCGAACATGATTTTATTTAATAGTAACATCACACAAGGGGATGATTAAAAAAAAATCATGCGAGAGCGTAGCGGTAACATATATGTAGTCCCAATAGATATCGGGATTCTACAATTTGAGACGCTTCAGATAAATTTTAAACATATGAAATATATAAGCACTTTTGCACTTTCATTAATACTAGTAGTACTATACACATCCTGTGATGGAGATCGATTTGAGCAGGTAGTGGAAATTGAAATTCCTCCTCATGAATCGAGATTGGTCACCAATGCGATCTTCTTAAGTACTGCCGACAGTTTATCAACCTTTGTATCCAATAGCCTTAGTATACTCGAAGAGGAAAATTTTAATGACTCTGAAACTGCCAGCATTCGACTGCTGAAAAATGATAATGAATTAGGGCAATTTACATACGATGCTGTTAATGGCGTTTACACCAATAAGCTAAATAATACATTAGGTAATGATGTGGCTACTTATCGCCTGGAATTAGAAGATGGCGCCTTCCCTAAAGCGACTGCCGTACAGGCGATGCCCGTAGCACCTGTAATTGGCGAAATCGAAGTAGAAGAAGAAGGAGCATTAAATGATGAGGGCGATAAAAATGATGCCATTGAAATAGAAATCATTGATTCAGGAGCGTCTTCCGATTACTACGGTATTAAAGCTTTTCTGGAAGGATATAATATCATTCCTAATACAACGGATACTATTTGGTATAGTTCCAGCCTGTATCTCAATTCGAATAATCCACTGGCATATTATGCCAATGAAAACAATCTTGGGTTGATCATTTCAGATGCTTCCTTTAATGGTACGACCTATCGTTTGAATACCTATACTTATTCCGATTTACCTTTTGATCAGGCAGGTGATTTTTTCATCCGGATTGAATTGATTAATATCACTGAAGATACTTATCTATACAGCCGTTCATTACAACAATACTATGACTCTGTTGATAATCCTTTTGCAGAACCGGTTACGGTACATAGCAATTTGGAAAATGGATACGGGATTTTTGGCTTAGGTAATGTTTCAGAGAAAAGCGTACAGCTGAAATAAAACAGGTAAAAGCCAATCTATATAGAACCTTCCTGAACTTATGCTTCAGGAAGGTTCATGATTTTTCATACTCACCAATTTCTTAAAAACGGATTTAGTAAATCGCACGTATTCACTTGTTTCCGTATCAAAACCTATCCATTGGTAGCGATTCCCATAAGGACAGGAAGGAGCTGCTGCCTCTAGTCCTGATCGCAATTCATAACGAGCAGGGGCAAGCAAATAACTTTCCATATTCACCTTACGTAATGGTGTGTTCATCCGAATGCTGATAGCTTACTTTACATTTTTCACATATGAGTTCTTCGCCATTGCCTTTCCTTTTTAGAGCAATCCCCGTCAGGTATTTGTTTGCATAAGCATTTATCCATCCTACATTTGACTCTTTGCTATGTACATTGAGGTTTTCCTGCTTTATACGTTCATAAAAATGACCTCCATACTCCTCTCTACCCCAGCAATTTGGACAAACCCCTTCAGGAGCAGCTAAAGCTTCAGGAGTATCCTTTTTCTTCAAATAATGCAATAATGACTTTACTATATCCATAATCGTTTCTTTTAATAGTTTATAATTATTTCTGGAGTAGTCCATGGTGGCTTACTTAAATAGAAGTTGTTTAAGTAAACCACCAAGAGCAAGGCTATTTATATGACCTCTTTTTTTAGCCTATCTGCGTAACGTTCTCTTAATTTTCTGACTTTCGGATCAATGACTACCCTGCAATATCCAGCAAAGGAATTGCGCTGATAATAATTTTGATGATAAGCCTCAGCAGGGTAAAACTTTTCCAGTGGGATCAATTGAGTCACGATAGGCTGAGGAAAAGTATCCTTTAAGCTATCCATTACTTTTTCAGCAACTGACTTTTGTTCGTCATTGTGGTAAAGAATAACAGAACGGTACTGAGTTCCTCTATCTGCCCCTTGTCTGTTCAAGCTCGTTGGGTCATGGCTCATCATGAAGATAGTAAGCAAATCTTCATAAGTAATGACATCCGCATCAAAGACGACCTGTACGACCTCTGCATGCCCCGTTGTACCTGAACAAACAGACCGATAATCAGGCTGAGTTGTTTCTCCTCCTGCATAACCTGATACGACGGTGTCTACTCCTCTCAATTCCTGAACGATTGCTTCTATACACCAAAAACATCCACCTCCAAAAGTGGCTATTTGCTTATTGTTCATCATTGACCTCCTCTTTTTTGTTTAGTGCTACAGAATTAATACAATAACGTAATCCACTAGGCCGGGGGCCATCAGGAAATACATGTCCCAAATGGGCATCACAGGTATTACACAAAGCCTCTATTCTACGCATTCCATAAGAATCATCCTGTATATACTTGATCGAATTTTCTTTTGCTGGCTGCGTAAAACTTGGCCAGCCCGTCCCTGAATCAAACTTCTCTCCTGAATCAAATAATTCAGTACCACAGCAGATACAGTTATAAAGACCTGGTTCGTATCTAGAACAATGCGCTCCTGAGAACCTTCTTTCCGTACCTTTTTCACGGGTTATCCGATATTGTTCAGGGGTAAGCAGTTTCTTCCACTCCTCTTCCGTTTTTTCAACTCTTCTGTCAGGAGTAGGATTACCATAATTAGCATACTTGATTACTTCATTCCAATTAAGCATTTTACCTCCTTATTTTGTTAGTACAAAGTTGCTAACAAAAACTTGCTTCTTGCTCAATCATTCTTCCTTAGTATTTGTAAATTTTTCCTAGCCAAAATCTATAGCAGCTATATTTAGGCTATTTCACTGCTTATCAACTTGCAGATTCTTCCCAACTCAATTGATCGTATTTCTAAATACTGAAGGAGGAGTTCCTACCCGGCTATTAAAAAAATGACTAAAAGCCTGTATATCTTTAAAGTTTAGCTCATCAGAAATTTCCTGTATCGTATAATCTGTATACTTCAATAGTCTCTTAGCCTCCAATAGCCTGCGATCATTAATAATCTGGATGGGAGTTTTATCAATATGCTTTTTAAAAATATTGGAAAGTGTTTTGGGTGATTTGTGGAGTAATTTAGCGTAATCTGATACTTTTGAGTACTTCTTGTAGTTTTTTTCAACCAGATAATTGTATTCTCTAATTAGTCCAATGCTGACATTGTCAGTAGGTAGGTTATAATTTGCTTTCTTATACGTCCGAATACATAATATCAGAAAATGTTGTAGCAGGTTTTTAAGCATTTCCAGCTTAAAATCATCCTGTTCCTCCATTTCCATTGTAAAGATGTCCCAAAGTGATTCAAACTGCCTAATTCGTTCATTCGGTATAGCAATTTTTGGAACATGTGCTTCCCCAAAAAAGAGCACTCCTCTACATCCTAACTCATCTTCTTCTTCGACACAATAAAATTGACGATTAAACTGGATTACATTCATCCGTTCAAAAACAAAATTATCGATATTGTAGTATTCAGTGAGAAAAATGACACAATTCTTGTTGACCTTGATGACTTCATTGTCTACCATAAACTGAGCCTGCTCTCCCCTATTCCAAATAATGCTGAGCCCTTTTTTCAAGTCCTTATCAAACATGTAACTCCGCTCAGGCACAATTTCGGACACAAAAATAGCCTCATCAATTTTGGTCTGAAATTTCATCTTATCTCACAATTAACTACCAGGAATTTTTATCTCGTAAACCTTTCCTTTACTGTTGCTTAGATTTGCATCTAACATCCACGGATTATAGACTTTAAGCATTCTATAGTTCGTATCATGGTCTTTAGCAAAGTCTCCCAGGTTGGGGATCGTAGAATCAACCTTTACAATTTTAAAATTGTCCATTGGTTGGTATAAATCATCGGGTTCCAAATAAAACCCGAAATCATTAGGATGGGATAGAATTTCTTTGATAGCTACCAAACGGAAAATATAACGGCTTGTTTCCTGATTTAAATTCATTTCATAGTAACTATCAGCCCTTTGCTCTTTTTTCAATCGGCTCAATTTATTCCCCCCTACATTATATGCAGCAGCAGCCAGGGTCCAGTCGCCAAAGCGTTTGTAATAGCTTTTGATCAATTTGCAGGCAGCAACAGTAGCCTTTTCTAAATGATATCGTTCATCAACATCATCATTGATTTCCAATCCATATTCACGAGCAGTTGGAGCCATTATTTGCCAAAAGCCACGAGCTCCGGCAGGAGAAACGGCATTGCGCAAACTACTTTCAGCCACCGCTACGTATTTAAAATCTTCAGGTACTCCTTCTTCTGCCAGTATTTTTTCAATAACTGGAAAATATTTGTTGGCATTTTTAATACTCAGAATGGTATTGGAATGCCAATAAGTATTTACACTTAACTCTCTGTCTAATCGTTCCTTTACATCAAAATTATCCATAGGAAGTTGTTCGCCTGCAAAGTCAAAAGAGCGGTTTAAATCTACCGATTTAATCACTTGAGGTATATTGCCATTTACAGCTATCTTCTGTGGATTATTCCCCTGATCCTGTTTAGATGAAGCTACAAAAATAATAATGGTCAGAAAAGATGCTAATGCTAGTGTGTAGAAGTGTATATACTTTTTCATGCCCTACAATTTCATTTCCCACTAATGTAAATATTTTGTTGGATATATCCTAAATTCAGTATTCAGTTGGCAGTATTCAGTTGGCAGTGGTCGGTTTTCAATAGTCAGTATTCCAGTATTCAGTATTCAGTTGGCAGTGGTCGGTTTTCAATAGGCAGTGGTCAGTTGGCAGTGGTCAGTTGGCAGTCTCCAGTTTTCAGTTTTTCAATAGTCAGTGGTCAGTGGTCAGTCTCCAGTGGTCAGTTGGCAGTATTTCAGTTTTCAGTGGTCAGTCTCCAGTTTTTAGTTTTTCAGTTGGCAGTGGGCAGTATTCAGTTGGCAGTTGGCAGTATTCAGTGGTTTAGTGTAGCAGTAAGCAGTTTTTTAATACAAACTGCTTACTGCTCACTGAATGCTATCTTAGTTCAACTGGAAGCTTACGATAATACCACCAGAAGAATTTGTTTGTGGCGGGCTGGTAGATAATGCCGGTTCAGTTTTACGATAATCAAAGAATAGACGCAATGACAATCGCTCGTTCAACTGATACTCTGCTGATGGAGAGAAGGTTAGTGTGTATGTACCTCTGGTAGGATCTGTGATGCCTTCATCCAATCTATGAGCATAAGTCACATCATCTCGTATCGAGAAGTTAAAGTCAATATTTAAATCCCGCGTCTGTAGACCCCGGCTACGAGCACCTCCTCTTCCACTTCTTCCCTGTTGATTATTCTGAGCCTCCTCCTCTTCATCTTTCTTCTTCTTCTTCTTTTTCTTACTTCCTGTCAGGAATGGAATGTCCACATCTTGCAGGAGATAACCAAAGCCAATTACAAACTCTTCGCTCTGTGATTCATTCAACTGGTAATTCACTGTACTTAATGCCAAGGTACGTGACTTCTTGTATTCAGCATTAAACGAGATCCCGTTTGTCAAGGTCATATCTACTCCTATCAGTGGAGAGAAATCTTCCTGGATTACTACATCTGAAATCTCAAGTCGAGGGAAAAAGTTGAAGCTAGCAGTATCCAAACCACCCGACTCAGCAAGGGTCGCCAAATATGGCAAGCTTGAACGATAGTTATTTACTGCAAAAGATGAACGATATCCATGAGACAAGGAGAAATTAGTGAATATTTTCTGGAACAATGGTATTCTTGACAAGCCGTTATACTGTAATCTCCAGTTTACTTTAGGCATGATATCAAATACATCCAGATCGACAGAGCTTGCATTTTGATCTGTGTAAGCTGCAATGAAAGCAGGCAAAATTACATCTTGCTGTGTATTACCATATCCATCAGCATAACCACGGTCTGCCAGGTCATCATCTTCATGTAAGCCACTTCCCAATCGACGGGAAATGATAACTCGGTTGTCCTCAAAGCGCTGGAATAAGTCCTGAATATCTTGGTCGCTATCCATGAAAAGAGTGTTCAAGGCAGAGTAAGACACCTGCTTAGACCCCATAGTAATAGGCACTGTATGCACCAACTGGGTTATTCCATCAACCAAAGAGGTATCTTTAAAGGTCTCAGAATAGTTTTCGGAATAAGAGCTGGTTAATTCCAGATCAATTCTGAAATCTTTAAATGGTTCTACCGTTACGCGAGCATCGTAGTTTTGAGTGTATTGCTGTAGTACTTCCCTATTATGGAATACACTAGGAGTAATCCAATCTGAATTTTCCCGCAGCCAGTCTCCTTCTATATTATTAGCATTTGGATTAAAACGTTGATCATCCGTTATTGTACGGATTTTAGGTTGCAGGCCAGCAACAAATCCCCAACCTGGGGCATCAAAGTTGTTCATACCCAGAATCTCAGATTGTGGCATAAACCCTGGAACAGTGGTTGACATTTGTTCCGTATAATTAAAGCGAGCCCGACGCAACGAAAGAAGAGGCCTTACGACAACTTTTTCTACAGTACTCGGCTGGCGATCCCGCTTTTTCTTATCATCTTCATCTTCTTTATCCTCTTCTTTATTAGATCTGCTTCTTGAGTTAGGGCTTCTGCTTGGCTTTCGACCAGCAGAGGAACTTCCTCTGTTAATCTTTCTCAGGTATGGTACTTTATCATAAAGCTTTTCAAAGTTCAGGTCAACATTAGCACTCCTGTTTTGATTATTCTGAATGATATGCCCGAGGCTATCAACATTTAAGGAAGCTGCAGTCCAACTATAACCACCCTGATATTGTGTCTTAACAGACATCCAATCACCCACAAACGGAAGATATTTAAGTGGTAAGGTATACCCTATACTAAAATTATGCTGATAATTTTTTGGACGGCCAAAATCTTTGATATTAGTCCAAATACTATCTCTACGTATTTGGCGAGCTTCATCAAAGCCAAAAGTTTCCAACAGTGCTATTTCGTCTGGTTCGTCAATCACTGCAGAATTAGTAGCATTGAAGTTAAACTTCAGAGATTTAGCTAAATCCCATTGCAAATCATAATCCCGATCCCAGGTAAAGCGCTTATTATAAAAAGTATTAAATCGAGGATCTACACCAGCAAAACGATAGCTCGTTGTTTCAAATCGACGATTCATAATAGAGCTAAAGCTGAAGGAATTTGGCAGCGGGTTGAAGTTAAACTCTTTGATCAAACGCAATGCCTCTCCATTCAGTTTTTTGAACGGCTCGATATATCCTCCACGGCGACTGTATGTATAATCCAGTGATCCAGTATGATTCTTTTCCTCACTAAGCTCAATAATTGGATCGTGATAATCTGTTTCTGTATAGGAATAAGAAGCACTGAAGTTGGAAATATCCCATGGCATTGGGGGCTTGGAATTGTTTGTCCGCTCCTTCCGTACATTAGTCAGGTTGAAACTTTTAATCGTAGTGACCTCTTGTGCCTGATCCCGTATAGAGTCCCTCACTTCACTGTTTTCTGCATCGTCTAATTTATCTTTTAGAGTAACATCAAGATCATAAGGATCGAATTCTGGTGTACGAGTAGCACGAGAATATTGAGCATAAACGGGCAAACGAATACCCCAATTTTCCGGTAGGAATTTGTCCATATTCAGGTTGGCAGCAAAATCATAGCCTGAAATTACTTCCCGGTTTCGTTGCTGTACTTTCTGATCAATAGCACCAAAACCTATCGAACTGATATTACCAGAAGCAGTAAAACTACCAAAGTCGGCCAATTGAGCATCCAGACGAGCAGTAGCAGCAGCACCTCCTCTTTCATCCAGGCCTGTAAGGCGCATTTCATTTAGCCATACTTCTACATCAAAGGGCTGATCACCAGTATATCCGGTATTCCGGTTGCGCACACCTACCATTACTATTTTCACCTGGCCGATGCTTGGATTACCCTTTATTTTAATTCTATGATCTTCATATATAGGTTCGGTATTGTCTCCCGGAGTTGGAACATCAACATATTCTTCCCCTAAAGAGAATCCATCTGCATTACGCCTTCTCTTCAGTTCGACCAGATCCTCTAAGCTAAAGTCAAATTCATTTTCTGGTCGCCAGACCGCACGTTTATATTCCGCACTATTAACATTCATAGGTAAACCTACGGTATCTGACATCGTCAGCGGAATCTCATATTCGTAATAATTGTTTTGGAAATCACTTCCCAAACGTACAAACATGGACATTTCTCCATAGTCTATATCCTGATTAACTTCTTCAGCATGGACAAACATTTTAAAGCGGTCATATACCCGCATATCCATGTTCACAATCTTAAAGATCATTCGAGCATCCCCATCACATAAGCCTTGTAGCTTTATAGTCTGAGACTGTTCATTTTGTAGTGCTGAGAATACTCCTACTGATTGTTCTCTCTGTATGCCTTCCGGCAAAACATAGTTGAATGGCTGGCGGCTATTGTTTTCTTCAATGTTCACATTATCAACCGTAAACTCTGCCTCACACCCCTTGATACCTTCACCATCAATAGGCCCTTCTTCACCAACTTCAGTGAAGTCCTGGCTATAACGGCGCCATTGATTCCGAACAAATTCCAGTCGGGCAAAACGCAGCGTTGTTGGTGCTTCAAAGCCCGTCATATACATTCTCATGAAACGAATAGAACGGAAATCGCGAATACCACCTACTGCTACCTTATCACTACCATTTAGCGGGATACGGAAACGATACCAAATACGGCCATTGTCACTTTCTCTACTATCTGTAACGTATGGAGTATTTTCTATATCGATTTCCCGAGGGTTGGTAGGATTGGCTCTTAGCGGGATTCTATATTGGAAATAGGATTCTGTTTCATTGAGCGTATTATCACGGTTCAAATCCTCTGAATCGGGTATGTTAGTACCCGTTTGACGTACATTACTATTATTATTACTTGTTTGAGAGTTGTTCTCAGGGTTGTTGAAATCGCGATAACGTGCTAATACACCATCTGTATTGTCAAAACTTCCTGCATTGTAATAGCGGAAGTTGTCATTGGATGGGTCATTGGCTATTTTCTGACCAACAACAGGGTTAGCTCCTGCTATTTCAGCGATAAAGGGTGCATAAAAATCCCGTTCTGCAACATCATCCAGGCCATCAAGTCCTACATCCTGGCTATCTCGAGTTGCCGGATCATTATCAAATGCACGTGTAATTTGCTGTGAAACAGGTACTTTCCCCCAGTCAGTATTATCGGTACGGCGATCAGGATTGGCAGGTCCAGGCAATCCATTTTCAAAGAAAAGGCGAGAGTCACGCAAAATATCCTCTGAAATATTACCCAGGTTAATGTATAATTCCCCTTCCTTTTGTTCAAAATCTTCTGCTGGATTTCGCGCATCATTTGAATCCAGGAATGGGCTCAATACCCAAAACTCCAAAAACTCAATGTTAGCCGTTTGGAAGTCATTTGTATTCAATTCGCGCATGACTCCTCCCCAGCGGGTAGCAGGATCATTTAGTACCAATGAATCTCCATTGAAACTTACCCCCCTTGTATAACCAGGATAACCATTCGGAATATCGAAGTTATAAGGGCCTCTTTCCCCAGGATAATAGGTAAGGTCAAATGTTTGAACGTTGGGCAATTGATCTGGCGTAATACGTACGTTCGGGAATACTTCAACCTGCGGCACTTGTGAGGTATATGGATTATCTCCATCATTACCATTTCTAGCTACAGGATCAATCCGATACCAGTTCAAGCGAGCACGGTTAGCTCCATAAATCAAGTCATCGACCAAGCTAGCTTCCGGGAAAAGCGGATTATTATTTTGATCGTCATTTCGAGGCGTACTAGCCAGGAACCAGCGATTGGCGGGCTGGCGCAGGTCGAAACTACTACCACTACCTTCAAAATCATCAATATATACAACACCGCCCTTATCTCTTTTATTTTGATTGATTGCCCTGGCATGTCCTGGTTTGATAGCAGCAGCCTCTGCCGTCAGGCTAATATTGGAAGGTGCTGTTGTGTTAAGTCCAGGAACAGCATCTACCGCTTTAGTAAGCCAGGGTGCTTCTCTGCTCAAGTTCACATCCAGACCATACATTTTATTATTGATAGGGTCATCTCCAACGTTTACTTTTTGAGTAAATGGCCGTTCAAACAATTGAAGGAAAGTAGCACCTATCGCAAAGTTTTCATCTACCTCATAATCAGCTCTAAGCCCCAACATGGTTTTAGTTTGGAAACCAAAGAGCGTATTATCTTCATAAGATACATTAATAGGCACCCCTGATTGCAAGAGAGCGTCATTGAGAATGCGTACCTTACCAATATTATAGTCTACCTCGTAATCTCGTCCCTCTACCAATTGTTGTCCACCAGCATTTACTTTTACTGATCCCGGTGGTATATTAAATGCGCCTAATGAAATTTCTGAAGAAACGCTTGATTTGTATTCTCCTCGTATGAGGAAACGGTTTTGCTCTGCGTATTCCCGTGCAATAAACAAGGTAGAGTCATACAGCTCTGAGAAAGTATATTTCTCTTCCAAAAGAGGATCAGATATTTGCTCAGCTAATGCATCGCCAAAAGGTTCTAGTTTTGGGAACATGATCCGGCCATTCCTCGGATTAATAGTTACTCCAGGTACAAAGTCAAATATACCATCTGGCTGAGGATCTCCTTGTGTATTGAGGTTATCGAGGTTAAATACTCTTAATAGTGGCTGACGAGCTATTTCTGTTTCTGTAATAAAACGCTTCTGCCCAGCGCCCGGATCATCATAGAACACATCCAAACGGAAATCTTGCTGATTGACCTGATAAGCGCCTATAGAATAAACGTTTTTCATCATCAAATCCCAGGTAGGAATATCTGTTCGTTGAGTGGTAGACTTCAACATTTTTACAAATAGCACTTTAGGAGTCAAATCCATAGTATCTGTACCCACTGTGCTATTATTGATAGACATTTCACCAATGCGATAAATATTACCATTATATTCGTATTCCATGGCAATACCTAAAACCTGATCCGGTTGTACATTTACATTGACAGAGATGAAGCCCAACTCAGGGTGGAAAGTATATTCTGATTCGCGCAGTTTTCGAGCACTTACCTTTTCAAAATCTCGTATTTGTTGCAAACCAAGTTCTCCCTGTAAGGTGGAAACGGCACGATCAATATCTCTAATATTATCTCCTCTCGATACGATGCGAGAATACAAGTCATTGGCAGCATTATCTGGTAAAAGGCGGTTATTAACCAAATCTCTTCTACCCCAGCCTGCATTGACGCTTATTGCTTCCGGATTGACCAATTCATTAGGTTCTCCCAAATCCGCTAGTGCTACAATATCTCTTACATCAGTAACCTCATTGCGATCATTAGTCAGCCAAACTTCTAATTTCTTAATTTTAAAGAGAGAGTTGATTTGAGGTAGGTTCAACAGTGCTCGTTCAAAGTTATCTCGGTTGTAGTGGGTCAGGAAGAAGTGTCTGTTTTCATCATACTCATCTGCCCTTACTTCGAATGTCTGCACCTGGCTACCACCTTCTATCTGAATATTCTCTCGTTGCGATTTCTGCTGGGAAGCAATAGCAGTAAGGCGTAGATGCCCAAACTTCAGTTCTGTTTTAAGCCCAAATAAACTTTGAGCTCCCTGAATTAATGTTCCCCGCAAGGGTAAGCTTACATTACCTGCTTCAATTTTCTGCAAAATGGCATCTTCTCCGCCAGCAAAATCATCGGAATTATAATCCAGTTTGATTTGATTGTCAAAGTTAAATGTCGCATTCGTATTGTAATTGGTAGTTAGGCTAAGTTTTTCACCTATTTTACCAGTAACATTCATGTTGATGTTCATGTCAAAGTCAAACCCTCCTTGCCTTCGCTGACGCTCTGGCAAATCCGGACGGTCTACCCGCGAATAATCTACACCAAAGGTAAGATCAATATTACCCTGAGGGCGAATATCCACTTCCGTTCCCCCAAACAAACGTTCCAAAAGATTTTCCTGAACATCTATTTGTGCAATAGGATCGAGTGCTCCCGCTCCACCATCTCCAGAACTGACTCCTGCCAGACGATCAAAATAGGCTCGTTCTTCCTGTTTTTGTCGGGCATCCAGATATTCTTCGAATGACATATAGGTAGAAGGGCGATATATTTCATTACCAATGGTTTCAGTAATGATGTATTGTCCAGTTTCTGGGTCGTATTCTACATTTTGCTCTACGCTACTGGGTTCTCCCAGTTCGAAAGGATTAGTAGAAGGGTTGGTCAGAAAGTCACCATATCGCGGCTCTAAATCTGGAATGGTATCTGAGACAGCTACATTTGAGAAGGCATATGGGTCTTCCAATGCGTTACCACCAATCATGGCATTAAGGGCAGTAGTTGCAATTCCGAGTAGCAGTGCTAAGGGTAAATATATTTTCATCATAGCTAAATCAACATGGGATTCATGCGGTAGTCAAACCAACTATCTCACGGCTGTTTATTTATTTAAGTATTGATAAAAGCCGTTCTAAGTATTAATCAAAAAATCGCTTTACTATTTCTCCTTTTCATTAAAAACCTGGTTGCTGTCAAAGCTTTGATTTTTCATGAAAACCAAAAAATTGTAGTTGTCATCTTTTGATTGTTATTAAAACGCATTTGTGATCTTAATATTAAGTATAGACATTTTCTAAAACGAATAGTACGCAGCATATTGGCACGCCCCCTTTTTTTTAACATTTCAAGGTCGCGTTAAATATCCCTTCCTCTTATGACATTTCTTTGAGTCCCAGCTTGATCAATTCTTCTACAGAATTCACTCCCTGTTGCTCTTTTAGTACCTTGTTCAGTGCTTTTTGCGCTTTTATCCGATTGAAGCCCAAAGCGATCAATGCAGATAACGCCTCATCTCTTAGAGTATTGTCCTGAGGTAACAAGCTTGGCAAATCATCTCCTGCATCTTTTAGTAATTTATCTTTCAGGTCAAGAATAATTCGCTTTGCAGTCTTTGGCCCTACGCCTTTAATCTTTTTTAAAGTATTTACATCCTCGCCAATAATTGCTGCCCTCATTTCTCCAGGATTCATTGCTGACAACATCAGCTGAGCCGTGCTTGGCCCAATTCCTGATACAGAAATCAATTGAGCAAAAAGGCTACGTTCGCTCGCTTCTGCAAAACCATAAAGTGTATGACTATCTTCTTTAATATGCAGATGTGTCAATATTTTTACACTTTCCAGTTTTTCCACTAGCGCATAAGTATAAAGGCTGATATTGATGTGGTATCCAATGCCTCCTGCTTCTACCACTATATAGGTAGGATTCTTATGCGTAATTGCCCCTTTAACGTAGGTTATCATATAAAAATACTATTACTAGTACGGAAAAATGTCCACGAAGGTACAAAGATGTATTAGAAGATTAAAATCCTTGTTAATCAACATTATCAAGATTAAAAAATGACAAGGATTTTTTGTTTCTGGCTTACCAAACACAAAATATTAAATGGTATTTTACGGCCAGCGAAGAAAAAAATATATTTTTAACGCTACTTTTTGATTAAAACCAAACTATTTAATACATGGCGCAGGCTACAGGTTTCGACTTTGAAGGACAGCCGAAGTTATTCGGGCATCCAGTAGGATTGTTTATTTTATTCTTTACTGAATTATGGGAGCGATTCTCTTATTATGGAATGAGAGCTTTGCTCGTTTTATTTTTAGTTGCGCAGACTACTGGTGAAAATCCCGGATTTGGGTGGACTGAAACAGAGGCACTAGCACTCTATGGATGGTATACGATGTTGGTATACGTAGCCTCTATTCCCGGTGGTTTATTAGCAGACCGATTGCTGGGGCAAAAGCGAAGCGTCATGCTGGGGGGATTGCTCTTATGTGCGGGGCACGGAATACTCGCCATCAATGCAGAATGGGCCTTTTATACCGGACTGCTCTTGATTATACTTGGCGTTGGTTGTTTAAAGCCTAATATTTCTACTATGGTTGGTGGCCTTTATCGCCCTGGGGATGACCGTAGAGACGTTGGATTTACCATATTTTATATAGGTATTAATATTGGTGCTTTCCTATCTGCTCTTATCGTTGGATGGATAGGTGAGGTATATGGCTGGCATTATGGCTTTGGATTGGCAGGAATAGGAATGTTCATTGGCCAGCTGGTTTATGTTTCCGGACAGAAATACCTAAAAGGAGTTGGTGATAAACCAACTAAACAGGAATTATCATCGGAAACTAATTTCTTTGGAGAGATTTTCCGTCGTCCAGTACCATTGATTGTTACGCTTGTTATTTCTGCAGGAGGCTTATACATTTTATCTACAGGTACGATAGGATATGGTTTATTGGTGATATTCTTAGCACTGGCGATAGGAGTCAGTATTGTATTCTATCAAAACTCTAATCAGATAGAAAAAGATCGACTACTGGTTACCTTTTTATCTTTCTTATTGATTATCACTTTTTGGGGAGCTTTTGAGCAAGCAGGAGGTTTGATGAACCTTTATGCCCAAGACAATACAGATAGAATGTTAGGGGGCTTTGAGGTACCTGCTACCTGGTTCCAAAGTTTGAATGCACTTTTTATTATCCTTTTGGGTACTCCTATTGGATTATTTTGGCTATGGTGGAAACGCAAAGGAAAAGAAGCATCTTCTATCTTCAAAATGGCCGTAGGTGTAATCATTATGGGTTGGGGTTTTCTATTCATGCGTGGTGCAACCATCCAATTTGAAAGCACTGGTTCTTCTGCTATGTATTGGTTGGTATTTGCCTATTTACTCCACACTATTGGTGAATTATGTGCCTCACCAGTAGCCTTGTCTTTTATTACCAAGTTATCTCCTGCTCGTTATGTGTCCTTTATGATGGGCTTTTACTTTGCTGCTACCGGATTAGGAAACAAAGTAGCGGGTGCTTTAGGTGAAGCAGCACAGGAAGCTGGAGAGCTTCAAATATTCACAGGTATTGCTATTTTCTGTACCATTATTGGAGTACTTGTAATCCTTATTCTTAAACCTCTAAAACGCCTTACTCATGGTGCGGAGGACATTAAGGACTCTCACTACGAAGAACAAGAAGGATATGAAGTAGCGGATGTGCCGGAATAGGAATAGGAATAGAGGTGATATTCTGATTAGTGATTAGTTGATTAGTGATTAGTGATTAGTGATTAGTGATTAGTGAAGTGGGTGAGTAAATTCATATTATTAAAATAAACGCAGGATAACCGGGCTGATGCCCTAACAAATTACCAAACTATATGTCAACGATTAAGCAGGATTTTTTTAAATCGAAGATTTTCGGCCATCCCGCGGGCCTCTTCGTATTGTTTTTTACTGAAATGTGGGAGCGTTTTTCTTTCTATGGAATGCGCGTTTTATTGGTAAACTTTCTAACCATGGCCGCAATCAGCTACAATCCCGGCTGGGAATGGAGTGCTGAAAATGCAGGTGCTTTATTTGGTACCTACGCCATGTTGTTATATATCACTCCTATTGCCGGTGGTATTATTGCCGACAAGCTGACTGGATATCGATGGGCGGTTGTGATTGGTGCAGGTATTATGACATTAGGGCATGCTAGTATGGCATTGGAGTCTGAATTTTCCCTTTATCTGGGGCTCGCACTGCTTGTTATTGGTACTGGTTTTTTCAAACCCAACATTACTTCTATCATTTCCGAAATGTATGAGTTTTTGCCTGAAAAGAAAGATGGTGCCTATACTATCTTTTATATGGGGGTAAATGCAGGTGCATTTTTTGGCATGATGCTTTGTGGTTACCTTGCTGAGAGAGTTGGATGGAGTTGGGGTTTTGGATTGGCAGGTATATTTATGCTTTTAGGGACACTACAATTTTGGTTGGCTAAGCCACTATTTGGAGAAATTGGTGGAGTACCCAAAAAGGATCAGGATGAAGCAGATGCTGCCGCGGCTAAAGAGCTAACAGAAGAAGAAGCTCAGGCAGAAAAGCGCAATCCATTTACGATGCTAGACAAAGTTCTGATAGTTATCTCTGCTGCTATTGGCCTGGGGTATGCTATTAACGACCCTATGTCAAAAATTGCAGGTATAGATATGTTTAGCTGGCTACAAACCAGTTCGCTAGATGGCCAGATTGTCGCTATTTTAATAGGGCTTGTATTATTCTTGTTCTTAGCTATCTCCCGTATATCTCGTTATACACCTGTTATTCGAGATCGTATGATTGCATTCATTGTATTTGCATTTTTTACGGTTTTCTTCTGGATGTCTTTTGAACAGGGAGCTACTTCTCTAATTCTCTTTGCTCGCGACTTTACCAATCGAGAACTGGTAGGCAATTCTGCAGTAATATTTAATATTGTTAATGCATTGCTCACTATTATTCCTTTGGCGATCATTACCTGGGTACTTTATCTGTTGGCTAAGCAAACTGGTAAAAAAATACCTGGTTCCAATATTGTGCTCATTGTTTGCTTCCTTGCCATTTGGGGAATTGTAGGCTGGATGCTTTATAGAGATTTTAACACCACTGCTTATGAGGTCTCTTATCGTGCTGAAAAAGTACCGGTGATAGATGAAGCGACTGGCCAGATACAAGTTAATGAAGAAGGAGAGCAGGTATTTAGCTTCAACGCTTTATCTGAAAATGTAAATGAATCTACTCTGACTAATGAGGTAGTTGACAGGACTGTTATCATCGGTGAGCCATTTGTAGATTATGATAAAGGTGCTACCGTTAATATCATTACTAAGGATAATGATGGTCTTTCCTATGGTTTTATTGCTGGAGAACGCCTTGAATTAGCAAGAAGCAGAGGGGCTGAATTAAACCGAGATAACGGTGTCATACCTGCTACTGTTAGCCAAGTGAAAAACAACTGGGTAGAAATAACCGTATCCTGGTTCAGTATTTTGAATTCGTTCTTCATTATTGCCTTCGCTTCCATGTTTAGTCGCTGGTGGGATAGTAAATACAATCCTCCTGCTGCTATCAAATATGGCTTAGGACTCATCATTATGGCGATCGGATTTGGAATCCTGGCATGGGGATCTTCTGGAGTTGTACCAGGTGTAAAAGCGAGTATGATATGGCTCGTACTGGCCTACTTATTCCATACACTGGGCGAACTGTGTTTAAGTCCTGTAGGATTATCATACGTGAGTAAATTGGTGCCAGGTCGTATGATTGCCTTCATGTTTGGTATGTGGTATCTGGCAATTGCTATTGGAAACAAATTGGCAGCAGTATTTGGTGGACAAATTGAAAATATTACGGAACAATACTCTCTATCTACATTCTTCCTGATATTTACAATAGTACCAATGGTTGCAGGAGTCATTGTAATGCTACTACATCCTGTGCTGAAAAAACTCATGCACGGCGTGAAATAATTAATTTGATTCAGTATGAATAAAAAAGAGCTTGTGCAAAGTGCACAAGCTCTTTTTTTATCCTTTCTTTTTCAATTTATTTACCTAGTGCTCTGATAAGTACCTATTGGTGAGGAGGCATCGGCTTATTATCTAAATAATTAGCTATCAGTCTTTCCTATGATTACACGGTTATAAAAGAGAAATCTTCCAGAAAAAGTGATAAGTGATCTACGAATGGCACAAATTATACGAAAACTTTGAAAATCTGTGAAATTAGTGTCATTCGTGGATCTTACTGCAGATGTTTTGGCATATGTGTCCGCAGGTCTTTTTATATTTGACAGGCTTAAGGCCTTATATCTTCCTTTCGCCACTTTCCCAGATTAGGGCAATCACCTATATTTTTATCGATATTAATATAAGTAGCATCTACTCTCTCTCCTACCCATTCCGAAATAAATTCATTTTGCTTTGCTTCGATAGCAGCTTGCTTGATTTTTGAATAGTCCTGCTTTAAATCTGCACGGTGAGGGGCCGTACGAGACTGTAACTGAACAAGGCGGAAATAAACTTCTCCTGTTTGATCTCTATATTCAAAAGGAGCAGATACAGCTTCTACATCCATTGTATCAATAGTAAAGTATATATCCGGGTCCAGGTCGCCGATTTCAAAAAAGGTATTTCCAGTGAGCGGATTCACCATGCGTCCATCATTATTATAGCTCTGTATATCCTCATTAGAAAAACGCTTAACGGCTACTGAGAAGGATAGAGAATCATCAAAAAGTAATTGCCTTACAGAGTCCAGATGTTCTTTCGCCAGCTCCAAATCAGCATTCGTAATTTCTGGTTTGATAAGAATATGACGTACATGAATCGAATTACCTCTACGTTCTAGCATTTGTATTAGGTGAAAACCAAAATCAGATTCCACAATATCAGATAATTCATTGTCTTCTAAATTGAAAGCAGCAGCTTCAAATTCGGGAACATAACGCCCTCTTTTTGCCCATCCCAGATCACCACCAGCTCGAGCAGAACCACCATCATCTGAAAATTTGGAGGCCAACTCAGAAAAATCAGCACCACCCTCAATTTCAGATTTCAAACGCTTCAGTAAATCCATCGCTTTAGCCCGTTCTTCATCATTTACTTTAGGCTTGTATACAATTTCTCCAACTTCTACTTCTGAATTGAAATAAGGCAAGCTATCATATGGAATAGAGTTAAAAAACTCTTTAACTTCAGAAGGTGTTACGTTTACATTAGCCATCACCTGCCCACGCATGCGTTCAACTAATATTTGATTCTTCAGGTCTTCTCTAAATTGTGCCTTTACCTCCCCTATTGACTGCCCGTAATAATCTTCAAACTGCTGAACATCATTATTCATAAATGTAAGAATGCGATCAATTCGAGCGTCTAACTGTGCTTCTACTTCTTCATCAGATACTTCTATACTATCCAACTTTGATTGATTCAATAAAAGTTTTGTAGCTAATATCTGATCAATAATTCCACAACGAGCACCTTCTGGCAAGACGCCATTCTGGGCTTCCATCAGAGCCAACTGCTCTTCAATTTCTGATAATAAAACCAACTCACCTCCTACTGTGGCGACTACCTTATCGATGACCTCACGTTGGCAGTAACAAGATACTGTAATAGCCATGCAAAGTGACAGGCTGATTAGATACTTCATTTATTTATGTGTTCAGTTAAGAAGAGTTTAAGATAGATGCTCAAAATGTCAATTACATAAACTCTATGCGTGACTAATAATATGTCTGTATATTGCTCTTGCGAAGTTCTTGTTCGTACATCGTCTCTATTTTTTCTTCCAGCAATTGCTCTTTACGGCTTCTTAAAATAACCTTGCTGGCTTGTTCGGCGATATAGGAAAGCGGAGCAATGTCTTTTCTATTTTTCACTTCAAATACCTTGAAATAATACTGGTACGACTCATCTCGTTGAATAAAATCTCTCTTTGCACTAATATTGTCAGGAGTAATGGTGCCTTTTGGCATTCCCTGAGCAACGTCTTCTATTTTGTACCATGCATCTTTATCGAGTAAAAAAGCTTCTGCATGTTGATTACAATATGGTATCAATTCTGCTGTATTATCTTCTCCCACATTATTCCATAGCATTTGTAGTTTTTCAGATTCTGGTACCGGTAGCGGTACTTTAATGAAAAAACAACGGGCTATAGTCGTTTCCAGTTGATACTGCTCCTTATTTTTTTCATAAAATTCAGCTAGCTCTTTCTGAGTAATTACAGAATCGAGATCTGTTTCGATTAATATTTTTTCATAATTATGCCTAATCAAAGAAGCTCTATAATCCCTTACTAGCTTATCAATATTCAAATCACTGGGAATATTTCGTTCTGCTTCGTGCAACAACAGAGCATCTCTAATCCAGCGTTGAGAATATACCCTTATAATATCCAGGCTATCTTCAGTATGAATCCCTTCCGGAAACATGCCATCCAATTCGGATAGATACAAGGATTTATTGTGCACTTTGGCAATCAACTGATCCTCTTCTGTGCCTGTTCCAGCATCTTCGCTAGAACAGGCTACAGAACAGATCATCAAACACAAGCTGTATATATAGAGAATGTGTTTAGTCATTCAAAATCATATTTTCAAAAACCTTCTTGTCGATATCAACATCATACTCTTTACGAAGTTGTTCAACCCACTTTTCTTCGAGGTAATCCTGATAATCCGCTACGATATAACCTCTTGCCTCATCCAGTGTTTTAAGAGATTCTGGCAAAATGTTCTCTATTTTAGAAAAAGTGATGGTCTTACTGCGAGGATCTTCCTCCGATTGAGACATAGCACTTTCTTTCCAGTCCATATTCTTGAAATCCGGATAAATATCTCGCTCCATCGTTTTTAGTTCATGGCGCAAAATTGGAATCTCCCCTGTATTGTATTTTTGAACCACCTCTTCTGGTGAATGCTTTTTCACATAATCACGTACTTCGTCCAGTTTTTCACGGTGATTGCTCATCAACTTGTAAATACTGGTTTCCGCACGTTCTTTCCAGCGATACTTACCTTTTATATCCTCATAGAATTTAGCCAGGCCTACAGAGTCTTGAGAAGCTTTATCCCATACTAACATTTTGGTAGCTTCAAATAACAAGATCCCCTCTTCATACTCTCTCATCAGTGACTTGAAATCAGGATATTTTTTCTCTAATTGCAATTCTTCATACTTCATGCAATTTTCGTTTAGGAAATCCTGATATAATACATCTACTGCTGTACTTACATCTGATGTACGTCCCATACGAATACGCTTACGAGAGGATCTGCCAAGATATCCTGCAAACTCACCCAAAGTAGCCTTATAGTCATTACCCAAAGAAAATAAGACCTCATCAGATTTATCTTTTGGTGCCTTCCATCGGAAAGTCAGGAAAGTATCTGTCAATGTTTCTTCAAATTTAGCCAGCACCATCGGATACTCTTTCAAGCCAGCGTCCTTCTTAATTCTTTCAACCATAGCATCCTTAGATTGCTGGAACCTGCTATCTTTTTTAATCAGGTTTTCTAAACGACCCTTGTCGATGTCATAAGGTTGTATGCCTCTTAAAGAAACTCTTTTAATTATGTGATATCCTACACTGGTTTTTACTGGCTTGGTGATATCGTTATCATTACGCAAGGAAAAAATAGCATCTTCAAAATCTTTGGAATACTTATTGATACCAAAAAATCCGATATAACCGCCTTTATAATTAGTACGGGTATCTTCAGAATATTTTTTTGCTAACTCATCAAAATCAGCACCATTTTTAATAGCATTATAAAGGCTATCTGCTAATTTTTTTACCGATGCTTCATCTTTATCCGCTGTACGAAGCAGAATATGTGCAGCCTCTATTTCTCCGCGAGCAGGGCGACGAGCATGTACCTTAAGAACATGATAACCTGCCTGCGTACGTACTGGCTCCTGGTATTCATTTATTTTGCCCTCATAAGCAGCCGTTTCCAAACCGTAAAATCCATTTGGGAAAAGAACCGTCACATAGCCTATTCTTCCACCATTATTCTTGGCAGATTTATCAGCAGATTCAGCTTTTGCAATTGCCGCAAAATCTTCTCCTCCTTTTACGCGCTTAAGAATAGCATTTGCCTTATCCATAGCCGCTTTTTCCTCTTCTTGTGTTGCTTCTGGGGATACCGCAATTAGTATATGACTAATATCTACATCTTGCTTGCTGCGTTCATAAGCTTCACGAATAAGACGCTCCGTCACTTCCTTATCAATGAGATAGGAATCAGCCGATTGACGACGGTAACCTGCCAACTCATTTTTTAATTGAGGAATAGTATCCAATTGCATGTCCTTTGCCTTGCGAACCTTCAACTTGAATTTGACATACAAATCAAGGTACTCTTCCAATGACTTTTTCGAAAAAGTAGCCTGCTTACCATTCGTTTTAGTATAGATATACTCGAATTCAGATTTATATACAGGTTTTCCATCTACTGAAAACAAAACAGGATCATTTCCTTGCTGTCCCCACATTAGAAGAGGCAATACTAAGCCCGTTATCAGTAAGAGAACATAGCGTTTTACCATTGTTATTATATTTTTTGTATTAAACATTATATATCAATCCACCAGAGAAACCAGGTCTCTGTATTTTCAAACTTCGCAAAATTAGTAAAATATAACCTTCTTTGACAATTCTCTCTGGAAATGATAGTCGTTGGTCGGCATCCTCTCTATTCCTGTACATATACACGACGGACCCTTGGTGCAATTTGAGCAAATACCTCATATGGGATAGTGCCTATTGCTTCCGCCAAATGCTGAACAGGCCATTCTTCACCAAAAATGATTGCCTGATCTCCTTCTTTTGCATCGGGAATATTAGTAATATCAACCATGCACATATCCATACATATATTACCAATAGTAGGTGCTTTTTTCCCTTTTATCAATACTGAAAACTGCCCGTTTCCACATTTTCTTGGTAAACCATCAGCATATCCAATAGACAAAGTAGCGATTCTGGTAGCTCGTTCTACTCTCCCCTTTCTACTATATCCTACACTATTGGCAGCTTCTATATCTTTAATCTGGGAGATACGGGCACTAAGCCTTAATACATTCTGCAATTCGTTCTGAATCATACCTCCACCATCTACTCCATAGGCGCCAATGCCCAATCTAACCATATCCATCTGATATTGCGGAAAACGCAATATCCCTGAACTATTAAGGATGTGCTGTATGGGGCGATATTTCAGTGAAAGGGCAATCCGCTCATACATATCTTGATACTGATGATACTGATGTTTCGTATAAGCATCATGTTCTGCAGATTCACTTCCTGCCAAATGAGAAAAGATAGACATCACTTTTAATTGAGTATTACCATGCAAGACGCTTATCAGTTCGTCAATGTCAGATGCAGCAAAACCTAAGCGGTGCATCCCAGTATCTAATTTCAGGTGAATAGGCACTTGTTTTTGCAAGCTTCCTGTGAAATTAGCAAAAGCTCTCAAGAGGCGTATGCTATAGATTTCGGGTTCTAACTCATAACGTAATATGCTATCAAAAACTGCTTCTTCAGGATTAAGTACCAAAATTGGCAAACGTATGCCTCCTTCCCTCAACTCAATCCCTTCATCAGCATAGGCAACCGCTAAATAATCTATCTTGTGAAATGCAAGTGCCCTTGCGATCTCTATACTACCACTACCATATGCTGCTGCTTTTACCATTAACATCATACGTGTAGTGGGCTTAATATATTTTTGATAAACCCTAATATTATGAATAAGTGCATTAATATTTACTTCCAATTGCGTTTGATGCACTTTATGCGATAAACGCTGAGCAATACGTTCAAAACCAAAAACTCTTGCTCCTTTAATCAAAAGGACTTCTGACTGAAACGTATTATGTTGCTGTTGAGAAAGGAAATCCTCGGTCGTATCAAAATGATTCCAACGGATATCCACATCAAGTATTGATACCATCTGCTTAATTCCACTGCCTATCGCAACAAGCTTCTGAAAACGATACTTCTTTAGTAAACCTGCAACGATCTGATACAATTGCTCATTGGTCCTGCCACTCTGTAATATATCGGATAAAATAGCGGCCTTGTTCTGATTTGGAAATTGGCGGTTGGTAAATTCTAATGCAGCTTCCAATCCATCTAAATCTGCATTATAACTATCATTTACAAGAATACATTGATTAATTCCGGGCCGGATTTCTAAACGCATACTAACTTGTTCAAGTCCTGCCAGGCGCTGAATAATCTTTTCTGAGGGGTATCCCTTCCATTTCAATAAACACCAACAATGCATTGCATTTTCTATAGATGCTTCATCAGTGAATGGAATAACTACTTTTTCCTCTTTCCCTTCCGTAGTAGCAGTGATAGTTGTACGAAAAGCTTCCTGTTCTATGGTTCTAATACATATATTTGCATCTCGACTTTTCCCCCATGTATAAACAGGAATACGTTGCTCAATAACTGCTTTATCGATTACCTCATGATCTTTACAATAAATGAGCCTTTCAACCTTTGTAAAAAGCTTCAGTTTTTCATTTACTTTTTGTTGAAGTGAAGCAAATCCTTCACTATGGGCTTGCCCAATATTAGCAAAAATACCAATGGAAGGTAGCATCAAAAATGCCAGGTTTTCCATTTCATCTACTTGTGAAATTCCTGCTTCAAAAATACCTAAATCGTGCTGTTTTTTTAATTGCCAAACCGATAAGGGCACTCCTATTTGAGAATTGAAACTTTTAGGGCTACGACAGATATGATAATCCTGATGTAACAGCTGAAAAAGCCATTCCTTAATAATGGTTTTCCCATTACTTCCTGTTATCCCTATTATCGGAATATGAAAATGTTTTCTATGATGACGTCCAATCCGTTGTAATGCTTTTATCGTATTATCAACTTCAAAGAAGTTAGCATCATGAAATAAGTGTTGATTTTTAATTTTCTGGCTAACCACAAAATGACGAACACCTGCATCGTATAAAATCCCTATATAATCATGTCCATTATGATGTAAGCCAGGTATTGCAAAAAATAAGGTTCCCGCTCCATCGTGTAAGTTCCGGCTATCAGTAAGAATCTCATGAATTTGTCCTAATAAGCCTTTTTGCTGCCATTTTGCGTTTAGAATATCTTTTAAGGATACTGTGTTATACTTCATTCTGATATTTATAATCAATTCAATTCACCCCACTCAAATCTATTTTACTATCAATCAAATAGTTAACCAATCAACAATCAATGCTGCCGATACAGCATATGCACTCGCTTCATCCGGTTTAAGGCTATCATTACGATTGGTAGAATACCTTCTTTTGAATCCTTGTTTAGTAATCATTTCCTGGCTATGAGTTCGAATTTTTTTTGCCATCCCTTTCATGTCGTATCTCAACAAACCCTGATAAAGCAACCAATTAAGTTCCAACATTATTGCCTTTTCCTTTGTATCCTGAAGATTAAAGATTGGACAAAGATAATCAGGGCCTATTTCACCACCAAAAGCATCTCCAGCCAGCGTCAATAAGAGCATTTCTGCTTGCTCCTGAACCGGAACTTCACCACACATTGGCATCAAACCAATAGCTGTTATAGCGGCTGTTAGTTCATTATTAATCAGATCAAATGACTGATATATACCTATAGCGTTATTCCACAGTTTTTCATTAAAAGTATAAATACCTAACTCATGCCAATTTAGGGGCTCACTAATATCTGCATTTATAATGCTCCCCAACTGTATTAAACATTCATTAGACCATATTAATAAAGTATTATATAATGGTTCCTGAAGGCAGACACTACTCACATCTCCATCATTATTTTTTTTCCAGCTTGGCCAATCCAGTGTTTCAAATGGATGCTTGATGCTAATAAGCCCTTCTTCTTCAGGATCATTATTATCATATAAATAGCGATGCCATTCGATGATCTTTGGATATAATTGTATTAGTATCGCCCGCCCTTTTTTCTTATCAGCTATAGCATCGTACAATTTCCAAAGCATTATACCCTGGATGGGTGGACTTACAATATCTAAGTTCGTTGAATTAATGCGATCAGGCAACATGCCATTATCCAGTTGAGTACTGAATAGGTACTCTAGCAATCGTACGGCTTTGTCTACATCAATCTGTGCATATCCTGGTATCAGTAAACTAATTTCCCAATTACTATATTTTTGGTATACATCAGGTATTTCGCTAGCATGCCCTTCCCAGAATTGCTGTAATTTTTTTTTGGCTGCCTCTAGTAATTTTTCATCCATCATTATACATTCTATGGAGTCCTTTCAAAACAATTTCTACTATAAAGTCAGCAAATAATACGGTTTAAATATGTTTTGTGTTGCATCATAATAATTTGGTAAAGCGTGTAAAATCTATCAATTTACGCTCTGAGGCATGGATGGCAGCATTACTGAAATTCTTTACCAGGCATAAATCGGTACCTGTATTGGTAATCAATTCTTGTATTTTCCGCCTGCGCCTGTTCGACTCTACATCTCTTATATAGATACCTATAATTCGATCTGGATATTCTTCTGCTACCGCCTGATATATATATGGATCTTTTTCACCACTATCGCCAATTAATACGAACGGCAGCTTAGGGTATGCTGCCATTATTTGTAAAATGCTCTGATGTTTATATCCATATTTTGCTTTAGGTTTTTCCTCATAAGGGAGTCCAAAATCACGAAGTAATAAAGGGCCTTTCGGCAAATTATTTAAATACAGAAATTCAACGAGTAGATCGTACAAATTCCAGGGGCTGTTAGATACGTAAAATACGGGATTAACCGGGCTAATATTATTGCCATACTCCAAGCTTTTATAAAAAGCACTTGCTTCACTAATCGCCTGGCGTCGAGCGGCATTTTTAAATAATGTATGGTATAACAACTTCAATTTCAATAAAGAAGTAACATCTGTTTTCAGAATAGTATCATCTATATCACTAATCACACCATATTGTGCCTGAGGAGGAGGAACCAGGTATTCTACTGTAAATACTTTTCCTTCCACTTTTTGCTTAGGGTCATTAATCTGAACCTTGGCATGCCTCCATTTCTGGCCTGCTAAATGATTTTGAACACTAAGTGGCGTATGAAGCGTGAAATATCCTTCTTTATCAGATTGTATGGAAAATTTCTCCTCTCCCAGGCTAATATTTAAACTTGCAAAACGAATTTCTTTACTTCCGAAGCGTTTATAATTATTAATCAATGTCCGCCATTTAGAATCCTGTATGGATGTAATAATACCCCTGTCTCTTAAAACTCTCCCTTTCAACCATACCCAATTATAGCTACCATATCCCCAATAATCCATAACAATAAGGGGTCCTTTATTTTTTCTCCCTCGCAACCAGCGAATGCCTTTACGTAAAATATCCAACAACTCGTTTAGCTGTAATAATAATTTCACAATCTGTTTTCGCACAGTTTTTGCTCATAAATATACTAAAGGACAAGGCTCTTTCTTAAAAAAAATAGACGAGGCTAATAAAATTTAAACAGCTTCATAGAAGAAACTATCTTTGCGAAAAAC
Source organism: Chitinophagales bacterium (assembly GCA_022360175.1). Taxonomy (GTDB): domain Bacteria; phylum Bacteroidota; class Bacteroidia; order Chitinophagales; family Saprospiraceae; genus JAKSDI01. Next base: position 45,671 of record JAKSDI010000019.1, read on the forward strand.
AACATATGCAAATCTCCCTTTATCAGGCAGATGCCTTTACTGATGTTCTATTTGGCGGCAACCCTGCAGCAGTATGCCCATTAGACAGGTGGTTGTCTGATGAATTATTACAAGCGATCGCTGCTGAAAACAATCTGTCAGAAACAGCTTTTATTGTCCCAAAAGGAAAGGATTATCACATCAGGTGGTTTACGCCTACTACGGAGGTAGACCTTTGTGGGCATGCAACTTTGGCTAGTGCTCATGTCCTTTATACCCATTTGGGAGAAACTGCTGCTACTCTACATTTCGAATCCCGTAGTGGCCAATTGAGTGTTAGTCTGGATGGTGGGTTATATATCATGGATTTTCCCGTTGATATGCTCGAACCTACCCTTGCTCCTACTGTATTGAAAAAAGCATTGGCTATTGAGCCAACAGATGTATTTGTGGGTAGAGATGATTATCTGATTGTTGTAGATTCTCAAGAAACAATAGAAGCATTGGAGCCTGATTTTAGAATGCTTAAACAGGTTAAAAGCCGGGGCGTTATTGTTACAGCTCCTGGAGAAGAGGTAGACTTTGTTTCGCGCTGCTTTTTTCCAAATGCAGGTATAGATGAAGATCCCGTCACTGGTTCAGCGCATACTTCTATGACTCCTTATTGGGCAGAAAGGCTTTCTAAACAATCTCTAACTGCTCGCCAGCTTTCTAAAAGAGGAGGGCAACTACACTGTACAATGCTCGGTGACAGAGTAGCTCTTGCAGGACAAGCTATTACTTTCATGGAAGGAAAAATTTTCATTCCCAATTGAGAACTTGTTCAATCCCTAAACCATGAATCACGATCAACAGCTTAGTGAGATATTAATGCACCTGGGAGAAAATAGGCAGCAGTATTTTAACGCCGTTTCACCTCCGATAATTCAAAGTAGTAATTTTGCTTTTCCAACCCTAAATGATTTTCGAAATGCTTTTATTGATGAAGCAAAAAATCATTTATATACGAGAGGAAACAATCCTACTGTTGCAATACTCCGTAAAAAACTAGCTGCTTTAGAAAAAGCAGAAGATGCCCTGGTTTTTGCCAGCGGCATGGGCGCTATATCTGCTGCTATTTTAAGTCAGGTTAAAGCTGGAAGCCATATCGTTTGTGTAACTTCCCCCTACTCATGGACCCATCAATTACTAACTAATTATCTACCTCGTTTTAATGTAAGCCATACCTATGTGGATGGTACAAACCCTCAGGCTATTGAAGCCGCTATCCAACCTAATACGAGTTTACTTTATCTCGAAAGCCCCAACTCACTGACATTTGCACTACAGGATTTAAAAGCTTGCGCAGCAATTGCAAAAAAACATGGTATTATAAGTTGTATTGACAACAGTTATGCTTCGCCTATATTTCAACAACCCATTGAATCGGGTATTGATATCGTGGTACATTCCGGATCTAAATATTTAAATGGGCATAGCGATGTTGTAATGGGAGTACTTTGCAGCAATCAAAAAATGGTTGACCGGATATTTAAAGAAGAATATATGACATTTGGAGGTATTCTTTCTCCTCATGATGCATCACTTGCCATCCGAGGATTGCGTACCCTAGAGATAAGAATGCAACGCACCAACCAAAGTGCTATGAAAATTGCTCAATTTTTGGAAGCTCATCCAAAAGTTGAAAAAGTCATTCACCCTCATCTTCCTTCTTTCCCTCAATATGAATTAGCGATTAAACAAATGAAGGGAACCGGAGGCTTATTTTCACTGTTCCTTAAAGCAGGTGAAATTGAACAAGTAGAGCGATTCATTCAACATCTCAACGGCTTTTTGATGGCTGTCTCCTGGGGAGGGCACGAATCCTTAATTCTTCCAATGGCAGGTTTTTACAAAATTCCTGGTAAAGAAGATTCTACACTTCCCTGGAACCTAGTGAGATTATATATAGGGCTTGAAGATCCAGATTGGTTGATCGAACAATTGAAAAAAGGATTGGAGGCAATTGGTGATGTAGACATATAGTTAGGGAATGATGTGGTGATTGGTGATATCCCAGCTACGCTTATCAGCTACGTCGGGCGAAGAGTGATGTAGAGCAAGGATGTTTAGGTGGTTTAATAGCGTTTAGTGTGGTTTAGAGGAAGGAGATTCAAGTTTAAATCAAAGCATCTTTGAGTACACTTGCGATTTGATCTTGAGTTTGAATTTGCACCTGATTGGTGATTGGTGATTGGTGATTGGTGATTGGTGATTGGTGATTGGTGATTGGTGATTGGTGATTGGTGATTGGTGAATATACAGTAATAAAAAAAGAATTATGAAGAAGATAGTAGTACTGACAGGAGCAGGCATTAGTGCTGAAAGTGGCATTAAAACTTTTAGAGATGCTAATGGGCTTTGGGAAGGACATGATGTAATGGAAGTAGCATCACCAGAAGGCTGGAATAACAACAAGGAATTAGTACTTGATTTTTATAATCAGCGGAGAAAACAATTATTTGATGTAGTGCCTAATGAAGCTCATCTTGCACTGGTTCAATTAGAAACCCGTTACCAGGTAAGTGTTATTACCCAAAATGTAGATGACTTACATGAACGTGCTGGCAGTGGTAATATCATCCATTTACACGGAGAATTGCGAAAAGCCAGAAGTACGCGCTATCCTGAATTGATATATCAATGGGACAAAGATCTTAATGTGGGTGACAATTGCGAACAAGGACACCAACTTCGCCCACATATTGTGTGGTTTGGAGAAGCTGTACCAATGATAGAAAAGGCAGCCCTCGAAATCAGTACTGCTGACCTGGTAATGATTATAGGTACTTCGATGCAGGTATACCCTGCTGCAGGCCTTGTGGGATTTGCTGAAAGAGCACAAAAAATCTATTATGTAGATCTTAATCCAACTATAAACTACGAATTAGGAGTTGCTAATAATCTTGAAATTGTTTCTGAAAAAGCATCGGTGGGAGTCCCTCAAATTGTACAAAGTTTACTTGCCTTATAAATAAATGAAAGCCGTATCAACCAGATGTGAGGCATCGGTGATACGGCTCTACTCCCTATACTATGAAAAAAACTACTTCCTTTACCTTAGGGTATACATAAGCATTGCACCCCCAAAAAAATACCAATCTCGCCCTTCCGGATTCGCTGCATGGCTTATACCGTCTAAATAATCTGTAAATGGATTTCTGATACCTGCCTCCAGGCCAACATGCCATGTTTCACTCACTCCAATCTTCAATCCAAGCCCTGCTGGCAAAGTAAACTGTACCTTAGAATAATCGGCTCTTTCATCTAATGCTCTTTTTTCCTCATTAACATTATCATCAAGGCTCGCTTCTGGATCCATAAAGATTGCTCCTATTCCCAGGAACAAATAAGGAGAAAGCCGATCTGAGAATTTTTCAATTTCTCCAAAACGTTTTTGTCCAAATGGCTCCCATTCGCCCACTACTGAAAACTCAATTACTGAGGTTTCAAAACTATAATTTCTTACTGTTCGTTCTCCTACTTCAGCGTCAGAAGCGGAAAGTTTACCATAAATAAGATTAGCACGGATAGCTTTTGTAGGCCCTAAATAATGCCGTGCTAACAAACCTGCTGCAATATTATTTTCAGCCATTTGCAATCCAGTCGAGCGCGATAAATCACCTTGATAATTTGCTATGCCCAGAAAAAGACCTCCTTCTAAAACCGGCTGCTGTGCCAGTAAGAATACCGGCAATAATAAAAACCCCAATACGACCTTCAAATACTTCATTTTCTTAACTTTTGTTGAAGCCATGAGCAAAATGCTCTAGCTGTCATACACATAGAGTATATGTTCAATGATTACGAATAAAAACTATCCGGGGGGCACAACAAGTGGGAGAAAAACAGTAATTAAAAATTACTTTATAAAGGCGATTGTTGTTAAATTAGGGCTTGTTTTAAGAATATAAGACCTTCCTCTTAAAACACTTTTAGATGTTATTAGTAATAGGCTATTATTGCTTATTTGTACGAAGCCCTATCGTCCGTGTTTCAATTCAAATATATTTTTTTTGTATTTTTTTATTTTTCATTTCCCCCTTCCTTGTTTTTACTTTTTGGATAACTAAATATCAATTCAATGCGTCATTTATTTTTTCTATCCTTCATTATATTCATGAGTACTTCTAGCTGTACACAACAGCAAATGCCCTCGAAGTCTTTAAGCATACAATCTCCCTCTGAGCAATTAAATCTCTCTTTCTTCACGAATGAATCAGGGATTCCTTCTTATACACTAAGCTTTAAAGGAAAAACGGTAATTGACACCTCTACTCTCGGATTCGAGTTCAAAAATACTCCTGCTTTATCTCAAAATATTGCAATTGAAGCAAGCAATACAAGGAGTATTGATGAGACCTGGGAAATGCCCTGGGGAGAACAAAGCACTGTCAGAAATCACTACAATGAATTATCTATTAATTTACAAGAGACACTGGCCCCCAATCGTTACTTCAGGCTTGTTTTCCGGTTGTTTGATGATGGGATAGGGTTTCGCTATGAATTTCCAGAACAAGATGGTATGGATACAGTCATCATTGCTAATGAGCTTACCACATTTCAGCTAACTGATGATCATACAAGCTGGTGGATTCCAGGCGACTGGGATATTTACGAACACCTCTACAATACTACGAAGGTGTCCAAAATAAATGCGATCAGTAAACGAGACCATCCCAATCTTGCTCAAACGACCATACCTCATAATGCGGTAAACACTCCTGTCACTATGCGTACTGAAGACGGAATTCACCTTAGTTTTCACGAAGCTAATCTAACAGATTATGCAGGTATGACCCTTAAAGTAGATACCACAAACTTGCAGCTTAAATCAATGTTGGTAGGTTCAGACAGGATGGGCTATAAGGTTATAACCCAAACCCCGTTCAATACTCCCTGGCGGACCATTACAATTACAGAAAAAGCTACTGAATTGGTAGATTCCAAGTTGATTTTAAATCTGAATGAGCCCAATCAGTTGGGAGATATCTCCTGGTTTAAGCCTACAAAATATGTTGGCATTTGGTGGGAAATGCACTTAGGTAAATCTGCCTGGGACCTGGCTAGTGGAAAACATGGCGCCACTACTGAAAATGCCAAAAGCTATATCGATTTTGCTGCTGCTAATAATATAGGATCGGTTTTGATAGAAGGCTGGAATACTGGATGGGAACATTGGATAGGCTTCGATGATCGAGAAGGAGTTTTTGATTTTGTTACTTCTTATGAAGATTACAATCTAGAGGAAGTAGTCAATTATGGCAAAGAAAAAGGAGTTGATATCATTATGCATCATGAAACTTCTGCAGCACCACGTACTTATGAGCAACAACTGGATACTGCTTACCAGCTTATGAAAAACCTGGGTATCCACGCAGTAAAAACCGGTTATGTTGGCAAAATCATTCCTGACGGTGAGTATCATCATGGACAATGGATGGTTAACCATTATCGAAAAGTACTTGAACAAGGAGCAGAGTATCAGGTTGCAATCAATGCTCATGAACCTATCAAAGCTACTGGTATTCGACGTACTTTCCCTAATGCAATTTCCAGAGAAGGACTTCGAGGACAGGAGTTTAATGCCTGGGCTTCAGATGGGGGAAATCCTCCTGAACATCTTCCCATTGTTGCTTTTACCCGTATGCTGGCAGGGCCTATTGATTTTACACCAGGTATTTTTAATATCAAGCTGGAACCTTATAAAGAAAAGAATCAAGTCAATACTACATTGGCTCAACAACTGGCTCTTTATGTTGTGATTTACAGCCCTGTACAAATGGCAGCCGATTTATATGAGCACTATGAAGGGCAAGTAGCGTTCCAGTTTATCCGAGATGTTGGTGTTGACTGGCAAGATACGAAAGTGCTAAATGGTGAAGTTGGTGATTTCATCACGATAGCCAGAAAAGAAAAAGGTAGTAACAATTGGTTTTTAGGTAGTATAACTGATGAAAATGCCAGAGATATGAGCATTTCTCTTGATTTTCTCGATGCGGATAGATCTTATCAGGCGACTATATATAAAGATGGCCCTGATGCACACTGGAATGATCATCCAACAGATATTGCTATTGAGCAAATCCAAGTCAACAAAGGGGATAAAATGGATTTAAATTTAGCCCCTGGTGGAGGTGTAGCTATTAGTTTTATACCTATAAGTGGAGCGGAAGAATAAGGAATTAAGTGCAAGTGCAAACTCAAGTGCAGGTACAGATTTTCTTAACTACGCTTGCGCCTTGAACTTGAGTTTGTATTTGAACTTCTCTCCTACTCATCCTCCTCTTTTTTATTTAAGTGCTCTAGTACCTTTTGAAATTGCGCCATTTCTTCTGTTTTCCGTTCTTCGTATAATCTGTTAATATTGCGCCCACTCAAAAAATCACCACTCCGATGTACTCCCCGAAGAAAGGATTCATAGCCTTTACCGTGGTGATAATAACCAAGAGGAGCGATCACATAGCTGGCTACTAATTCTTTACAATTATGGCACTGTACATATACTTTATCAGGATCTCCGGGATTCCGTACTAGCACGTTCTTTAGTCGCTTTGAATTGCAAAATTGACACTTTTGCCTGTGTATTTCCATGACAATCTTTTAATCATATTTCTAGAATAACATTGGAATATATAAAATAACAGCGATTACAGTAATGACAATTGCTATTAAAGTCACTATTATTCCACTTACAAACAAATCCTTTACTTCCAATAAGCCCGATCCAAAAGCAATAGCATTAGGAGGAGTACTAACTGGTAGTGCCATCGATGTAGAACACATAATAGATATAGCGATGGCAAACATCATCTGATTGCCCGAAAGGGAAACCGCCACTGGTATTAACAAGTTGGCAGTAGCAGTATTACTCATGAAAGTAGTCATGATTGCTGCCATGATCAATAACAAGCCCAATATTGGCCAAAATCCCGTATTTACAGGGATGGCTTCTGCTATTGTCTGAGTAAGTCCGCTCGATTTAAGTGCAGCTCCCAGGCAGAGCCCTCCTCCTAACATAAAAAGAATGTCCCATGAAATATTTCTAAAATCAGGCGTTTTTAATAATCCAATACCAAAACTGACAATAATTGAAAGCAGGCCAATCATGCCGGTGGAAATCCCTGTAATACCAGATGTTAGCCACCCTAAAATGGTAAGTGCAAAAATGACCATTACAAGTTTTTGCCTTACTGTAAAATCTATAGTAGATTGCCCTGCCGACATTTTCACTTCTATTTCACCAGGATGATACATTTTTAAAAGTAACTTCCATAATAGGTACAGCAATACCCCAACCAATGGGATGCTGAATAACATCCAGCGAGCAAAGGTCACTTCCATACCCACTTGCTGCAAATATTCTATAGCTATTGCATTAGGTGGTGTACCTATAGGAGTACCAAGCCCTCCAATATTGCAGGCAAAAGGAATCGACAAAGCCAATGCTTTCGCAAATGGGTCTTTCTGAAAACCTGCAATCATTGGGCTTATAATTGCAAACATCATGGCAGCGGTAGCTGTATTGCTCATCCACATAGATAGCAAAGCTGAAATGAGAATAATCCCCAATAATACTCGTGAAGGTTCCGTGCCTGTGCGGCGCAACATCCAGTTGGCCATTCGTTTTGCCAATCCATATTTATTAAGTAAAGCGGATAAAACAAAGCCCCCCATAAACAAGAGGGTAATATCTGCAAAAAAGGCCTGGAAGAAAACGTCTTTATCAATATCTACACCGCTTTCCTGGAGAACAGGGAGCAAGCCTAATACACTCATTGCCAATACTCCAAGGCTGGTTATATATAGCGGCAAAGCTTCCGTAATCCATAGCAGTGCAGTAATAAATAGAATGCTAAGCGTCAATTCCTCTGCACGGCTTACTCCCCACACATATTGATAAAGATGCAATGAATCTGCAATTAGTAAGAGAAGTACAGCTAGAATAATAAACCGGTTAGGCTTCAAACGCTGCCAGATGAATTCCATAACACTTGTTTTTAAGTAAGAGAGCACCTTTAATTCATCTTTTTATGGTGGCATCTTTTTACCCATATCTGCCTTGCGTACTCGTGTTAATAACTTTGGCTATTACACTCCGCCGCGCCTTGATCTGAGCAAAAAACTGATCCACCAAAAAAGCAACCTAATTATGCGCTCTTACTTAGTTTTGAATTCAGGTATTCAAAACGTAAAAAGTATAGTTAATTGGTTGGCAATTTATGCCACAACTTTCTAACTGGCAATGTCTATAGAGGTGATATTTATCAATGTTGTGGCCAATTTCTGACAGCATCCCGAGGGCGCACTGCTTTTTCTGGTGTTTTCATCTGTTTTACCAGCTGTTTAGATAATTGGCGATTGCTTTTCATTGCAGAAACAACATAATAACCTGCAGGAAAACTCGAAGTTTCCCAGCTAATAGAAGCATTGGGCTGAAGGGCTGTTTCAAACAGTGTTTGCCCACTCAGGTTGGTTAAAACAAGGTGTAATAATTGTTCTTCATGATTGGTAATCCGTAAAGAATCTTCAAATGGATTGGGAATAACCTGGATATTTAGTTTGAGTTCATCAGGACTAAAGATATCGTCTTTATCACTAAAATCTTCAGAAGCAAAATAAGGTGGAATGATAGGGCCTATAAAAGTCTCTTCTATTTTCGAAGTTTCCTTTTGCTTAGCAATATCTTTAGCAGGTATTAAGGTATTATCTCCATGTATCGCTTTATGTGCAGCTAATAAAAGAGAATACTCGTCAAATGAATCCTTACCCAACTCCCAAAACATAATCCCTCCTGCCTGCTCCATAGCCAATTCTACTTTTGCAGTTGTAGTCAATAGTCCATTATAGTACAAACTACCTACCTGATCTAAATGAGCATAAGCAGGATTAGTGCGTACAATATCTCTATAGGTCACCGAATGCACATCTTTAGGATTTGTAAAATCCCAACCGTATAGAGGTAAGCCCAATACCAGTTTTTCCGATTCCACTCCTTGTTTTTTCCAGTATTTCAGGCAAGATGCAGCGAAAGAATAGGGGGAATGAGGCCCGGGCCTATTTGGTGCCCAATGCCCCGTAAGGTCATAGGCCATAAGATTAATAAAGTCGAATGAATTTAATGCTTTACCAGACATTTGTGGATAACGATATTTTCCCGGAAGTGCCGCTGTAAAAATTTTACCATTTTCATGCAATGCAACTCCCAATTCTACTACAAAAGCCGAATAATGCTGATTAATGCTTTTCCATTCCAAATCAAGATCTATTCCATCTAAATGATAAGCATGCGTATAATTGATGATATTTTGTATAAAACGCTTTCTATTCCAGGGAAGTAAATAGTGGTTCCATGCTTTTTTCCATTCAGGGCGCAAGGCTCCCCCTGCCAAAGACAACAGGACTTTTACACTATCTTTATGAGCTTGCTCTACTATTGGTAAAATATTGACATGCTCTGTATGTAAATAACCGTTAGAATCTGGATTGGCAAAAGCTATACAAAGGTGAGTTAGTTTATCCAACTCTATTGATTTTAATCTAAAAGCTTGCTGATATTGTATATAACCAACAACTTTAGTATCCTGCCCCCATATGGCTCCGGAAATCAATAATAACAAAAATAAATAGGCGCTCTTCAAAAGTTTACGGTTTTTGATTCACAAGAGAAAAAATAATTGTAGTATAGAAAAACCATATCTATACTACAATTATGAATATAAGCAAGCCCATCCTTTTTTCCTTAATTTACGATGGCATTATTTTTTTATTTATGTAGTTAGCGCTCCTGTATGTTATTACTTACATCTAAATCTGTTAGTGCTAATTGTTTTTCATTTTTAAACTCTGAACATTTTTGTGCGAATGCCTCTTGTGAATCTGCTTCTATAATATACCCACCTGCATCTGATTTGTGATATAATCCCACATAAAAAGCGACACCTCTCTTTTCAAAATGCTCATAATCAAATAGCTGGTAGCCACTCTTATTGCGTTTGCCTTTATCTATACTAAAGGTTTTATAGTCTGAAGCGCGATAAAGGTGTGTGCGATTGTTGGCAAATCTTTTGTGATAAAGAGCGAGATAGTGGGTCTTGCCATCGGCAGCAGTAAAACCTTCAATATCCATCATTTCCAGCTTGCGCTTATTGAGTTCTTCATAATCATTCTTCAAACCTTCCCAGGAGGTAAGCTTTCGTATTTTATGATAGGTAGTCCCCTTTTTCCAGAGTACCACAAAAAACTCTTCTCCTTTCTGGGTAAAAGCTTCAACATCGGTAATTACAAATGAATCGGCTGCCATTTCTCGTTTTAAAATGACCAGCGAATCCCAGCCAGGGACTAACATCATCTTTTTCTCATCTGCATTTTCCTGCCATATAGCGTTGTATTCTGTTTGGCCATCCACCACTATTGCTTCTACATCTGCCAGTTCAAATCCTTTTTTTCTGTTGTTTAGCTGTAAAGCATTCAGGCTTTCCCAGTCCAACTGATAGTTATACTGTAAAGAATCATCGACTTTTTTAAGAATTCCTGAATAATAAACCTGAGCAGGTAGCGATAAAGAAAAAATAGCAAAAGCAGCAAGAAGCAAACTTAATTTTCTCATAAGGCGTGTGATTGTTTAGGCTTCTAATACGACTAGCAAAAGAAGAATATTGTACGATGTAATTATTCTGCTTAATCAAATTTCTACCATAAACAGCCCACTACCCTATCAATTCTGTAGGCTTCATGCTTCCAAAGCCTGCTCTATATCCTGAATAATATCATCAATATTTTCCAATCCAACAGACACTCTTATTAAACCCGGCATAATGCCTACGGCTCTTCTTTCTTCTTCCGTCAACTTAGAGTGAGTAGTAGAAGCTGGGTGCGTAAGTATAGTGCGGGTATCTCCCAAATTTGACGAAAGTGAACACATTTTTGCAGCATTCAAAAAACGCCTGCCTGCTGCTAACCCATCTGCTAATTCAAAGGCTACAATTCCTCCTCCCATTTTCATCTGTTTTTTTGCCAAATCATATTGCGGGTGAGAAGGCAGGTGCGGATATCGAACACTACTAATTTTAGAATGCCCTTCCAAAAACTGGGCTAACTTTAAAGCATTTTCACAGTGTCGTTCCAATCGCACATGCATCGTTTCCAGGCTTTTAGAAATGATCCATGCATTAAAAGGAGACATAGCAGGCCCCGTATGGCGACAAAAAAAGCGTACTTTTTCTATAAGTTCAGCCTTGCCAACTATAATACCTCCCAGCACTCTCCCCTGGCCATCCATCCACTTGGTAGCAGAGTGCACACTCAGGCCTGCACCATATTCCATGGGTTTCTGAATGTATGGAGTAGCAAAACAATTATCTACATTTAAAATTAGATCGTATTTGGCTGCCAACGCACCTACTTTCTCTAAATCAATAAGTGCCAAACCAGGATTTGAAGGAGTTTCTATGACAATCATCCTGGTATTTGACTGAATATGCTGCTCCCATTCATCTACCTTATCTGGTTCTACATATGTATGGGTGATACCCCAACGCGGTAGCAATTGAGATAATATTTGATGAGTAGAACCAAATACCGCCCTGGAGGAAATTACATGATCTCCCGACTCCAAAAAAGCAGCAATACTTCCAAAAATAGCAGCCATTCCAGAGCCTGTAGCAAAGCCATCTTCTGCTCCTTCCATTGAACAAACTTTCTGAATCAGTTCGTCCGTATTTGGGTTGCTATAGCGAGAGTAAATAATCCCATCTGCTTCTCCTGTAAATGTAGCTGCCATTGTTTCCGCATCAGGAAAGACAAAACTGGACGTTAGAAACATAGGATTACTATGTTCTCTATATTGAGTACGCTCCATTTGCTGGCGAATGGCAGAGGTGTGGGGATGAGTGTTATCTTTTTTATTCATAGGGTTAGCATGTATTATAATGAAAGCAAATTTAAGAAATGAATCAAATTTCCACTTCTTCTGTGCCAATTCCGAGGATCATTTATTTACTTTTCAACCAAATTGCTTTGCTCAAAAAAGATTAAAAAATATTATCCCTACAGAATTAGTATAGTTTTCTAAAAAAATACATCTTTGCAGCTTCTTTAGAAACAGTTGAGGTATAAAACTTCAATAAGTATTTGGGGTACATAAGGATAATCTATTTCTTTGCAGTTTCAAAATTTCCTCTAAAACAACTCGTTCTTTAACAGCTTTTAAGGGGAATCGCTTTGAAAGAAGAAAGAGATAGCGTTTTTGTACTAAAATAATTTATCTCAAATTATAAAAATAGTCAGGAGACCAAAACAAAAAGCTTTGGCAACAAATAACATACATCCCATTTTTGATCGCCTCTTGCAAAGAGAAGATCGCGAACAGCTATTAAAGCAGCGCAGCAAAGTATTGTGGCTAACTGGACTATCTGGCTCTGGAAAAAGTACTATAGCCCAACAGCTCGAACGTCGCCTTTATAATGAAGGCTTTTTTGCTCAGGTACTCGACGGTGATAACATTCGCTCTGGTATCAACAGTAATCTTGGTTTTAGCCAGGAAGATCGTACAGAAAATATCCGTCGAATCGCTGAAATAGCTAAGCTCTATTTAAATAGTGGAATTATTACTATCAATTCCTTTATTAGCCCTACTATTGATATTCGCCAAATGGCAAAAGAAATTATTGGACATGAAGATTTCATTGAGGTATATATCAATGCTCCCCTTGAAGTCTGTGAAGCAAGGGATGTTAAAGGCCTATATCAAAAAGCACGAGCTGGAGAAATCAAAGGATTTACTGGTATTGATGCTCCTTATGAAGCCCCTAAAGCTCCTGCCATTGAAATTAGAACCGATCAACTGAGCCTGGAGGCCAGCGTAGATCATTTATTTAACTATTTACACCCTATCATAAGCTTATGAGTTATCATTTAAACCATTTGAAAGAACTGGAAGCAGAATCCATTTTCATTATGCGTGAGGTGGCTGCACAGTTTGAACGTCCGGTACTGATGTTTTCCGGCGGCAAGGATAGTATTCTCATGGTACACCTGGCTATGAAAGCCTTCTACCCTGCACGCATTCCTTTCCCACTTTTACATATCGATACAGGCCACAATTTTCCAGAAACGATCGAATATCGTGATAATCTGGTAAAACGCCTGGGTGCCAAGTTGATTGTTGGCTCCGTCCAGGAAGCAATTGATACTGGAAAAGTTGTGGAAGAAAAAGGATACAACGCTAGCCGTAATTATCTCCAAACTACCGTACTACTTGAAGCTTTGGAAGAAGGTAAATACGATGCTGCATTGGGAGGAGGACGCCGCGATGAGGAGAAAGCACGAGCCAAAGAACGCTTCTTTTCTCATCGGGATGAATTTGGACAATGGGATCCAAAAAATCAACGTCCCGAGCTATGGAATCTTTTCAATGGCAATAAGCATTTTGGAGAGCATTTTCGAGTATTCCCTATCAGCAACTGGACAGAGTTAGATGTATGGCAGTACCTGGCAATGGAAAAAGTAGAATTGCCTAGCTTGTACTTTGCTCATAAACGTCGTGTATTCGAACGCGATGGTATTTTATTGGCAGACTCTGAGTACATTCCGAAAAAGCCTGAAGAAGAAACTGCGGTAAAAGAAATGATGGTGCGTTGCCGTACTATTGGTGATACTACCTGCACCGGAGTATGGGAATCTGAAGCTTCTACTATTGAAGAAATCATTCAGGAAGTAGCAGTTGCCCGCAAAACAGAAAGAGGGGGCCGTGCAGATGATAAACGCTCTGAAACGGCTATGGAAGATAGAAAAAAGCAGGGATATTTTTAGGTATTAATGTACGATGTGGGATGTACGATGTAAGATGTACGATGTGAGATGTACGGTGGGTGATGTGAGATGTACGATGTAGCTGATGGCTAAAATTAATTAATGATGAAATCTGAACTTCAAGAAAGGTTTATGCAATGGGCACTGAACATTATTCTACTTTGTAGAGATTTACCCAATGCGATTGAATTTGAAGTCATCAAAAAACAACTTATACGATCTGCCACTTCATCTGCTGCCAATTATAGCGCAAGTAATAGAGCCAAATCAAAAAAAGATATGATCTATAAGCGTAAAATTGTTGAAGAAGAGTTGGATGAATCGATTATCTGGCTAGAGTTTTTAAATCGACTAGTAAACGGTTGGGAAGATAAAATTCAGCCCTTAAGCCGTGAAGCTGAATCTTTATTAAAAATTATTGTAAGTTCTATCAAATCACTCAGGTAACACACCGTACATCATACACCGTACACCGTACACCATACACCAGATTTAACAAAAAACAAAAATCATGCAAGACACACATACAGAATTGCTTCGTTTTACAACAGCAGGAAGTGTTGATGATGGTAAATCTACGCTCATAGGGCGATTATTATACGATAGCAAATCAATATTTGAAGATCAATATGAAGCCGTTAAGGAAAGTAGCGAGAGGCGCGGAGAAGAAGGTATCAATCTGGCCTTGCTAACCGATGGATTAAAATCTGAACGAGAGCAGGGAATTACGATTGATGTGGCTTATCGATACTTCTCTACACCACGACGAAAGTTTATCATAGCAGATACTCCAGGCCATATCCAGTATACTCGAAATATGGTAACAGGAGCTTCTACTGCTAATGTAGCTCTTATCCTTATTGATGCCCGAAAAGGAGTATTGGAGCAAACTCGTCGTCACGCTTTTATAGCTTCTTTATTACAAATTCCTCATATCGTAGTATGTATCAATAAAATGGACTTGGTCAATTACGATGAAGCTACCTATGAGAGAATAAAACAGGAATTTGAAGAGTTTTCATACAAATTGGATGTTAAGGATGTACACTTTATTCCGATTTCTGCATTAAATGGTGATAATGTAGTAGACAAATCGGAGAATATGCCATGGTATGGTGGTTCTACCTTAATGTATTATCTGGAAAATGTACATATAGGTAGTGATCATAACTTCATTGACACCCGTTTTCCTGTACAATACGTTGTTCGCCCTAATACGGATGAATTTCACGACTACAGAGGATACGCCGGGCGTATAGCAGGTGGAGTACTAAAACAAGGAGATAAAGTGATGTTGCTTCCTTCTGGTTTTACCTCCAATATTGCAAAGATCGACACCTATGATGGCCCTGTTAAAGAAGCTCATCCTCCAATGTCTGTGACGGTCTTATTAGAAGATGAACTGGACCTTAGTCGTGGAGACATGATTGTCAGAGAAAACAACCAACCAAAGGTAGGGCAAGACCTGGAAGTGATGGTATGCTGGTTCATTGAGCGCCCTTTGCAATTACGTGGTAAATATGCAATCAAGCACACGACCCAGGATGCTCGGTGTATTATCAAGGAAATTCGCTATAAATTGGATATTAATACCCTACACCGAAATGAAGAAGACAAATCAATAGGGATGAACGATATTTCCCGGATCGTAATACGTACCACAAAGCCTTTGTTTTACGACAGTTACAGAAAGAATAGAAATACTGGCAGCATAATCTTTGTTGATGAAGGTACAAATGAAACGGTGGGTGCAGGGATGATTATATAGTTTTATTGATGGATGTAGGATGTACGGTGGGCGATTTAATTAACGCAAGTTGCGATTCAAATGCTGAATGTAAAATGTAGAACAGAGCAATCAAAAATGTAAAAGGATACTGCTCAACTTTGCCCTCATTTTTACATTAAACGTTTTTCATTTTGCGGTTTCAAGTTAAGAATATCGTAACTTAAATTAAATTAATTACTGATGAAATCTGAACTTTAAGAAAAATTTATGCGTGGGCACTGGACATTATTTTGCCTTGTAAAGATTTACCTAATGTAACGGAATTTGAAGTCATCAAAAACAATTGGGAAGACAAAATCCAACCATTAGGTAAATCACTCCGATAAACATCACACATCGTACATCGCACACCATACATCACACACCTCGCATCCTCACCATAAACCCTGCACCAAAACATCAGACACTAAACACCGGGCATTGCACACCGTACACCGCACATCACCCACCAAATACCCCTCCTTTTCCACCGAATACCCATATTTCTCAGCATTCTTTCCCTTTTAAAAAGCAACCATCTAATGGGTATAGCCGTTAAAGGAATATAAAACTCCATTCCAATGAAGCAGCTATGCTTACCTTTACTGTTCCTTTGCAGCCTTACTCTGGTGGATGGACAAGAGTTTAATATCAGTGACTTTCAACTCACAGGAGAAGCCTTACATACTGGTAGTGATTGCATAAGATTGACTGCTGACAGAGCCTGGTCTTCTGGAGCAATTTGGCATAAAAAGCCTATCAGTCTACGCGCTCCTTTTGAAACTACCATTAAATTTATGATTGGATGCAAAGATGGTTCAGGAGCAGATGGTATGGTATTCGTTTTTCATCCCCATAAATCAAATACAGGTTTTGAGGGAGAAGGGATGGGATTTGCGGGACTCAATCCCTCTTTAGGAATAGAAATAGATACCTGGCAAAACTGGCATCTTGGAGACCCTGAAGAAGATCATTTGACCCTACTTGCCAATGGTAATGTAAAGCATGAAAACAATCTGATTCCTCCCATCAAGCTCCGTAATCTGGAGGATTGCAGTCGCCATGTATTAAATATTAAGTGGCTACCAAAATCCAGTCTATTAACAATTTCTATAGATGGGCGTGTGTTGATACGTTATCAAAAAAATATTCGCCATAAGATATTTGATGGTGTAGATGAAATCTATTGGGGGGTTACTGCTGCAACTGGCGATTATAGCAATCGGCAAGAAATATGCTTTGACGAGTTGAACTATACTCTTACGGAAAATATTACTCCTCTCAACCTGGACAAGACAAAAAGAAATGAGTTGATTAGTGGCAAGCCAATTACACTAGACAACCTCCAATTTGAAATCGGCAGTGCTCGTTTACTACCCGCAGCAAGAGTAGAATTATATGAGCTGGCCATGTTAATTCAAAAACACCCTGATAAGCGACTTGATATTGTTGGCCATACCGATGCTTCAGGAAATGCTGAAAAAAACCTTGATTTATCACAAAGACGTGCAAAAACGGTTGCCAATTATTTGATAAGCCAGGGAGTAGCACCTCATTTACTAAGCCCTAAAGGTTACGGAGAAGAATATCCTATAGCCAATAATAATTCTCCAGGCGGGCGGGCTAAAAATCGCCGGGTAGAATTTAGATTAGTCCCCTATTATCCTTGATTATGAAAATAATAAGCTCTTTTCTATTAGTTATACTTTTTCATATTCCTGCCCTGGCTCAAAAACATTTTTATCTGGAAACAGGGAGTGGCATTAGAGTAGGCACCTGGCAATACAATCTTGGGCAAAATACTGCGGGAGATTACGCAGGGAAAGGGCTTCAATATACCCACTTTTCCCCTTACTGGCCAGTATTTATACAAGCAGGATGGGTAGGCAATAAGCTGGAGGCAGGACTAGGGTTCAGTCATACTCTTTTTTTCGATAATGAGATGCGTATACACCAAAACCCTGGCATCCAACGTCCTAACAATTATGCCTTTACCGAAAAAGAACCTATTTCTTTGATACACTGCTATGCTAATACCCGTTTTACAATTATTAAAAGAAAAAAAGTGCGCTTAGCAGGCTCTTTTAGCGGTGGGTATTTCAAGCCATTGAGCAATTATCCCGCCCAAGAATCTTTAAATAGAAGTTGGTTTTTGGAAGGAGGCATGAGTAGTTTATTTGATATTGGTAAATACTCATTTATCTTTACTCCTGCCTATCAGTTGAACCTTATAACAGGTAAAAATTCGCAAGCGAGTCACCAATTATTTTCATTTGGTGCTTTGTTTGGAATCCGCAAAGAATGGTAAGCAATAAACCCGACACATCAATGAACATTTCTGTAAAAAAAGCTACCTGGATTTTCATTCTAATTTCATCAGGCCTTTTTTTCTCTTGTGAAACCGTTCATCCCTACCAACGGATGTATGTTGATGATAAAGATATGGTACTAAAACCTGTACCAGAAGCAGTTTATGAGATCAATTTTGAATCCTACCGAGAAGGTGCAGCTGGTGCTATTGGTAAAAAAGCAGGAGGTGGTTGTGGATGTAATTAAGAAGCTAATGCAACTGGAAGTCAGCAATCAGAAGTGGGGAGTGACAAACCGGGAGTGGGTTAGAAGTGATAAGCAAAGAATCCTGAAAAAGCCCCCCCAAAGAGGTAGGTGGCGGAATCTACTTATAGTATTATTTTTTCTAAACGTTCATCTGGGAAATACAATACTTCACGCTCAATCGGTTGATACCACAAAACAAAAAAAACCAATTGATGTAAATTTTCTTTTCAGTTATTATCAGCAGGATGGTGAACACAGTGCAGTTACAGGTGGTATTGGCACACAAGAATTATCAGATAAATCTGCAAAATTAAATCTGATCGTCCCCATAGATTCTTCTGGGAGTTTGAACTTTGGGCTTAATTTGAATCACTATACTTCCGCATCTACTGACAAAATTGACAATCGAATATCTTCAGCTTCTGAAAGTGATGTCCGAACAGCCTGGCAATTAGGGTGGGAACAAACTTATTCTTCTTACCAAAGAGCCTATTCTTTTAGTTTTGGAGGTTCGGTAGAATCTGATTATATCTCTACTAATTTCCAGGGAAGTTGGTATACACCACTTACCTCCAACAAACAACACAGCCTTCTTATTGATGGGCAGGTTTTTCTGGATAGATGGGTACTTTATTTTCCCTCTGAATTAAGAGACACTATTCACCCTTTTATTACTACAGACAGGCGTTTTTCTTACCATCTTTCCTTACAGTACGAATGGATTATTAATCGAAGATTAGCACTTGGTATCAATAGTGGAATTTCACTACAAAAAGGCTTGATTTCCACTCCTTTTCACAGGGTATATTTTGAAGGAGAAGAATTAGCGAGGATTGAATATTTGCCTGGTACCAAATGGAAATGGCCTTTGAGTATTCGAGTTCACTACTTTTTAGGTAGTGGGTTGGTTAGTCGTACCTTTTATCGTTATTATCAAGATAATTTTGGTATTCGCGCACACACAGCAAGTTTAGAACTAGCAATCAAATTAAACCCTAGGTGGACCCTTTCGCCAATTTATAGATATCATACACAAAGTGCATCCAAATATTTTGCTGGTTTTGAGCAGCACTCTACAGATGCCAATTATTATACTTCTGACTATGATTTATCAGCTTTCCACAGTCATAAAGTAGGGATAGGATTCAGATTATTACCATATTGGCAATGGCATTGGAAGCGCCTAAAATGGTACGGCAACCTTAAAAGTATTGGAATTCGAATCGTATATTATAAAAGATCAGATGGACTTTGGGCATGGACGTTGACAACGGCACTAGGTGGCTCGTAGCCTGTCCATGATTTCCCATTCTTATCTCTTAACAACCATTTACTTTAACTATTATTCCTCCACTTGCCAGAGTAGAGATCTCTACATCTAGCGCAAGTTTAATCACCTCTAATACATCTTCTAATTGTTCTCCTTTAAAGACAGCTGTTAAACCACAATTAAGATTTTCTGTATTTTTGAGAGCAATATCTACATCATAAAAACGAGCAATATCTGAAATTACTAAATCGATTGGAGTATCTCGAAAATGAAGATTCTGAGTTCGCCATGCATGAGTATTCAAGCCTGTATTTTCCTGCACGATGATTTGCTCCTGTTTTGATAAATATATTCCTTTTTGATTAGCCGTAAGTTTAACAGATTGTTCTCCTTTTTCGCTGCTAAAAGCTACTTTTCCTTCTTCCACTTCTACTTCCATGAAATCTTCGTGAGGATAGGCTCTAAGATTAAAGGCAGTTCCTAATACGACTACCTCTGAATTGCCTGCTTTTATCTGAAATGGATGATCCGCATCCGGTTGAACTTTAAAGTACGCCTCACCAATAAGTGTTACTCTACGCTCAGGATTTTTCTCGTAATCTGTATCGTAGGTAAGAGAGGAGTTTTCATTCAAAATGACCTCCGTACCGTCAGGTAGTTCAAAGGATTCTTTTTGTTCAATTTGCGTTTCATAAGCAACCAATCCACTTGCATCAGATACATAGTCTCGATTGAGTACCCACCAGCCGGCAGCTAGCAATAAGGCTAAAGAAGCTGCGATCGCAAGGATTCTCCCAGGTAAGCGACGAACAATCGCTTCTTCTTTTTGAGATGGAGCCCCTTGAGCTAATCTTTCCTGAAAAAGAGCGAGCCCCTTATCTACATCTGGCTCATAAGAGGATTTATATTTTCCACTCAATGCCCAAACTTTCTGATAATCTTTATCCATATCAGCTCGGTCTCCTTCACTTAGCCATTGGTTAAGTGCAGCTTGATTTTTAGAATCTATATTGCCTTTTTCACGTTGTGAAAAAAGTTGTAAGTATTTTAAAAAGTCCATTGCTTCTTTTTCTTCCTGTAGTGGAGACACTAACATAATATCTCTCCCCTACTTCAAAGTTTGATTTTTATCGATATCTAAGCAATATGTCATCTACCTTCCAATTACATACCTAATTTCCTATCTGTTGCAGGCTTCTTAAAGATAATCTTCTAAGGCAGATCTCATCAGTTTCAATGCTTTCGAAATTTGATTCTCTACTGTTTTAACAGAAATATCCAACTGTTCTGCAATCTCTGCATAAGACATATCCTCGAAACGACTTAAGACGAATACAATTCTACAACGATCCGGTAAACTATCTATAGCCTCATCGATTCGTTGCTGTAATTCATCGGCTTCCATCATTTGGGTAGCACTTGCTTGCTTACTTTTTACCACTGGATATTGTTCTCCATCGGCAAATTTGATCTTTTGATCTCGAATATAATTCAATGCCTTATTAACTGCTGCTCGCCTAATGTACGATTTGAGCGAAGCAGATACAGAAAGTTGTTCTTTCTTTCTCCACAATTCATAGAATACATCCTGGGTCAGGTCTTCCACCAGGTTGCTGTCGGGGATGATTTTATATACAGCTTTACAGAGGTAGCTATAGTATCTTTTAAAAATGAGTACTATGGCCCTGTCGCTATCCGAAAGTAACATTTCCTGCAGTTCCTTATCTGTATAATCCTGTTGCAAGGAATAGATTTTTGCTGCCGTTTAATACGTATTCTACCGATAAAACATAGTTTATCTCAATAAAGAATACAAATAAATGAAAGTAGTAGTTTGCAATGCGCCAAAATACAAAACTTCCCCAAATAATTCTCTCACCCCTCTAGAGCTTACGAAATAAAGGGTCCATAATTTTGAATAAATAAAAATTAAAAATACCTTAACGCATCTTTTTTGAAAGCGGCTTAATAGCGCGCCGAGCGGCACCACTAGTCTATTTTGGCGATTTTATAATTAGAACTCATTTGACCTTTTCAATTCTGTGTTAACTAAATAAGCGCATGAGAAAATATTTACCATTATTATTTCTGAGCATATTATCACCTATTTTGTCTTTTGCTCAGGAAGCTGGCGACAGTTCGCCTGCCACTATTGATGACATTATCAATAATTTCTTTGAGCCCATTACAAAAGCCGTAGAATCTGTCATATTTTTTACTATCACTATCGGTGATTTCACCATTCCCTTTGTATTGATATGGCTTGTAGTTGGTGCTACTTTTTTCACCATCTATATGGGTTTCGTACAATTTGGTGCCTTCAGGCATGCAATAGATGTTGTACGGGGAAAATATGATGACCCAAATGATGCAGGTGAAGTATCTCACTTTCAAGCATTGACAGCTGCTCTTTCCGGAACAGTAGGAGTTGGTAATATTGCAGGGGTAGCATTTGCGGTAGCAATTGGAGGCCCAGGAGCTACTTTTTGGATGATCCTTGCAGGTATATTGGGTATGGCATCCAAGTTTACGGAGTGCTCATTGGGTGTAATGTATAGAAATATTAACCCTGATGGTAGTGTTTCTGGTGGCCCTATGTATTACCTGGAAAAAGGACTTAAAGAAAAAGGGGAAGGCTGGGGCAAATTAGGTAAAGTCTTAGCTGTTCTATTTGCCATCGCATGTATAGGAGGAAGTTTTGGTGGTGGCAACATGGTGCAAATCAACCAGGCTACTCTCCAGCTTGCAGAGATTACAGGTGGAGAAAACAGTATTTTCTACAATAATGGCTGGATATTTGGTACCATTATGGCCGTAGTAGTAGCGGTAGTTATTATTGGTGGTATTAAGTCTATTGCCCGAGTTACAGATAAAGTAGTTCCTTTTATGGTAGGGGTATACATCCTGGGAGCTCTTGTAGTTCTTGGATACCATATTGCTGATGTTCCAGCTGCGTTTGGTACTATTTTCTCAAGTGCATTTAGTGGTGACGCATTATATGGTGGTATTGTTGGTGTCTTGATTCAGGGATTCCGCCGGGCAGCATTCTCTAATGAAGCGGGTGTAGGTTCTGCTTCTATTGCTCACTCTGCTGTGAAAACGGATGAGCCTATTAGCGAAGGTATAGTTGCGCTACTGGAGCCATTCATTGATACAGTAGTTGTTTGTACCATGACTGCATTAGTAATCGTTGTTACCAACTATGGTGGTGCAGGTGCTGAAGCCTCTTTCTATGGTAGAGAAACAGTGGGTGATATTGGACTAACTTCTAATTCCTTTGCATCCGTTATTAGCTGGTTCCCTACAGTATTAGGGGTAGCTGTAATATTATTTGCATTGTCTACTATGATTTCCTGGTCCTATTACGGACTTAAATCATGGACTTATCTTTTTGGAGAAAGCAAAACCAATGAAACAATCTACAAAGTTCTTTTCTGTGGCTTTGTTATCGTTGGTTCAGCAATATCAGCCAAAGCGGTATTCGATTTTGGTGATGCCATGATCTTCGCGATGTGTTTCCCCAACGTATTAGGGCTCTATATATTAATACCCAAAGTACGACAGGCTTACCGCGATTATATGGACAGGATAAAATCAGGGGAGATTGCCAGGGTAGATTAGCAATCTTCTAGAAGATAAAAATCCCGAGTTGGAGTGTCATACCTAACTCGGGATTTTTTATGTCGTTATCTAAGGCAAGGTTTTTAAATCCGGTTCTATCCACCGCCCTCTGGCCTGAGTAGACATAAGCCGATCTTTTGAATAATACTCCAAAGGCTTATTTTTACCAGCCCATTCACTTTTGAGGAACAATTCCAGGCTTTCGCCTAAAGGCAGATTAGGATGTGTACTTAAGAAGTGATCAATTAGCCTCATCCAAAGTACAGTGATTGTTTCATGGTAACCACCTTCCGAAGTATTTTGCACTCCCATAGCAGCATTATAAGTAATGATGCCAGGGCGTATTTTACACAATGCATTTTCTAGCCCATCATGGTATATATACCACATCGCAGTAGATAGATGAGCCTCATGCGTCCATTCTGGCAGCGGCAAAGCATGTCTTTCAAATGCGCTTACGAGTGCTTCCAATTCATTATCTGGGCCTGAAAGTCTAAAGTTTTCTGGCAATAGTCCCCAAGCTATAGAATCGGTAGCTTTTCCACCTTCTTCCTCTACATAATGGCGTTGAGTAAGGCCTTCCCGATGAAAGCCAAAACGTTGTAACAGCTTCATAGAAGGAATATTTACAGCTGTCGTAAAAGCTTCAATTCTTTGAAAACCATGGTGTTCAAATCCTCTTTTTAAAACAGTTTCTACCACCTCTCTCATATATCCTTTTCCTCGATCTTTTTCATCCCATAGCCCATATCCAATTTCTGCCCTGTCATGCTTTCGCCAAATAAGATGATAGGTACAATCGCCCAAAAAACGGTCATCTTCTGGATCATAAATAAGGTAGGTATGAAAAGTTACCCTATTGGTATTGGTACCAAGCCCATAGAAATTGCCTTTGAAACGTTTGTACTGTTCTTCTGATTGAAAAGAAAGGCTTGCAATGACTTCTTCTTTAGAAGATTCTTCTAAAAGAGTCATTAATTCTGTGGCAGGAGCATCTAATAACTTCAGCCGCCGGGTTCTGATTTCTTTAAAATTTGGCTTCATCTTGTATTGTATTGAAAACAAGACAACAACACTCAAATACTAAAGAGTTCCACAAGTGTACAAAAACAGATAGCACTACATTTTTATAACAGTTATATATCTTGCCTTCTCCATTTTTAGTATCTCTATAATCTTCTAAAAACAACTATATCTTCATCAAGTATCCACAAGGCCAGTACACCCTTTGCCCGACGTAGCTGATAAGTGTAGTTGGGACTCATCATACCGAAACACCGTAATAATTATAACAGGATATGTAATAAACCGCCTCACGCCTAATCTTTTGACCATATCACTGATCGCTTTTCACCAATCACCAAGTGCAAATTCAAGATCAAACTCAAATCGAAAGTGTACTCAAAGATGCTTTGATTTAAACTTGAATTTCCTTCCTCTAAACCACACTAAACGCTATTAAACCACCTAAACACCCTTGCTCTACATCACCACATCACTCTTCGCCCAACGTAGCTGATAAGCGTAGTTGGGATATCACCACATCGTACATCACCACATCGTACATCACCACATCGTACATCACCCATCATACATCACCCATCGTACATCACCCATCACCCATCGTACATCACCCATCGTACATCACCACATCGTACATCATACATCACCCATCATACATCACCCTCTACCTGCCAATGTTTTTCCATTCGTTGGTAAGCTCACACGGCCATCCATCCATTGATTTTTGGGTAGTAAAGAAATATAGTACCAGGTCATAGCTATCAAAACTCCAACAATCGCTCCCAGATAAACGTCTTTAAGAAAATGTTGCACCAGGTATATTCGAGAAACTCCGACCATCAAGGCTAATAAGAAAAAAGCGACTGCTCCTCCCTTCTTATAAGGCAAGCAAAAAGCGAGAAAGGCATAAAGCGCAAAAGCAGACATGGTATGGCCTGAAGGGAAGCTATTAGCCCCTCCATTTAGACGTACTCCCTCAATTAGTGTTAGTTGATCGAATAAGCCCAGTTTTTTGAAATAAAGTGAAGGCCTGTCATGTCCAAAAAATGCCTTCATACTGAATGCCACCACAGAAACGGTAAACCCCAATAAAGGAATTACAAGAGCATATCGATAACCGACAAAAAGAAGAGCTATTAAGGCAACAAAATAAACCAGGGCTTCTCCCATTTCCGTACCATAACGAAAAAACAAATCCCCCCAATAAGAACGCTTGCCACTAAAATAGAAAATAGCATCACCCGTTTCCAAAAAAAACAGCAATACTCCTCCAATGATGACAAATAACAGGAGGCCAATAAAGAACCAAATATTTTGCCTAAAGAAATCAGGCAGAGAGATCTTCTTTTGCATTTGCTCGTTTAAATATTTTGATCAATTTTGAGAAAAGCTGGAAATAACGATCTGGATTAACCAGTTTACTATCATTCATCGCTTTATGAGTCAACAATAGCCCTATCGGAAACAAAACGCCACAAGGTATCCAGGCAGCAACTGCAGCAGGCACCACAAAAGATTCCGCTATTTTTCGGCAAAAAATAGTCAATACTATAAAGACCATAAAGAAAATGATAGAAATCAAAATCGGATAACCAAAGCCTCCCTTTCGAACAATAGCTCCCATTGGAGCACCGATAAAAAGAAAAATAAAACATACCAAAGCCATGCTATACTTGGTATGCAACTCATAGATATGTTTTACCTGGGATTCACGCAAGCGGTCCAGTGAACGCACAGCAGATTCAGAATGAGCCTGCACACTCCGCATTGAAGATTTTGCCTTTCCCATCAGACGATCTTTATCTCCTCTTTTCCGAAACAGGTTGATAAACTCTTTATATTCTGTAAGGTCTTTACTGATTTGCTGATCAAGCGGCTTTCCTTCATAAGCCACCTTTTTATTTGGATTTGTACTTCTATTTGCCGCTCTTGCTTTCGCCTTTTCAATTTCATCTGTCCAAACAGGAGTGTCTGATTTATTTTTTTTAGGAGCACTACTAATTGTCTTATTTATAGTTGAATCCTGGCCATTCAACTGTTGAAGACTGTCCAAAGCAGTACTATCAATATGCTCGACCTGGCTGATCGTATCAATCACTTCCTGGGGAGTAGGAGTATCCAATTCATTTGTAAGAAAAGTACTATCCTTCTCCATGTAGTGGAAATAATTACTTAATTGATTGGACAAGCCTACCTCTCTACTTCTAATTTTTATTCCGAGCGAATCCGATGCCACTTTGAGCTGACTACTGGTCATCATACTGCGATTAGACTTAAAAAGCTCCTCGTTAGTACGATTAAGATCAAACTCACTCAGGTCAAAAATTTTGGTCCAGCTTTCAAAATTAGTACGAATAAATGGATAAGATCGGCCTCCATTAGAAGTATTAGGCTCTGATTCGATATATTGATGGCCATTCTGAAGGCGCATCATGAAAAAAGCACCATCATCTGTAGAGTACATTTCACCTTCTTCTGCTATAATCTGCGTCAATCTTCCTTTAGATGCTTCCGAATGATCATATATTAATACATCCTTAATACTCTTATCTCCTTCTTTATCTCCTATATGAATAGCATATCCATCAAAATCGTCATTAAAAATCCCCGCATCCAGGCGTAATACAGGCTTTTGTTTTTGTATATCATACATTCTGGAGCCAAACTTAAGATTTGCAACAGGGATCAGATTATTAGACGTGAAGAAAGAAAAGAAAACCGATGCGATACCAAAAAACATTAGAGGCCGCATGACCCTTTCCAGTGGAATACCTGCCGACTTTAAACTAGATAGTTCATATTTCTCAGCCATATTTCCCAGTACCATCACAGAAGAAATAAGAATAGCTAAAGGCAAAGCAAGTGGAATCAATGATACACACTTATAAGCCAATAACTCTATAATCAGAAATAATCCCAGCCCTTTGCCTGCAATATCATCAATGTACAACCATAATACCTGCATTACCAAGACGAACATCGCAATAGAAAAGGTAACGATAAATGGTGGTATAAAACTGGTTGTCAGTAGACGATCTATCTTCTTTATTTGCATCATAATTGTATAGCCAAGATGATTAACTTCTGGCAAGTCTAGTGATTCTTAGTACATAGTAAGTAAGTGTCAGGACAAAATAAGTTCACGTTTAGCAAGTGATAATTTAAACTTATCCCCCCTCCCCTCTGCAGGCGATTCTCCCGAGGAAGCACAGTATATATCTTCCTTGTCAATTGTTTATTACTCTTTAAACCTGTACTTACTTACATTCCTCAATTTCCCACAAAAAGCAAAGATAACAGGAAATTGCCACACCTAAAGCTGTATACCATTTCTTTAGTATTTTGTTGACATTTGAAAGAAATTTAATTTTTTTTCGCTTTGCTGTAACTTTCTTTTTTTGCAGCCGTCACCCTTCTGAAAACAATCATTTTGAAAATTACCGAATGGACCTTCACACTTTTAAAACATCCATACTGCCCAACAAGAATAAGCTTTACCGAGTGGCATTGCGTATTACGGGCAATCCTGCAGAAGCAGAGGATGTAGTGCAAGAAACACTTATTAAGGTCTGGGAAAAAAGAAATGATTGGAGCCGCATTGATAATCTACAAGCCTGGTGCATGCAAATGGTCAAAAACAGAGCTATTGATAAAGTTAGATTGAAAGCTAATCAAACAGAAAATATCGATACGCTTTACTCCATGAGCAGCCGGGAAATTTTGCCGGACCGCAAAGCAGAACTTTCTGATACGGTAGGTAAAGTAAAACAATTGATGCAACAACTTCCTGACCAACAACGCCTGGCTATGCACCTACGTGATATAGAAGGTATGAGTTATCAGGAAATCAGCCAGGTGATGGAAATTTCTCTTAGCCAGGTAAAGACCAACATTTTTAGAGCCCGTAAAGGCATTAAATCGAAACTCTTACAGCTATGGACTACCAGTTGATAGAAAAATTGTTGGATCAGTATTTCGAAGGAACAACCAGCCTCGAAGAAGAAAAGCAGTTGAAGCATTTTTTTACATATGAAGAAGTGCCTGAACACTTGCAAACATTGCAACCTCTTTTTGTTCACCTTCAGCAATCTAGTGAAGAGGCGCTTGGAGCCGATTTTGATCAGTCTGTACTCGAGTTGCTGGAAGGGAAACAAGAAGCTAAAATTCGAAGGCTTTCTATAAAAACATGGATGAGTAGAGCAGCAGCTATCGTATTGATAGCAGTAGCAGGGTGGTGGTATTTTACTCCTCCCCCTACTCAGGAAACTGGTGGTATCGATTGGTCCAAGTATGAAGTACAAGATCCTGAAGAAGCTTTTAAACTAACTCAAATGGCCTTGTTAAAAGCTTCAACAGAACTCAACCAGGGCGCTAATACAGCAGCCCGGGAAGTAAGTAATCTAAGAGAGATAGGCCAATTTTTTAAAAAGTAATTTCTGAAATCATTCGATTAATAAATTCTTGACAATGAAAAGTTTAAAATTTATCGCAACAGCACTTCTATTAGGAATAGTAAGTTTCGCTCAGGCACAAAGTAATAGCGTTAGTGCCATCGACAAGTACTTTCAGCAATATGTTGAAGACGAACGCTTCACCGTAGTGTATATCAGCTCTAAACTATTGGGGATGTTCCAAAAACTGGACATCGATATGGATATGGACGATCAGGAAGCAGAAGCGATTATTGACCTGGCTAGTGACCTGGAAGGTATCCGCATTCTTGTAGCAGAAGAAGACGCACAGGGCTTATATGAAGAAGCAAAACAAAAAATCGACACCAAAGAATATGAAGTCCTGATGACGGTGCGAGATAAAGATGAGACTAATGTAGACTTCCTCATCAAGGATGGTGCTGATACTATCAAAGAATTATTGCTTATTGTGGGAGGAGGAGATGAATTTGTACTCCTAAGCTTTGTTGGAAATATAGATATGGATAAAATTTCCAAACTCATCAACGAATTTGAAGATGAGGGAGATGAGGATAATATCCAACAGAAACAGTAAAATAAGAAATGTAAAGTCGGGAATCGGAGACTTCCAATTCCCGACTTCTGACTTCCGATTTTCAACTCCCCTGACGGACCGTATGGCCGACTTAAAAAATATCCATCATGCGCCATTCTGCACTACTATTCATAAGCTTGCTAGCTATCGCTTTAAGTTCTTGCTCATCCCCCAGAACTACTACCCAGTTTTACCATACGCACAAGGTAAAGAAAGGGGTAATGAATTTTAAAATTCCAGGAATCGTTACCTGGATGGGTAGTGGGATCGCTCGTAAAGCTGTGAAGGAACCATCTGCAAAGGCAGCACTAAAACTGGCTCAAAAAGCAAGAAGAATGCGTATTATGGTTGCTGAAGATGTAAGCATCATTAGCAATAGTGAAATTTATTCTTTCATCTCGAATATCAAAAAGAATGGCTATGAAGACCTCATTCAGGTTCGGGATGGAAGCACCCTGGTAACGATCATGGCCAGAGACAAAAATGAACGACTAAGAAATCTCCTGATATTAGTCAATGAAGAGGACAATTTTGTCTATTTTGATTTGAAATCACGTATGAAATACGAAGATTTGTCTGACATGATCAACTACTTCATCAATATGGATAAAGAGGAAGAGGATAGCGATGATATAGATACTGATGAACAACCTCCAGTCCAGGAGAAGAAAAAAGCTAAAATCCCAAGAGCCTAGTATAATTATGTGGTGATATAGTGATATGGTGAGGTGGTGGTAGCTAGAAAATCATATAGTCATGTAGTTGTATGGAGATATAATCTTTGTACCATCTCTACTATATAACTACATGACCATATGCATCACTAACTATATATCCCCAACCATATGATCACATCACCACATATATATAACTTCATACTATATACCCTACTAACTATATAATCCTTTGCCCGATCACCCGACTGTATTTTTCAATCACCCAATTTAATTTTAAACGATGAGAACTCTTTTGGTAATAACTCTTTTTTGCATTATTGCCCAGGTTTCATATGCTCAGCATCAGATTATTAACGGATTTTACGATAAGTACACTAAATATGAAAATGTAACCGATGTAAAATTACAGGGCTGGCTTCTGAAATTAGCATCTGAATATAGCGATGATGAACAAGCTCATAAGCTCTTGGAAAAAATCACCCATTTGAGAGTATTGATTATGGAAGAAGGTAATCTAGTCAGCCCTAAAGACTTCAATCGATTTGTGAAAGATATTAAAAAGGATTCTTTTGACGAGCTATTCACCATAAAAGAAGAAAGTGAAGATATAGGATTGTATATCCGCGAAAAGGGAGACATCATTACAGATGTTGTAGTGCTTGTTAACGGCTTAGATCATTTTGTGTTACTTAGCCTGGAAGGCCTACTTAAGTTTAGTGATCTTAATGATCTCAATATTGATGTTGAAGGGATAGAGCATCTGGAGAATCTACCTGATGACAAAAAAGAGATTCCTCGCGCATAAAGTAAATTGAACAAGATTTATTAGATTAGCGGAAGAACAAGTAATATAATCCCATGTTAGCACGATTATCTCTCCTTCTTTCGCTAATCTTTTGTTGTCCTCTATTTACTTCTGCTCAAACGGAACATTCTGTAGCAAGAGAGTGGAATGAATTATTACTCGATGGTATTAGAGGCGACTTTGCACGGCCTACAGTCCATGCTCGTAATCTTTTCCACACATCAGCAGCCATGTATGATGCCTGGGCTGTGTATGATTCTACCGCAAATACTTATCTCCTTGGCGATACATTAAGAGGTTTTGAATGCCCTTATGATCCAGATGCATTACCCTTCCTGAATGATACTATTTTAGCTACTGCTCAGCATATGGCAATTAGCTATGCTGCTTACAGAATGCTTATACACCGATTCAGCGATTCTCCAGGAGCTCCTAATTTGATTCCGAGGTTAGATGCATTTATGGCTGATAGTTTAGGATATCTTATTGGCTATACCAATACAAATTACACCAATGGGAACCCTGCTGCTATGGGCAACTATATTGCTCAATGTTATATCAATTATGGCTTACAGGATGGATCAAATGAAGAGAATGAGTATGCGAACAACTACTATGAGCCAGTGAATGAACCCTTGGTAATGGAACTAGCGGGCAATCCCGATGTATTAGACCCTAACCGCTGGCAACCACTGACACTTGAAGTTTTTATAGACCAATCTGGAAATGTCACCTCTGGTGATACTCCTGATTTTTTAAGCCCTGAATGGGGTGTTGTATATCCTTTTGCACTAACAAACGAAGACCTCAACATATACCAACGAGATAGTAACGACTACTGGGTATATCACGATCCAGGCCCTCCCCCTTATCTATCCGACTCAGCTGATGATTTGGCAGCAGAATATCAGTGGGGGTTTTCATTAGTATCGACCTGGTCCTCACATCTTGATCCAGGTGATGGAGTATTGTGGGATATCTCTCCTGCTGCTATTGGCAACCTACAGGTAGAAGATTATCCAACGGATATAGAAGGGCTCCGAGATTTTTATGACCTTACAGAAGGAGGAGACCCTAGCACTGGCCATTCTATCAACCCTCATACAGGCGAACCCTATGAGCCTAATATAGTGCCCAGAGGAGATTATGCACGTGTATTGGCAGAATTTTGGGCAGATGGCCCAGATTCAGAGACCCCTCCAGGGCATTGGTATACGATACTAAATTATGTCAATGATCATCCTGAGTTGGTAAGGAAGTTCCGGGGAATAGGGATAGAAATGGATCCATTGGAATGGGATATAAAAACATATATGGCACTTGGTGGTGCAATGCATGATGCGGCTATTACAGCGTGGGGTATAAAAGGTTACTACGATTACATCCGCCCAGTATCTGCTATCCGCTATATGGCAGATTTAGGACAATCTACTGATCCTTTAGAACCCTCTTTTCATCCTGAAGGCATTCCACTTTATCCTGGGCTTATCGAATTAGTTTACGCAGGAGATCCTCTGGAAGGTGAAATGGGAGAAAACATTGGAAAGATTAAATTATTCGCCTGGAAAGGCCCTGATTATATCACCTTCCCACAAATTGATGTAGCTGGAGTAGACTGGATACTGGCTGAAGAATGGTGGCCTTATCAACGTCCGAGTTTTGTCACCCCACCGTTTGCAGGATATGTATCGGGCCATTCTACCTACTCAAGAGCGGCAGCCGAAGTTTTGACCATGATAACAGGTGATCCGTTCTTCCCTGGAGGCATGGGTGTATTCGATGCTCCTGCCAATCAGTTTCTTGTATTTGAAGATGGGCCTAGTATTGATATTGAATTACAATGGGCAACCTATAGAGATGCATCTGATCAATGTAGCCTATCCAGAATATGGGGTGGCATACATCCTCCTGCTGATGATATTCCCGGAAGGCTCGCAGGTATCGAAATAGGCATTGATGCTTTTGAATTAGCAGAAAGCCTATTCTATCAGGATGCTGATATGGATGGTTTTTACTCCTATGAAGATTGTGATGATAGCAATGCTGGAATTCATCCAAATGCGATTGAAATATGTGATGGCATTGATAACAACTGTGACGGATTTATAGATGAAGAACTAACTATATATACCTATTACCGAGATAATGATGGAGATGGTTTTGGTGTAGACACCTTAAATCTTGATACCTGTTTACTTGCTGCGCCTGCGGGTTATGCTATTGTAGCAAATGATTGTGACGATAATAACCCTAACGTTAACCCTGATGCTGAAGAAATATGTGATAACCTGGATAATAACTGTAGCGGCCTAATCAATGATGGCATAGAAATACTTACGTATTATCGTGATCAGGATATGGATGGTTTTGGTGACGAAGGACAAGCACTCGATACCTGTCTGGCCTTTGCTCCCGAAGGTTTTACCTCTATTGGAGGAGATTGTAATGATTCTAATGAAAATATACATCCGAATGCAGTGGAAGTATGTGATAGCCTGGATAATAACTGCAACGGCTTTATCAATGACAGTATCCCTGTATTTACTTACTACTTCGATAACGATAACGATTCTTATGGAGATGCAGGAGTATTTCTGGATACATGTATGATGACTCCGCCCCCAGGTTATGTATTAAATGCGATGGACTGTAATGATCAGGATAGTAGTATTCATCCTGTTGCCATTGAGCTATGCGATACAATAGACAATAACTGTGATGGCTTTATAAATGAAGGACTGGCGAACTTCACTTATTATCAGGATAGCGATGGTGACGGCTTTGGAAATAGTGAAAATGCAATTGATACCTGTGCTGTAAATCCTCCAGACAATTATGTTACAAATTCAGAAGATTGTGATGACGAAAATGCTGCGATTAATCCTGACATGATGGAAATTGCAGATAATGGTATTGATGAAGATTGTGATGGAGAGGATTTAATTTCCAGTACGAACGAGATACAAGCAACAGAATTATATATTTATCCCAACCCTACTACTGGCGATTTGAATATTCAGCTCGATTACTCAGGCGAAATGCGGATTAAACTTTACGCGGCAAGTGGTACCCTCGTAATGGACACCAACCTAGCATTTATTAATGATGGAGCTACTATATCGCTTAGCCTTTTACCGAAAGGTATTTATTTCTTAAAATTATTTGATCATCACGAAAAAGTAATCGGGATTAGTAGAGTGGCAAAGTGGTAAATATAGAGTAAATCCATATGGAGCATGCTCTAACAATTATAACTGCTATTTCTTTTTTTATTTTCTGCTTCTTAAGCATTCAGCTTATCCGAAGTAAGAAAAAATCTGTGTTGGAAGTAATAACTACAGCATTATTAATCAATTGCTTGGTTTTTCATATTACTTATTGGGAGCTAACACAGCAGATTCAATATGTCTAGTATTATCATTTGGATTAGCGAATCTACTCCGTCAAGTTACTTTCTTAAAGAAGATACTCTAAACACATTATCAATGGATTAGAAAATTAACTCATCCATTTTTTTCCCAATCAACATTTTCCCAAAAAGCCCTACATTAGAGTTAAAAATGAAGCACCTCCTATTTCTTCTTATTTTATGCCTTTCATTAAGCTTATCTGCACAAGATCACCCGCCCTATACCCCTGCTCAGGATAGGCTAGAAAGTTTCCTCCAAAGGAAAGCACTCGCAGATCAGTCTCTGACTAATGGACTAGCATTCAGGAACGTAGGCCCCACTGTTCAAAGTGGCCGTGTTGTAGACCTTGATGTCTGGGAAGAAAACCCCTCTCATTTTTATGTAGCCTATGCTTCTGGAGGCCTCTGGAAAACGGAAGATAATGGTATTTCTTTTTCTCCACTCTTCCAACAGGAAGCAGTAATGACGATAGGTGATATTGCCGTAGATTGGGATAACAACACCATATGGCTGGGCAGTGGAGAATCTAATTCCAGCCGTTCTTCCTATGCCGGAGCAGGTATTTATAAAAGCACAGATGGTGGAAAAAACTGGCAACATCTCGGTTTAGCAGAAACGCATCATATAGGCCGTATTTTGCTCCATCCAGATAATCCAGACATAGCCTGGGTAGCGGCGCTAGGACATTTATATTCTGATAATGAAGAAAGAGGTGTCTATAAAACAACAAATGGTGGAAAAACCTGGCAACTAGTCCTTCGTCCTGATAA
The DNA here is from genome assembly GCA_022360175.1 of Chitinophagales bacterium. Classification (GTDB taxonomy): domain Bacteria; phylum Bacteroidota; class Bacteroidia; order Chitinophagales; family Saprospiraceae; genus JAKSDI01. The sequence continues at coordinate 80,408 of JAKSDI010000019.1, forward strand.
TCTTGCTGGTGCAGTTGATTTAATCCTCGACCCCCTCAATAACAATACACTATACGCAGCAAGCTGGTCACGCGACCGCAAAGCCTGGACTTTCATCGAATCTGGCAGTGGTTCTGCTATTTATAAAAGTACAGATGGCGGTAACTCATGGGTTAAAGTGTCTACAAATCGTTCAAAATTTCCAACAGGAGAAGGTACAGGGCGTATTGGACTTGCAGCAGGAATAAAAGACGGTAAAACAATACTCTATGCTGCACTCGATAATTATAATAGACGCCCAAAAGAAGAGGAGGAGGAAAACCAACTCCAAAAAGATGAACTCCGAAATATGAGTAAGGACAATTTTCTGGCACTAAAGGATTGGATGATTGAAGACTACCTCAAGCGATATCGTTTTCCCCAAAAATACGATCTGAAAAAAATTAAAGCTTTAATTGAAGCGGATGAGATCACTCCTAAAGATCTGGTAGAATATGTTGAAGATGCTAATAGCCTTCTTTTTGATACGCCGGTAACAGGTCTGGAAATATACAGCTCTGATAATGGAGGCCGCTCCTGGCAAAAGACCCACGATACTTATATTGAAGGAGTATATCATTCTTATGGCTACTACTTTGGTCAAATAAGGGTATCTCCCAATGATTCCAAAAAACTCTATGTAATGGGGGTGCCTATACTACGCTCTGATGATGGAGGAAAATCTTGGATAGGTATCAATAATGACAATGTACATGCCGATCATCATGCTTTATGGATCAACCCCCAACATCCCAATCATTTAATCCTTGGTAATGATGGAGGGGTTAATATTTCCTACGACGATGGAGCCAACTGGATTAAGTGCAATAGTCCTTCAGTAGGCCAGTTTTACACGGTTGCTGTAGATCATGCCAGCCCGTACAATATCTATGGCGGCCTACAGGATAATGGTGTCTGGATGGGCTCCAATAAGTATGAAGCATCTAATGCATGGCATCAAACAGGGCATTATCCTTATAGAATGATTATGGGTGGAGATGGTATGCAGGTAGCAATCGATTCCAGAGATAACAAAACAGTATATACTGGTTATCAATTTGGTAATTACTATCGAATCAACACTCAGACCAAAAAGAACCATTATATTACTCCCAAACCGGACCTGGGGCAGCGCCCTTATCGCTGGAATTGGCAAGCCCCCATCCACCTATCTATCCACAATCAGGATATTCTATATATGGGTGCTAACAAGCTGCTCCGCTCTCTCGATCAGGGAAATCAATTTGAAGAGATATCCGATGATCTTACGCAGGGCGGTAAAAAAGGAGATGTTCCCTATGGCACACTGGCCAGTATTCATGAGAGTCCCCTGCAATTTGGTTTGCTCTATACAGGTTCGGACGATGGGTTGATACATGTATCAAAAGATGGAGGGCATGAGTGGCATAATATTAGTGCCGGTTTACCCGAAAATCTATGGGTCAGCCGGGTACAAGCTTCTTCTCATCAAAAAAGCCGGGTATATCTTAGTTTGAATGGATATCGTTGGGATGATTTCACCCCTTATCTCTATCTATCTGAAGATTTTGGAAACAGCTGGCAGGCAATAGGCAAAGACTTACCTCTGGAGCCCATCAACGTAATCAAAGAAGACCCTGTCAATGAAAATATTCTGTATGTCGGTACAGATCATGCACTGTATATTTCCTATGATCGAGGCCTTAGTTTTACCCTGATGAATAAAGATCTGCCGGCAGTAGCAGTGCATGATCTTGTGATACAAAAAGAAGCAAAAGATTTGGTAGTTGGTACACATGGGCGTTCTATATATGTGGCTAATATTGAAGCCGTACAGCAATTAGATTCTACTCTAATGAATAAAAACCTTCATGCTTTTGAAGTCAAGCCAGTTAACTACCGCTCCTGGTGGGGTAATCAATCTCCCTGGTGGGGACGCACATTGCCCAATGCCAGTATTTCTGTTTTCACCAAATCTCCTGGTAAAATTGAAGTCGAGATTAAAACTGCAAAAGGATTACTACTCCATCAGTCTTCTTTTGAAGCTATGCAGGGTTTGAATACTATACTTTATGATTTAAAAATTAGTAAGGAAATTCTGGATGAGTATAACAAAGAATTAAATGAGGACTTAAAAGAAGATGATAAGCCCATTCATGTAAAGATTGCCGATGATGGCAATGCCTATATTTACAAGGGTATATACCATATAGTGCTGAAAAAAAATGGCGAAGAAGTAGAGGTGAAGCTGGAGATGAAGTAAAATAAATGGTGATCAGGGAGTAGCAATAATATCCCTGGTCACCAATCACCTTTCACTAATCACTCCCAATTCCCCTTTACCAATCACATTCCTCCTCTCACCGCCCTCTTCCTTCCCTTCACCGATTTTTCAACTCCTAATCCCATCCGAATTCCAGTAATACTCATTTTTTTATTATTTTAGGTTTAGATTATACACCTAAAACGCTCATATTATGAAGTCCACTCATCTGCGCTGGGCAATCATGCTTGGCATTGCACTGATTGTTCTATTCGGTAGCAGTCTTCAAAGTACCAGTAAAACAGATTTTGCGACAGCGCATGCAGAACTATACGTACAAGTTCCGGAAGAATACCTTCAAGCTTGTAGCAATGGAAAAGAAAATCCAATCCTTGTACCGGCTGAAATATATCCACAGGATTTTGAAGAACAGCTCGATAGTTTCATTCTTCAGCGTATATATGCTACCCAACTCAACTGGTGCGCAGATAAAAGAATAAGAGATACTGGCCCCTGGATTGAAGGAGCTTATTATGGTGTACACCCAGCCGTTCGTATCTATTACTCTCCTCGAATGATGTATTGGCTAACAGGCGATCCCAATTACTGGAAAGAAGGGAAAAAAGCAGGACTGGCAAAACCCAAGAATCCCAGAGAAGGAGAAGTTCCAACAGGCGCTATGATTGTCAAAGAAATGTTTCTTGCTCCTGCTGCTATTTATCAGCAAATTCAGGAAATAGCCCAACAATCAGAAGATTGTGATAATCAGATTTCAGACTTGATTAATGATCTTATTTCTAGTTGGACTGTAATGATTAAAACAGATGACGAAACCGGACCTAAAGATGGGTGGTATTGGGCAGGGCCATACAGAATGAAGGATGATTTGCCGCTTGACTCTCTAATAATGGCTCAATTGGATGACTATAGTAGCCCACCTAATGCTGGTATTGGATTGCCGTGTATTCGCTGTCACGCTTCAGCAGAAAATAGTGACTTTACCTTTAGCTCCTTACGTAATATAGAAGGCTTTTATGAAAATGAAAACCTCCTGGATTTCATGACTGATAATTCCTGGCGTACAGAAGAACACATCAACAGTTTGAGGGTCAATTTAAGCGAGACTTGCCTCAATGATTCTCTTGTACAAGCTTTAATGATGCTGCCTCCTCAGTTGCGACCCTGGTCCGATGATAACATTCCATTATGGGCTCAGTTTCAACAGCAACACATGCCAGTTATTGATCCTTCTGAAGCATATGTTACCAATGATCGTTTTGATCGGGTAAATCCGATTTTTGCACGTATGTTTCCAAACATGCAGATGGTTAAAAAGAAACAGGTGAAAGCATTTCCTAAACAATGGGCAGATCATGTAGTACCAAAGGCTGCCAAGGCACAACCTTATATCACTTCTGATAATTGCCTTGGCTGTCATGGCGGATTAGGAGGAGAACCCTATGGAGTTGATATGTTTGTAAAAACAGGCCCCAAATACGGTGATGGCTACAATATTTCAGAATACGGCGAATGGCGTTGGTCTCCTATGGGACTAGCAGGTAGAGACCCTATATTTTATTCCCAACTAGAAAGTGAAATGGTGTTGCTCCAACAAGATGCGAAAGAAAAGGGCCTTTTAGTAGGCTCACTTAAAGAAAATATGGAACAGGTGAGTAATACTTGTCTAAGTTGTCACGGAGCCATGGGGCAACGCCAACTGAAGTTAGATGCCCGTGAGGATAATACGCTGGATTCTATCTTTAGAGTAGAATATGTATACCTGGCTCAAAAACTTAGAAAAGATGATCCTGCACCTCCCTACCAACGCTATCATGAATATGGCGAGCTAGCCCGAGAAGGGATTAGCTGTACTATCTGCCACCATATTAATGCTCCTAGCCAGGAACAGGTAAATAGCTGGAAACCTGAAGGCCCTGGATGGATTACAAGAGGTACTCCCAGGGAACTTGCCTATGTTTTATTCCACAATAATACAGGTAGATATGAGCGAGGGCCAACGGATGAATTATTTGGCCCATTCGAGGATGTAGCAACCCTGCCAATGGATAATGCATTAGGTATGACTCCTGTATATAATGAGTACATCAAAAACTCACAAATGTGCGGTACCTGCCACACCATCAACCTCCCTAATATTGGGATGACTGAAGCAGAATATCCAGTACTCAATGCAGCCGAACAAAATCCTGCACTCAAAAACTACAACCATTCCATAGAACAGGCCACCTTCCTTGAATGGCAAAATAGTGCTTTCGCAAAAGCAGGTACTTTCGAAAGCTGTCAGGATTGCCATATGCCTAACAACTTTGAAACCCTGGATGGAAATATCAAAATAGATAAAGTCACCTCTCGTATAGCTACCGTACAAACAACCGGAATGCCTGAAGTGGAGCATGAAGCACCCGAAGCTGATATTCATGTACCACTTAGAGATGATTACAAGCGCCATGAATTGGTGGGCCTCAATGTCTTTTTATTGGAAATGTTTGATCAATTTCCTGATATCCTCGGAGTTGCGGAGAAAGATTACATGACCTCTGCTACTACTGGAAATGCCCTCGCTATCGAAAATATGGTTCGCCAGGCCAGAGAAGAAACAGTAGATGTAGAAGTAGATGTGAAAAGTCTCAAGGGTAATCAGCTGACAGTAGAAGTAACTGTTTCTAATAAAACGGGCCATCGTTATCCTAGTGGCGTAGGTTTCCGTCGCGGCTTCTTAGAACTGCTAGTAATGGATGGAAATAAAACAGTATGGGGTTCGGGTCGTACCAATGGTGCAGGAGTGATAGTAGACCAAAATGGCAAGCCTCTACCCACAGAGTTTTTGCCTAATGCTAAAACTTATCAAAAACACCATCAACTTATTACACGTCAAAATCAGGTACAAATTTATGAAGAGCTCAATCAAAACAAAGATCGTGAATTCACAACCAGTTTTGTACATCGTGTCTATGATATAAAAGACAATCGTTTACTTCCTAGAGGGTGGCGCACTTCCAGTACTTTCAAGCCACAAGGAGAGGTCATTTATCAATTTATGGAAGCCACTGACCCTAAAGGTACAGGAAATGATCCCGACTATATGGATCAGGGGCCTGGATTTAAGGGGCAGGATCAAATTACCTATCAAATTACACTACCCAGGGGTACTAATTTGAAAAATCTGAAAGTAAGAGCTACTATGTATAATCAGTCGATTCCTCCGTTCTGGTTGCATCAACGATTTAAATTAGCTCCTAATCAACCGGCTACTCAACGGCTGTATTACATCACCAGCCATCTTAATCTGGAAGGAACTCCCATGGAAGACTGGAAATTAGCCCTGGATTGGGATGAGGAAAAAGTACAAATGGGAAATAAATAAAATAGCGAGAAGCAATTATTAAAATCCAAAAATAGCCACAGATTTTTAGATATAGGCGCTGGTATATTTACCGGTCCACAAATTACACTTATTGCACTAATTCTCAAGATTTTCGTGTAATAAGTGTAATCTGTGGATCTTCTCTAAATCGTTTTTCTTAGAGTATTTTTTCCGATTAACCTTACCGAGCATAGCCGCTAATTGTTAGCAAACTATTTAATCACAACAATTGCATTCCCGCCCATAAATAGCATTATAATCATTGAAATGGAAAATAGATTTATGCTGAAACAAAAATCGTTTTCTTGATACCATTCAATTCAAAGAAATACATTCCGCTTGAAATCTTACTTCCTGATACATCAATCCTGTATTTTGTTTCTCCAGCTCTTTTGGGAAATAATGATGCTACACTTTTTCCTGAAACATCAAATAGAACAATTGAATCTGGCATTTCTGTCTTTGTCTCCACAAAAAAATAAGTGCTTACAGGATTAGGATAAACTAGAATTTCATCTTCTCTTTTTTTTTCATCCACGCTGGATGATACTTCTCGAACTAACAACAAATCTTTGCGATTGCTTGCACTCTGAAAACGATCACATATATATAAATCGCGGAAACCGTCGCCATTCAAATCTTCAGCAATTACTCCAAGAGCATCATAAACGTAATTATTACCCAATACGTCCTGGGTAACATTTGAAAAACTCCCCATCCCATCATTTCCATATATTTTTATTGGTGCCCCAAAAACATTAGCTACAACTATATCCAGGTCGCCGTCCAAATCCACATCTTCAAAAATAGCATCAATAGTATGATCATTATCAGAAGGTAATTGATCTTGAGTCATATCTGAAAATGTCCCACTCCCATCATTAATGAATAAACGGTTTTGCCGGTCTCTACCAGGAATGAATTCAACATTAGACAAGAAGATATCAAGGTCACCATCACCATCGGCATCTCCAAAAGTCACCTTTCGGGTTTCAAGGCTAAGGCCTGTTGGTAATCGCTCATTAGTCTCATTTGTGAAATGCCCCGAGCCATCATTGATGTGAAGAATGTTTCCGTTTTCATTTCCTTCAAATAAATCGAGATCTCCGTCGCCATCGACATCTGCAAAAGCCAAATCCTGAGTTGTTTTATTGAGCTGCTCCACTCTATTGTTTTCTTCTGAAAAAGTACCATCATGATTATTGATGAATACGCCTGTCCCCCCATTGTTTCCAAAAAAGACATCTGGCCATCCATCATCATTAATATCGACAGTAGTAACCGCATTAGCTTCTGTATCCGTAAACTGAAAACTGGACTCAACAAAGCCCCCCAGTCCATTCCCCAGATAATATTCATGAACATCCGACTCGCCATTTACATAATCATCTTCACTACAAAAAATCAAATCGAGCTTGCCATCTCCATCATAATCTGCAATAGCCACATCTTCGCTATCCTGAAAAGCGGAAGTTAAGTTGGGAGGGGTACCATCTGTAAAAACACCATTTCCATCATTGATTAAGACAGTGTTTGCAGGCCCTTCATTGGCAAGTACAATATCCAGGTCGCCGTCGTTATCTATATCAGCAGCCTGTACGTCCATGCTTGGTTTCTTAGCTCCCGAATTTGGTAAATTATCACTTGCATCAAAATAAATCTGAGCAGGCATAAATACTGGTAAAAACAAAAAAATTAGTCCGGTGATTTTTTTCATAACAGTTAATTTAAGGTAAAAGTGGCATCAGAAGATGTACGATGCGCTTGTACAGGGTAAATAAAATAAGCTTTGAGCAAGTGAATTAGTAAAAAAACGAACAAAATAGATGATTGTCTACCCCCTAATAATTATGAAAAAGCCACTGATATAACTCCTCTTATGAATAATCCCACTGATCAAGATATGCTTCCACTCCATCTAAGGACAAGTTTCCTTGCTGGCGCAAAAAACTGGAAGGAGTACGCCTGGCTACTGCTTTAAAATCTTTGAGGAAGTGGCTTTGATCATAATAATTCAGCTCCGTAGCCACATCACCTATACTTTCCCATATATTTTCATTGAGTAGCATTAGTGAGGCTTTTTTAACTCGAATCAGGCGAGCATATTGTTTAGGGGTCATGCCAATCTGCGTCTTAAAAAGCTTTTCAACGTAGCGGCGACTAGCATGTATGTTTGATGTTAATTGCTCTACTCCCAAAGTACCGCTAGAACAATAAATTTGTCGGACAGCAAAAGCAATGAAAGGATTTTTTTGTTGTAGTGCATCCAATTTTTTCACAAAAAATGCATCCAATAAAGCGCTGATTTCTAATATGTCATCTGTATTGGTAATATCTCTCACCAACTGTCGAAATTGCCTTTCGGAAGTTAGCGCTTCTATATCTGTTACGCGGTTTAAAAGATCGGAACAAGGGGTACGAAACAAAAGAAAGGGCGTCCAGGGATAAAGTTTCACGTAAATAACCCTGTCGCCAGGATTAAGAAGGAGGAAACAGCGTTCACTCAGTTGCCCAAGCAAACCAACTTTTGGAAAAAACTGAGTGTGCACCCCTACATTCAATTGAATGTTCGACTTCAGCATAATGGCAATTTCAGGATGCCCATCAGGTACCAAATCCAGTACTTCCGGCTGGTGGCCTGCCTGAATATCCCAATAGCCATGTACATATTCCCTCAAAGCAGGAGTCGTATTCAACCGCCTAAATTGTACCATTCCACTTGTTTAAATCAAAAATAAAAGAGTGTGGTTCATTAGACAAGCTCCTCAACTTATTTTATTGTGTTTTGCTAATTTGAGCAGCGCCTATATCCCCGCTTTAAAACACTCCAATGATAATTTTCCGAGAGGTATGTCTATTTAAAGTAGGCTTGATTATCACCTGATTCTAAAGCTCATTACTTATCTTCGGCCTATGGAAAAAGCAGGAATTTTCCCCGAAAAGGGCCGCACACATCAGGAATTGATACAAGAGATGGAAAGCATGAAGGTGGATGATGCTCGCTGGAAAGAAGGGCGCACCTGGAGTATGGTCTATCATGTGACGGATGAACATAAGGATTTTATTAAAGATTCTGCCCAGCGTTTCTTCTCAGAAAGCTATATCAATCCTTTTGCTTTTAAGAGTTTGCAACGCATGGAAAAGGAAATCATCGCCATGACTCGAGAACTCTTAAATGGAGGTAATTCCGTTGTAGGCACGATGGCTTCCGGTGGCACTGAAAGCATTTTTTTATCCCTGTATACTTATCGAGAGCACGCCTGTAAGGAACGTAAAATCAAGAAGGATTGGGAAATAGTAGTCCCCGCAAGTATACATCCTGCTTTTGAGAAAGCAGCGCATATATTGGGTATTAATATCAAAAAGGCACCGGTCAGTGATCAATATCAGGCGGATATTGCTGCAATGGAGTCATTGATTACGAGCAATACCATTTTACTGGCTGTTTCCGCTCCATCTTATCCTCATGGTATTCTTGACCCTGTACCAGAAGCTGCTGCCTTAGCCCTTCGACATCAATTACCATTGCATGTTGATAGCTGTATAGGAGGCTTTATTTTGCCCTGGATAGAAGCTTTAAATCCAGGCAATCTACCGCAGTGGGATTTTCGTCTTAAGGGTGTTACTTCTATTTCTGCTGATACCCATAAATTTGCCTATGGCGGAAAAGGTAGTTCTGTCCTATTATACCGTGATATGGAGTATCTGCGCCATCAGTTTTTCATTACAACTGATTGGGCTGGTGGAATTTATGCTTCAGCCACTTTTATGGGCTCTAGAGCGGGCGGGCCAATTGCCAGTGCATGGGCCTCTATGCAATCATTAGGGAAAGAAGGTTACTTAGGTATTACCAAACAGATCATGGACGGTGTAAATCGCTTAAAGGAAGGGATTTCAGCTATTGATGCATTAGAACTTATCGGTGATCCTTGTATGAATATTATCGCTTTCACTAGCAAAAATAAATCCGTAGATATTTTTGTTGTAGGTGATTACCTCTCGGAAAAAAACTGGTACGTAGATAGACAACAGCGCCCCAATTGTATCCACCTTACGGTAATGAAACAAAACTTACCTATAATTGATGAATATCTAAATGATCTGAGTGATGCCGTAGCTTATGCAAAAAATAATCGCAAAGCGAAAGCAAAAGGAGATGCTGCTTTATATGGGCTAATGGCCCGACTTCCCTTTCGGGGAATGGTTGCCAATAATGTGCGCCAATTATTTGAAGATCTATACAGCAATGAGGCCTCTAATAAGGAAAATCCGAAGGATTCTTCCACCGATAAAAGTTCATCTTCACCTAAACCAGCCAGGTGGATGGGATTGTTAAATAGAATACTGAGCAGTCTACCGGGAAAGAGATAAGAGAAAAGTCCTTCTTTTTCCTATAATGTTTTATTTTTGCCGGAAAATTCAACTACTGCAATCTATGATTAACATAATTGAAGCTTTACCAATAGACCAGCAGCAGGTCATGTATGATGCAATTCCTAACATCACCCTGCTGATAGCTGGTGCTGATGGTGAAATCGACCCCAAAGAATTGGAGTGGAGTGAAAAGATCGCTGAAGTCCGTTCTTTCAGCTTTCATGAAGAATGGCAACCTTACTACGACAAAGTAAGCGAAACGATGCACGATCGCATCAATGCCATACTATCGGAATTGCCAGAAGGAACAGATGCTCGCCAGGAAGAACTTTCAAACAGGCTGGCTAAGCTAAATAACATCCTTCCTAATATCAGCAGCATCTATGCTAAACATTTTTATGATGGTTTAAAGAGCTTTGCCAATCGCATTGCACGTGCTGATGGAGGAATCTTTGGCTGGCTAAGTATCGGGCCTAAAGAAGCAGAGGTAGTTGAACTACCGATGATTACCCCTATCCAATAGACCTCATTTTGTTCTTCAATTAAAGAACAGGCTCTTAAAAAAAAGCCGTCACAGAATATAAGTATCTGTGACGGCTTTTTTATTATACTGTGCATGTATTTTCTTATGCCAGTGCCTTATTCTTTGCGCGCTTACGTTCGTGCTCTTTTAAAAGCGTCTTACGAAGGCGTATTGATTCCGGTGTAACCTCTACATACTCATCTTCCTGAATATATTCTAAAGCTTCTTCTAATGTAAATATACGTGGAGGTATTAGCTTCAGCTTATCATCTGCACCAGCAGAACGCATATTGGTTAGCTTCTTCGTTTTAGTTAAATTCACTACCAGGTCACCTGGGCGGCTGTTTTCTCCTACCACCTGCCCTTCATAAATTTCATTGCCAGCAGAAATAAAGAATTTACCACGCTCCTGCAAGTTGTTGATGCTGTATGGAATAGCCGTTCCGGTCTCCATTGAAATCAAGGACCCATTGATACGCCCTGGAATTTCTCCTTTATGAGGCTGGAATTCATGGAAACGGTGTGTCATAATAGCTTCACCAGCCGTTGCTGTCAACATCTGGCTACGTAGGCCAATAATTCCTCTGGAAGGAATTTCAAATCGAAGTTGTACACGATCTCCTTTAGGTTCCATAGAAAGCATGATACCTTTTCTACGAGTAACCATATCAATAGCTGTACCAGAAATATTATTTGGCAGATCAATAGTCAATTCTTCAATTGGCTCGTGGACCATACCATCTATACGCTTGGTAATTACCTGAGGCTGTCCTATCTGCAACTCGTATCCTTCGCGGCGCATTGTTTCAATTAATACCGCAAGGTGAAGTACTCCTCGCCCGTATACTCTAAAGGTATCAGCACTATCAGTTTGTTCTACTCTTAAAGCCAGGTTGCGCTCCAGTTCTTTTTGTAAACGATCATTGATATGACGAGATGTTACAAATTTTCCTTCTTTACCAAAGAATGGAGAGTCATTGATGGTAAATACCATACTCATGGTAGGTTCATCAATAGCAATAGAAGGCAGTGCTTCGGGGGCTTCAAAATCAGCGATTGTATCACCAATCTCAAAACCGTCTATACCAAAAATAGCGCAGATTTCACCCGCTTCTACCTGTTCTACCTCTTTTCTGCCAAAACCTTCAAATACATAAAGGTTTTTGATGCGGCTTTTAATGATCTTACCGTCTTTTTTAACCAAAGATACCGGCTGGTTGCTCTTTAGTACTCCTCTGTTCAAACGGCCAATAGCAATCCGGCCAATATATTTAGAGTAATCCAGAGAAGTAACCAACAACTGAGGAGTTCCTTCCTCTACCTTTGGAGTAGGAATATGCTCAAGAATAGCATCCAGTAAAGGAGTAATATTATCTGTTTGATCTCGCCAATCTTCACTCATCCATCCAAACTTGGCAGAGCCATAGACTGTAGGGAAATCAAGCTGGTCTTCTGTAGCATCCAAATTAAAAAAAAAAAAAAAAACAGCTTCCTGCGTCTCCTCTGGCGTACAATTCTCTTTATCAACCTTATTGACTACGACTATAGGCTTCAAACCCAATTCAATCGCTTTCTGGGTTACAAAACGGGTCTGAGGCATAGGACCCTCAAAAGCATCTACCAACAATAATACCCCATCAGCCATGTTAAGTACACGCTCCACTTCACCTCCGAAATCGCTGTGACCAGGAGTATCGATAATGTTAATCTTCACTCCTTTATAAGTGATGGATACGTTTTTAGCCAAAATAGTGATACCTCGCTCACGCTCCAGATCATTATTATCCAGGATCAATTCCCCTGGTTTTTCATGATCAGCAAACAGTTTACCTGCTAAGATCATCTTATCAACCAGCGTAGTTTTTCCATGGTCTACGTGGGCGATGATCGCAATATTTCTAAGCTGCATAATGCAAAATTTAATGCACGGTTCTTAATCGAAGGCGCAAAGATAGCTTTATTTTATACGCCGTGCTATAGGAGGGTAATAATAAATCGTTAATTATCAAAAAACGGCTCCTCTCTCAAGGAACCGCCTGATTAATTTGGATATGTATCTTTATGATTAGTGTTTAACTAATTTTCAGTCTAATGTATAAATTAACACTGCTCAAGCAACTTCGCTACTGCACCTGAAAACGCTGTACTATTTCACTATTTGTACAAAGATTCATCAATAAATCAACATTGATAGTACAATTCTCAAATTGTAGTGCGTATGTCTTTTTTGCAAGATTATCGTTGATTGGCTTATTCTGTAGCAATGATTGTCCTAAAAAGGAACCTACATCCTGAGAGCCTGCTACCATTTCCCGTATGCCAATTAAGGCATTTTGTTTAGGTTGGTTGATAAGTCCAACGGTGAGTGCTAATTTTATTTTACGAAGATTCATGTTGGGTGATAGTTAATAGGTTTGTTGTTCAAGGGTTTCATAACTGTTTACATGCTTATAACTCAGATTTTCAAAAAAGAGTTGCACGTTAATTTTTAAAGAATTGTTAAAAACCATTAAGAGTCCCTTAATAGAAACCTAATTCCTCACAATAAAAACCAATGCCTGGCTACTCTTGCTCACTTTTTACCAGACTATGATTAAATTTGGGCGCCCAATAAACAAACTTATGATTTTAAAGAAGAGTGTTCGTTTTTCCCTTTTGGCTTTATGCTTACTTATCTGTTGCTGGATGGGATATGAAATGGTAGATCAAGGAAGTAAAGAACTTCTATGGGGATACCGCCCACTCATTTTCTTTATATCAGCATGGGGAGCCGTCACATTTATCCGTTTACATCGTTTTGCCAAAGACCCTAAAGGTTTACGGTGGCTAGGTTTATCTACCCTTAGTGGGTTATTGTTAGGAGTAGGCTTTCCTGACATTATACCTGTTCCCTTTTTAATGTTTATAGGTTTTGTCCCCCTGATGATAATAGAAAAAGAGATCAGTGAAGCATACGAACCAGCCAAAAGAGGCAAGGTAATGCGTTATGTTTATCACTCTTTTGTAATCTGGAATGTCATTGCTACCTATTGGGTTACAAATACAGCTTTGATAGCAGGCGTTGCAGCTATTTGGGCTAATTCATTTTTAATGGTTATACCATGGCTATTATTTCATACGACTCACAAGTTAATGCCTAAGCTCTCTTACCTAAGCCTTATAGCATATTGGCTAACTTTTGAATACATACATTTGCAATGGGAACTGACCTGGCCCTGGTTAACATTAGGAAATAGCTTTGCCGAATATCCTGCTCTTGTCCAATGGTACGAGTGGACAGGTGTCTTTGGAGGAGGTTTGTGGATATTAGGTATCAATCTTCTAATTTTCAAAATATACAACGCCTGGAAAGCTAAGCAGGCTTTTCGCAAGTCTCTTATTTATGTTTCAGCACTTGTGCTTTTACCGATGATTCTTTCTTTGGTAATGTATAATAGCTATGAAGCACAAGGCAGTAAAAGAAATGTCGCTGTTATCCAGCCTAATTTTGAACCCCATTATCAGAAGTTCACTATCCCTGAAAGCAAACAAATGGATCGTTTTCTGGAACTTTCTAATAGGATTGTAACAGAAGAAACAGACTATATTGTTTATCCTGAAACCAGTTTTGGGCTAGTACAGATAAACAATATGGGTCAGTATCCTACCATCAGGAGAATAAGAGAATCTTTCAGTACCAGGCCTGGTTTAAAAGTAGTAACAGGAATTGATGCCTATTATATCTTTCAAGAAGGAGAACCTCATAGTAAACATGTCCGTGTACAGGAAAGGCGCCATGGTAATATGTACTATGAGATCATCAATGGAGCCATTCAGATTACGATAGGACAGGACAGTATTCCATTATATCGCAAATCCAAACTGGTACCGGGCCCTGAGATATTTCCTTTTAAGAATATTTTGTTTTTCTTCAAACCCATAGTTGATCGCTTAGGAGGCACTACTGCTGGTGTAGCGACCCAAAAAGAAAGAGACGTTCTTGTAAGTGAATCCGGTAAAATAGCTCCTGCTATATGCTATGAATCTGTCTTTGGAGAATATGTTACAGAATACATTCGCAATGGTGCCCAGGCCATATTTATAATGACCAATGATGGTTGGTGGGACAATACCGCTGGGCATCGCCAACATCTTTATTTTGCCAGCCTGCGAGCTATTGAAACCCGCCGCAGCATCGCTCGTTCTGCCAATACAGGTATTTCTGCATTTATCAACCAGAGAGGAGATATTCAAAAACCTACAAAGTACAATGAAGCTACAGCGATAAGCCAGGATATGCAGTTCAATAACGCTATAACTTTTTATGTGCTTTGGGGAGATATTATTGCTCGCCTGGCAATCTTTACCTCTATTATCCTGTTGCTAAATAGCTTTGTTAAAGGACGGCTGAAAAGAGACGGGGTTGAATAATTTGGAATAAATTGGTGATTGGTGATTGGTGATTGGTGATTGGTGATTGGTGATTGGTGATTGGTGAAGATGTGTATACGTTTGCATATAAAGACAAACAATTTCGTAATCCTACTTCTAAAAGCACTATGCAACTACATATCTATCCCTCTAATCATATCTTTCTCTAAGTACAAAATCGTCCTCCTCTCCTTGCCTTTTGTCACCACATCACCCTTTCACTACATCGCGATATGACCATATATAAAGCCTACCTCATCTTAGGCCTGCGTCTTTTACCTCCCGGGCGCATTGCACCTCCTCCACCTCGTGTAGCATGCTTCATTTGTCCACGATTAGAAAACGCTTTTTCAAATTGCTTGAATTGTTCTTTCACATTAGGCTCAGTGATTTTGCACTGTTTGGCATTACGGAAGTGCAATTCTGCTTGTTTCCATTTGCCTTTAGATGCCGCAATATTCGCCAGTTGCAATTGGAGCATGGCTTTTTCATTATCAGTAGGAACTTCAACTTCTTCTGCCTTTTTTAGCCACATCTCCCCTTCTTCCATATCCTTACGTGCAAGTGCAATAGAACCTTTTATCATGTAAAAATAGGCTCTATTGGTAGCATATAACCATTTAGGATTCAGCGTAAGGTCAAGGCGTTTTTCAGCTGCATCAAAATCTGTATTTTGCATCAAGGCTGCACCAGATTGCACCGTACCTAAGAGAATATAAGTGGCTAGCAATGCAAGCCCCATAATTACAAACCAGATACCATACCAAATACCCATCGTTGCCCAAAGAGCAATTCCACCAATTAAACCAACTGCGATCAATGCAAACTTGAGGTATATATTAATTGTAAACATGTAGTAATTTTAAATTTCCGCAAAGGTAAACATTTCAATCTACACTCCCTATGAGGATTTCATTATTTCGGGTTTCGGATTTCAGGTTTATAACAGTAGACTGATATCAAAAGCTTATCACAAAACTAAAATAGCGTATAACCTTTCATAAGAGAACAAGCAACCTATCCTCCACTCATTGCTGCTTCCATCTTCTTTAGATTATCCTTAATCATTAGATCACTAGGGTTAAACGCTTTTGCTGCTTCCAGGTTTTTGATAGCTTCTGCCTTATTTTTTTGCACAAAATGAATATGGGCCAAGTTAAGATGTGCTAATGCATTATCATTATTGTGCTTTAATTTAAGATCACAAGCTTTCTCCAATAAAGGTTTAGCCTTATCCAGTTGCTTAGATTGCAAAAAAATCATCCCCTGAGTAAAAAAATAATAGGCTTTATTCGACTTAAACAATAAATTCGGTGCCCAGGTATGCTTCAGTGTTTGTTGAGCTTTAAGCACCTCTCCTCTTTTCAGAAAATTAAAAGCCAGCCATACATTACCAAAAAACAGGTGAGAGAATAACAATAAGCCAGCAGCAGCGTATAAATACCAGGATTGCTCAATACCTAACTGCACATGTAGCACAATCCCTAATACTGCAAAAAGAGCTATCAAGCCATAACGAAGATAAACGTAGGTCATAATTATATGTTAATTATCTGAAGTTGTCTATCGAGTGGCGAAGATATTGATAATATTATAACTTTACTCCCCGCATTAAGACAACTCACTATGCAATACTGTTTACTAAGTTTTATTTTTCTTATTTCATCTTTGCTGGCATCAGCACAGCCAGACGCAATATGGGCACATCGCCTTGCAGTCACAGACCCTATCTTTTCTTATGGTAAAAACTTGAGTGTCATTGACATGGAAACAGATGAAACGGGCAACATCTACCTGCTCGGTTTCCATAGAGCTGCATTAGAGTTGGACGGAGCCCCAATCAGTAATGATTATGATGGTGCGCAAACCGCATTCTTAATGAAGTTTTCACCAGCAGGAGCCTTCCTTTGGCAACGACTTATCACTATGGGCATCATGAAAGCACTTGATTATCATCAGAATGCATTATATATAGGAGGTGAAGTAGTACCTGCTGAATTCGGCCCTTTGATGCTGGAATCAGGGCCTTCAGGCCAGGATGTTGGCAACTTATTTGCCAATGGACACCGCGACGCTTTTATTGCTCGTTATGATACAGATGGTAATCTCAACTGGGCACACACCTATGGAGGCATTGACGGAGAAGCACTAGACAAAGGGGACTATCTGAATGACCTTAAAATAGGAAATGATGGGACTATTTATTTCACTGGCAGCTTTTACCAGGAAATGACTTTTGATGAAGATCATCAGTTCATTGCCAATGATCCACGGGATTTAAACAATTATATCGCAGCATTGTCTCCTGAAGGCTCTCATCTCTGGAGCCGATACTGGCCTCCTAGCATACCAGGAAATGCAGGTAACACTTATGGTAGTCAATTAGCACTAAGCCCTCAGGGAAGCATCTATCAAATTATTAGTTATACCAGTGGTGGGATACAAATAGAAGACGAACTAGTACAAAATGAATTTGGAGGTTCAGATGGTTTTGCCTTGATCAAGTATACCAGTGGAGGAAATATTAGCTGGCATACCAATATAGATGCTGCAGAGGGCCTGATTTTGCCTTCAGAATTAGCCACAGATGGTAGCGGACATATTTATCTGACGTATAATCATACCGATGAGATCAATTTGGCAGACAATACCTCGTCTCATTATTTTCAGCCTGATGATGGTTTACTAAAAACGGGAGTCGCCCGATTTGATCAAACTGGCAACTTGCAGTGGGCCAACAGTTATTTCTGTTCCGATGCTTCTATGGCTGTGGCAGCTGATGGTAGTGCGTATTTTAATGCCGCCCTGTTTCGCAATGATATTTGGTTATCTCCCTACACTCATTTGGAAGCAGCTAGTCCAGGTACTACAAATATTTGGTTTCAATTAAAAGGTACGGGTGCACTGGCATGGGGTAAACTTCAGGACAATCCCGATGCTCCTATGCTCAGTACTAATCATGCGATTACCATAGATGAAGAAGAATACATCTATGCCACCGGGACTTTTAATGAACTCATTGACTTTGGCAATGGATGGGCACTAGACAATGGATATGAAACACCTGATTTTGATGCACTCTTCTTTGTAAAATTTGATAAAAATGCCATTGCAGGTAGCCAGATACTCTCCCCTGATTTTCTCAATTGGCGTTTTCATCCGAACCCTAGCAATGGTTCAATACAAGTCGAAGTTGAGAATAAAGGCCATTTGCATGTATATGCTTCCAATGGGACAATAGTTTACAATCAACAGCTTATGCCCGGAAAACATCAAATAGATTTAAATAATTTGCCTCACGGGATTTATTTACTCCAGTTTATTTCATCAAAGGGAGCCTATTCTAGTAGCCGAATTTGTATTATAGGCAATAGCTTTTAACGGAAAAAAATGATATTCTGTCGAAGCCTTTGTATCTTTTGACCCTGAAATTCGTAATCTTGTGGCCAAATTAGGAACCGTTTTTAATCCAAAGAACTTATTCCTTTATAATTAACAAATCACCCAGCACCTACGACTATTAACTATGCCAAGCGAACAAGCGGAAGACATATTAAACAGACTCAGGTTAGATGACCGCTCGGCCCTCAAAGATCTTTTTGAGGAATATTACCCTATGGTTTGTCAGGCAATCCGACGTTTCATCAATGACAGCTCCACCTGTGAAGACTTAGCCCAGGAAGTTTTTTTACGTTTTTGGCAAAAAAGGCAAACAATCAAAGTAGACTCTAACTTACCAGCTTACTTACGCCGTATGGCAATCAATGAAGCACTCGCCTATCACCGTCGTAACAAACGCTTCCAGGGAGAAGAATTTGTTCCTGGTATGGAACATGATGAAGCCCCCGGAGCTGAAGAGCAGTATTTACATGGTGAGCTAAAAGATCATATTACAGCTGCTATCAATACCCTACCTCCAAAATGTCAAACCGTTTTTAAACTAAGCCGTTACGAAGAATTATCATACAAGGAAATTGCTGAAAAAATGGACATCTCTGTAAAAACAGTAGAAAACCAGATGAGCAAGGCTTTAAAGGTGTTGAGAACCAAATTAAGGACCTACCTAAATTTGTTTTTTTAGCACTAAAATATTTTTTAAAAAAAATTTGACCTGCTAATAGGGGTACCTATACCCTTCATACATCATACAATCGGAAAGCAGATAGAATGGAACAAAAAAGATACTTGGAATTAATTGGCAGATACCTTTCAGGTGACATCAGCACAAAAGATAAAGACCAGCTGATGCAGTGGGTGGATATTGCCGATGAAAACCGCCAGTTCTTTGAAGAAATGAATACACTGTGGAGTGCTTCTGATAGTTATGAAGAACCTACTATTCCTGTAAATACTGCCAGTGCATGGGCAAGTCTTGAACAAAAAATTGACCAAGTTGAAGATAATCGTTCACAAGGAACGAGCATACAAAGAGAGGCAAAAGTAAGAAAACTATATACTGGAAGATTATTGAGATATGCAGCGGCTATCTTATTATTAATTACTGGTGGATATTGGGCTTATAAAGCAATATTACAGCCTCCTGTTTCGAATTTTGATCTTGCTGTTCATTCTACAAGTACAGGACAACAGGAAACCATTGTTTTACCTGATAGTAGTATTGTTATCCTGAATGAATTGTCTACACTTGCTTATAATTTGCCTTTTGAAGAACGCAATGTGCAATTAACAGGAGAAGCATTTTTTGAAGTCACGAAACAAAATGGAAAAACATTTACTATAGAAGCACAAGGCACCACAACTACTGTACTGGGTACTTCTTTTAATGTGAGAGCTTATCCTGAGGAAGAAAAAGTAGAAGTAAGTGTTGCAAGTGGGAAAGTAGCTGTAAACGAACAAAAAGACGAGCAGAAAAAAGTCGAATTAATAGCTGGGCAAGCCACTGTTTATGATAAATCAGAAGGGATACTAAATAAAACTATTATTTCTAATGCAAACGCATGGCAAACAAAACAGCTAGTTTTTGACAATGAAAAATTGGGCGATGTTGTCATAAATTTTGAAAGATACTTTAATATTTCTTTCCAATTCAGTGACGAACAGCTCAAGGACTGCAGATACCTTGGTAGTTTTTCAAATCCTTCCCTGGAGGATGTATTAACTGCCCTAGAATTTACGATGGATTTGCAAGTTGATCGTAATAATGGAGCATATCTTATTAGTGGAGATGCTTCTCAATGCCAATAATAATAAAGGCGCACTCATTATGAAACGATTATTCATATTACTCCCTTTATGGGGGATCGCACTCAGCCTTACAGGGCAATCATTACAGCAAAATGTATCATTCTCCTACACCGGAGAAAGGCTGGATGCGGTATTGGCTGATATCAGTCAAACATATCAAGTGCGCTTTTCTTATAGCCCCGACTTCATTCCTGTTGATCGAAAAGTCAATGTAGAAGTAGATAACAAACCTTTATCTACCGCTCTTGATGATATCTGCGAACAGGTACCAATGCGATATGCACCTGTAGGTGGTCAAATATTGCTAAAGCCAGATCGAAGCCGTGAAACGAAACAATTAGGCCAATTAAATACTCGGAGAGGCAAAGTTCGACAAACCAGCCCTATCTATCCAGAACCAATGGATAAGGCAGAAAGGGAACGCCTGAGAAAGATGCTCTCTCCTATTGAACAAGCAGATGAGAACTTAGTAATTGAAGGAGAAGGCAATGATTTAAAAAATATAAATACAGCTCCTTATCGATTGCCATTAGAAGAATACGATACTACTTCTGGCGTATGGGGAGGTGATCAGAGGCTGGCACAAATATCGTTACTCCCATTCCTGGGTACGAATACTATTTATAGTGAAGAAATCACTAATAATGTGTCAGTAAATGTTTTGTGGGGAACGAATGGAGGAGTTGACGGAGTAGAAATTGGCGGCTTGGTCAATAATGTAAAGAATGATGTAGCGGGTATGCAAATAGCAGGCCTGGGGAATACTGTTGGAGGTGATGTCGAAGGCACTCAGGTGGGTGGTTTATTTAATGTAAATAAAGGCAAAACAAGCGGTGTTCAAATAGCAGGACTTGTTAATAAAACGAAAGAAGGACACGCTGTCCAGGCAGCAGGCCTCGCCAATCTGGTAGAAGAAGACTATTTAGGTTTACAACTAGCAGGCTTGTTTAATAAATCAGGAGGAAAAGCAGAAGGCACCCAAGTAGCAGGACTTTTTAATACTAGCTACGATACCAGTGGCAATCAACTTGCAGGTATATTTAATAATGCTGGCGATGTAAATGGGTTTCAAATCTCTGGTATCTTTAATTCCGGACGAAAAGTAAACGGCTTTCAAATAGGGCTGATCAATGTATCTGATACGATCAGTGGCACCCCTATCGGCTTATTAAATATTGTAAAGCGTGGATACAATAAAGTGGAGGTAGGTGTTCATGACATACTTTACGCCAACCTGGCTTTGAAACTAGGTAGCCATAAGTTTTACAATATATTCCACCTGGGAGCACGTTGGGATAAACTTAAACCCGGGCAACCAGACGTAGCTCCAGGTACTTATATGAGCTGGGGTATCGGTTATGGGATTGGGCGTGCTAATATACTTGGCCCTCGGGTACTTATGAATACAGAATTGGTAGCGATCCAAATTAATGAGCAAGAATACTGGACCAACGAACTGAACTTATTAAATCAGGCAAGATTAATATTTGATTTTCACAAAGCTGATGGTCGATTAAGTTTCTATGTAGGCCCTGTAGCAAATGTCATGGTATCTAAAATAAAAGATGCAGAAACAGGAGAAATAGGATCTCCTATAGTAAAACCATCCTATACGCTACTGGAAGGATCTGATGAGCAGACCGATGTAAAAATGTGGGTAAGCCTTCAGGCCGGTATTCGATTCTAATAGAACAAAACGGAAAACAATCTACATAAAAGAGATCGTCGGAGTCTCCTAATACAAGTCCGACATTATATGCCTTCACTAAAAAGAAGACGCATACAGTATTGTAATACAGTAAGCTAGTCAGTTAATGTCCTAGCTTACGACCATCCAAGACCAACGATTTTTGATGAGATAAGATCGTGTGTACACATCTACACGCCTTGGATATTTATTGATTTTTTTTAAAAAACAATCTACAGAAACACAAAACTGAAAGCAATGAAGAAGATAGTATTTTCAGTATTAATGTTGAGTTTATTTGTAACAGCTCAGGCACAGCACGAAACCTTATTTAGCAATGCTAGAGTTATTGGCGGCTTCGGTGCTCCTATCGTTGAAATGGGATTAAACAATGACCTAACTACCTCAGTAGGAGGAGGAGGAGCCATTGTAATCGACAATTTCTTCATTGGAGGATATGGCATGGGAAGCGTTGATTTTGAATCACTTATCGAAACGGAAGAACTTGAACAGCTAGAACTTGGACACGGTGGATTCTGGTTGGGTTACACGCTTGCCCCTCATAATCTATTTCACCTCTATACCAGTGCTCGTATTGGTTGGGGTGGTGTAGGCATCGACTTAAATGATAATTCCTACAGAAATGATTTTGATGAAGTTTTTGTACTAACTCCAGAAATAGGACTTGAACTTAATCTGGCTCGCTGGTTCCGTATAGCAGGTACCGTAGGTTATCGCCATGTAGAAGGCGTCAATGAAAAACTAGGGTACTATAAAGATGACACTTTTAATGGTGTAATGGCCAATTTAACTTTCCGTATGGGATGGTTTGGCAA
>JAKSDI010000009.1 GCA_022360175.1 Chitinophagales bacterium
GTTTGAACGCAACAGATGGTTGTACTCCTTTTGTGATTATGCCGCAAGATGCGTCTTCATCTAATACGGATAGCTGGAGTTGGGATGCTCCTGGAGCAAATCCTTCCAATTCTATGGATCAGGCACCTACCTTTACTTATAACACACCAGGTACTTATACCCTGACACTAGCTGTAAGTAATGAAGCAGGTACAGATACTCATTCTGTAGACCTGACCGTAGGGCAGGGGCCAAGTGCTGATTTTACTTATGATTATACTATTGGCACTACTACTGTAAACTTCAATAACCTGAGTGCAGAGGCCAATGCTTATGAATGGAACTTTGGCGATGGTAATTTTAGTACTGAAACAGATCCTACACATGACTTTAGTGCAGATGGTATTTATACCGTGGAATTAGTAGCCTTCAATGACTGTAGTAGTGATACTATTGAATATGAAATAGAGATTACAACCGCTCCTACCGCTTCCTTTAGCCTAAGCGACACAGATGGTTGTGCACCATTTGTTGTAATGCCACAAGATGCTTCTTCAGCCAATACAGACAACTGGAGTTGGGATGCTCCTGGAGCAAGTCCTCCCAATTCTATGGATCAGGCACCTACCTTTACTTATGATACACCAGGTACTTATACCCTGACATTAACGGTGAGCAACGAAGCAGGTAGCGATGTTAGTACGATAGATATTACAGTGGGAGAGGGGCCATCAGCAGATTATAGCTATGATTATACAATAGGAAATACCAGTGTAGCTTTTAATAATTTGAGTACCAATGCGAATAATTATGAGTGGCATTTTGGTGATGGTAGTATGAGTGTGGATGCATCTCCTAATTATAACTATGCGATGGATGGTATTTATAATGTACAGATGGTTGCTCACAATGATTGCGGTACAGATACAGTTACATATGAAGTCGAGATTATAACGGCGCCAGTAGCCTCATTCAGCCTAAGTGAAACAAGCGGCTGTGCTGCTTTCACGGTAATGCCATTAGATGCCTCTTCAGCCAATACAGATAACTGGAGTTGGGATGCACCAGGTGCAGATCCTTCCAGTTCAATGGATGCTAATCCCGTATTTGTATACAATACTCCAGGAGTTTATACACTAAGCCTTACGGTGAGCAATGAGGCGGGAATGCATACCATGACAATGGATATTACGGTCTTGGATGTGCCTGCTTCTGATTTTTCATATCAGGTCAATGGAGTGACGGTGAGCCTGGAAAATCAAAGTGCAAATGCCAATAGTTATACCTGGAATTTTGGTGATGGCAATAGTAGCGATGAAGAAAATCCTACTCATGAGTATCAAAGTGTAGGAGACTTTATTATTAGCCTGACTGCTGAAAATGGTTGTGGTACTAGCATGATGTTGGATACAGTGAGCTTATCTTTAGATGCTCCTGTGGCTAATTTTGTTGTTGAGAATAATGTAGGATGTGCTCCACTGGAAGTTAGTTTTAATAATGCTTCTGAAAATGCGACTTCCTACATGTGGACCTTTGATGGAGGAATGCCTGCTACTTCTACAGAAGAACATCCTACAGTGATTTATGATGAACCAGGTATTTACTCTGCTACGCTTTTAGCAATTAATCCTGCTGGTTCGGGAGCGCTTACGCAAATGGATATCGTAGTGGTTAACAATACGCCGCAGGCCGATTTCCTATATGACATTGATGGTGCCACTGTCAGCTTTACTAATAACTCTCAGGATGGAGGAGAATATGCCTGGTTATTTGGTGATGGTGAAGGAAGTGCTATGGAAAATCCTTCTCATACTTATAGCACTGGTGGCGAATATGAAGTTATTTTATTAGCAACAAATGACTGTGGAGTTGATACAAGTACACAATTAATTGTTTTAGAAGGAGAAGCACCTGTTCCTGGGGTTTCTGTTCATGATTCAGTAGGATGTGCACCATTTACCATTACCTATTTCAGTACGGTTACGGGCGGAGAAGCAACAACTTATGAGTGGACTTTTGAGGGAGGAACTCCTGAAACATCTACGGACCCTAATCCAGAGGTACTTTATGAAACAGCAGGTGTATATACTGTTCAGCTAACAACCACCAATGCATTTGGCAGTAATAGTATAGAGGAAACAGATATAATTACCGTCTTGGATACGCCAGAAGCCAGTTTTACATCTGAACAAATTGGCCCATCTGAATTCAATTTTACTAGTATGGTGAGCGGGGGAGGAAACTTAGAGTATTCCTGGGACTTTGGTGATGGTAATGGAAGCAACGAAGCTAATCCAGTACATTTGTATGAAGAAGAAGGCACTTTTACAGTTGAGCTTACCGTGAGTAATGAGTGTGGAGAGGTAGTTGCTACAGGAGAAGTAGAAATCGTAATTGATCGGGTAATTGATGAAAGCTGGCTGCAATATCTTAATGTATATCCTAATCCGAATGAAGGACAATTTGCATTGGAAATCAAAGCACCAGCAAGTGATCGTATTCAGGCGCGATTGATTAATGTGATTGGCCAATCGTTATACGAAGTACAAGACGATTTTCATACCGGATACTGGAATCATCACTTCCAGTTGAATAAATTACCTACCGGAGTATACATTTTAGAAGTAAAAGCAGGAGAACAGAAAGCTTATCGTCGAGTGGTTGTAGAATAAGAAGGGTTTGGAGATCAGCAGGCCTGTTGGTCTCCATACTTTATATGTTGCCGAAATATGTCATATTGTTTTTGCTGGCATTCTCGCTATCTTTAAGCTCTAATTGTACAGACAACTTGACTTAGAGGTACTTGTTTTTGTCTTTGAAATATTATTTGATACCTGACTGTCCCCCGCTGGGCGCCTACGCTAAAGCTACAGCGACAGCGTGTGGGGGATTTAGGGGGTGGAATCATTATCTCTAAGTTTAAATACCATTATACTTGGTTATTAGAATATTGATTGAATTAATGTTAAGAAGCGATGAAGTCATTTTTTAGAATTGCATTTTACAGTTGCATAGGTTTATCTTTGTTATCATGTGGGGCTGATACGGCAGAACAAAATACAGAACAGCTAGTTGCTGATTCTATTACAACTACTGAAGTGGTAGTACAAGAAACCTTAAATGCAGAGCAACAGGCTCTTAAATCCCAATTAGAAGGATTGGAACAACGCCTGAATGAAAAGGTAGCCTCTTTAAGTGCTGCCAGAGATACAGCTATAACTGCAGAAATCCCCGAGCTGGAAGGCAAGATCAAAAAACTGCAAGTTCGCGAAAAGCAATTAGCTCAGCATTTGAAAAAATTTGAGGCGGAAATGAATGGCGATTTAGCAGATTTGAACGAACGTTTCAAGGCACTGGCCAATTCTATTGAAGCAGATCTCGAAGCGATGGAATAGAATTGTTTCTGCAAATATTCTGACCGCAGAAAAATTTTAAACAGATGAAAACAAAGTATGTACTCCTTCTGGTTATTGTACTACTATCTGCTCATGCCCATGCGCAAATGTGGAATGGCCAGGATACCCTGTATGGTAATGAATGGATCAATTACGATCAGTCTTATTTTAAAATCCCTGTGGTTGAAAATGGCATTTATCGCCTTTCTAGAGAAGTAATGGAAGCGGCAGGAGTTCCACTCAGCCAAATACAGAGTAGTCAGTTACAGCTTTTTCATCAGGGAGAAGAGCAAGCTTTATATGCCAGCAATAATGGTGTACTTACCGATGGTGATTATATAGAATTTTATGGAGAAAAGAACCGAAGTGAAGTAGATCAATATTTATTTGAAAGTATTGACAGTAGTATGCTAAACCCCTGGTATAGCCTGGTAACAGATACCGCTGTTTATTATCTGACCTGGAATGAGGATGGAACATCAGGCTTACGTTATGAAACGATCAATAACGATTTGACCAACCTACCTTTAAAGGAGGAGTGGTATTGGGCGAAATCAGAGTTGTTTTATACAAATGACCTGCGCAAAATTTATACAAAGATTAGTGGTGCCAGTGTATATTATTCTAGATATGGAGGCGAAGGATTTGCTTCTGATTATGCCGAACAACATGATTTGAACCTTGCTACTCCTGGGTTTTATGATTTAGGGCCTGAAAGTTCGCTTAATCTGCGTTTCGTATCCAACGCCAATGATGATGGGCACAATCTTGAAGTTAGATGGAATGATGGATTGATAGCTGCTGAAACCTATTTCGGAGCACAAATTAGAAGCTACAACATTGATTTAAACACATCATCTCTTTCCAATTCTAATTCCTTACAAATAAGAGGTTTAAATAACAATGACAGCTATGCTGTAGGAGGGGCTATTATACGTTATCCCAGGACATTTAACGCAGATGGGGCAACATTTCTACCTATCGAGCTACCAGCATCAAATGGAGATAGATATCTTGAAATAGATGCTGTTGGTGCAGGAACACAGGCTTGCTTTCTCTACGATCAAACGAATCGATTGCGGCTGGAATCCATCAATGAAGATGGAGTGTGGAAGGCAAAATTTCCGACCGCTATTGGTGAGCGGCATTTAATCGCTTTTACAGCCATCCAAACTATTGGTTCAATTCAAGCTGTTGAATTTGTTGACCTCACTGCATCCGAAGGAGAATATTTAATCCTAACGAGTGAAAAATTGCGAGATAATGGACAAGGAACAGACTATGTACAACAATATGCTGATTACAGAAATACTGCAATTGGTGGTGCCTATAATGTGAAAATAGTAAATGTAGAAACGCTCTATGATCAGTATGCCTACGGAGTAGAACGACATCCCATAGCAATACGCAACTTTGTACATTTAGCACAAAAGGAGTGGCAAAACCTGAAATATTGTTTCCTAATTGGAAAGGGACAAGAATATAATGCAATACGAAATCAGGCCGATTTAGAAGCGGCTATAAGCGAAGGTTTTTTTCACCTTCCATCCTATGGCTGGCCCGCAAGTGATAATTTGATGATGGCATTGCCCGGAGAAGTGGTTCCTTCCTTAGCGGTGGGGCGTATAGCGGTTATAAATGGCGATGAAGTTGGCATATACCTGAATAAAGTAGAGTCAATGGAAGCCAATTTTAATAATCCTCAAACTATAGAAGATCGCGCCTGGATGAAAAATATTTTGCACCTGGGAGGTGGTAGCTCTGCTAGTGAACAGTCGACTATCAAAGCCTATCTGGAAAATATGGCGGCAGAAATTCGCCGCAACAAATATGGAGGAAATATAAAAGCCTTTTATAAAACAAGTGCAGATCCGATTCAGACATCTTTAACGGATCAAATTTTTAACACTATTAATGAGGGAACTTCGATCATCACTTTTTTTGGACACTCCAGTCCAGGTACCTTCGATTTCAACATTGATAATCCTGACAATTATATAAACGCAGGCAAGTACCCCTTGATGCTTTCCCTGGGATGCTATTCAGGAAATGTTTTTGTAGATGGAAGAAGCATCGGAGAGCGATTTACTTTTTATGAAAATAAGGCAACGGTAGCTTTTGGTGCTTCCAGAGGCTTAGGTTTTATATCATCTTTGGGCAATTTTGCCAGATCCTATTATGCTCATCTGGGAGGGGCTTTTTATGGTGAAGGAATAGGAGATGCACTTTTAGCAACACTAGACGACCATAAAAATAATCCATTTATTGGTACAGCTACTCTGGTAGAGCAATTTACCTTACATGCAGATCCTGCTATACGTTTGTATCCTACACCAGGTCCCGACTATGTGCTGGACCCAACAAGTGTTTCTTTCTTGCCTGAAATAGTAACAGCAGATCAGGATAGTTTTGGATTTAATATTGATGTATTGAACCTCGGACAAAACATTCCAGATACCGTTGTATTACGTGTGTTAAGGAAATTACCAAACAATAACTTAGGAAAAGAAGTAGTAAGAGATACAGTGGCGTTAAACCAGTTTCGTCATTCTTTTTCTTACCAAATACCTACTGAAGGGCGTGATGGAGTAGGAGAGAATCTTCTTCTGCCTATTATTGATGTTGCTAATGATGTAGAAGAGTTGCCATATCCTGATGCGGAAGGAAATAATTTTCTGAAGCGTTCCAATGGAGAGGACGGTATTCCGCTTTTTATTATAGATAATACTGCCCGGCCTGTCCATCCTTATGAATTTGTTATTGTAGGAGAAGCACCTATTACATTAAAAGCTTCTACAACAGATGCTTTGGCACCAGAGCGGACCTATTTACTTGAAATAGATACAACAGCTCTGTTTAATAGTCCTCAAAAACGAAATACCTCTATTACACAAAAAGGCGGAGTCATTGAATGGACCCCATCTGTAAATTGGCAAGATAGCACGGTGTATTACTGGCGTATCAGCCCTGATAGCACTTCTGTGGAAGTAGGGTATGTATGGGAGGAAAGTTCGTTCGTCTATATCGAGGGAAGTGAAGAGGGATGGAGGCAGGGAGCGTATTGGCAGTTTCGAAAGAATGTATTTGATGGTACAATATTATCGGGAAACACGAGGAGTATAGATTTCAATTATAGCCTTCAAGATATGACCATGTACAACAGGGTATATGGCATTAATCCAGATGAACCACCTTATTTTTCATATGCTAATCAAAATCCGGCAGGTTCAGTGCGTCCATGGTTATATTTAGATGCAGGATTGAGTGTGTTAGTAGGAGATGAGCGCACTACTAGTTTTTGGAGAAATGTACAGGGGTATGAATATGATAGTGTAGACCCCCCAAATAAATCTACTTACTCTTATGATACAACAACGCCTGAAGGCAGACAGGCATTGATTAATTTATTACAAAATGAGGTGCCAGAAGGTTACTACGTATTTGTTTTTTCTGTTCAGAATGGAGCAAATGCGGATTATCAACCTGAAAATTGGGCTATAGACTCAATCGACTATGGGCAAAATTTGTTTCAAGTCCTGGAGGAAGAAGGCGCCGTTTTAACTAGAAATTTGACTCATCAAGGAGCAGTACCATATACCCTTATTTATCAAAAAGGGCGAGGAACTATTAATGAAGTTATCGCGGGGGATGTTAATGGGGATGCCATTGGAACATTTCTAATGCCGAGATATCAGACAGAAGGCTCAGTGAGAACTCCAATAATTGGACCTGCCAGGAATTGGGGGAGTGCTAGTGTTGATGTTAATCTAGAAGAAGTGAGTATAGGAGAGGATTCTATCATTACAAATGTCATTGGTTTTAACAGTTTAAGTGGAAGCTGGGATACACTGATAATACAAGGGAATAATAACCAGGGAATTTTTAATCTTTCATCAGTAAATGCAGAAACGTATCCTTATTTACAACTTCGTTATTATGCCGTAGATGAAGCTCAAAGGACGATGCCTGCCCTTAATTCATGGAATGTATTGTACGAGGCGTATGGTGAATTTGCCTTACATGCTGCTGATAATTACAGTTTTTATGCAGATACATTGCATCAAGGAGATGATTTATTCATACAAATGGAAGCAAGATTATTATCTGGAGAGCCAGATTCTACCAACATTCAATATACCATTTTAGATGCGAAAAATAGGGAGCAGTTACAGGAAGATGTAAAATCTGTAAACTACTTAGATGATATAACCTTATTATCACACACTATCAATACAAAAGAACTGAGTAGAGGCAATTATCTATTGGCAGGTAATTTAAACTATGATACACTTCAGAGAGAATTTCATTATTTTAATAATACTTTTCTGAAGCCATTTTACATTGTATCAGACCGCAAAAATCCGGTTTTAGATGTTACATTTGATGGGCAGCATATTCTAGATGGTGATCTTGTAGCTCCTGCTCCTTCCATTGTAATAAGATTGCAAGATGAGAATCCTTATTTCTTAATAACTGATACCAGTTTGTTGGAGATAGCAGTTACTTATCCTGATGGTACAATCAGGAGAATTCATTTTAATCAGGAAAAAGTAACTTTTAACCCTGCAACGGAGAGTAACAAAAATCAAGCTACGGTTTATTATCATCCTGAATTTGAAGAAAGTGGAATATACAGGTTTTCTGTTCAGGGAAAAGACCTGGCTGATAATCTATCTGGGCAATTTAATTACGAGATATCATTTGAGGTGATTACCGAAAATTCTATTTCCAATATTCTAAACTATCCAAATCCTTTTTCTATTAATACTCATTTTATATATACTTTGACTGGTGTTCCCCCCACAGATTTCCGTATTCAGATAGCGACTATTTCCGGCCGTATTGTAAAAGAAATAACGATGACTGAAATAGGCGAACTGAAAGTTGGTACGCATCGTACAGATTACGCTTGGGATGGCACGGATGATTATGGTGACCAGTTAGCAAATGGGGTTTATTTGTATCGCATTATAGCTAGGGATAATAATGGAGAATCATATGATACCTATTCGGGGCAACGTACTGGAAATATTGATCGGTTCTTTAAAAATGGATGGGGGAAGATGGTCATTCTTCGATGAGAAACACAATCAAGGAGTAGTAAGTTGTTGGATGGCATATTCGTAATATTCTTCTAATTTTTCTATTCGTGTTTTTATACTAAATTGTTGGCAGATGAGTGTCCTGTTTTGTGGTAATAATCCCCATGTAGTAATAGCTTGCATAGCTTGAACATATTGATCTATATTTTTTTCCTCTACAAGGAGGCCATGTATTCCATCTTCAACTAATTCAGGGATACCAGAATGGAAAGTAGAAATGATGGGTAACTCCATTGCCATTGCTTCTGTTATAGCTACAGGAATACCTTCCTTATCTTTATTAGATGGCGTAATACTTGGATGAATAAAACAATGAGCCCTTTCCATGTATTTTTTTATTTCTTGGGAAGATTGCCATCCCATGAAGTGTACCCATTGGGAGATACCTGCTTGTTCACAATAGGTTTGTAATTCTTTTTCTATATCTCCACTGCCCACCAAAATAAGTTGATAATTTTGAGCATCAACAGTTGTTAAAAATTGCTTAAAAGCCTGAAGGGTGTATATGTGTCCTTTTTTTTCTCTAAAACCAGCAACTTGAAGAAAAGTATAAGGAAATAGCGGTGGTGGTGCTTGCCTCTTGAAAGAATCGGTATCAATGCCCAAATATATAATCCGACGATGAGTTGGCATGGCCCCTGCTGCTTCAAGATAACTCAATAATGAGTTGGCATTGGCAGTAGTAAATACATTAGATAACTTTACTAACGACTTAATTTTTTGTCGATAAACTTTCGACTTTTTTAGCTGAAGAGATGCATCATATCCTAAAAAATTTACGATAATGGGTATGGAGGGATTTGCCAAATTGTCAATCAATATTAAAGCGGTAGTCCCAAAATGACAGTGGATAACATCGGGTTGAAAATCTTGAATCATTCTTTTGAACCTTTTAGAGAATGATTTATTATAGTAATTCATGGAGATGTTCCATGTGTAAAGTCGGTTCCATATCTTCTGTAATAGCCAAGGGCGGTGGTAGGGAAGCACTTCAACTCTGTTGAATGGGAATTTGTCTTCATTCATTCTCTGTAAGCAGACAACCAATACTTCGTTTTTAGAGGATAGGTGTATTATATCATTGTATACAAAAGTTTCTGTATGTGGACTAAAGCTCCGGCTGAAAAACAAAATGCGTTTACCAGGCATATTAAAATGGTTGTTGCTAAGATAAATACCTACATTTGAAGCAGATCAAAAGCATGGTTGTTTTGAATCAAGAGCAAATAAAATCATTTTATGACGGTTTTTCAGATCGGCTGCTAAAAGACTTTCTTAGAGCAAATAAAAGAGTGGTAAGTGCACTCACATGCATATTAGAAAATATTCCTTTATCGACCTCCAGAATTCTTGATATAGGCTGTGGAATTGGATGGTCTTCTTATGAGTTGGCGCGCCATTTTCCTGATGCAGAAGTTATTGGGATTGATTTGAGTCCTCAACTTATTGGTCAGGCATCTAAACTATTCAATTTGCCTAATTTAGAGTACCATACTTTTGATATTATTTCTTCTTCTTTTGATGCTGAAAGCTTTACTGGTGTTTTTGATGTTATTGCAATGATAGATGTCTTTGAGCATGTACAGCTAGATGCTCGGCAAACATTTTACGCAAAAACAGCGAAGTTATTGAAGAACGGAAGCCTAATTTATTTAGCTTTTCCAAGTAAAGAACATCTCGGATGGTGTATGATGAAAGCGCCAGAGAAACTACAACCAGTAGATAATATAGTTCTGCTAGAAGATCTTCAAGAATGGGCTAAGTATATAGAAGGGGATATCTTGTTATATAAATATAAGAGTATTTGGACAGAAAATGACTATGTGCATGCTATATTACAAGCTGGTAAAATTTCTTATAAGGAGAGAAGTGGAAAATTCTTGACGAAAACTTCCTTATCTACTCTCTTTCAACGAGTGAATCTTATTACTAAAGTGTACCCTGCTGATAAGCAGAGATTGTATGCCTTTTTCTTAAGGCGGCAATTAGGTAATTGGCGCAGAGCGATTTTTAGGTATGAAGATTAGAAAAGTTGTTAAAGAAGGCGTGAAATGGTCTATCGCAGAAAAAATAATGGTGGCTGTTTTCAATTTGATACAGTTGATGATTATTGCCCGTTTTGTTAGCACATCCGATATCGGTCTGATGGCTATGATAAACACAGTACTTGTTTTTTTTAACATCTTTTCAGAAATGGGTTTAGCCAATAGTGTTTTACATTACCAAGAAAACAGGCGATCTAGCTTGGCTGCACTATTTTGGATTTATGCTGGCATGGGGCTATTATTGACTTCTGTTTGTTTTGTTTTGACTCCTGTGATTATTTATTTTTTTCAGGAAGCCCATTTAGAGCCTGTTATAAAACTAACTGCAATTTCTTTAGGACTTAGTGGATTTGGTTTATTACATCGTACTTTATTGTATAAAGAGATGCGGTTTCGGCAATTGTCTACTATTCGCATTATAACAACAATTATCAGTTTTATAGTAACTATAATCTTGGCTATTTATGGGTGGGGAGTATATGCATTAGTCATTGGTTTATTATCGAGTAATCTGTTTAATACGATCTTTTTTTTATTGTATGGTCATTCCCTTTTATCATTGCTTACTACTCCAGATTTTATATCCATAAAAAGGCACTTTCATTTTGGAGCCTATCAAACAGCCGAAAGGTTAGTTAATACTATTAGTACTCAATTTGATACACTTATCATTGGGCGAATATTAGGTGCAGAAGTATTGGGGGGCTATGATATTATAAAACGTCTTTTAGCTCGTCCTATGCGTATTATTAATCCTATTTTTACTTCCATTGCAACTCCTATCCTTGCCAGTAAAAGAGAAGCAATAAAGGGGCTTTATCTCCGGCAGATATTATACTTATGTTCTACTAGTTTTCCTATTTATATTTTTTTGATGTTTTCAGGAGAAGCAATAATAAAAATAGTCTTATCCGATGTATATCTCAATCCAACAAGCCATACATTATTTATCCTTTTTTGCGTTTATTTTATGATTTATACAGTGCAAAATCCTATTGGTACGGTGATCATAGCCAGTGGAGCAGTTAAACGTAGTTTCCTATATAATTTAGGAATTGCTTTATCGCTACCTATTATTCTTTATTTTGCTGTGCAGGGTGGTGTAATAGACATTGCGATTTGTATGATAATCTTTCAGGGAAGCATGATAATAATAGCACAGCAATATCTACTCAAACCGACCGCTGACACACAAATAGAGGAATTATTAAGCTGTATTTTTGTGCCTGTAGGGATAGGGCTAACTGCTTTTGGAGGAGCTTATATAGTAAGCCTGTTTTTTAATATATGTTGGTGGAATCTGTTAATGATGGGGTTATTAGGCGGAGCATTATATTTAGGCTTATCTTGGTTTTGGAACAAACAGTATGTTAAAGAACTTATGCAGTTTATAGATGGAAAAAGTCATCAAGAAGTGGGTACCAAAGTACCTTAAAACGATTATAAAGAGAGGGTGTGAAATGTATGATCGAAGAAAAAGAATGCTCCAAGAAAAGCCGCTGCCCAAACACAGCCTTCCTCATTCCCAGATCAAAAATATTCAAGTTATTGTTAATCGGCTAGCCCTATTAGCTTTTTTACCAAAGAATGCTGTAATTGCAGAAATAGGGGTTGCGCAGGGAGATTTTACAGCTCAGGTTTTAAATACGTGCCAACCAAAAAAGTACTTTTTAATCGATACTTGGTCTACTCAGCGTTACTCGGAAGAAATGAAAGAAAGTGTGAAAAAACGATTCAATTCACAGATTCAGCAAGGGCAAGTAATAATTAGAGAGGGAAATTCAGTTCTTATGGCTCAAGATTTTCCAGATTGCTTTTTTGATTGGATATATCTGGATACAGATCATTCCTATTGTACAACAAAAAAAGAACTGGAAATTTATAGACATAAAATTAAAAAAGGGGGAATCATTGCTGGACATGACTTTATACAGGGTAATTGGTTGAAAGGGAAACGATATGGAGTTATCGAAGCAGTATCTGAATTTTGCATTCAGCATA
The DNA here is from genome assembly GCA_022360175.1 of Chitinophagales bacterium. Classification (GTDB taxonomy): domain Bacteria; phylum Bacteroidota; class Bacteroidia; order Chitinophagales; family Saprospiraceae; genus JAKSDI01. Next base: position 12,523 of record JAKSDI010000009.1, read on the forward strand.
ATTGGGAAATGATTTACCTGACTATGGATTACAATGAGTTTCCAAGTTTTGGAATTCGGGCAATTGAATAGTTGATTAGTGTTTTATTACCTCTTTATAGAGGCGGTTTAGAAACTGGACAATTTCTTTTTTTGAAAATTTTTTTTGAATGATTTCATGAAGCTGACTTGGAGGAAATGTGTGAATTTGGGGGAGTATTTCCATTATAGCATTGGCCATTTCTTCTTCTGTTTTAACGATTTTTCCAGCCCCTAAAGCAACTAATTCTTCTGCTATACCACAAGGGGTTGAAATGATTGGTAGTCCGCAAGCTATTGCTTCAATCAGTACAATCCCAAAAGTTTCTGCTTTACTGGCAAAAATAAACAGGTGGGATTTATGCATTTCATGGGCTATTTCGCTGGGAGAAAGCTGAGGAATAAAGTTTACCTGCTGCTCAATCCCTAATTGTTTTGTTTGTTGCTGAAGTACATTTAAGAGAGGTCCTTTTCCTATAATGCTTAATTGAATATTGAAAGGAGTAGAAAGTTTACTTATGGCTTTTAATAAAAAAGTATGATTTTTTGTATGTGTCAGATGTCCTACAGAAATGAGGCGGATTGGAAGATTTGGAATAAGTTTTTTTCGTGGAAAAAAAATATCAGTATTTACCATATTAGGAATAACTTGTGCATCTATGGAAGTATATTGAGATAACTTTTGTGATAATGAAGTACTAACCGCGATGACTCTTGAGGCACTCTGATAAATATTTTTTAAATCTGCTTGCCAGTGTTTAGGAATCTTATCTTTAATGAAACCACCATAATGTTCTGTTATAATATAGGGAATACTATATTTTTTGCTTAAATATTTAGCTACATAACCTCCTACAAAACTATGAGCGTGTAGTAAATCTGGAGGGCCCATATATTTTGTGTAGTGTTGGAATAACTTGTCCCATTGTTTTAGCCACAAATATCGGGATGAGTTAATCCTTTTAGGGATCACTATCCCACTAGACCGAATGACTAATAATCCATCATCTTTGCTGGAGTAAGGTTTTTTTCTATGCCAAATTCGCTCCTGAAAAAATAAAACTGCTACATTTAAACCAATTTCTTGTAACGCTAGTGCTTGTTGCTGAATAAAAATGCCAGGAATGGGATCTGTAGATGTAGGATACCAGGAAGGAATTATCAGTACCTTAATATTTGATAACATTGTGAATGTTAGTATTTCTATAATTATTCCAAACTTAAACGATGCTGCTGCTCTGAAAGATTGCCTCGAAGGCTTAGAAAAACAGCATTTTCCAAGAGAACAGTTGGAAGTAATAGTAGTAGATAATGGTTCTACGGATAATAGTGCTGAATTAGCACGACTATACAGGACTGCCTGGATAGTTGAAAAGAGTGTGAAAAGCCCCTATTTATGCCGAAATATTGGTATATCTCAATCAAAAGGAGAGTTACTTATGTTGATTGACAGTCGATGTAAGCCTGCCCAAAATCTAGTGTCAGAACTATTGAGTACTTTGTTTGAGTCAGGAGCAGATTTAGTATTACCTAAAATGTCATTTTCTTTTGATAAAACGTTTAAAGCGGCAGAATATGTAGATGCCTTTATTTTTGGAGATAGTAGTGAAGTAGTCGAAAATAAAATTAGTTTTTCAACTAGGTGTTTTTTATGTAAAAGGGAAGTTTTTGATTCAATAGGCTTGTTTTTGCCTATTCGCTCAGGAGAAGATTCTAGGTGGTCTTCCATATTCTTTAAAAAGGGAAAAAAAGCCGCATATTGTTCAAAAACAGAAATATTCTATGATGCTGTAGATCAGAATCAATTGTTTCGGAAGGCAAAACGATTTGCTAAGGCGAAAAAAGATTTAAAAAAAGTGCAAGAAGGCAAAGTAACACTTGCATGGAAGCTTCGTTTTTTACATCAATTTTTTCCTCCTAACCCAATCTCATATTATAAGAGAATGCAAAAAAAAGAATTTGGTTTGAATTGTTTAGAAAATTTAAAAGTGTATCTTTTATTCTGGTGTTTTAAGTCATTAAGAGCGTTTTATATTATAAGGTAATTATATTCCCTATTCATCAATCTATCTATTACACTTAAGCCAGTAAGCAAGAAGCTTCGATGAAATTACTGAATTGTAAACGGAGATTTTTAGTTTGAAAATCTTCCTCCTCTGGCTATTTTCATAAGATTCTTGATAAGGACAGCTTAGTTAAGTACCTGAATAAAGAATTGAGCTTAACTATTTAGTTAATAATGTGATCATTTACTTAGATGAAAACATTTTCCTTCTTTTACTTTTGTCATTACACTTGTTTTATTCCGCAGATATAAATTATTCCCTCCTATTCTATAAGTTTCCAGTGGTATTAACTTTCTCTCTTTTGGAAAATATTGAAAGGGAAAAAATCCATAGCTTCTTAAAAATCTATCTATCTGATCATCCGCGTAACCATATCGTTTGCCCAAATTCATGCTTTCAATAATAATTGCTTTTAAAGAGCTTGCCCTTAGTAATTTGTTAGCTCCAAGTAGTACGGGAAATTCATAACCTTCTACGTCAATCTTTATTAGTGAAGGGGTATCATTTATTATACCTTCAAGAGGATAGGCCGGTATTTTTATACTATTGTTATTTATAGATGTTACATGATTATTCTGATCATAATTTTCAGTGAAAAAAAGTTGACCTACTTTATCACCGATGCCAATATTTAGAGTAGTAATGAGGGATTCTAAATTATTCAAAAGTATTTGTTCCTTTAGATTAGCAAATGTATTAGGCAGAGGTTCAATCGCTATAGAACGAGCACCACATACTCCAGAGGCTAGTATTGAATAAGCACCTATATTGGCTCCTACATCTATAAAGAGATCATCAGGTTTCAAAAAATGAAGCAGGAAAGAAGTAAATTCGAATTCGCCAAGTCCATAGTAGAAATGCCCTGTAGCCCCTGTCATTCCTCTTCGTAAAAGTAGGTGAGTATTTCCAATGAATGGGACAACTGTTTGGGGTTGAATAATGCGACTATAAGTTTGCCACCATATGAAACGTAGAATAGATTTTAAACCTTCTCTTTTACCTAAGGGATGTAGATACAACCTTTTAAGAATAGCCAATAATTCCATAGTGTTTTCTAACTTATATCGATCTCAACTCCATTCATCAATCCATCTATTACACTTAAGCCTCCTAGCCATTTACCTTGCTTTTGTAGGTAAGGGGTATCAGAAAAATTGCTGTATTGTAAACGGATATTTTTAGTTCGAAAGTTTTTTTCTTTCTGGTATTTCTTTCCCCCTTTCCCGCTGAGGTAAGTGCATCCATTTAGGTATTGTACAATTTTCAGATTGTATTCAGATGCTTTCCCATTTACAGGCAGCTCGCTGGAACGCACAAAGGCAGTTTTGATCCCTATTACATCTGAAATCGACTGGATGAGAAATTGATTCCAGTCAGAAAGAAGAGCATATTGAGTAGATGTGTCCATCCACATTTTTAATACAGTATATATTTTTTCAAAGACGGGAGTTCCAAAGTAGGTGTTTTTTATTTGATGGAGTTGCTTCTGTTGCCAGTTTTGGGAATGATCTATCTTTAACTCATTGATTAGGGTATAGTCTGAATGCTGTTGTAAAGGAACAATCAGATAGCTCCTCTCCTGTGTCCATTTGGATTTTCGTATGTGTACACGACGAGTAAAGCTCTGCTTGCTAAACTCTACATCATCTAGAAAAACGAATATATCGCTATGAGCTATTTTGTGAAAATAACCTAACCAAGGCAGGTAGTTTGGTTGATGTATAGCAATAGTTTTCACTAGATAATAAGCCTTATTACTTCAAATGCCTCGGCGTATTGTGTACTGATTTGCGTACCACGTACTTTCGCCAGGGAGTAAATGAATTCTGGGTCCATATAATGCCGCCCTTCCTGAGTTTTGTACTCCTGGAGTGCAAGAATCTTTTGTTCAATGTGGTGCGCATCCAATTTTATAAAGCAGTCGGTGCTAAAAGCAAGGTTATTCCAAATCAGCTCGTATCCTAGGATGGTAGAGTGCTTGAATGCCCTTAAACCTTCGCTATAAATAGTGGAATGATCTTGATGAATATCGTTGGAACTAGGTAAAAAAACAATATCAGGTTGTATCAAAGGACGGAGCCGGATTAATTCTTCCAAGATTTCTTGGCGCACATAATTTAGCTTGCGCACTTGGTATTTATAGATGAATAAATTTTCCGATGGTATACCAAGAGAAAGTGTAGCTGTTCGTACTTCGGTTTCTAATTGGTGGGAGGGAAAACCATCAGGAACAGAGGCTTCTGCGGTTGAAAAAGCGATATAAAAGATTTCTGCTCCCTCTTCTAGATATCGGGCAATGGTTCCTCCACATCCCAACTCACCATCATCTGTATGAGGAGCGAGCACTAAAATTCTTTTTGTGTTTAACATCTTATTTGGAGTACTTTACGTTGTAAAGGTAAGCTCATTTTTATTTTCAGAAAGATATTGGGTGATGATGTGTACTGTTTTCTTTGCTGCTGTACCATCTCCCAGGCAATTAGAATGTAAGGTCGGTTTTTTAAAATGGCGCACAGCATTTAGAATATCTTGTGTATGAGGGCCTGTTATTTGGTTCCAACCTTCTTCTACAGTCTCGATCCACTCGGTTTGTTTATCAATAATAATGGCAGGTACACGATGATAATATGCTTCTTTTATAATTCCTCCTGAATCTGTTATAGCCATTTTAGCATTGTAGAGCAGGCTTTGTAAATCCCAAAATCCCAATGGTTGCAGCCTTATGATATTGGTGGAATTCAGATAGTGATTGAAACCGAAATTATCAATTGCTTTTGCAGTGCGAGGATGCACAGGGAAAATAACTGGTTTTTCCAGTTGTGTGCAAGCCTCTAATATATTTTGTAGTGGTTCAGGATTATTCGTATTAGCAGCCCTGTGGCAGGTGAGTAAATAATACTGTTGGGGTAATAATTGTAGCTGCTTTAATAAAGCGGATGTAGTACGTATCTTTTTTTCGAAAGCACGGATCAAATCAATCCCAACGTCGCCAACTAAATAAACCTCTGCGGTAATGCCTCCTTTTTCCAGATTTTTTACTGCTGTTGATGTAGGGCAAAAAAACAAATCAGTTACACTGTCTGTCAATAGCTTATTGATTTCTTCCGGAATTTGTTTGTTAAACTCTCTGAGTCCCGCTTCAATGTGAGCTAGTGGGAGGTGATTTTTTGCAGCAGTAATGGCTCCTGCAGCAGTAGTATTGGTATCTCCATAAACAACTACTAGGTCAGGCTGCTCTTTTGAAATAACCTCATCTAGTGCAATGATCATCTGTCCTACTTGCCAGGCAGCCCTTCCTGAACCAATTCCCAGGCGATATTTGGGCAAAGGCAAAGACAATTCCTCAAAGAAATTTTCAGATAAGGTGCGGTCATAATGTTGCCCGGTATGTACAATTACTTCTTTTAAATTAGGAAACTCGCTAATCGCTCTACTGACCATCGCCGCTTTGACAAAATGAGGGCGTGCCCCGACAACGGTTAAAATTTTATACATTTCATAAGGTTTTCAAATAAGGATGTCCACCGAAACTGCTCCAAGGCTTTATCCGGAATGATATAATCTACTTTTCCTTGTGCTTTCCATTGCTCATAATACCGTTTTATGAAAGCTACAATTTGTGCTGCACTTTCTTCAGAAAGGTGATAAACGACCAAACCAGCATTCATTTTTTCAAACAACATTTCAATTTCCTTGTCTTGTGGGCCATTAATGATAGCAATTACAGGCTTGCGAGCCGCAAAATATTCATATAGTTTTCCTGTTAAGTTGCCATTTAGATCAGAGCTTGAATAAGTCAATAGAAGATTAATATGAGTTGTAGCTTGCAGTTGGCGAGCTTCATTAAGTGAAATGAACCCATAATCTACAAAATGCCTGTCCAGTTTATACCTACTTATATAATTGTCCCAGCTGTTACTATCTTTACCAGCATAATTGATACGGACATTATCGACTCCTTCCTTTAACAAAAGCTGAATACCTTCAAGTAAACGATCTGGCTTCCTTTTATCTTTAAATAAAGAGCCTGTGTAAGTTATAGTGAAATGCGGGGATGATTTTTCTACTTTCAGCTCAGTTGATGTAGAGCTGATGCCATTATAAAGCACATGTGTTGAAGTGCCATAATATTTAAGATGTTTTTCGAGGCCCGCAGAGACAGTTGTTATCAAGTTGGCTCTATGAAAAAAGAATCGATTGATTTTCTTTTGTAGAATAGGCCAAATAACATTCTTATTAGCAGGATCAACATGTAAATCTCGAAAATCTGCAATCCAGTATAGATGAGGATATTTGCGTTTGAGTAGATACGCAATGAGATGATCTGAATAAGGACGAAAAGTGGAAAAAAGATGAGTGATATCTTGATTTTTTACTAGCTGGTTCCCTTTTTGGTAACCTTTAATGATATAGACTATTCCTCCATCGCCTATAAGTATATTGAGTGGGAAACTATCTATTAATCTGGTAATAATAGGGTATAAAAAATGCTTTTTTGATTGAGTGGAAATCTGAACAGTATTATTAGAACGAAATGAGAGCAATAACCTTCTAAGGTCGTAAGCAGGAATATCGTGTATTGCTTTTACATTTGTTGTGAGGCTGGAATCTTGCTGGTAGAATTGTCGGTTAGAAGTAGTCAATACGGATGTGTACTGGAAGTATTTCAGGCTTTGTTCATATACGTTCTTCAGCCGGATTGCTCCTGGTACTTTAACCGGAGGGAAATTATAGTAAATGATCAGCAGGTTCATTTTTGAATCAGTCTTGTCTTAGCTTTCACGGGGTTTTCTAAAATATGATTACAAATTTTTAGATATTCCTGCACTATGATTTTATCATTATAATATTTCAAAACACGCTGACGTGCTGCTCGTCCCATATCTTCCAACTCATGTGTATCTTTATGATAGAATTTCACCATTGCTTCTGCTAAAGCCAGGCTATCTCCTGGTGGCACAGTTAATCCACATTGCTCATCTATAGCATTGCGGCATCCTGCAGTATCTGTTGTGATAATAGGTTTTCCCATGGCCATCGCTTCTAATACTGCTCTGGGCATACCTTCCCGATAAGAAGGGAGTACGAATACATCTACCTGCTTTAGATAAGAACGTACATCCAGGGTTGAACCAAAATATCGGATGTCATGATTAGCTACCCATTGAAGTAATTTAGCTTTGTCTATACTGGCAGAATTTTTGTCATTTAATTGGCCAACAGCCCAGCACTCTGCCTGTGGGGCTAAACGTTTTAATTGACGAGCTGCATTGACATATTCTCTGATTCCTTTATCAACCAATAATCTCCCAATGAAAAGAAAAATAAATTTGTTCTTTTTAGGCTTTGGTAGTGGCCTGAAATGGTTGGTGTTTACCCCCGAGCCAGGAATTACATTCCCCCTATTTCGGCTAATGATACCTTCGCGAACAAAAAAATCGCGATCAGTTGGATTGTGAAAAACGGCAAGAGGAACGTCTCTTAATGCTAATTGATATAATAATCTTGCCCCGCGATTTAGCAAATTGCTATGTAAAAAAGCATATCCTAAGCCAGTGACAGTTGGAATACTTAGAATGCCATTCCAGCGAGCAGCCAGACTGCCATATATATTAGGCTTAATAGTATAATGAAATACTATATCCGGCTTTTCCCTGCGATAAATGCTAAACAACTCGAATAAAAATAAAAGATCGGAAAATGGATTTTTACGCTGAGCATTAAGGTATTTAATTGGAATATGACGGGTAAAATAACTATCATTTAAATAATGAATATACTCATCTACAGGAGCAATTACCAATACTCTATACCCTGATTGCTTCAACGCTTTAATCAGCGGCAATCGGAAGTTGTAAATATTCCAGGTTGTATTGGCCACAATGGCGATAGTGGCGGCCATGTTTTTGTGAATTTGTTGGTCGCCATAAATATACAGAGATTAAAGATATTCTGGAATACTCTTACTTTTTACTGAATCTTTTTCACCACTTCTTTGATCTCCTGTTCTCTGCTCTTGGGCCATATCAATAGAATATTGCCTTCATCTACTACTATATAGTCTTCCAAACCTCCCATGACTACCAATTTGTCTTTGGGCACGCGCACCAGGCTATTTTTTACATCATAGCTGTGAATGCGCTCTCCTTGTAAGACATTACCATCTTCGCTTTTAGTACACTCGGCGTGCAGGGATGCCCAGGTACCAAGGTCCGACCATCCAAACTCACTTGGAAGTGTGTATATATTGTCAGCATTTTCCATGATAGCATAGTCCACTGAAATAGATGGGGTAGTGGGGTAGGCTTCGTCAATGAAGGCTTGCTCCCCGGCAGTATTATAATGGTATGCTCCCGCTGCTAATATATCGTGAATAGCTGTAGCATGCTTTCGGAAAGCCTCTAGAATATTGCCAACTTTCCAAAGGAATATTCCCGCATTCCAAAAGTAATTGCCTGCTGCCAGGTATTTTTCTGCCGTTGCCCGATCTGGCTTTTCCCTAAAAGAAGCCACAGAAAGCGGACTTGCCAATTCAGCCCTCACCTCGGCACTACTCACCTCTATATATCCATACCCCGTATCTGGCCTACTTGGCTGAATACCCAATGTAAGTAATGCATCGTTTTCGTCTGTAAAAGCCAGCCCTGTTTGCAGGCTGCGAATGAATTCGTCTTCTTTTAAAATAATGTGGTCACTGGGAGCAACCACCATATTCGCTTCCGGATTAAGTGATTGTAGCTTAAATGCGGTATATGCAATGCACGGAGCAGTATTATTTCTTGATGGTTCTGTAAGGATTTGATTATCTGTAAGCTCAGGAAGGTGTTGTTTGACTAAATCTTTGTATTGCTTGTTGGTAACTATAAAGATATTTTCAGCAGGACAAAGCTTTAAAAAGCGCTCAAAAGTAAGCCGTATTAAGGATTTTCCAACTCCCATGATATCCAAAAACTGCTTAGGATGCTCTGTACGGCTTGCTGGCCAAAAACGACTGCCTATACCACCAGCCATGATTGCTACATATGTGTTGTTATTCATTTTTTGCTAACGCGTTTACTTTTCTAGGTTGATTATTAAATACATGGGTAAATATAGGAAAGTTTAGATTTGTTAAGGGGAATTTATGTTTCATTAAAGGGACGTTATTGAGAGCTATCTTTTATTAGCTGTTTTTCCACGATAAAACTTTCACATCTTTTATTGTAAAGCTATCATCTCCACCAAATATTAGTTGTTTTTGGACAGGTAAAGTTGCCAATTTTTCTACTTTGTGTAGGTTACTATGAAGTTTATCTTTATAGGTACGACTGGCTTTTATCTCAGTAATTATTAGCGTGCCAGGGGTTTCTTCTAATAAATCTACTTCTACCTGATTACTATCGCGATAGTAATAAAGACGAGGCTCATTGCCAGAATGATATCTGCTTTTCATGGCATCAGCTATAATAAGGTTTTCAAATAATGCTCCTAGTTGGTAATAATTGACTACATCTCCGGGACTCTGTATATTGAGCAAATAACAGAGTAATCCTGTATCATAAAAATATAATTTAGGACTTTTAGTAATACGTTTACCAAAATTTTTATAGTATGGGGGTAGCCGAAAGACTATATAACTTTGTTCTAATACAGAGAACCAGGATTGAATAGTCGGAACGCTTACACCCACCATTTTAGCAATAGCGGAGTAATTAAGTACCTGTGCGGCATAAGATGCACAGGTTTGTAAAAAACGCCTAAAGGAATTTAAGTTAGTAGCAGAAATCAATCCACTGACATCTCTTTCTATATAACTGGAAACGTAGCTAGGATAGAATAGACGTGGAGGTATATTCGTGTCAAATTGAGCGGGGTAAAATCCATTATATATAGCTGTTTCATAATCATAAGAATATTCCTTGCTTGACTGAATTTCATTTATATCTAACGGAAATAAACGGGCAATTCCTGCCCTGCCTGCTAGTGATTGTGTAATGTTTTGTCTAAGTAAAAAGTTTTGGGAACCAGATAGAATATATCGTCCTGGTGTACGATGTTCATCTACTGCTGTTTGTAAGTATGAAAACAACTCCGGAACTCTTTGTGCTTCATCAAAAATTACTTGATTTTTATATTGTAAAAGAAAGCTTCTGGGATCTTCCATTGCCCTGGATTGTTTATCCGGGTCTTCTAACGAGATATAAGTATAATCTCTAAATAAGTGTTTTAATAAAGTTGTCTTTCCTGCTTGACGGGGACCTGTTAAGCTGATTATAGGGAAGTATAAGCTTAATTCTTCAAGATGTTTAGTGAGTCTTCTGGGTATTAACATTTATGTAAATTTAAAGTCTGACTTTAAATTTACATAAAAATTTCAAAAAACAAATGAATACCCTCCTCCAGATTGTCTTCTTTTCTGACGGCCTAAATAAGAATCACTCATTCTGGAGATATTTTTATACTGTATCAGCGTAAACTCACGGAAAGCTTGTTAAACGTTCCTATTTTCTAATTCTTTCCAATGCTTCTATATATTCTGATTTTATCTTCTGTAAAAACAATAGCTAGAGGAAGCTGAAATCGATATTTTACTGTGCTCGTTCAAATTCCGAATTGGAACTTCTTTTATCCAGCTTAGCAAAAGTGGAGTTCTGACTGGTAAATTCAGGAACTACTTCTTTCATTAATTTAACTAATTCCTGTTCAGGATGGCCTGCTCTGGCCATAAATACTAATTGATCTAACATAGGGGAAATATCCGCAAAGCGGTAAGCACGCACGGCTGCTTTACGAATTTTTGGATGGTGGGTTTTGATGACATCTTCTTCCTTATCCAGGAGTTCTTCAGTAAGTTTTTCGCCCGGGCGTAAGCCAGTGAATACGATGTCAATATCTTTGCCAACTTTCAATCCAGCCATTTGGATCATTTTTTCGGCTAACTCAACGATTTTTACAGGTTCACCCATATCAAAGATATAAATTTCGCCTCCTTTGCCCATTGCACCTGCTTCTAATACTAACTGACAAGCTTCTGGAATGGTCATGAAATAGCGAGTTACATCCTTATGGGTAACAGTAACGGCCTGACGTTTTTCAATTTGACGACGGAATATAGGTATTACAGAACCATTCGAACCTAATACGTTGCCAAATCTTGTTGTAATAAACTGAGTATCATTATCTCTGCAATAATTAAGCGATTGGACATAAATCTCAGCAATTCGTTTAGAGGCTCCCATAATATTGCCCGGTTTTACAGCTTTGTCTGTAGATACCATCACAAACTTATGAACACCTATATCTGAAGCAAGCTTAGCAACATTCATGGTACCTTGTACATTAGCTTTAATCGCTTCGGCAGGAAATTTTTCCATAATCGGAACATGCTTATATGCAGCCGCATGGAAAACGTATTCTGGGCGATAATGGAAGAACATATTTTCCATCATTTCAAAATCCCTTACATCACCAATGATGGCTTCGAATACACCTGTTTTTGCTTCTTTTTTCAAATGGAGTTCAATCTCTGCGAGTGGTGTTTCGGCAATATCTATACCAATAAGTTTCTTAGGGCCGTATTCCAATAGCTGCCGAACAATTTCACTTCCTATAGAACCGGCACATCCAGTTACCATTACTACCTTACCACGGATACTTTCCATCACTTTTTGTTCATCCAATCGGATAGGAGGGCGGTTGAGTAAATCTTCAAAACGAATATCCTTCAATTGGCCAATATGGAGGGTATCATTTAGCCAGTCTTCAGTAGGAGGTACTTTCAGTACTTTTACATGGTTCTCAAGACATTGATTGATAAACTCTACTCTTCTTGGATCATGAAGGTCATTAATACCTATTATGGCTACTTTTATGTCGTATTTTTTAACGACTTCTTTGAAAGAAGTTTGCGGGTTATATACCCTGATGCCATTGAGCAGTTTACCATATATTTTATCGCTATCATCAAAGAAAGCAACAACTCGATAATTATGCGAACCATTGTGTTTCAATACTCTTACTAGCATCGCTCCTAATTCACCTGCACCAAAAACAACCGTGTTAATTCGTGAGTTGCGCTGCATACGTAAGCGGTCAATAAGTAGCCTAAGTACAATCCGAAAACCACTAGATAGTATATAGAGTATTAAAAAATCTACAACAACTACAGGCAGGATTTCTTCGCGGGGAAGTAGGCCAGGAATAAGATAAAGCAGCATTACAAAAACTACTGAAGAGCTGGCCACGGCATAAAAGACATTTTTATAATCTTTCTCACCAATATAGCGAATAATGATTAGGTAAGTTTTGAAAATAACAAAAGCCCAACTTCGGAGTACAAGCAACAATAAAGTTGCCCAGCCAATTAAGTTAAAGGCTTTAACTAAATCAAACTTACAAGCAATTAATAGAGCTGCACAGTAGGAAAAAATGGCAAAGGTGAAATCTATACCTAAGATAACCAATTTAGATATGTATCCATTGGTTTGTGCGCTATTCCGGTCTAAAAGTCTGGTTAATGGGAGCATATGGTTAATGGGTTAAATTCATGGGAAAAAATGACGCTCCTGTGCTTATTGTTCCGTTAAAGTTATAAATAGAGGGTTTAGGTATGGGAAGTGTGTTAGAGTGTTCGTGTAGCGTAAAATTAGTAATATATACGATGTTTTGTTAATGTTCGGATTAAATTTTCGTTAAATATATATATTAATAATTACATCTATGCCGTAAAAACTTCTTTTAAATCAATTTTGAGGTCAGGGAGGGTACTGGAAATAATGGATTGTGATTCTGTATATGGCTTAAGTCCAATATATTTACCTTCTTCGTTGAGTATGTACACAAAAACAGCTTTGTCTTTGGGCTCAATTAACCAATATTCTTTTACACCAGCTTCTTGATAAAGATCGTACTTTCGGTTCATCTCATGCTGAGTATTTCCTGGAGAAAGCACTTCAATGATCAAATCCGGGGCACCAATACAACCGCGTTCATCAAGTTTATCATTATCGCATATAATACACAGATCAGGTTGTACAACGGTAAATTGACCCTTTGAATCTTCTGATACTGGTAATCGAACATCAAAAGGGGCTACGAATACCTGACAGGGCCGAGTTCGAAAAAAACTCCATAATAAACCAGTTAGTTGGACAACTATCTGCTGATGTAATCTAGAAGGGGCTGGAGATATTTTAAATATTTTACCCTTAATGAGTTCTACCCGTTCCTTAAAATGCCACATCAAATAATCCTGATAGGAATATTTTTGATTGAAATCTAACTGATTGATATCTGCAATCATTTTTACCTTTTTGTAAAGATGCATATTTTTTACATTACAGGCAATGATAGAAATATAGGGTATCAATTAGAGCCTACATCAACCATTTTTCCATTATACTTACAAGAGGTATTATAGGCGTCACTGAGCTACGAAATTAGAGTATAGAAATAAAGTTTTATCTATTGAATTCACAGATTTTATTTAAAAATCCTGGTACATTTTATAAATATTGGTCGTTAATCCAAAGAAAGAATAATGACTATTAGGAAGGCCAATGATACCGTTATCTGACTCTGTACGGGATTTATGTCCTATTGTCAACCTTAAGTTGTAAATAGGATTAAAAATATAAGATACTTCTGCATTCCAATACATTATATTATGTTCTTCTCCATGCCCTATAAATACGTCCGTCTCTGAGAAGCGGGTAGTGTACGATTTAAAAAGATCTCCACCATAATTTTGATTATTAACATCACGACCAACACGTCCTATATGCATGCCCACACCAGCTATCCAACGAGTCTTCCGATAATTGGCCTGGATTAAAAATTCTTCAAAATTGGCACCCCATGGATGTGCAAGCGGTTGATTATAATGCGCCCAATTGGTTAAAATTTCCCGATGACTGTATATATAAGGTCGTGCTGCATTGTATTCCGTTCTTATGAAGAGATTGCGTATACCAAAAGCATCACCGTATTTTACACCTAGTTGCCAGGCGTATAAATTAAGCCAGCTTCCTTCATTCCAGTTTCGTAGCTCTGAAAGCTTAAAATCATCCATTGCAATTTGTCCATAAGCTTTTATTCCCGGAGTTATTAAGAAAGAAGTATTTAAACCCATTAATATATTTCCGCCAGAAAATCCTTGTGCAAATTCAACAGGACGATATAAAATCACAGGATTCAGGAAATTGAGATCAAAGCCATATCTACGCAACTCATCTCCCCACATGATACCTTCAAACAAACCAATATTAAAACGATTGCCAACGAACATACTCAGGTAATGCATTGATAGGTATTTCTTGGCATAAACATTATCATCAATAGCTACTTCTGGACGTATATCATTCATAATAGCCCAGGTATTGACGTACTTTAACCTCCCAAATTGAGTCTCTATTCGAAAGAAAGGATAATTTACTGAATTATCAGAAATGAGCATTGATCTGTATCCTTCTCCAAGAAATTGTTTGCCGTGCCCTAATCTAAAGTGGAATATATCACTTGGCGTGAAGGCTACTTCTCCCGCAGCATAGGCGTAGTCGAAGGCATCTCCTCGGAAAGTTTTAGCAAGCCAATAAGCAGGAACAACCTCTTTTTCTTCTGCAAATCGATGCACATGTAAAGGTAATCGGGCTTGTGTTTCTACCAGGGTTGAGTAAGCAGTTACTTTTTCTCCTAGTGCCAACTCAATTCGTGCGCCTCTTGTATTTTGATAAGTATAATCAGAATCAGCTTCGCTATCCTGTCCCAGACTACCTACTATTACCGGATTGATACTTACATTATAGTTTTTCCCTTTGAAACGTAAAAAATCTTCCTGAAATAATTTTCTGTTCACCCAAGGCCAAAGGCCAGGCTGTTTAATCACGGAGTCTGGCAATAACTCTTCCTTTCTGCTGTAGGGTGCTACGTCAGATAAACGCCAGGGGCGAATAGCTGTATGGATGCAAGAGGTATCTCCAGTCAGGTCATTTTGATACCATTGTGTTTCGGTCGGATTGAGTTGGAGGAGCCCGTATTGAGCATAGAGATCATCTGTTATTAAAAAAGAAAAGAATAAGAGGGAGAGTATTTTTAGACTTGAGATTTCACGTAGAGGCGTGAAGAACACAGAAGTTATCAGGCCGGTACGTAGATGCATGAATGATTCAGAAATTGTGATGAAGCTATAATTCATTTACTACTCGTTTGATTCCTTGTTTCATTAGTTCTATAGTAAAATTGAGTATCAAACTCAACTTTTAATTGGTAAGTCTAAGATAAGTCAATAAAATCTTGTAATGAACCAGTAATACTACTTCCAAGGATTTTAGTTCAATTATCACCCTACCTCAATAATCAAATCAACCTGGAAACTTTTCTGAAGAGTATGCCCTTTAAATGATGCATTGATGACTTGTGCCACTCTAAATCTAGCTCCCTAATTATACTCTGTGTTCACAAACATTTAAATATTCATTTTCATAAATATTGATAGGCAAATATGAAAAAGGCAACTTTTTTTTCCACGCAATAAAATTGAAGCTTAATTGGTCACGTCTACTGTTTTGCTGATAAAACGTCCACCAAGAGTTACTGAAAGCGATAATTACAGGATCATGATGCTTTCGGGCAATCAACCCACAGACTGCTAACCCATGATGTTTTGGGTACTCCGACTTGTGTAATATAGAGACTGTTTTTTTAATAAAAGGGACAGCATCTTTATTGTTATTTATGCACCATTTTGCTTCTTCATATATACAGTTGCGATAAGGGTGACCCAAAACAGCCAGTGAACTTTTTTTGTCAAGCACCTGGCGCAGTCTGCTTATGATATCATAACTATAAAATTGAATAGATGCATCATGCCATATACTGATTTCGTAATCAGGCAAAAATAAGTGGGGAAGCAATTTAAAGTAACGGGAGGAGCGAACTGGGTCTTTATCAAATGCAGGGCAATTGATAAGCTTGTACTGACGATTTTTTATTTCCTGGTCAGTAAAACAAATATAATCAACCTCTTCTATGTGCGGTTGTGGTTTTAAATCATCGTATGGACCGAAGATGGCAGTGTAAAGAGCTATACGACCATTTTGTTTGATCCTAATATTAGCTTGCGACATAGAAAGTATATCAAACTTAGAAAAACATAAATGCCAGTGATAAAAAAGAATTGTATTCTGGAACTTGCACCAGAAACGACCTTAAATGCTATTAGATTGATGCCTATTTGTATAACTCCATATAAAATAGCTACAACACGATGATCCCACCCTCGTTCATTCGCTAACAGCTGATACAAATGTGTACGATGTGGCTGAAAAATATTTTCTCTTCGAAAAAGGCGTAAAATAATAGTCATTACACTATCTACTGCGAATATTGCGGGTAATAGTAATAAATAAAGAGAATTGAGTCCTTGCCAGTGCATTAAAAAGAACCAAGCTAATATCATTGCTAAACTGACGCTACCCACATCCCCTGCAAAACAAAGTGCTTTTTTTCTGAAATTAAATATGGCAAAGGCAAATATAGCCATTATCATATATGGTTCAAGAGCTTCCCACATTGAGTCATTATCAAGATGCAACCATCCAAATGAAGCTAGCATGACACTGCCACTAATGACAATATTACCGTTGATGCCATCCATAAAGTTGAACGTATTCACCCATCCGGTAATTAGAATTAATGCCAGTAAAATTGCTCCGATTGACCAAGAAGGTTGAGAGTCGAATATTAGCAAAAGAGAAGAAAGAAGTTGTAAGGGGAGTCGAATACGATAGGAGAGATTTCGCAGATCATCTACAAAACTGACAATTGCGATCAAAAGGATTGCAAAGACCGATAAATAATGACTTGGAAAGAAGTGCAGTAAGGAAAATAGAAAGGTGGGAGCTAAGAAAAGGCCACCCCCGCGTACAGTAGGTCGTTTATGAGAGCTACGTTCATTAGGGCTATCTAATAAAGATTTGTGTTGAGCATAATAAATGTAAATATAAATGCCAATTAGATTAGCGCTAAATAAAATAAGTAAAATAGTCACTCAATTAGATTGTAATAGTTTCATAAATATGAGATATCATACAACAAATTATTAGGATGAAGTAACAAGCGTTTTTAGACCCTTTAGCATTTTGTCGGCTAATATTTTTTTATCGTAATAATTTAAAGCTCTTTCTTGCCCTTTTTTACCCATTTTCTTTGCTTCTTGGGGGTGATCTCTAAGATAAATTAACTTATTAAGTAATTGCTCGGGACTATTATGAGGTACAGTAAATCCACTTTCATAACGTTCGAGTTCTTCTTTAATCCAACCCTTAGTATTTTGTATAACAGGAACCCCCGCAGCAAATGAATCAAATAATTTATTAGGGGAAGATGTATCAATTACTTTTACGCCTTTAAGAGGAATGACGGATGCCAGGGCATTTTGTACCCAAATAACAAGGTCTTTTTTGGGCATTAATTCTAAAATTTTAAACGTATCCTCAAGTCCTTCATTTTTAGCGGCTAATTCAAGTTCTTCTTTTAATTGTCCATCACCAATCAATATAATTTGTATATTATCAATATTTGAATTTTTGATCAATTTTGCGGTATTAAAAAGTAGATAAGAGTTATTTACTTCGCCAATGTTACCAGTGTAAAGGGCATAATGAATATCTTGCGCCCATTCAGGAAGTTGAGCCCTATCTCTTTTTCCTCCAAATAAGTTATTATCTGCTGCATTTGTTACGGAGATAGTATTTGGATGGTAATGCTGATCTTTTATCCATGAAGTCATTCCTGGTGATAGCCCAATGACCAAGTCCGCAGCTTTATAACAGGTTTTCTCAAACCAATATGCTATTTTTATCATTATTCCATTCTTCATTACTCCTAAACCAACAATTACTTCAGGCCACAAATCCCTTACTTCAAATGCAAATTTCCTTCCACGTAAGTATCTGGCGGCTAAGCCAGGTATACCAACAGTAATTGGACCTGAAGAAGCAACGACTATATCTGCAGGCATAGTGATGGCATACCAAATAGATAGAATACTATATAAAAGGAAAGTTGTGATCCGCTTAAAAATACTTTGTTTATTGGATATTTGAATGTTTAGTACTTTAACTTTTACACCATCATATTCTAAATTATCAATAAACCTTAAATGCTTATGGCGTAAATCGGATTTATAATAGACACTGGTAATCACAGTTACTTCATGCCCTTGTGAAACCCATTGTTTAGCAAATTCGTGAACTCGTGTTCCATAAGAACCTTCTGGTGTCGTATAATATTGGTAAAAATAGAGTATCTTCATTTTGGCAATCTATCTAATTTATAAGTAAAATTTATTGAGTTAATGCAGGTTTAATTTAGTAGTCATAATATCGGAAAACGTTACAACCGCTTTTTGAGCAGTTTGCATAACATTATATTCAGGAGTATAATAATATAGCATTAAATCAATTTGGAGTGCTTGGTGAAACTGTAAATACAAATGATTGTTGATTATGATTTTATTGCCTTCAATAACAGGAGAAATATTGGGATGGAAATGAAAGTTGGCTAAGCCCTGGCCTTCATAATGTATGAAATCTCTTATCTCAATTTTTTTTTCAGAAAAATATAAAGAGCGCTTGTGGCTTGCTTTTGTTGTCACATAATCAATCTTTGCTGTAATGTGATTTTCAGAAACCTCCAAAACTTTTGACTTTGAACGCTTTGCTACTCTAAAACTCGCCCATATTTGAGCTTGCTCATGTGGTGAAAGATATACTGTATTATGAGAAGAAGTTGATCTCTCTATATTCCTTCTTTCTCCTGGGATATAAGTAGAAATCCCTGGGTCGATAATAATGGCTTCACCTTGATGATGCAGTTCAAAACTTAACATATCACAATGTGCATGGCCAGGAAGATAATCAGGACCTATAGCTCCAACATCTACAATTATTTCATAAATATTATTAGTGTATTTTTTATAACCACTATTGCTGAGGTCTATTTTCTTTGGTTCAATACCAATTGACTGGGCATATGAAGATAATGATTCGGTACTTGGGGCTATATTAAATGCACTATCATTGAAAAGAGGAATATTTCCGTTGGAGAAAGTTAGAGATTGTATCCACCCTAACATTAGCGAAGCTTTATTTGAAAAAAGCTCTATTAAGCTATTCCCAAATTTCAGGTTATTAGTCATCAAATTAATGCAATCCAATAACCTAAAAAGCATTAGTTGATGATACATTGGGCTTAACTCAAAATGAGCACCATCATCCAGTATTTGTTCTTTTAATTCTGATGTCAGTATGCCTTCTGCTTTGGTGTAAAAATTTTTGTCATTAAAGTAATAGGCTCCATATAATAATCCAAAGCCATTTTCTAAAAGATGATTGCCTAAAAGGTGGTATTCCAATTGATCGATTAACATCCACAATTGGTTGTAGAGTGATTCATCAATCTCACTGTCGTATATCTTGTGGTATGTAAGAAATTTAATGGTATGGATTACTCGCAATGAAATAGGGTAGGGTTCTAAGCCATCTTGTATTTCATCCATTTTGGAAATGAAATCACGAATAAATTCAAGCCCCTTTTTTTTGCTGACTCCTTCGACATGTAAAAATTCGAAGTAATTAAGATTATAAGTCCAAAGCTTGCCATGCTCATTAAAATTCCAATCAATTGCTTTAACAAAGTCCTTCCTTTTATTAAGGAATGAAAATTGGAAATTATTAATCTTAACAGAAGATTGTGCGGGCAAACTAGGAAATAGGGTTAACGGATCATATGAATTTGGTATGGTCCTTTTACTTGGTTTGTAGGAAAAAAAATTGCGGAGTATTTTCCGCAAAAAATAGAACAAACGATATCCTAATTGAATCCTCTTAAGATGCCTGAGTGTATGATAGTATAATGCAACCTTATTTAACATCGACCCAATTATTACCTGTTTGTAAAGATTCGATAGCTGCAATCGCGGCTCTTGAAGTGTTAATAATTTGATCAAATGGAATAGTCGGAGCACCATTTTTTTTTAAATTGTCATGGAATACTTTAAACTGATTAAAGTGGCCTTTATCTTGACTTTTTGACATTCCTCTTCTTTTAAAACCATAGTACTTAGACTTTCTAAAATTATCAACTATAGCAACTTTTCCTTGTGTATAAATTTCAAATCGCTCTTTTGAGTAAGATTTATGACCATTAGAAAAATAATTGATAATTCCGTTAGTTCCATTTTTATACCTAAGAAGAATACTAGCGTTGTCAGTTGACATACTAGGAGCTTTTCCTAGTGCATTCATTACTACACTTTCGACGGTACTATCTGCTAAAAATGTAATCAGGTCTATAAGATGACAAGCTTCTCCTATAATTCGCCCTCCTCCCAATTCCATGTCTTGTACCCAATGATTGTCTGGTATGAATCCTGCATTCATTGTAGCGATAACATGTATAGGAGTGTTTGACATATCTCCCAATTGCTTTTTTATATCTTGGATAAAAGGAGAAAATCTTCTGTTAAAACCTACGGATATAGAACATTCAGAATTTTGATATGCTTCAATTATTTGATCTAACTCATTGTAACTCAGAGCTAAAGGTTTTTCAACAAATACGTGTTTATCTGCCTTCAAACATTCTATAACCTGGCTAGCATGCATATTATGTTGTGTTGTAATAATGAGTGCATCAATTTCATCGTCTTCAAGTATATCTCTGTAATTGGTTGTAGAGTGGGCAATTTTATATTTTTTAGCCGCGATTGTTCCTGATAACCCTCTTGAGCTAGCTATGTATTTAATATTTGCGTCTAGCTTTAATAACATTGGTAAAACAGTAGCTTTAGTAAAGTTGCCTGCTCCTAATATACCTAAGACACCTTTTCCTGCCTTGGAAGGCCTATTGAAAATATTTACGGTTGTATTTTTAATATCTACATCACCACTATAGGAAAGTATAGATGCAATAGATTTAGCATTGGCCATATCGCCATAAACCTTTAAATATGCTTCAAGAGGAACTTGTTCGGTAATTAGTGATTTGACATCTAAAAGACCGATTTCCATAGCATTGAGTATACTCTCAAAATTGCGTTTTTCTGTCCACCGCACGAAAGGTAGCGGATAATCCTTCCCTTTATTTTCATATTCTTCATCATAACGACCAGGGCCATATGAGCAGGAAACTTGAAAACTTAATTCTTTTTCATAGAAGTCTGAGCGCTGAATATTCAAACCTATTACACCTACCAGGACTATTCTTCCCCTTTTTCTACTCATTTGGGCTGCCTGACTTATAATTTCATTAGATTTTGCTGATGCAGTAATCAGTACTCCATCGGCTCCAATATCTTTAGTTAGTGCTAGAACCGTTTTGACAGAGTCTTTACCTGAAGCTATATTGATAGCGTTAATGCCTAAACGGTTTGCGAGGTCTATTTTATCTTGGGAAACATCTAAGCCTACCACTTGACAACCATTGGCTTTTAATAATTGAGCAGCAATCAAGCCAATGAGCCCAAGACCTGTTACAACAATTGTTTCTCCAAATGTTGGATTAATAAGCCTGATTCCTTGTAATGCAATGGCTCCAATTACAGTAAAAGTAGCTTCTTCATAACTTAAACCATCGGGTATCTTAGCTACTAGGTTCTTAGGAATACAAACAATTTCTGCGTGATTCCCATTTGAAATTACTCGATCCTCTACTTTAAATTCATTGACACCTTTTCCCACAGCAATTACTTCTCCCGAATTACAATAACCTAAAGGCAAAGGTTCGTCAAGTTTTCTAAAGACTGCTTCTAAGGTTGGCATGATACCATCAGAGCGCATTTTATCTAACACTTGTTTGACTTTTTCAGGCTGCTGGCGAGCTTTGTCAATTAAATTTGCTTTACCAAATTCAACGAGCATTCGTTCTGTTCCCAGAGAAACAAGACTTCTGTGTGTTTTGATAAGGACGTATCCAGGACGAACCATAGGTGCTGGAATATCTTCAAGTATTGTTTCCCCAGATCTAAGGTCTTGTATGATTTGTTTCATGTATTATCGATAATTTTGGGTAGTCGAAGAAAATAGCGATTGCTATTTTTTCTAATGATTATGTTGAAGGACAAAAGAAACAATACTATTCTCTCAGCTCTTCGAGTACCTTTACTATTCTTTTCCCTGTTTTCCCATCCCATTTTTCCGGGATCGTACCTTTTTTCCAATTACCGCTGAATAGTTGTTTCAAAGCAGGAGCTATATTTTTAGGATTGGTACCCACTAGCTCATTGGTACCTACGGTAATGGTTTCAGGACGTTCAGTGTTATCGCGTAAGGTAAGACATGGAATGCCCAAAACCGTAGTCTCTTCGGTGATGCCTCCAGAATCAGTCAGTACAGCTTTGCTATTCTCTACCAGATAATTGAATTCAAAATAAGGAAGGGGGCCAATTAGGTGAAGATTATTAGCTTCTGTACCCAGGCGATCCAGAATTTTGGCAGTACGGGGATGTACGGGGAAAACAACCGGCAAGCCTTCTACATTTTGTAAGATAGCATCCATAAATTGTTTGAGCTTTTGTTCCTCATCAACATTGGCAGGACGATGCATAGTCATGACCAAATATTGTCCTTTTTGAAGATTAGCGGTTTCCCAAATAGGGGGAGCTTCAAAACGCCGACGATTTTTTAATAAAGTATCTATCATCGTATTACCAACGAAGAAAATACGTTCATTAGGGATGCCAGACTTTCGCAAGTTATTATTGGCTACTTCAGACGTAGTAAAAAAATAATCAGTAATACTGTCTGTGACCATTCGATTGATTTCCTCTGGCATGTTGAGGTCATAAGAACGTATACCCGCTTCTACATGCGCTACTTTCATACATAGCTTTTTAGCTACAATCGAACAAGCCATCGTAGATGTTACATCACCAACTACCAGGCATAAATCAGCCGGAGCTTCCAGCAGTAGTTTTTCATAGCGCATCATGATACGAGCAGTCTGCTCTGCCTGTGTACCCGAGCGTGCATCCAGGTTAAAATCCGGCTCAGGTATTCCTAGTTGCTCGAAGAAATCAGCACTCATTTTTTTGTCGTAATGTTGTCCGGTGTGGATGAGGCGATAGTTTATGTCGTGGTTTGTGGTTCGCTGTTCGCTGTTTGCATTCTGTAAATTACGAATGGCCTCAATAATCGGCGCTATTTTCATAAAATTGGGCCGTGCGCCAGCTATGATATCAATACGCATATTATATTTTTATGTTTTATGTAAATCTTAATGTGGGCTGTTGTTATTCACATCTCATTACTCCTAGCTCACACTAGAAACATCCATTTCTATTTGACTTCCGAAATAAGTTGCTCAGTTTGTTTTTACTATTTGCGTAGGAGTAGTACGTCTCTTACTTTCCTTTTTGACTGGATTCATTCCATAGTACATCATATAGCTAAACCAAGGGAAGAATAAAAACTGTCCTCCGGTGAGGTTACTTTCAAAGAAAGGAATGATGACCAAAGGGAAAAAAGTCAAGAAATATTTGGAGTAGTATCGGAAATAAAAATATGCAGGTCGAAGTAGAAATAAGTATAAAAAGGAACAAAATACCAAAATACCAGTACCGAACATTACTTCGTAGTAGGAATTGTGAAAACCACTCTGGTTTATGAGACCTTTGTAGTCAAATAAACCTCGACCAGTGAGCCATAAAGTAGGTTCTCTCTCGAATTCTCTAAAAGCAGCATTGGCCCATAAAAGGCGGTCTGATGCTTCTTCGCGCAGCTCTATTTGACGCTGTGTTTTTTGCCATCTCTGATAAAGAGCAGAGTTGGGATCTCCCAGGAAATATACCAAAGGGATAAGTGTTAAGCCTATCAGTAAAGGTTTACTCCAAATTGGAAGCCGTTGGGAACGGAAAAGAAATATACCTCCGGTAAGCACAAAAGAGAGCCAAGAAGAACGGCTACCGGAAGCAAATAATATGTATAGCGCTGCTGGAATAAATACGATCGTTAACCAAAATCTCCAACGGGGAATTTTATAATTAAGCAGGATGTCAGTACTGGTTAATAAAAATATTATACTTGACCAGCCATAATGATTTCTATAAAAAGCTTGCACCGATTTAAGATCTGTTGCTCCAAACTGACGTTCAAATACGATGAACATCAGTATTGGAATGCCATATATAAGCTGAAATGAACTAGATAATTGCCAGCCTATTTGCTCTTTTTGATATTTGCTTTGAAGGTAGGCAAAGAAGAGGAAAATATAGGATAAAGGAGCAACAAGAGTAATAATTCTTGATAAAGCAAAGGACAGATTGTTAGCAAATAGCGAGCTCATTATTAAAATGTAAATAAGTGCCCAATACGAGTTTTTTTTCTGAAATCTGGAAGGGGTAAAGTAGAAATCTCTAAGCAAGAGGAGCAATCCAATAGCTAAAAATAATGATTTAATAATTTTATTAATTGGGAGCAGCAAGTTGCCTACATATGTAATTAGGCCATAGCCAATTATAACGGATGCAGCATTGAGCCAAAATATGGTGACATGTATATCTTTAGTGCCTTTATTCATATAGTTAATGCTAA
The DNA here is from genome assembly GCA_022360175.1 of Chitinophagales bacterium. GTDB lineage: Bacteria > Bacteroidota > Bacteroidia > Chitinophagales > Saprospiraceae > JAKSDI01. The sequence continues at coordinate 37,174 of JAKSDI010000009.1, forward strand.
TTATTTAGCATTAAGTATTGAAGAGTTATAGCAGATGTGGCTTTACAATCTTATCCATAACATTCTGAGTGAAATTGTATTTCTTTTGGAATAATTTTCTCCCGTTTAACCCTTTATCTTTAATCAGATTAATATCTCTTATTTGCTTGTTTAGAGCATGCCATGAATCATCATAACTGTAACTCACAATAAAACCGGTATTATGAGCCTCTACGAACTCGCTAGCTTCAATTTCTCTATTCACAATGACAGGAATGCCAAGCATCATAGCATCATATAACTTATTTGATGCTGCTTTTTTATTGATCTCTATGCTTGCATCATAAAGGCTATAAATTCCTGAACAGTCAGATATTATTTTAAAAAGTTCTTCTTGAGGCATTTGCTTGAAGATCGAGATGTTTTCGCAAGCTTCAATTCTTTTTTGAGTAGCTTCAGAGAAGAGTTGTTTTCCCACAATAATCAAACTTATATCTGGTGCTTTTTCTGCAAAAGTTATGATAGAATCTAGACCTCGGATTGGGGATAGATGACCGATAGCAGCTAAAGTTAATTTATATGAAGGTGGATTGAAGACTTCATGAAAATCCATAGGAGAATTATGTAATATTACATAGTTTTTATCCTTTGGTCTAATTCTATTTTCGTCAACGTGTATTGTTTTTAGACTACCATTTTTGACTTTATAATCAAGGAATGTGATAATTTTCTTGATTATATTAGACCATTTGTATCGTAAAGCAAAATCATCGTGTATATCGTAAATATATTTTGACTTTGATCCAAACAGTTTGCTTAAAAATAGAGGAAATGCGGAGTCAAAATCTATAGCAATTAATACTTCACCTTTCTGTTTTTTGCGAAAAAAATCCCATATAAATATCTTTAGTATCCATATTGGATAATATATCAATAGAATGTTTTTTCCGTATCCTCCACCATGTAGGATGTATTTGACCAGATCATATTTATCTCGACTATGATGTTGACTTTCAGGTGTCCTATCCCAGCCTAGGAATGTAGTATGTATATCACAATTTTTGAAAACGGAATTGAACTTTAAAACTCTAACGTGATCGCAAGTAGAATTTTTAATAAAGATTATTTGTTTCTGCATTATTAGTTGTGAATTATGAAATCGACAAAGGATTGCACCGTTTTTTTGAGCGTTCGATTATTGGTATAATGTTTAAGGGCATTTTGACCAAGTTCAAACGCATAATTCTTATTATTGGCTAACAATAATAGAGTATCTGAAAGACTTTCAATACTAGGTTTGGTGAATAACCCATTTTTTCCATGGAATATATTTTCGATTTCACCTCCGGAGATAGCATTTTCATAGGTTACCATTGGAACTCCATGTGCAAATGAATGCAAAACTGTAAGTCCAGCCTGTCCAGGCGAAACAGTGGCTAAAACAGAAGAAAATTCCTGTTGGATTTTTTCCTGATCGGTAGTGAATCCAATGAAATTTACTCTATTTTGTAGTTTAAGTCGTTGGATCAGAGATATTAATCTATCTTTTTCTCCTCCATCTCCAATTACCTTTATTCCCATTTTAGTACTCATTTTATGATGGACTCGGGCAAATGCTTCAAAGAAGTCTTCATAGCGTTTTCTACTATTAATTGAGCCAAGTAGGAGAAAATCTTTTTTGTCTTCTAGATTATTATAGATCATGGGGGTGTTGACGTGAATGGTATTACCCATGACATGTAACTTGTTAGAGGAAACGCCATTTTCCTCATACCAGGTTTTTACCTTATCCATATATACAATAAGAGGAGATGGTAAATACTTAACCAATATAAGTCTTAGTAGGTTAACTGTTTGATTGTTGCCTTTACCGATGCCCCACCAAATTAAGTGCTTCTTTTTTAGACCAGATAAAACAAAGTATATAGGGAAATGAAAATCAAACAAAGCGATTATCTTATCGAACTTATGGTATTCGTGGATTAGTTTGGATTGAACATTTAATATCTTAGATTTTGGTAGATGTAGAAGATTAAATTTGCATTTATTTATGTCTCCCTTGATTTCAGAATATCCTACGGTTAGCTCTATCCCTTTATGCTTATGGATCGCATTGTATAGCTCTATTCTATAGTGCATGATATAATCTGGTAAGATTAGTATCTTCATTGGTTAAGGCTTTTAATATGCTGAACTATTCTTTTCGAAGCAGTTCCATCTCCATAAGGGTTTTTTATTTGAGACAATGATTGATAGTAATCACTGTCCTCGATAAGCTCACTTACCAATTGAATGATCTTGTCTTTGTTAGCACTTGCCTTGATTACGGTGCCACTTTCGAGAGCTTCAGGACGTTCAGTCGTATCTCTTAGTAAGATTACAGGTTTTCCAAGACTGGGAGCTTCTTCCTGAACTCCGCCACTATCCGTAAGGATGATGTATGCTTTACTCATAAGATAAACAAAGGAAATATAATCCTGAGGAGGAATAAGCAAGATATTCTTATTGTTACCTAATAACTGGTATACAACATTCTTAATGTTAGGATTCAAGTGTACAGGGATGATAAAACGGATATCTGGAAATGATTTGGTAAGTGTATTTATAGCTTCGCAGATTGATCTTATCCCTTCGCCAAAATTTTCTCTTCTATGAGCAGTTACTAAGATGTAATTATTGATGTTTGCTGTAAGTTCGACAACTTCTTTAATATCAAGGTTTTTACCATCATCGCTTTTTATGGTTTCAAGCGTTAAGAACAAAGCATCTATTACGGTATTGCCGGTTATTACGATTCTATCATTCGATATTCCTTCTTTAACAAGATTTTGAGTAGATGCTTTGGTCGGGGCATAGTGTAAATCCGTTAATAAACTTGTAATTTGTCTATTAATCTCTTCTGGATATGGAGAATATTTATTGTAAGTTCTGAGCCCGGCCTCTATGTGACATAATTTGGTCTTTTTGTAATAAAATGATGCAAGACCAGCTACCATCGAAGTTGTGGTATCACCATGAACGAAGGTGTAGTGAGGTTGTACCGCATCAAACACTTTAGGTAATTCTTGTATTATAGCAGAGGTGAGGCTATAAAGCGTTTGATTTTTTTTCATCAGATTGAGATCAAAATCGGGTTCTATATCAAAAAAATCCAACACTTGATCTAACATTTCCCGATGTTGTGCCGTTATGCAAATTTTTACTTCAAAATGGCTGGGGTCTTTTTGAAACTCTTTAATCAGAGGGGCCATTTTAATGGCTTCAGGGCGAGTACCAAAAATAAAAAGTAATCTTTTCATGAAGTTATTTAATCAATGAATGTTTGAAACCATAGTTCTGCGCTGAGCAGTCTAAACAATAGTCGAGAGTTATCTTTTATAGCAGACTGATGTTCTGTGATCAGTTTTTGTAAAGCTTCAGGTTTAATAATCTGCCGATTTTTGAACTTATTAGATAGAAGAATCTGGATTGCATCTGAATCATTTTGAAAAAATTGTGAAATAGGAGAAGGAAATCCTTTCTTGGTCGTATTATTAATGATTGAACTGCTGATTGATTCTTTGAAAGCTATACGTAGAATGTTTTTTCCGTACCCATTATTAACTTTAGCTTTCGTTGGTAATTTAAAAACATATTCCACTAATCGGTAATCGAGAAAAGGTACTCTGTTTTCAAGTGAAAAAATCATGGATATGGCATCACCATAATGCAGTAAGTTAACTAGTCCCCTTTTATGTTGATCAATTAGCGATGCGTTCAAATTAACCAGCCTTTTTATTCCCTTTGACGAATTAATAACTGGTTGGTTCTTAATATTTGCATCATAGATGTTTTCATATTGAAATAATAAACGTAACCACTTATTGATAAATGGTATGTTTATTCCTCTCATATACAGAATGAACGCTCCTTTGATGTTATACCTTTTATAAAAGGTTTTGAAACTTTTTATAAAAGTAAATAGCTTTAACCTAACTATATATTCCAGGAGTACAGTTATTATGTTCTTTTCTATGTAACCGCCTAGTAATTCATCTGCTCCCTGACCTTCCAATACGACAGTGATATCTTTTTTTGCTTCTTGGGCAATGTAGTAGAGTGGAAAAATGGCAGGTGAAGAATGACCTGATTCAAGATGATAGATAATCTTTTTTAGAACAGGGGTTAGTTGATTGTATGAAGGGTAAACGGGAATATGTTTTACGTTTAATGTCTTTGCAAACTTTAATGCTTCAGGGTATTCATCCAGAGGATAATTGGGAAATGCGGCGGTGTAGCATTTCAATGGATGGGTAACTTGTTCGGAAGCTAGTTTAGTAATAATCGATGAATCCAACCCTGAAGAAAGGGTTACACCTAATGGTACATCTGAGCGTAGTCTTACGTTTACCGCTTTTCGAAGGGTATTATAAAAAGTACTTATTGTTTGTTGTGAGTAAGTTTTGTCTTGTGTTTTGGGGTAGTCCCAATATTGCTTTCTGGTAATCTGCCCATTTTTTATGTATAGATTGTGACCCGGCTGTAATCGTTTAATTTTTGAGAACCAGGTCTGCTCAATTTCAGCACCTACAGATTCTTTCAGATAACTAGCTATTGCAGCATAATTCACTTGCTTTAGTGAAGAGTCATAGGTAAGAATAGATTTTATTTCAGAGGCAAAAATAAAGGTGTCTTCCGTGGCATAATAGACAAATGGTTTAATACCAAAGCGATCTCTGGAACAGAATAATTCTTCTTTTAAATGATCATAGATCGCAAATGCCCACATACCATTGAAGTGATCTACACAATTAGACCTCCAAGCATCATAGGCTGCCAGAAGAACTTCGGTATCAGATTTAGTTTTGAATGAATAGCCTAATTCAATTAATTGTTTTCTTATTTCAATGTAGTTGAATATTTCTCCATTAAAAACAACGGTATAGTGTTCAAAAGAAAATGGTTGATGGGAGGACTCATGTACATCTATAATGGATAATCTAGCATGTGCAAAGACTATATTAGGAGCTATTTGTTGTACGGCTTGATGATCTGGACCTCTATGAGCTACTGCTGCAATGGCATCCGCTACTACATCAGTATCGATAGACGATTTTTTATCTTTTTTAGTTATGCCAAAAATGCCACACATTAAAATTATTTTTTAAATTCCAGAGATTCAATCAATTCTGCGAGCTGATAAGCCTGATGTTTTCGACTAAAGACTTTCAGACTTTCAATTTTATGATCAGTATATTGGAATTGACCTGTTTTTACCTGTTCATGGAAAATATTGAAATCTAGTGCGATTTGTTCAATGTTATCAGGAGCGGCACTTTGACCTATGTCAAATTCTTTAAGAATATTTTCAATTTCACCATTGGGAATACCAATAGAAAATATTGGCTTTTTTGCACCTATATAGTCAAATACTTTGCCCGCAATAGTCCCCCTATATGTGATTCGGTTTCTTTGCCATGTCAGACAGCCATCTGAAGCATTTAGCAAGTCTCCTACTTCATCGTATGGAACACCTGGCGAAAAGAAGATTACATCATCGAGTTCTAATTCATGAACCAAATTGCCTTTTTTTACTAAATTTCCTACGATTTGAATAGATATTTCAGATCGTAGGTGTGGTCTAATTTGAAAGAGTTTATGAAGTGCTTTATAGAATATTCCATCTACATGATCTCCTCTTAATCCTCCTAAATAAAGATAATTGTAAGATTTTTTCCCTTTCCAACTGATAGTTTTATTTTGTCTGGATAAGTCAGACTCATCATATCCATTGTAAATCACTGTGCCTTTATCGCTTTCTAGTTGGAATTTTGAATAGATTACATCTTCTTTATTGATCTTCGTATTGAAGATAATCCTATTGGCATTCTTATATATCTGGTTTTCAAACCATTGATTAATTCTCTTTCCAATAAATGAATACACTCTATATTCAGGACCAAGTGTGAAATGATCCCTGAAATCTGCAACCCAAGGAGTCCCTCTAAGTTTTTTCATAAAATAGCCTACAATGTGCATTGAGTGTGGCGGACCACTAGTAATGATTATCTGGGGATCATCAGTATCAGGAGCATTTAAAAGAATTTTGGTAACTTTTAATGCCCATGGTGTCTGGAAATCAATTGGCAATAAACGTCTCTTGACTTTATGTATGATAGCTCGTGATAAATTTCTTCGCCCTATTCTGGAAACAGGTACTGAGCTTACATCTTTTAATCGTTTATCATCAACCCAATCTGTCTCTCCGGGATTTGTAGCGTAAACATGCACTTCATACCCCATCATCTGAAGATATATTGAAAATTTGCTGATACGCTGAACACCTCCACCTGATAGTGGTGGAAATGCATGCGTGATAAAGATGATCTTAATTGGCTTCTTTTGCAATTTTTAGTAGTTGATTAGCGAAGTTTCTATAATTCATTCACTTCAGCATTATAGTTATCTTAAAAAGAACTTATTACTATTGCACTGGATTTATCTATTGATGAAGGTGTTCGATGAAATTGCCGATATCTTTTGCAACTCTCTCCCAGGTATATTGTTCTGCAAATTCGAGAGTGTCTTTTCTCATTTTCAGCATATCTTTTTTATTTATACTAGCGTTGTGAATTACTTCTTCTAATTGATCTGTTTCATGCAGGTTACCTTGTAGTGTAAACGGACTATCATATACATTGACTAGCGTGGGAATAGAGTTGACAATTATTGGGACACCAAAGCCAAAGGATAAGGTAGCAGTACCAGAGTTTAAGATGTACTCATATGGAAGTACAGTGTAATCACTTGAATAGAAATAACTCGGAACTTCCGAATCCTCTATATATCTTATCTCTGTTATTATTCGGTCGTCCCGTTTGCTAATATCATGTAGCGTTTTCGTCATCCTATCAGATTCAGAGCCGCCTGCTATTATTATTTTTATTCCGGGATAAGTGACTTTTTCAAAAGCGGATAGAAATTTTAGAATTCCTTTCCCTTCTCTTATGCCCCCAAAAACTAATAAGATGAGGTCATCTTGGCTAGCATTCCATTTAGATCGAAGATTTTTAGGTTGGATATCATTATAGATAGAGATATAATTGCCCTGAGGAATCGCCTGTATTTTTTTATCTTTTGGTAGTGATAAATAACTTCTAGCTTCTTGAATGGAGTACTCATTGAATACTCTGATCCCATCTATAATTTTTGAAATTCTTTTAAAATTCCACTTTTCTATACCAATATGAAGTCTATCATGACGATGCAAATTATGTAAGTTCCAAATTATAGGAATAGTATTTTTTTTATTTCTGTGTATAACGAAACGCTCTAGTTCTCCCATAAATGCTTTAACTATCGTGTAAAGTAGACTTCTTGAAGTATAAACTGTATGTATCCATTCTAAAATGATAGCATCACAGTCATTTTTTTCTGACTGTTTGACAGCATTTAAGATAGGAAATGGATATTCATAAGAGGGAAGGAAAACTTCTATCCCAATATCATTCAACCCTTTTATAAATAAATTTTGATACGAATTAGCAGAACTAAGTGCTGTTGGGAAAATCGCTACCTTTTTGACTTGCATCACAAAATTTTGAGTATGGTACAAAGGCGGTGATGAGCACCTCCTATCTTTTTAACGCAGGTTATTCGTTATCTATATCTTCTTTCAAATTTCGTATAGCGCTAATTTTGTAAGGCTACCTTGAAAAAGATGGAATTTTTATACCCTGATATTCTTTAATAACCTTATGGTATATTGACAGGTAATGACCTGAATTAATTATTAAATCTTTTTTTTGAACGGATTCTAAAATTCCTATATTACTCCAATACTTGTAAGTTTTAAGTTTGCCAGGTTCAAATAAACAGGAATAAGCGATTTGTGTTCTCTTTAAATTATCAATAAAAGCAGTAATTCTTAAATCTCTCTCCAGTAAGAGTAATATCAAATCCATAGCAGCAGTATGTTGAAAATTTTCTTTGTTTCCAGAAGTAAACTCATTAGGAAAATATCTACAAACCGGTCCATCGATAAACATCATATCATATGGGTAATCAGGGATATTCTCATATGCAACTCCAAAAATGAAGGTATAATTAACATATCTCCTTGATGAATGTACCATCCTTACATATTGCGTATATTTTTCAGGCAAGACCTTAATCGCGTGTTGGTGCCAAGACTTATCTTCTTCCATGGAGATTATTAATCCACTAGCATCACTTTTTTCTGAGTTTTCATGGTTTTTCATCAACGCATCAGCCATAATCCATGTTGTGAGACCAGTACCACATTCAAGAATGTATTGAAGTTTTGCTTGTCTAATGTAAGCATGTAAAAGCACATAATCTGAAAGATCCGCTCCGGTAGAATTTGTTGCTTGTCTAGCCTGGTCAATTACAGGCTGTAGATTATTATCTCTTATATAAGCATCTATTCTTTTATTCGCCAATGACTGCAATACTTTGTCTAATGTTCTTCTTTGAATTGCATTTATGACTCGCTTGATAGTTATTTTTTTTTGCGCCATTGGTTCTATCACTTTTTTATGGTTGAATTTTTCAAACAACTTCGTTATATACCGAAATAGATAATAAGATCAATTAACATTTCATTTCTACCAGCAAACCTGGTAACCTTTTTTGTTTCTTCACCAAGAGAAAACCTGTCTGTTGTGCAAAAAAGATCCGAGTGCGGAACAGTTACTATTAGTTTACTACAATTTAGGCACCTCTTTGTCAAACAAAAACATTGACTACAAACCTCACCACGAGAAATTTTGTTTATGTAAGAATTGATAATTTACATCAGTAGTCTCCGGTTAAGAAATTTAAAAGCAGCTTAAGGCGTAATGAATTTATGTATCCCAGCCGCAGTCTCGGTATAAAACATAGCTTTAATTCTTTGCAGTTGCTTCTTTGGTTCATCCATTTTTTCTTTGATTTTGTAGACTTTCACAATAACTTTAGTAGTTTTTAGAGAAGAAGTCAGCGAAATTTAGGTTTATAGTTCAGTGTATAATTAAGCGCGTTATTTCTTTCGCCAATTTTTTTTGCTGGAACACCGCCCATTACAGACATAGGAGGTACATTTTTAGTGACTACCGCTCCAGTAGCAATAACTGCTCCTTTTCCTATTCTAACACCAGGAAGGATTGATACTCTTGATGCTATCCAAACGTAGTCTTCAATAACCACATCTTTACCTTTAGCTGCATGATTGTCATCATTAATATCATGTTGTAAGGTCCATATATTAGTTTCTTGAGCAATATCTACATTATTCCCTATTTGTAATTTACCTCCCCTTCCATCCAACAAAACTTTCGAGTTAATAACAGTATTATTACCAATAGATATATTTTTTCCAACTCGAATCTCTACTCCTATCATGAAGTTGGTATTTTTTCCAATTGAATTTAATCTATACCTTAAGAAGAACTTTCTTATTCGATGTGATGGGATATACATAATCCATCGGTTAAATAAATAGTAATGTAATAAATTTATTAGCAGTTCTTTCATTAAATGTTTGACTTTACAAAATATAATGATTAATCAGTGACTATTATTAAAAATAAAATCATCGAATGAATTCTCACTTGATATCCTATTTATAATATTATTTATTACAGCATTTTTATCTTTACGTAATTGTTCAAAAGATTCATAACTATAACCATTAAATACATTTTTTTTTGTAAAAATTATAGGCATCTGGTGTTGATATTTAAACATCATTAAGTAAAAGTATTTGCGAGCCAATACTTGTTGACTAGGGAATGGATTGGAATCCAGAATCAATTGATCTAATAGTTGAAAATAATGTATTCTACTTTGTGCATCATATGTAAAACCTTTGCTACGGTAATGAGTCTCAGATATTAGAATAACAGGTTTGTTTTCAATAGCCATTTCAAGTCCAACGGTAGAGGTATGCACCACTCCTATATCTGATAAACTTAATACATCAAAAGAGTTGATATCATCTTCTGGACTAATCACAGAGACATTTGGGGGTAATATACCGTCAAATGCCTCCAATACTAACTCGGCATAACGTTCCTTCGTTCCTAATACCTTTTCTGCGGGATGAGTCCGTATAAGAATATGAACAAGGTCGTCGTTTTTATATTTCTTGATGGTTTGAATAATACAATCTAAAGGAGATTCAAATGCAATATCCCTGGAGACATTTGCTGCATCCCATATAAGGTTAGTGAATAAGGTAATAACTTTTGCTTGTTCTTTAATACCTAGTCTTCCCCGCAGTTGATTAATGTTATCTGCTTTGTCGGAGAAATTATAAGCATATACATCGCCTTTTTGTAATATCCTTTCATTAAGATATTGGGTTACCTTATCCTCTTCCTCATTGTTTAAAGGGGAATCTTTTAATCTTTCCCATGCATGACTTATTTCCCATACAGGCGAAGGACAATTTAAATTAAAATTGCAATGCCCCAGTGTCTTGGCACGGTCATAGCAGATATAATCAATGTTATTTAACTCACAATATTCCGTAATAGGCTGCCAGGTACAGTATATGCCATGTGAAAAGAAAGAATATTGATATTTATTTGATTCGTATAGGGATTTAAATTGAAAATAATTGGTTAAGCTTGTTTGCATAAACTTTAAAGCTATTTCGTGTGCATCATCATCGAAACTCAACGATTTATAAAATCTATACATTACTCCTTCTACAATATGACCAAAATTGATCCCTTCATGTTCAAATGATAAAATATCAGATAAAGAGGCTTTTTGTAAAGTTTTTAAAATTTGACTCACCTCATCATTGGTTGTAATATATTGGTAATTGACATTAGCATTATCCAACATATTTCGAGCATGACTCATAGTTCTCTCCCAAAATGACTTCTTGCCTTCAGAATAGTATTGTTCTTTAGTGATTACCTCATTAATAGGTATGTTTTCGTCATAGATATAATAGTCAACTTGATAGCCTTTAGCTCTGAGTAAGTGATACATTAAAATCTCTATTGGGGAGAGGTACATGCTGCCTATACCTGCATAAATCAGAATGTTACCCTTGGTAGGAGTGGGATGGTTTAATTTTTTATAGAAACGCTTGAAATAATTAGCTTGTAATTCTTGTTTGAAAAACTTATTGCATATTTTTTCAACGAGAACATTATTACTAAAGTAAATTTTCTTCATGTTTATAAAATCAACTTCTATTAAAAATGTATAAAAGGAGTGGTAGTTCTAAGGCTTAAGCAGAAGTTTTAATTTATTAAAGACCCATGATAACTCTTTAATCTTAAAATTTAAGCCAATAAACGCATAAGCTATTAGTATGACGATTCCGAATATACTTACAGATATTATTAGGGAATATTTCATATTAGCCACCCATGATAGCTCCCATAAATAGCCACCTAAGTAAATTCCAATAGGTAAAATCAATAGAAAGTTGATTAAAATAAGAGCAGTGTTGTTCCAATCTACAGCTTTGGCATATGTCCAGTTTTTTTGAGCAACAATCAGCCATGATACTACATTTAAAAGAATGGTATTAGAGAAAATAAGAAATTTTAATGCTCCTTCTCCCATTTGATTTATAAGAACATATACTATTCCTGCTGTAATCAATTGTGCTATTGACCATCCTTGATATAATAATTTTGTTCTATCAATACTTATGGCGATTTTTCTAAATATCATACCAAACGACTCTACTAGCATAGCAATGTAATTGAATACTAATATTTGGTAAGCTATGTGCAACATATCTGCCGGAAATTTTTCACTGCCCCAGATTATAGTAAGTATAGCTTCCCCAAACGAGATGATTAATAGGACGATCAAACTGACAAGGAATAATGAAAAACTCAAATATTCCTTTATAGTATTAACTGCACCTTTTGCTTTTTTTGCCATTTCAATGGAAAAGGATGTGAAGAAAACTACTGTAAGCGGTTGTGTAAATATTCCCCTGGTCTTTGCATATAAATTAGTTACGTAAGTAAATACGGCATAGTATCCTTGTGGTAGCAATGAGATACTGGAATTGAGTACTACATTATAAAATTGTGTGCTACCTACATAAATTAAAGTGCTATAAACTGATCGAAAAAAAGCTTGGTGATCAAAGTGGTTTATGCTGAATGTAGTAGGATATAATTTAAAATCATGGACTTTAAGCAAAGAAATGTATACAAAAAAGGTTAAAATATGTCCAGCGATTAATGAGGTTACAAGAGACCAAACTCCCAATGAAGGATAAAGTAAAAGGAGAACGAAAATATTTAATAATACTCTCGAGAAACCAATTAATTCTGTACGTCCGTAAATCTTTTCTGCATTCAAAATGGTAACGAAAAAGGAGTTAATTACCATCGGCAATAAAAGGAATATGGTACATTGGAAAATGATTATTGTCGTTTCCTTTACGCTGGAATCAAAGCCTGGTACAAATACTTCTATGATATAAGGGGCTAAAAAAAAAGCTATTATGCACAGGAAGAGCACAAAAATGGAAATTCTATTAATAACTACTGAAAATGCTTGTGTTGCGACTTCTTGTCCGTACTCTTCCTTTAATTGGTGGTACTTAGGTAAGAATATCTCTGCTAGTACACCACTCTGAGATAGTGAAAAAATAATCATGAGCACAGCTGTTGCTGCAAAGTATGTTTCAATATCTTTAGAAGTACCAAATAGATTCACCTGAATTATAGAATAGACAATGCTTAAAAAGGCTGATACTATTTTTATCAGGGTAAGAATTCCGATTGATCGTATATTTTTCAAATCAATAATTACATAACATTAGGAAAAGATCACCACGCTGTCCATCCTCCATCTACATTTAGATTTCCTCCAGTCATATAAGCTGAGGCATCAGACATTAAAAACAGGATGGCTCCCTGATAATCATATGCTTCTGCCATTCTACCCAGTGGAGTGAGTTGGGTATAGTTTTGAATGAACTCTTCTGACTGATGATTAAATACCCCTCCTGGGCTCAAGCAATTGGCTCGTATATGCTGATCAGCTAGATGGGTGGCGAGGTAGCGTGTGAAGTTAATCAAGGCTGCTTTGGAAGTACCGTAGGCCACTGGAGAATTAATGCCTGAATTACCATAGATGTTTTTGTTCGCACTGACATTACCATAAGTAGATGAAATGTTAACAATAACACCACCTCCATTTTCTCTTAGATAAGGAA
>JAKSDI010000127.1 GCA_022360175.1 Chitinophagales bacterium
ACAGCACATGCAAGAGCATGTATGCCTTAATAGTGTAACTGGAATAATAGATTGATAAGAATGTGAATCTAAATGCGAAACCATTGGATGTGTTAATTTTATTTTTCCAAAATTACTGTCACCAATCGCGGGACAGCTTGGCAGGAATTGGCACCTTTTACTTTAGCAAGTACGGTTGCCAGGGTTTCACAGAGCCTGATCTCTCCACCCTTCTGAATAAAATTCATTATTAGTCTAACTAAAAATGACTTTCTCTTTTAAGTTTTTCGATTTCAATCAAACCGAAAATCGATAAAATCTTTTTTTAATCGACCCTCCACTAGAGGAAGTGTGGTGCAAAAGTATATAAAAAATAGATTGCTGTCAATATTTCGTATAAATTACCTTTATTTAGATTAAAATTTAAGTAATGAAGGTTACCCTTAAAAGAATCGATCAAGACTTCAACTTCGAAATATCAAATGAAGATGGATTAAGTGTTGTGACGGATGGTGCCCCAAGTATTGGAGGCCATAATAAAGGAATGCGCCCTATGCAAATGGTGCTTTCAGCACTTGCCAGTTGTAGCGCCATCGATGTAGTACACCTCTTGCGTAAGCAAAGACAAGAAGCAGAGGACTTAAAGGTAATAGTAGAAGCCCAACGCGAAACCGGAAATATTGCCAATCTATTTACTGACATCCATGTGCACTTTCAATTAAAAGGAGATCTCGTCGAAAAGAAAGTAGCAAGAGCTGTTGATACTTCACTGGAAAAGCTTTGCTCTGTAAAAATGATTCTAGAGAAAACAGCGAATATTACATGGAGCTATGAGATTGTGATGTAGTGATGTGGTGAGAGGTGATATAGTGATGTCCCAACTACGCTTATCAGCTCCGTTGGGTGATTGGTGATTGGTGATTGGTGATTGGTGATTGGTGATTGGTGATTGGTGATAAGGAGCAGAAGTTCAGATTTAATTCAAAATGTAAGCACGCTTGGATTTGCGTTTGAATTTGCACTTGTGCTTTATGTTGTAAGTGGTGATATCCCAACTATGCTTATCAGCTCCGTCGGGCGAAGGGTGAGTAAGGTAGTATCCAATAATGTATTTGCATACTCTATTGAATACTACCTTTGCTTTCTGTGGTTTATCAGAATCAGGGTAAAATGAGAAGCTATTGCTTGATCACTTTTACGCTGGCCTGATAAGTATCATTTTTTAAGATAAGGAAATAAAGGCCCGACGAGATAGAGGATAGATCGATTTCATCGTCTAAATCAAAATTGTCCAACTGCTTTATGGTTTCTCCCATAACATTTATTACCTGAGCTTTGTATCTTTTATCTTTCGGTAAATCTGATTTTAGTTGAACTGCATCCCTGGACGGGTTTGGATAAACGGTAATATTATAATCTATTTCTTCAAGAGGATCTGCTACTGAAGTAGGATTCGCGATGTTGATGCAATAATCTTCTGCTTCGCCATCAACTATGGAAGCATTAGGGATTTGGCACGGGTTAACCGGACCCGTCATTTCAGCACAAACAATCCGCAAGCGGGTCATTCCTGTTTCAGCAGTAGCAGGAATAGTAACATCTCTTGTAGTTACCTGACTTATAAACTGTTCCGCCACTACCTTTTCACTTTCTTCAAAAATACCATTCGCATTAAAATCTATCCAGACAATCAATTTCGCCCAGGATGCACTTGAAGGTGTTTCAATTGATATGGTAAAAGTCTCTCCGAGGTTGAACGTTTCTGGATCAGGAATTGCAAAATTTCCATAGCCCTGATCACTGCCAGATTCGTTGACATACCCATCTATTTCAACTTTCTCAATGTAAATACTATTCCCACTCAAGTCTTCATAAACCGGACAGAAATCAATATCAGTACAAGCTCCACAGCCTTTCGTCAGGAAGAAAAAGCTCTCTCCAAAATCAATATCTTCAATAGCACAAACAGACTTGATTTGGCATTCATATTCTGTACAGTAAGCAAGGTCGGTAAGTTCAAAATTAGCATCAAGTGTATTGACTGTAGTCCAATTGGCATCTCCTACTTGTCGCCATCGGATATCAAAATTTTGAGCACCTAATAAATTATCCCACTCAAGCTGGATTGAATTGGTGTCAATAGAACTTGCTATCAGAGGCGGATTGAAGCAACAACCATCTGTTGTAAAGGTGTAGATTTCGGAATTAGCATTTTCAGAAGAGCATTCAGAAATCACCTGAAATTCATAATCCTGACAGGCTTCCAGGTCTTCTAAAGTATAAACGACATCTGCATCAGGAATAATATTCCAATCGGCTGAGCCAACTTCTCTCCATTTTAATGTGTCCAAATCTGCCTGTGCACTCGAAGCCCAAAACAACCATGCTGAGTTATCCGTGATGTTAAGGGCTTCTAAATCTGAAGGGGCCAGGCACCCCAGGGAAGACAGGTCAAATTTCCACACAGTAACATCTTCTTCTATAACAAAAGAACGTCCTCCAAAAAAATACAAAGTATGGTCTATGATAAAAGAGGAAGGAGCCCAACGGCTACCATTAGGCAAAGGTGGTAGATACGCCCATTCTTCAACAGAAGGGTCATACATCATAAAGGTCTCTTCATCTGGCACATGATTATGATTTGTATCATCTCCTCCAACCAGCAGTCCCAAGCCTTGATAGCTCAATTGTGTACCTGCTACTCTTCCAGCAGGGTCATTATCAATCGCTGTCCATTCTTCCGTAACAGGATCGTATTGCAACCAATTGTTGACGTGGCCACCTCCGGCATATACATAATCTCCTGATTCAAAGAAAAATGGATGATGCCTTGGACCACCTGGCATACTAGGTTTCTGTTCCCATTCCTGAGTAATCATATCATATTCCCACCAATCGTCAATATCACCATTACTTGTAGTGCCTGTACCCATAAAAATCTTATCATTATAAGCTATAAAGGCTGGGTGTGTTCGCCCAATACAAGGACAGGATGGAAGTTCGGTAAAAGACATGTCAGCAGGATCAAAAACCCATAAATCGGTCAAATAGCCCGCACCAGAATTAAAACCAAATCCATAATAGTATTTGCCATCCCATTCATCACCAATTGCGACTCTTCTTGACATACCAGGAAAATCATCTAACTGAGTCCAGGTGTCTGTATCGGCAGAGTACTCCCAAAATCTCTTGGAATCTCCTTCCAGTACATATGCTTTATTATCGTACCCAAAACCATTGGTGTGATCTTTGTAGAAAGGAGTATTATTGCCTAACTGTTCCCAATCCTGGGCCTGGGCTAAAAGCATAATACTCATAAAAACAAAAGTGCTAAAAATTGATTTTAGTCGGTTCATTTTCAAAATATTTAAAGTTAATTGGCCTCGATATCTTACAAGGCAGCAATAAGTCGCTAAAACAGCACACATTCAAATAAAAAAACTCAAATGACGTAGGCTTTACAAAGCCTGTGCTTAAATTTGGATATCCACACTTATAAAGTTTTGAAATCAATAGAAGAATGACTCAAAAGATACAGGCGTAGCTTAAAATAAAAACCCCATGCCAACTTAGCTTGACATGGGATTGATTTATTTTTATTCCCAAACTGAAGGAAAACAACTGTATCTTTTACTGAATTCCTACCTGTGAAAACGCACCATCTATTCGTATATTCAGGCCACTCATATAGGAAGAGGCAGGCATAGCCAGGAATGCAATAAGGCGAGCAACTTCTTCCGGCTCTCCTACCCTGCCCAGGGGTGTCGCATGATTAATTTGCTGTACTTTTTCTTCAATCTTTAGCACTCGTTCCACACGAGAGGTATTAATAAACCATGGATTAACAGAATTAACTCTGATATTGTCTTTGCCCCATTCTACCCCCAAGTATTTAGTCATTCTATCCATAGCTGCTTTTGACATAGCGTATATAGCGGTAGTCCACATCACGCCCGTTTTAGCGGCAATAGAAGCTACATTAATTACGCTGGCAGCACCGGATTCTTTCAAATAAGGGTGTAGTTTAATGCTCAGATCAAAAGCCGTACCAGCATTCACATCCATTACGTGTTGTAAATCCTCGAAAGTGGCCTCTAAAGTAGGTTTGCGAACATTGGTGCCTACATTATTAACCAGTATATCCAGCTTACCCCATTTCTCAGCTACCGTTTTTACAATGCGATCTCTTTGTTCTCCATCACTTATATCAGCAACTATACCGGTAGCAGGCAAGCCTTTTGCAGTGTATGTTTCCTGCAATTCGTTGATTAAATCTGCTGAGCGGGCCAGAAAAATAACTTCTGCTCCATGATGAAGCAATTCCTCTGTAGTTGCTTTACCAATCCCCTTGCTGGCACCAACAACTAAAGCGGTCTTTCCTTTGAGATTCCAGTATTCCATGCCTTTTGCTAATTAATGAGAGCGGTATTAAAAGATGGGAAACAAAACAATATTTCTCACAGGTTCCACAAAAGTATACATAGTACATCCTGTGGAATCTGTGAGCATTTTTAAACGCTTAAATTATTTTCCTGGGAAGAAATGTCGAATTACATCCATTCCATTTGCGTAAAGCACTAATAGCAACACGATAGCAAAACCAATCATAGTAGCTCGCTCCATGAACTTGTCACTAGGCTTACGACCAGTCACTACCTCATAAAGAAGGAACATTACATGCCCACCATCCAAAGCAGGGATAGGAAGCAGGTTCATAAATGCCAGGATCAATGAAAGTATGGCAGTCATTGTCCAGAAACGTTCCCACAACCATTCACTACCAAACATAGAGCCGATGGTACCAAAGCCACCCAAGCTTTCCGAGGCTTTAATACGGCCTTTAAACATTTGCCCAAAGGCTTTCATTTGATCGCCCAGGAAGTTCCAGCCTTTAACAACTCCGGCAGGAATAGCTTCTGCCAGGCTATAATTCTGTGTTTCTGTTCCAAAAAAGTGGCCTGCGCCATAAGGATAAACTCCTATTTTACCATCTTCCGTGGTAGTAAGTGCATACTGAATCGTATCCTTATCATTCCGAACTACACTTACGTTTACTTTCTCACTCTTAAGCTTTATCACCTTGTAGTAGAAATCCTGAAACCAGGGAGTAGGCTCTCCATTTAAAGCAATGATACGATCTTCCTCCTGGATGCCTGCTTTTTTGGCTGGACCATCTTCCGTCATTTGCTGAGCAATAAAAGGAACTCTTGCACTGAATAATGGCATGGATTTATTCTCATAACTTGAGAGAATACCTACAAATTTAGGATCGATTGTAATCTCTTTATTCTGGCCTGCACGATTTACCGTTATTGTTTGAGCATCATTGATAATGATTTCTCTTACTACAAGACGATCGTTGAATTTTTCATAAGGCCTGCCATCAATGGATACAATATGATCTCCCATTTCAAAGCCCATATCACGACCCAATGAATCTGCATAAATACCATACTCGACTTTATCATTGGGAATATATTCTTCGCCCCATACCCATAGTACCATACCGTAGAGCAGGAAGCCCAGAATAAAATTGACCGTAACACCACCAAGCATAATGATCAGGCGCTGCCAGGCTGGCTTAGAACGAAACTCCCAGGGCTGTGGTTCCTGAGACATTTGCTCCGTATCGAAACTCTCATCAATCATCCCGGATATTTTCACATATCCACCCAATGGCAACCAACCAATCCCATATTCTGTCTCGCCTTTTTTATACTTAAAGAGAGAAAACCAGGGGTCAAAAAACAGGTAAAACTTTTCTACACGGGTGCCAAACAAACGCGCTGGAATAAAGTGCCCCATTTCGTGTAGCACAATCAGTATAGAAAGACTGAGCATCAACTGCCCTGCCATGATTACATAATCCATATATTATTTGTATCGTTGAAATCTACTACTTTTGTAAATCTGCTATATAAAACTCTCTAAAAACAGAGATATAAAGCTTTTTGTTGCCTTAGAGTATGTTTAAAGTTCCATTAATTGGCTACGAGTGGTAATTTTTATCCTGCACTTCGTTAGAAAGCCTCACCGTACCTTTCAGGTATGTTTATGTTTTCTGCCTCGTTCAGAACAAAATTTGCTTACTCTCCCGCAATCATGAAAATTTAATCATAGAAGTAGTTTAAACTTTTCTTATTAAGGCACTAAAAATCAGAATATTAAATTGCCTTTTTTAGTAACTCAATGTTTACTCCTCCCCCGGCTTTCAGCCGACCCCTCCAAAGGGGTATAAGTGCTGTGCTCCCTCGGGGGAGCTGCCCACAGGGCTGAGGGGAATCTTCTATTAAGTTTAAACCAGTTCATACTCTTACTGGCGGCAAAGGTAAAAGTATTTCAAATATTTTCTTATAAAAAAGTATCAATGCCAGGTTTTTTAAGCCTAGCAGCTATTTTATAACAAATTTCTAACCTGCCATAAGCGCCAGGACAAATTAAATCACATATTATCTTGAGTCAATTTTCGTCCTATTCAGCGTTAAATCCCGATAACTATCGCATACGCGTCAACTTATATAGAAAAATAAATAAAAAATGCTGCTTAAGTTTGTTCAAGCAACATTAAGAACACTTAAGCAGCATCAAAATGAATATTGAACAAATTAAGCAAAAAATCAACGAACTAGAAATAGA
>JAKSDI010000191.1 GCA_022360175.1 Chitinophagales bacterium
ATCTATTTCTAGTTCGTTGATTTTTTGCTTAATTTGTTCAATATTCATTTTGATGCTGCTTAAGTGTTCTAAATGTTGCTTGAACAAACTTAAGCAGCATTTTTTATTTACTTTTCTACATAAGTTGACGCGTATGCGATAACTATCTGGACGCCGTAGCTTAAGGCTATGGCTACGTTTTTTGCCTTGCTGAAGCAAAAAATTACTCTGAACTTTAACATATACATGATTATATCTTGGTACTTACATCCGAAAATATACCTATTTTCCCCCTAATGAAATCTATAAAATCTATAATACTCCCTACCGCAGGCTTATTGGTGGTGCTTCTTGCTTTAGGAGCCTACCTGCATTTCTTTACAAATCAGGATGTTAGCTGGTCCAGTTTTGCATCTATGATCGTATTTTATGTGCTCATTTTTGCTACAGGAGCTTATGCAGCAACACTTAGAAAATCTGGTACCCATCAGGAGTTTTTGTTAGCTGGCCGGCGCCTTCCACTTTGGATGGCTATTTTCACCATGAGTGCAACCTGGCTAGGTGGAGGTTTTATTAATGGTACGAGTGAATATACTGCCAGTTCAGGCCTTGTTTGGGTTCAGGCCCCCTGGGGCTATGCGTTGAGTCTGATCATTGGAGGCCTTCTATTCGCCAGAAAGATGCGCAGGTATCGCTTCAGCACCATGCTTGACCCTCTGGAGCAGCGCTTTGGCAAAAAGGTAGCGGCTCTACTGTTTATCCCTGCTCTTTCGGGAGAGGTATTTTGGACAGCAGCAATACTTACTGCATTAGGTACCACTTTTGCTACTATCGTTGGGATGGATACGACCAGCTCTATTATTCTATCTGCGGCCATCGCTATTGCCTATACTGCATTAGGGGGTTTATGGTCTGTGGCATTGACAGATATCATACAATTGGTGTTATTGTTTGGTGGCCTCCTACTAGCGGTTCCTTTTGCTTTAGATAGTGTTGGAGGCTGGGATAATGCATGGGAAATATATCACAACAATTTTGGAGCTGCTGCCAGTTTTTTGCCTACCAGCGAAGCACTCGGAAATTACTATTGGAATTGGTGGGATTATGCTCTTTTACTGATATTTGGGGGTATTCCATGGCAAGTATATTTTCAGCGTGTTTTGGCATCAAAAGATGAACAGACAGCAGTCAGACTATCTGTTATTGCGGGGATTGTGTGCCTGGTAGCAGCTATTCCGGCTGTGCTGATTGGTATAGTAGGCAGTGTAGCAGATTGGCAAAGTCTTGCTCTTAATGCTCCTCCTGATGCCGCCTCTACCCTTCCCTGGGTTATACGCTATCTGACTCCGACATGGGTGAGTTTAATAGGTTTAGGTGCTGTCGCTGCGGCAGTGATGTCATCTACTGATTCTTCTATATTATCGGCCTCAACCATGGCAGGCTGGAATGTCTATCGTCCATTGGTTAATCCATCTATTGACTCCAAAACACTATTTCGTTTAATTCGGCGCATTATATGGATCATTGGCATAGCGGCCCTATTATTAGCCTTGAATATCAATAGTGTATATGAGTTATGGTTCTTATGTAGTGACTTTGTGTATTGTTTATTATTCCCTCCACTAGTATGTGCACTCTTCGACCCTAAAGCAAATACTTATGGAGCAATAGCAGGTTTTTTTGTTGCTTTCATACTTCGTTTTGGTGGAGGAGACACCACTTTGGGCTTACCCATATTAATTCCTTATCCTATGATAGAAGATGGTGTTGTACTCTTTCCATACAGAACAGTAGCCATGCTCTCTGGTTTATTGACCATTCTATTGGTATCCAGGTTTACGAATCGATGGCAATCACCCAATCCGTTACAAATACAAAGCTAATGCGCGAACAAATTATTTATATCCTGGCAGCCATTATTCTGATACCTTTTATCCCTTTTCTTGCCTGGCAGGGAAAACGTTTGCGAAAAAGTATTCCCAAACTCCCCGAAGCCAAAGGCCCTTATAAAGGAAGTATCAAAGGGCATCCAGCTCAATTGAATGTATTAGGCCTGGGAGAATCCACTTTTGCAGGCGTTGGTATAGAAAGTCAGCGGGATGGAATTACCTATCATATTGCAAAAACACTACATCAAAATACAGGCAATGAAGTCAGATGGGAAGTATTAGCAAGATCAGGATACACCGCCCGGGATGTACATGAAAAACTAGTACCTGAATTGCCCGAAAATCCTTTAGATTTCATAATCATAGGCCTTGGTGGGAATGAAACTTTCAACCTCAACCGGCCATTACGATGGAGGCGACAGCTCAAAGCTTTAATCACTGAATTGGCAGCGAAACAGCCTGATAGTAAAATTATTATTGCTAATATGCCAGCAGTTGGCCACTTCCCTGCTTTTCCTAAGTCTTTCCAATTAATCCTTGGAGGCCTGGTAAATTTACATCGACAAGTTATTATTGATTTACCATTACAATTTTCAAATACCTACTATATGTCTGAAAAGGTAAGCTGGCAGAAATGGAAAAAACACCTTGAAGACGGACAAACAATCAACGATTTTTACTCTGATGGTGTGCATCCTTCTGCCATAACCTACAAGATTTGGGGAGAACAAATTGGAGAGTGGATATTGGGTCTCCCCGATCTCCAAAGTTCGGAGATTGGAGCTACTACTTAGAGAGCAAGACTCCAATTTCTCCAATATGGAGAAAAAACACCCCAAATTGGAAAAACTAGCACTCTAATCTCTAAGTAGAATTTTCCAATTTGGAGAACAGATCCTGATCTGGAGACCAAAGGGGCTTTGTTCAGGGGAAGTTTCCTCCGATCTGGAGATCGGGGGTACTAGTTGGAGATCGGGGAGACTAGTTTACCTTAAACTGCCGGATCATTACAGCCCCGCTTTCTTCGAGATTAGAACTAAGAATAATGACCTGCTCTTTTTCACCATCATCAACAGCTACAGCTACTGTATTAGGAGAAATATCACCCAAATCCTCAGCATGAAGTATCAAAAAATTGGCTTCCTGCTGTAAGGTAACCGGAATACCTATTTTGCGTTTAGAAACCCGATGATTATGAAGAATGCGTTCTCCATTCAAAAATAGGGTTACTACATCACCATCTACGGTTCCATTATCCCATACTTTCAATTTGATATTGGGGCGGCTTACTTCCAATACTCGTTCTATTTTTACTGTCCTTTGACTTTCCGATTCATAAGGTTGTTGAATAGCTTTTTGGTGGCGTATGATTGTCTCTGTCATAACAGGTTTTTCCAAATACAGCCTTCCCTTAGCACAAGCTCCCGTTTCCTTCGTATATCCTTCAATATATCCACTCCAAGTACCTTCTAAAATAAGGCGGCTACCATCCCGGCGAAATTTCAGATCACCTGATTTAATACACCATCTCCAATCACCATCTGATTTTTTTAAGATACCACTTTCTTCAAAAGTTAACCGAGTTTTATTGAGAGAAGACCAGTTTAATAAATGAGTAGCACTGCCGCCATTATCTTCCGATACGATATAAGATTGCCCCTCTCCCCCTTCTGTAAATTCTGCTTCAAAATAAAATCCATAATCTCTATCTGATTGAGAAAGCGTCCCTGTCCATTTTCCCGTAAGGGTAGGGTTAATTTCTTGTACCAGTGTATCTGTTTTCATAGCTAGTTTTCTACTCAAGACCATATCTCCGGGAGTACACCCATTTGCTTTCCAGCGACCACTTAATTTTTGTACAGCCCCATCTTCATCCAGCGTAAGCGTAGCATATTTAATACACCATTGAGGCTGAGAAGGCATCGTTTGTTTCAATTCTTGTAAAACCAGGATCTTCCCATCCCAAAAGCCGGATAATTCAAAACGAGCTCCGTGCTCCCCATCCATTGTAAGAGAAGCGGAGGTACCATAAATACTATTTCCTCTTTGTTGTACATTGATAGTATACTTAAATTTATCAGAAAGATTATCCTGAGTAATATATCCTTCCCACTGACCAGAAAAATTTTGCGCAATAAGAGATTGGAGGAAGATAAAAGCGATAAGGCTTAGTACTGTCTTTTTTGAGTTCATATTGTTCAGTATTAATCAAATGCAGCTTCAAACTGTAGAGCTATTTTTGATCTTCTCTAAGATAACGTAAAGGAAGGAAATTTCAGTGTTTGATTGACAGTTTTCGGTTGGCGGTGTTCAGGATTCAGTGTTCAGTAGGCAGTATTCAGTGAGCAGTAGGCAGTGGGCAGTGAGCAGTATTCAGTATTCAGTGTTCAGTGGGCAGTGAGCAGTATTCAGTGTTTAGTGGGCAGTGGGCAGTGTTCAGTTGGCAGTGAGCAGTGAGCAGTGGGCAGTGAGCAGTATTCAGTGGGCAGTGTTTAGTGGGCAGTGGGCAGTACAGTCATGAAAGTTAAGCGTAGCATAGTTCTTCGGGCTGAGTAATACGTCTGGAAGTGTGAATTAACTATGCTTGTAACTTGAACTTACCAGGAGCAGTCCTGATTTCCCTATCAGAATCCTATGATTATTATCACTTTTTCCGCTTGATGAATATCATTTATGGGCTCATGAAAGAGGAATAAATTAGTAGTATAAAAAGAGATCAAAAGCCAACAATACTAATCACGCTAAAAACGAAAACTATGAATGTATTGATTAATGCTACTTTTCAAGTGAACGACTACTTGAAATCTGTAATTGAAGAAAAAGTAAACAAATTGAAAATCCATTTTGACCGTATCACTCAAGCTGAAATATACCTAAAAATTGGAGAGAACCGTCATCGGCATGCAGAAGATCAAATAGTAGAACTACGAGTTTCAGTGCCTGGGTATACATTCTTTGCAGAAGACCATAGTGATACTTTTGAAAAATCTGTGGCAGGAGCAGCAGATAAAGTACTACAGCAAATCAAGAAGTATAAAAGCAAGCATTATAGTCATCATTGATGATGACATTAGCAGCCTGGAATATTGAATTCCAGGCTGCTAATAATTACGGAGACGACCATTTCAAATGAGTGCATCTTGTAATATCAATTTACAAGCTGCGCTTTTTTATATCTCCCTTAACTTATTCTCCTTTAAAATCAGCAGGGCGTTTTTCAATAAAAGCCTGCGCCCCTTCCTTGAAATCCTCTGTACCTGTTGTATATCCAAATTCGCTCACCTCGCGGGCAAAACCATCTTCATCATGCTGGAAATAAGCATTTACACTCTCTATTACCTTGGCAATAGCAATGGGCCCTTTTGTAGCAGTTTTACCGATCAGTTCTTTAGCTTTTCCCATTGCTTCTTCAGCTGGTAAAACATAATTTACCAAACCTAAACGCAGTGCTTCATCTGCTTTGATCATATCTCCAGTAAGCAGTAACTCTATCGCTTTAGATTTACCAATATATTGGATCAAACGCTGTGTTCCACCATAACCAGGAATAATTCCCAGATTTACCTCAGGCTGTCCAAAACGAGCATTCTCTGTTGCAATACGCATATGACAGGCCATTGAAAGTTCACATCCTCCTCCTAAAGCAAAGCCATTCACCAATGCTATTACAGGTTTTGGGAAACGCTCTATAGCAAAAAATACATCCTGCCCTCTTTGAGCCATTTCCTGCCCTTTAGTAGCATCCAAACCTAAAAACTCTTTAATATCTGCACCTGCAACAAAAGCTTTTTCACCTGCTCCAGTCAAGATCACTCCCTTGACATTTTCTCGTTGAAGAGCATCCTCTGTAAAGAAGCGCCCTAGTTCCAGCATCGTTTGAGTATTCAGTGCATTTAAGGCTTTTTCACGATTGATGGTAACTACCAGGATTCCATCTTCATCGTTTATTAATAAGTTTTCGTATGCCATTCTTTTTTTGTTGCGAAAATAGTCTTTTCCAAGCAGAAGGAAAACAGAGATGAAAGTTTGTTAGTCCGTTGTCAAATCTTGCTGGTTCATTACTCGCTCCTGATGATTGATAGATTCCTGGTGAATCGCTTTTAGCATAACCGTAATAAACTCCTCACTCAAACCTTTCAATTTCCCTTTGGTGACAGCACGCTCCAGGATTTCATTCCAGCGAGATGTTTGTAAAATAGAGATGTTGTTCCGCTTTTTATACTCTCCAATACGTTCTGCCAGCTTCATTCTGCCGCTCACCAAATTCAAAATCTCTTCATCCAATTCATCTATTTCGTGGCGCAGGTGTTCCAGGTTTTCTAAAAATTCCATGTCATCTGTTGTAGGCTGACGCAAAACAATTTCCTCCATCATTGCTTTGTATTGAGCTGGGGTAATTTGCTGTTTTGCATCGCTCCAAGCTTCATCAGGATTGGGGTGTACTTCAGTCATTACACCATCAAAATTGAGGTCCATTGCCTTTTGGGCAACCATTTGTAAAATATCACGACGACCACAGATATGGCTGTTATCACAAATAATTGGCAATTCCGGAAACTGGCGCTTCAAATCTATTGCAATTTGCCAGCGAGGTATATTGCGGTATTTGGTAGCGCCATGGTATGAAAATCCACGATGGATCGCTGCTATACGGGTAATACCTGCTTTATACAATCGTTCGATAGCTCCTATCCATAACTTGAGATCAGGATTAATTGGGTTCTTAACCATCACCGGAATATCTACTCCCTGAAGAGCATCTGCTACCTCCTGTACAGAAAAAGGATTTACGGTAGTACGTGCCCCAATCCAAAGTACATCAATACCGTACTTCAATGCTTCGTATACATGCTGAGTTTTTGCTACCTCTGTAGTTACACGGAGTCCTGTTTCTTCCTTCACACGGCGTAGCCAGCCAAGCCCTTCCTTCCCAACTCCTTCAAAAGAGTTGGGGCGCGTACGAGGCTTCCAAATTCCAGCACGGTATAAATCTACTTTCTGGCCAGATAGTTCATGTGCGGTGCGCATTACCTGTGCTTCCGTTTCTGCACTGCAAGGCCCTGCTATCATAATGGGTTCCTCAGCAGATTTATCTTCAAAAATTGGACGGAAAATCATATCCATGATATTGTTTTTTTAAAGTTGCTTAGCAACTACTATGATAATATTCTTTTAATACTATTGGCATCTTGTATGAGCCTATAAAATGTGTCAAAGTCTTTTTTGATGAGCAGGCTACGAAATCGAGCCAACTGATTAATATGCTCATCCAATACATCTAGTACGTTATCTCTATTTTGCCGAAATATGGGTATCCACATATCCGGTGAACTCTTGGCTAATCTTACGGTAGAACTAAAACCACCGCTTGCCAGTTCAAAAATCCGGCTTTCATTTTCTTCTTTAGCAAGTACCGTCAGGGCTAGTGCAAACGAGCTAATGTGCGAAATATGAGAAACATATGCTGTATGGATATCATGTTCTTCGCTTTCCAACTCAACAATACGCATTGGTATACTTTCATACAATGCTTTCACCTTTGCAATAGCATCTTCATCACTATCATTTTCATCTATCAAGACCGTACATTTACCATCAAATAAGCCAGGGATCGCTGCTTCAGGTCCTGAAAACTCCGTACCTGCCATTGGGTGTGTTGCAACAAAACGTCCGCGATTGGGGTGGTTTTTGACCGCACTGAGCAATTGAGCCTTCGTACTACCTACATCCATTACTACCTGCTGATTTACTTTATCTAATACTGATGGTAATAGTTTCAGCATAACATCTACGGGTGTAGAAAGTACAATAATATCTGCAGCAGCAATCCCTTCTTCCAGTGTTTGATCTTCATCTATTATTCGTCGGCGTATAGCTTTATCCAGATTATCCCGGCTTACATCAACTCCAATCACTCTATCAGCAAAACCATTTTCTTTTAAGCTGATGGCAAGTGATCCTCCAATGAGGCCAATGCCGATTATCGTTATAGTCATAAGTTTATGAAGTAAAAATGTTTGTTTAATTTAAAATGTAGAATTCTTAAATGTAAAATGTAAAAGTATTATCGCCTGCCTTATTTACATTCTACATTCCTCCACCCTCCTTATCGCCTCCTCATACAGCGCACCATCGCTACAAAGTGAAATACGTATATATTGATCTCCTTCTGTACCAAAAACACCTCCAGGTGTGATGAATACATGAGCATTGTACAATACCTCATCAGAAAGTTCATAGCCCGATGAATAAGTTTCGGGAACCTTGGCCCAGACAAACATCCCCACCTGATTTTTATTATAGGTACACCCAAGAGTATCTAATAAGTGGAAAACCGTTTTGCGGCGTTCGGCATATACTTTATTCAATGATTCATACCAGGAGCGTGGGCTTTTCAGTGCTTCTATTGCTGCCAGTTGCACCGGCTTAAACATACCGGAATCCATGTTACTTTTAAACCGAAGTACTGTCTTTATGTAATCACTTCTACCTGCCAGCATTCCAACCCGCCAACCAGCCATATTGTGGGCCTTGCTTAAGGAGTTAAGCTCTAAGGCAACTGCTCTTGCACCAGGAATACTCAATATACTTTGCTGCTGATCATTAAGGATAAATGCATATGGATTGTCATTTACCAATAAAAAACGATGGCGACGAGCAAAAGCAACCAGCCGCTCTAGTAGTTCCCGACTAGCAGGCGTTCCTGTTGGCATGTTAGGATAGTTTACCCACATTATTTTTACATTGCTGAGATCTTGCTTTTCCAATTCTTCCAGATCGGGTAACCAACCATTGGCTTCTTTTAAAGCATAATTGCGAATTTTTGCACCTGCCAGATTGGATACTGCTCGATAAGTTGGATAACCTGGATTGGGAACCAGTACTTCATCTCCTGCTTCCAAAAATGCCATTGCAATATGCATTAAGCCTTCTTTAGAACCAATTAGTGGCAATATTTCATTTTGGGGGTTAAGCCTTGTATTGAAATACACCTGATACCATTCGGCGAAAGCCTCCCGCAAAGCAGGGATTCCTACATAACTCTGATAAGCATGTACATCATTATGATTTACACTTTCTATAAGTGTATGAATCACCTTACGAGCAGGTGGCAAATCAGGGCTTCCGATACCTAAATTAAGTATTTCCTTACCAGCAGCCCGCATATTAGCGATCTCGCGTAATTTCTTAGAAAAGTAGTATTCCTTAACATCCCCCAGGCGTCGGGCAGGCTTAACAATCATGGGGCTTAAAACTTCTGTCATATCCTTCATAGCGTTAGGTTCTAGTATTCAAAATGTTCGCCTTTCTCATAGACTCCCAAAACTTTTAGATTATGGGTCAAGGGCTTGATAGCATCCAATGCTTGTTGATAAGTATGGCTTCCTTCTGCTATAAAGTCAATGAAAAAGCGATACTCCCAGGGCATACCTATAATTGGCATAGATTGTATTTTTGTGAGGTTAACCTTGTAGGCTGCCAGCACTGCCAATACTTTATAAAGACTACCAGGTTGATGCTCTACTGAAAACGACAAGGATACTTTAGCTTCTTGTATTTCTTTCTTGGCAGCTTTAGGTTCTAAGACGAGAAAACGAGTATGGTTTTTCTTATTTGTTTCTATACTTGCGGCAATAATTTCCATACCATAAATTTCTGCAGCCAATGTACTTGCTATCGCACCTATCCTTTCCTGTTTCTTTTCTTGTATCAACTTAGCACTCAGAGCTGTATCTGCCGTTTCCACCAAATGTATATGTGGATAATTGGAAAAGAATTCTCGACATTGAGCAATTGCCACTGGATGGGAATGTACTTCATTCAAATCTTCAATCCGTTGCCCAGGTAGCACCATTAGGTTTTGCTTAATCCGAAGGTACACCTCCCCCGTAATCGTAAGCTTGGATTCATTAAGCAACTGATAGTTTGACATCAGGCTGCCAGCCAATGTATTTTCAATAGCCATCAGCCCTATATCTGTTTGTTGCTGAGCTTCAATCATCTCTACAAGATCATTAAAGGTATGAGCAGGTACAATTTCTATGGGTTGATCCCGAAAACAATTGCGGGCTGCAATTTCGTGGAAGGCTCCTGCATAACCTTGAATGCATACCCGCATAGGCATGCCGGGTGGCTGAGCGTCTGAAGCAATGCTTGTCTCTGAGTTTGTCATGATCTTAGTTATTTGCAAAAAAAAAGCTCCTTCTCAGGAGCTTTCTGTTTTATTCATTTATTCATTATACATACAGAAAAGCCCCTACGATGATCCGTA
>JAKSDI010000008.1 GCA_022360175.1 Chitinophagales bacterium
CTTTTGATAATTTTATTAGAAAGTATACTTAGACGGGCAAATTCTTTTTGTATGCTTAGCATATTTACTTCCAGAAGCGTGCTTTGTTCATAGATTCTTTTTTTGATACCTCTAAGTTTTTTGAATGAAGGAGTATCTGGTAGCTTTTTGAGCTTTTTAAGGCCATCTTCTAGTGTCTCCCAATTGTGAAGCTGGAAATTGTCTATCAAAAAATTATTAAGCGCCATAAGATAACGAGAGGGGTATTGATCAGAAAGGAAGGAGTGTTTGTCAAATAATGATAGAAGGTTGACATTAGATGCATAGGCCTCCAGTGCATCTCCCTGCATAAAATGATAAGTAGATAATGCTCGCTGACAATCCAGTTGCACAGATGCAATCGTAGAATTGGAGGCTTCTATGAAAGCTTCAGATTCCAACATTTTTAAGGCTAATTTATCAGCTTCTTTATTACCTAATCTCACTTTCTGATAATGTTGTTGAGCAATGGACAAGCTGAAGTAGGCAGCATTTCCCATTTGATTAAGCATCGCCTGCATTGCCTGCCATTTATGCCTCCATTCGACAAGCAGGTGCTCACTTTTTTTGTCGCTTATTTTTTTCTCTATCAGGGTGCGTTCTAGTAATAAGATTTCGGGCATCGCTGCTAGTAATTGTTCGCTTTGAGCCTTTTTCCATGCTTTTTTCCAAAGTTTTTCAGCCTGTTTTATCAGGCTCTTATCAATTAATATATGGGCAGATTGTACCCATCTTTTTACGATTTCCTTACTTTCTTTATCCCGATGGTACTGCTGTAAGGATTCAAGGACCAGGTTGTATAATTGTTTTTTGCTTACCGCAAATCGAGCTTTTTCCTGTTGGAGAGCTGTACGGGCAGATGCTTCATCATATACATCCTGAGCAGATAGTATTTTAAAGAGTTTAAGATAAATGTTACCTTCTCCTATAATATGCCGTTGAGCAAAGCGGTGGAAATACCTTTTCTCAGAAGGGCTTAATGCAAGGATTAAATCGTAAAGATCGTTATTATTTGTTTTCATTAGACTTTTAATAATAGCCGTGGTTTAAGTGTTGTGAATATAGGTAAATGTTGTTTTGAATAAAAATTAGACTTTTAATTTATCCTTGCTTTTTCATTTGAGCTAATACAACAGAATGCTGATTTTTGTATCAAAATCGTAGCAATGAAAAATATACTAACACTTCTATTACTATTTACAAGTACATATCTCCTTATCGCACAAGATGCTTCCTGGGTAAACTACACAGAACCAGAGCGTGTAGGAGGTTTATTGGAAACACCTAATACCATTTGGTTGAGTACTAATGGTGGCTTGATAGAGATTGAAAAAGATAACTGGTCTACAAACTATTGGACAAAGGCTAATGCAGGCTTGTCTTCTAATGATATTGAAGATATTGCTGTACATCCAACTAGCCAGAATATTTACATAGGAACTTATGATGTGGCTTTGATGGTAAGGGAGAATGGAAGTAATGATTGGGAGAAACTACCATATCCATCAAGTATAACGGATGAAGTGGGGGCTATGATTCGTACATACTGCCTTGAGTTTGATGATCAAGGTGTTTTATGGATCGGCACAGACAAAGGGCTGATTAGCTACGATGGTGAAAATTGGGATTTAATGGGTCCTTCAGATCACAATTTCCTGGGAGGAGTATGGGGTTTAGAATATGCTGAAAACGGTAAATTGTACATCTCCAGCCATGGCTTTTTTGAATTGGATGGTGAAACCCTGACAATGCTAAGCCCGGAAGGTTCATTGGGCGAAGAGCCATTGTTTGCTTACAGCTATAGTGCTTTTTACAGAAATGAAAATGGCCACATGTGGTTTTTTACCGACCTGGGCACTGTAGGGCATTACGATGGTGAAGAATGGGTTTCTATAGAACAATTGCCTGGCTTTGGATTTTCGGGCATAGGCCACTTTTCTGTAGGCCTCAATTCCGATGGTATACTGGAAGCAATGGAAAAAGGAAAAGATCCTTACCATTTGACCGAAGATGGATGGGTACAGACTGATAGTTGGTACACCAGTACTCCGCTAATACGTCAGTTCTTTCTTGAAGATGGTACTCGCTTAGGTGTAACAAATGAATCTTTAGTGTTGGAGAATGGAGAGGAATATATTTACACCAACTATCCGTTCCGCAGGACCCCTTTCCGGTTTAGATATGATCAGGATGGCCATTTATGGATGCTAGATAGTAATAATATAATACTAAATCCTGCTACATGGGAAACCTTCGTTGCAGAAGAAGGAATCACCTCACCTGTTGGTTTTAATGATTATGCTTTTGCAAAAGATGGAAGTTTTTGGTGTACCACCGGGAGGGCAGTTCATCAATATGTAGATGGTCAATGGTTTAAATACGATTATACCAATTCCGTGCTACCCGATGTATATGGTTTTAACTCTATACAGCCCCTTGAAAATGGAGAAGTCTGGCTCTATATTTATGATGAAGGAGTATATCACTTTGAAGATGGAGAGTGGACAGAACAGTCTCATCCTGCTTTTTCCTTCTACAATGTATATAAAATTCAGGCAGTGCCTGGTGGAGTATGGGTATATATGAATACCCCTGATTACGAGCCAGTACTTGCTTTTTGGGATGGTACAGATTTAGACATTATTCAGGATTTTGAAAATGGTTATTCCAATGAAAATATTGTCGCTTTTACATACGATGATACCAGTGACAGGCTTTGGGTAATGAGCTATGAAGGCAATGTACAATACCTTGAAAACGGCCTTTGGAATTCCTTTGAATTACCATTGGAGGCAGATGGTATAGAATATATACGCAATCTGATTATTCAAGATGATCAGATGATTTTTTACACTTCCTATGGCGTTTATATCTATAGAAATGAAACATGGCAGTCGTTGAATGTAGCTAATAGCCCTATGTCAAACGGTGTTATTAGTGAGGCAGGTTTAGATGGAGATGGATACCTGTGGATTACCCATGGAAACAATGCAAATTCTAAAGTTGTAGATCGCTATGATTTAGGATTGCTCAGTTCAGACGAAACACTTGTAAAATATAAAAACCTGGATATAAAGGTGCTTGAAAATCCTGTACAGGAAGGATCGCTAAAAATATCTTTTCCAATGGCAGAGTTGAGTAATGCTCAACTTATGATTACAGATGCTACAGGAAAGAAGCATTCTTTTAAGTTGATAACATATACAAATGAGCGAGCAATGCTGGATGTTTCTAATTTATCAGCAGGCTGGTATACGGTAAGTATTCAGACAGAAGGTAGTATCTACTCTCAATCATTTGTAAAGTAAGCATTTGATAGTATTTGGAAAAAGGTTTGGTTTAGATGGCTCACTGGTTTCATCTGTTTTATAAATGAAATCGTTTGTGGAATGGAAGAAATCAGTGGGCTGTATCTATTTTTTTAAACATTACTTCTTTTCAGGGCGAGCGTTTTCTAAACGAACATCTCGATAATGTCTTTTTAACCAATTAGCAATACCGTCCATACCGGGAAATAAAACCCTTTCGTTGATATTGGATTGATCCAGTTTGTCGCGAATTTCCCACTTGAGTTTAGCCGGAATTATAATCTTAAAATGTTGTACAGAACGCCCTGTTAACCAGTTGCTAATAATAATATTTGGATCGGACATCATAGAAAAGACAGCATACTGGTTGACGATGCGGTCATCAATAGAAGGAGGTTCGAAAAAAATAGCAAAATCATCTTTTTTTAGCATACCCAGTTGAGGGAGATTATCAACTACTCGCTCCAGCATTTGAGCCGTGAAG
Organism: Chitinophagales bacterium; assembly: GCA_022360175.1. GTDB lineage: Bacteria > Bacteroidota > Bacteroidia > Chitinophagales > Saprospiraceae > JAKSDI01. The sequence goes on from JAKSDI010000008.1 coordinate 3,811, forward strand.
ATATGCGAACCTTCTTCTTCAATAATAAGCGATAACTGATCGGGTAAATAAGACTTGCTATCAACATAATTGACGGCCCAAATGATGCCATCTTTATGGTAACGATCAAAATTGGCAGTAGCAAAATGTAAAGCAACATAAGGAGAATAAGTCCAATCCAATAAACGGGTAGGCAGTCCATGATGCTGAGCCAGTGCTAGCCAATTCCAGATAGATGTATATTCCGACTTGAGTTGCTTTTGAGCATACTTCCTGAAATTACGCAATAAATGTTTTTCCAGATGAGATTCCCCCAGGCGATTGAGGGTTGTCGTGAGTTCATAGGATTTATCTTCCAAACCACGATAAACATAAGCAGAGCGGTAGCGCTGGAGCTGTTCATTCCAGGAGTCGACATAGAGTGCTTCCTGGAGTTCTTGCCAACTTTGCACTTCAATAGTTTTTCCGTACATACCTCAAATATAGAGCATTAAGTGCTAAGACAAAATTGTGTTACCAATAAATTGAGATGAATTTTAGGCTTAGACAAGGCGAGAAACGCAGGCATAGCCATAGCTACGGCGAGTATTATACTTCCTTATTAGGCTAAAGTGGAGCGTTGGGCACTAAAATTATTGGTGGAAGAGCGGGCTTAAATTGAGTGTAGAGAGGAGACAAGCTAATTAATATATCGCCCACAAATTACACGAAAAACACTATTATCACTTTTAAGAAAATTCGTGATATCCGTGTAATTCGTGGACAAACAATAAACTGTTTAATTACAGTACACTGTCAACTGGCTTGAAAGGAAGGTCGAAAGCATCTGCAACACCTTTATATACTACTTTGCCATTCACTACATTCAAACCAAGTTTTAATGGATGATTGTCGCGACAAGCTTGTTGCCAGCCTTTATCTGCTAACTGGATAGCATAAGGCAGGGTCGCATTGGTAAGTGCAATAGTAGAAGTATAAGGTACTGCACCTGGCATATTAGCTACACAGTAGTGTACTATATCATCGATGATGAAAGTAGGTTCTGCATGAGTAGTTGGTTTGCATGTCTCAATACAACCACCCTGATCAACTGCTACATCAACAAGAACGGTACCAGGCTGCATATCTTTCAACATTTCGCGTGTGATTAGCTTAGGAGCTTTAGCACCAGGAATCAATACCGCACCAACGATAAGATCTGAATCCTTGATCAAACGGCGAATGTTATATTCATTACTATGTACAGTATTAACGTTAGCAGGCATAGTATCTGCCAGGTAACGCAGGCGGTTTAAACTGATGTCAAGGATGGTTACCTGTGCACCAAGCCCCGCTGCCATCTTAGCTGCTTCTGTACCAACTATACCACCACCAATAACAAGCACTTTACCTGGTTCTACTCCCGGTACACCTCCAAGAAGTACTCCTCGTCCTTTCATTGGCTTTTCCAGATATTTAGCACCTTCCTGGATAGACATTCTACCTGCAACCTCAGACATAGGAACAAGCAGAGGAAGACTGCGATCAGGAAGTTCTACTGTCTCATATGCCAGACAAATAGCTCCACTTTCGATCATAGCATGAGTTAGTGGCTCATAGGAAGCAAAGTGGAAATAAGTGAATAACAATTGATCCTTGCGAATTAGTTTATACTCAGGCTCAATAGGTTCTTTTACCTTTATAATCATTTCTGCTTTAGCATAAACGTCTTCAATGGTAGGAAGCAATTTCGCACCTGCCTGAACGTAAGCTTCATCAGCAAAACCACTACCTTCACCGGCTGTAGACTGAACATAAACTTCATGTCCGCGCTTGCTTAATTCCAAAGCTCCAGCGGGAGTGAGTGCTACACGATTTTCGTTATTTTTAATTTCCTTGGGTACACCGATAATCATAAGGCCATTTTTAATCTGGTTAGGAATATCCAGAGCTTGTTGTATTTAGTGGAACAAAAAAACTTTCTTCGACAAGAAAAGTAAAAAGCTATTGCATACATGTAAACAACTTGTTTTTACCACTTCAAACAGGCTCTCCAAAAGTCGGCCCAAAAATAGCATTAATCAGTTAAATGAGAAAAAAAAGCCCGCATCATCTTAATAATGCGGGCTTTCAGGAAAGAACGAATTTTTATGACCTATTTCACTTTTGTATAATACAAGAAGTGTGCCAAAGTCTGTTCTGATTATATAAATTGAGCTTATCCTACAAATGGGGGGCGCTCTTGTACAGGGATGACACCTTTTGCCATTGCAATGTCAAACATCCTTTGTACTGCTGCTTTACCTTCATTTCCGAGCTCTCTGGTATACTCATTAACATAAAGGTTGATGTGTTGCTGCATCACTTCTGGATCCATTTCCTGGGCATATTGAGCTACATATTCTCTGGATGATTCAGGATGGTCCAATGCATAGGCAACAGACCTGCTCATTACTCTATTAACAGCTTGCTGAATAGCTGTATCCAGCGACCTACGTACAACGATACCTCCCAGCGGTATCGGCATCTGAGTAGTAGATTCCCAATACTCTCCTAAATCAATTAGTTTAACCAGGCCTTTGTCTTGATAGGTAAACCTGTTTTCGTGGATGATAAGCCCGGCATCAACTTTATCGTCAAGCACAGCTTGCTCAATATCAGAAAACAACATTTCTGTTTTATAATTAGCACGAGGAAAAGCAAGAGAGAGTAAAAAGTTTGCAGTGGTGAATTTACCAGGAATCGCAATATGTTTGTTTTTAAACTCTTTTTGGGCAATATTCGTTTTAGCAATGAGCAAAGGGCCTACGTTTTTGCCCAGAGCACTGCCTGCATCCAGCAAGGCATAATGGGCTAAAAGATGGGCAAATGCATGAAAACTCAATTTAGTAATATCTAATTCTTGCTTGAAAGCCATCTGATTGAGTGCTTCCACATCTTCAATTACTGGCTCAAATTCAAGCCCCTCAGTATCTACCTTCTTATGAATGATAGCATCAAAGATGAATGTGTCGTTTGGACAAGGAGAAAATCCGAGGCTTAATTTCATAGTGGTTCGTTTTCCGACAAAAATATACTCTTAAATACTAAAGGTAAACGAACAAAATGTGTTTTCAGTTTGAAAAGCCTAGAGTGTATGCGAAAATTTTTAACGGAACGCTTTAGATTTTTTTCCAACAGCAATCATAGCTAAAGCGAGAACTAACATGGTGGTAACAGGCATCATACTTATCGTTTTTTTCATTTTGTGCTTTAATAGCACCGTAGATAGTTGGGAATATGATTTTAGTAATTTGGTTTTGCTATTCTAGACAGGGGGTATTTATAAAAAGGTTGGGTTAAAAGGCTGAAAAAATTATTTATTTTTTAGAGCGGGCAAAAATGAGATTTTTTTGATCAAAAAGTATTAATTGATATTGTCAAAATGTCTGTTTGTATGGAGTTTGGATGACAAAGTGTCTGATTTGTGCAGGCATTTTTAAATGGTACATACTTTGCTTCTTTAAAAAAGAGAAATCATGTTGACAAAAAATACCTCCTTTGACAGCACCTTCATGACTGAAAGTAGGATTGTAGTAAAAGTTGCAAGGGATAAAAAATAAGAGTTATGAATCTAAATAATTTCACAATAAAGTCGCAGGAAGCAGTCCAGCGTGCGCAGCAAATTGCTCTGCAAAAACAGCACTCTGCGATTGAACCGGGGCATTTGTTTAAAGGAATTATAGAAGTAGATGAGAGCGTGACTCCTTTCGTATTTAAGAAATTGGGAGTCAATTACGATGTGGTTAAACAGGCTGCTGATAGTATAGTTGGTTCTTATCCAACGCTAACAGGAGGAAGTGCTCCCTATTTATCACGAGTGGCTACAGAGTCCATCCAGAAGGCAGCTAATTACCTGAAGGAATTCAGTGATGAATTTGTGGCTTTAGAACATTTGTTGCTTGGCATTCTCAGTACAAAAGATAATGTCGCTCAGATGTTGAAAGATAGCGGTATTACTGAAAAAGCATTAATCCTGGCAATAAAAGAGCTTCGCAAAGGAAAAAAGGCAACGACCCATAGTGCTGAGAATAGCTATAATGCTTTGGGTAAGTACGCTATTAATCTAAATGAAAGAGCCCGAAATGGCAAACTGGATCCAGTAATTGGACGGGAAGAAGAAATTAGGAGGGTGCTACATATCCTGGCAAGAAGGACCAAGAATAACCCTATTTTGATTGGCGAACCAGGAGTGGGTAAGACTGCTATAATAGAAGGCCTGGCACACCGTATTGTAGAGGGTGACGTACCGGAAGACCTTAGAGATAAAGAAATCTTTTCTCTGGATATGGGAGCACTAATAGCAGGAGCAAAATATCAGGGAGAATTTGAAGAGCGCCTTAAAGCGGTTATCACTGAAGTAACAGCTGCTGAAGGGCAAATCTTTTTATTCATTGATGAAATTCATACGCTTATAGGTGCAGGCAAATCACAAGGGGCCATGGATGCAGCCAATATTCTCAAACCAGCCCTTGCCAGGGGAGAATTACGAACGATTGGTGCCACTACACTTAATGAATATCAAAAGTATTTTGAAAATGATAAAGCACTAGAACGTCGTTTTCAGACAGTATTGGTAGAAGAACCAGGTGTAGAAGATGCCATTAGCATTTTACGTGGATTAAAAGATCGGTATGAAACTCATCACAAGATCAATATTAAGGATGATGCAGTGGTAGCAGCTGTTCAGCTATCAAATCGTTATATCTCAGATCGATTCTTGCCAGACAAAGCGATTGACCTGGTTGATGAGGCTGCCGCCAAACTGAGATTGGAAATGAACTCGATGCCTGAAGAATTGGACGAAGTAGAACGCAAGATTCGCCAATTGGAGATAGAGCGGGAGGCCATGAAAAGAGAGAACGATGAAGTTAAAATTCAGCAGCTGAATGAACAATTGGCTAATCTGGAAGAAGAACGCAATTCCTTACGTGCCAAATGGGAAAGTGAGCGAGAGATCATTCTAGGAGTACAACAGGCAAAAGAAGAGTTAGAACGCCTGAAGCTGGACGCAGCACGTGCAGAAAGAGAAGGTAATTATGCAGATGCCGCAGAGATACGATATGGGCGTATCCCGGAAGTGGGGCAAAAATTGGAATCTTATATGGATACCCTGCACAAGATGCAGGCGGAATCTAATATGTTGGTTAAAGAAGAAGTCGATGCTGAAGATATTGCAGAGGTAGTGAGCCGCTGGACGGGTATACCAGTGACTCGAATGTTGCAAAGTGAACGAGAAAAATTACTTCAACTGGAAGATGAATTGCATAAGAGGGTAGTAGGGCAGGAAGAAGCGGTAGAAGCAGTGGCAGATGCTATTCGTAGAAGCCGGACAGGGCTTTCAAATGAAAAACGCCCAATTGGTTCCTTTTTATTTCTAGGAACGACAGGAGTGGGTAAAACAGAATTGGCAAAAGCTTTGGCGGAGTACTTGTTTAATGACGAAAACATGATGACCCGTATTGATATGAGTGAGTATCAGGAGCGCCATGCTGTAAGCCGATTGGTAGGAGCGCCTCCAGGATATGTGGGTTATGACGAAGGCGGTCAATTGACAGAAGCAGTACGCAGAAAGCCATATAGTGTAGTATTGTTGGATGAAATCGAAAAGGCACATCCTGATACTTTTAATATATTATTGCAAGTATTGGAAGATGGCCGTTTAACCGATAATAAAGGAAGGCTAGCGGATTTCAAAAATACCATCATTATTATGACATCTAATATCGGTTCTAATCTCATTCGTGAGAACTTTGCTGATATGATTCCGGGTGATGAAGAACGAGTGGTGATGGAAACAGAAGAGCAAGTGTTTGAATTGCTCAAGCAATCGGTACGGCCGGAGTTTTTAAACCGTATTGATGAAACGATTATGTTCCGTCCGCTTTCGAAGTCTAATATTCGGGCTATTGTAGAATTGCAATTGCAGGACCTAAAACATACACTGCTTAAGCAGGATATTCATCTCACGGTTGCGGTACATGCTATGGACTGGCTAGCAGAAGAAGGCTACCATCCTGAATTTGGAGCTCGTCCGTTGAAGCGGGTAATTCAGAAGCGAGTGCTTAATGAATTATCTAAGCAGATGTTATTGCACAAAGTACAGGCTGGCTCCAGCATTGTACTAGATGTTTTTGAAGATAAGGTAGTTTTCCGGCAACCTATTAGTAAAGAAGAATTTGTAGCATAAGCATAATAAATTGGGATGATAGAACGCTCGGCATTTTGCCGGGCGTTTTGTATTTTACTATTAGTTATTTGGAGATGCTTTTACTGTATGGTGTTATCGACAGTTGAACAGGGAATGAAGTATTGAAATAGCTGGTGTTGAGAAAGGAGGAGTTGAGGCTAGTTTGTTGGTCTTATTTAATAATAAGGAACAAATAATTTCATATATTGGATTAAAATTTGAACGTGCTACTATTCAATTGAATAGCTCAACTCCTAAATATGAAAACACTCAGCTCTATTCTCTCTGCGCTTTTTATTGTTGCCTTTTGTATTCCAGCAATAGCGCAAAAAGATTACAAACCGGCTTATATCGTTACATCGGTTAATGATACCATAGACGGATATATTAAGTACCAAAACTGGAAAAGAAATCCTCGTAAGATAAGATTCAAAAAGACTGAAAACAGTAAAGCTCAAACATATGGGGTTGATCAGATACTGGCTTTCGAAGTAGGCGGTGATGTCTATCAAAAGCACATCATTCATGCGGAAGTTAGCCCTTTGTCAATAGACTATCTTGATGCAAAAAAAGAACCTTTGTTAAGAAAGGATACCGCTTTTGTAAGGGCTATTTTATTAGGTGAAAAATCCTTGTATGAATATATTGACAGAGGAGATAAGATCAACTTTTATATTAAGGAGGCTGATGCGCTGACATTATTAGTTTATAAAAAATATAAGCAAGAAAAGGAGGAAGGAGAATATTTCATTAAGGAAAATAATTCCTATAAAGGACAATTGGCTTATTACTTTAGAGATTGCTTTGACCTGCAGCCGAAAATTAATAAAACGACCTACAAACTCAAGAGTTTAAAAAGTTTGTTTACAGAGTATTATAAATGCTCAGGAGATACGCCATCCTTTAAAGGCAAAATGGGGAAGATAAGTACTGAATCAGGTGTCTTATTGGGGATCTCCAGGACAAAATTGAACTTCTCCAGTAGTACTGGTAAAAATATTATAGTTGATCTGGAATACGATCCTTCGACTAATATTACCATCGGAGGTTTTTTAAATTTCGTTCTCCCTCGTGCCAATAAGAAATGGTCTATTGTTAATGAATTACTGTATCATTCCTATGCAACGCAAGAAGAAAATACCAGTTTCGACTTTGCTTATATAAAGCTAAATAATTTACTACGATATAGTTTTCCTGTAAATGAAAACTTGCGATTTCATATTAATGCAGGTATTTCCAATGGTATAGCTATAAAAA
>JAKSDI010000007.1 GCA_022360175.1 Chitinophagales bacterium
AGACAGTTAAATATTACTGATTTTAAACCAGAAGCTGAACCTAAATTACTTACCTATTATCGTAATCCCTTTCCAGTCAGATACAACTCCTTGATAATTTACAATGTAATTCCATAAATGTGCAAATGCTCCACATTCTCCATCCAAGTATAAGTTTCCAGCACTTGGTTGACTATTAATAATCCCTACAGAATGCTCCCCTGGAAAGGGATTACGATAATAGGTAAGTAATTTAGGTTCAGCTTCTGGTTTAAAATCAGTAATATTTAACTGTCTATTTTCAAATTTCTGCCATAAAGCATTTATCAAAGCATCTTGATCATCTTCAATCATATTTCCTTGGTTACAACCATAAAAAAGTAGTTCTTCTTCCATTCCTATATGATCACTATAGATTGGTTCATTCCATATAACATAAACCTTATTATCCGTCAAACCTATGAATTTCCATTCAACACCATTGTCTAATGATATATACCATTTAATTAGAAATTCAGACCAATATTTTACTACATTTCCTGTGTTAATTTCTATACGTTCATCTCCCTGGGGATGTATAATGTTTCCGATAGAAGTTGTGCCATTTATAACATATTCTTCTTCGTCAATTACCGCTTTAATTTTAATATTGTTGCTGTTAAGAGTACCAGTATAAGCAAACTCTGGAAATAATGACATCACATCCTGCCGTTTATAACAAACAGCTCCTACTATAATATTTTCTAAAGAATTTTCTCCAGTGCCTATCTGCCATTGAGGGGCTTCCACTCCTTTTATTACATAGCTTTTTTCAAAAGTAACACTTGCAAGTATTAACTTATCTTCCAATAATGCATCCAGTCCTTCAATCAAAGCGGTTTCATAATTTCCTATTAGATAATAAGGTAACATAATCCGATAGGCAATATCTTGTCTAATTGATAATGGTAGTACCCCTATCAAATCATCAGAGACTTCTATACTTGGCATTTTTTCATCTACATTTACCGGAAGATAAAAAACTACCATATTATTTTGTTCAGCAAGCCAATTTGTCATATTACCATTTATCTGCGGAAGAGCTCCAGTATGAGATACAATTACAACTTCCCATCCCTTTTCAACAGCTACCTCATTTCGTTTAGCTTCTACAGCTGTTTCATTTGATATATTAAGTACATCGGCGTACTCATATAAAGTATTGATAGGGTTTCGTTGTGCATATAGCTGTATTGTAAATGTTATTATAACGAATAAGCATTTGATTTTCAATATATTCATTTCATTATTTTTTTAAATTTTCTCCACCTTCACCCCTCTCCTTTCGCCATCTATCATTACCCCTAACCAATATAATCCGGAAGACCAATTAGCAGCAGGAATAGTTATACTTTGTTGGCCAGCAGCCAAGTCGAGTACTTGTTCATATATGCGCTGTCCCTGAGCAGAATTGGCATATATGGTAACCTTGCTTGTAATGGGCATAAGGAACTCCAATTGGAAGTCGCCAGCACTGGGGTTGGGATAGGCTTTAATTGGGATATCAGAAAGAATAAAAGCTTCATCTGCCAGTACAACATCAGTGGTAAAATCGAGGGTAAAACCTTGTTGAGAGGTATGATTGGTGATGTGCAAGGCAAAAGCATCACCTGCTTGTACATTTATGGTAGCCAGGTAATTGTTGGTGCCTTCAGGGCAACCAGCAGAGCTTTCTGTATCTGTTTCATCCGCTTGTAAGCCAGTAGAACCAATGCAAGCTTCCGAAAGATGGGCTGCATCACCTATACGAGGGCCTGCCGACATAATTCGGACGGGAATCATACCTGTACAGTTTTCTGCCTCACTTAATTGATAAAGGGTGAAGTCCAGATCATCGGTGAGAATATCTGGGGTAAGGGTAAAGGCAAGAATGCCAGGGGTGGTAGGCTGGAAATGGAGCCAGAGAGAGGGAGAAGTGGTGATATGTTGAAGTGGTGATGTGGTGGTATTGGGAACAAAGTCCAGGTGTTGAGACTCGGTGGTATTGATCCAGAGGGGATCATTGCAGTTAGTACCTTGTGCCTGTAGGAACAATGGTAAGCTAAGGACGATGATTGATAGATATATTAGCTTCATTTTTTTAGATTTTATTTTGAGTATATCTTCATTGGGAAGGAATACATCATATTCTTCTTCCACCCCCTTACCCCCGCCAGCGGGGGACATACTTAAGGGGCTTTCTTCTATGTAGTGAATAAGAGTATGAAGTGGTTTAAAAGTCTTACTCTAATACATTACAGTAACAGATTTTGACATGGGGGAAACAGCGCCGTCTACATAGCGGGCTACAATTTTATATTTGTAGGCCTGTCCTCCCAGCAATCCTTCATCCCGGAAGAAGAAGAGTTCATCAGTAGGGGTATAATAATTGCTGTAACTGCCCGTATTGCCAAACTCCTGAAGGGCATCATCCAGGTCTTGCTGTGTAAGCAAAGCATCATCAGGATAAACTGTTTTATAGGCATACATTGATCCCTGTACTTCACGATAAATCAGGAAACTATGCAATTGAGGGCTAACAGGATATTCCCATGCCAGGCCTACGACCCCTCCCCCATATAACAATTCACTTTGTGGAGGATTAGGACTGGAAACCAGATAAACGATCCCCCAGAAATTGGTGATCTCTGCTCTTATACCATCGTCCAGAGGGCGTGCCTGTAATGCTTGTGAATAGGAAATATTATCGGCATCATCAATGGCTGCTACTCGGTAGAGAGTACGGTGCACCTGTGAGATTAGTTTATCAAAGATAAAAATTCCCTACCTTTCGGGAAACAATAGAAACTCATGTTTAAGAAGAAGATTCTTTTCTATATTATGTCTAGCCTAACGATAATATCCATGTTGGGATGCCATGCACAGGAAGAAGCCCAGCAGCATCAGTATACCAATGCATTAATTGATGAGAGTAGCCCTTATTTGCTACAACATGCTCACAATCCTGTCAATTGGTACCCTTGGGGAGAGGAAGCTTTGGAGAAAGCAAAAAAGGAAGATAAATTGCTATTGATTAGTGTAGGATACGCAGCTTGTCACTGGTGTCATGTCATGGAACACGAATCATTTGAAGATACTACAGTAGCACGGATCATGAATGAACACTTCGTTGCTATAAAAGTAGACAGAGAAGAACGCCCTGATATAGACGATATTTATATGACGGCTTGCCAAATGGCGAGTGGCAGAGGCTGTGGCTGGCCACTAAATGCTTTTGCTTTGCCTGATGGGCGCCCGGTCTGGGCAGGGACCTATTTCCCTAAAAATCAGTGGATGGAGACCATGGAGTATTTCATTGATGCTTATTCCAATGAACGGGAAAAGATGGAAGAATATGCCGCTCAACTCACAGAGGGGATTCAGGGTGTCGGTACTTTCCAGCCTATTGGTGAAGAAGCTGTCTTCACGACTGATAAGGCCAATACCATGGCAGAACGCTTTATGAACCATGTAGACTTTGTAAAGGGTGGACGTAAAGGAGCACCTAAATTTCCGGTACCTAATGGTTATGAGTTTCTTCTGCAATATCATCATTTAAGCAATAATGATAAGGCACTGGATGCTGTTAATACCACGCTGCAAAACATGGCAATGGGGGGTATATATGACCACTTGGGTGGCGGTTTTGCCCGCTACTCTACTGATGAAGATTGGCTGGTTCCTCACTTTGAGAAAATGTTGTATGACAATGCTCAACTCGTAAGCCTATATAGCCATGCCTATCAGAAGACTAAAGACCCTTCGTATAAAACCGTAGTAGAAGAAACGCTCCACTTTATCGCGCAGGAATTAAGCCATTCCGAAGGAGGTTTTTACTCTTCATTGGATGCAGATAGTGAAGGAGAAGAGGGTAAGTTCTATGTATGGGAAAAAGAAGAGATCGACTCCATTTTGGCAGATGAAAAAGTAGCCAGGATATTTTGCGATTACTATGAAGTTCGCAAAGGGGGTAATTGGGAAAAAACCAATGTTTTACATCGAAAAAAACCTGTTGAGAAAATTTCATCTGAGTACAATATTTCTACAACTGAATTAGCTGAGATTATTCAGAATGCGAAGCAGAAGCTATTTGAAGCCCGTGCAGCACGTATCCGTCCGGGGCTTGATGATAAAATCCTTACCAGTTGGAATGCCCTGATGATCAAGGGCTATTTAGATGCTTATCGAGCTTTTGGAAATACGGCCTATTTGGAAATTGCTCAAAAGAATATGGATTTCTTACTGAAGAATCAGTTGCAAAGTGATAATAGGCTCAATCGCAATTTTAAAGATGGGAAATCCAGCATCAATGCTTTTTTAGATGATTATGCTTTTATGATTCAGGCACTGCTTTCTTTGTACGAAGCAACCTTTGAAGAAAAGTGGCTACATAAAGCAGATGAGTTGGCAGCTTATGCTCTTGAGCATTTTGAAGACGAATCAAATGCTTTGCTCTATTACACCTCCAAGTTGGACCCTGCCCTCATTGCTCGTAAAAAGGAAATTGAAGACAACGTTATTTCAGGTTCTAACTCCGCTATGGCAAGAAATCTTTTACATCTAGGCACCTATCTGTATAAGGAGGAGTATATCAATCGAGCTAAAGACATGTTACATCTCATTGCCCCTACCCTGGAATCTACAGAACAGCCTAATTTTTACTCCAACTGGTGCGCACTATATACTGAATTTGCACATCCACTGTATGAGGTAGCAGTTATAGGCCCCGATTATCAGGCTTTAAAAGCATCTTTACAATCTGGCTATCATCCTAATGCATTATTCTTAGGTGGTGCATCAGAAGGCAAGATGGAGTTATTAAAAGACAAACTTCAGGAAGGAGAGACTTTTATTTATGTATGCCAAAACAAGGTGTGTCAATTGCCGGTACAGGAAGTAGAAGCTGCAGTTAAACAATTTGCGCCTTAAATCGTGTAACAGGTGGTATTATTATGAGATTGTGGTCCACGAATTACACAAATTTCACGAATCTAATTTGTGTAATTCGTAGACAAAGGATTAATATCAGCTACTATCTTTGGCTATTCAAATTCATGCATCATCCAGGAGTGTGACTTTGGCTCTGAGTGCTCTTAGTCCCTCCACTCCTTGCAAAGGTGCCAGTACATGATGTTCAATGTCCGGCTCCAAATAACCTTTATGAGAAAGGTAATCCATAAAATTCTGATACTTCTGCCGATCTCTTGCCTGCAGGTATACAATAGCGATGTAAGCTGGCTGGGTAAGTCTTTCTCCAGTGCCCTGGATAACGGCCTTATCAATGCGTTTTTTTAGTATTTCATAGCCGACATTATAAGCTCCTTCTACATCGAATTGCTTTTCATCCATTCTAAATTGGATGTTAATAGCACTTCCATAAGCAAAAATTAACTGCGCTGTTTTTAAAGGCATTGGTAATCTTGCCTGCATTTGAGCAACCATACGAGTGATACCAATCATACATTGTAGCTGCCATAGTTCAAAGTTTTTGCGGTGGTAATCAGAAAAAGTGCCCTTCCGCAAAATAGATTGCCCCATGTATATGTTGTACTCTATCCCATCCGTCTTGAAAATACTAAAGTAGTGTGGCAATACTTTTTGCATAGCTTTCTCCTCCTTTTCCATATACTTGCCGAGTTCCAGATTGATCTGCTGTAAGCTGAGGTCATATTTTTTACGCTGATCATACACCATGCGATAATCGGCATCCAGGATACTGAAATAAGCCTGAATGTCTTTTCCTACTTCACCAGTATATTGTTGAGCAATTTCCTCCAGAAATGGATAGACCTCTTCCGTAAGAAAAAGCACCATACTCGATTCATCGGCAGCCGAAAATCCCTCCTGAAGATGCTCCATTTGTTCTTCGGTCTGAGCACGGTAATTATCAATCAAATGTAAATCCAGTTTTTTGCAGCAAGTACGCAATGTTTTGATAAGTGCAGCAAACGTAGCTTGTAAGTCTTCCTGCGTTGCCCGATTTCTAGTGGTAGTAGAACCTACTACATCAGCTTGCCCATACAATGGTATCAAATTTCTAAATAGGATAGGCTTCAGGGCTTTCATGCCATTTGACTGTAAATATTCAGCTGCCTTAGCTTCAAATTTCCAGCGAACACTATGGTGAATAGAAGTATATTTATCCTGAATCAAAAAATTAATTTGTTCTTCCCACTGCCTGCGGAACCTGCTAAAACCAGAATTAAACAAAGGAAATAGCCCTTTCATCCTTAGTAGTGCAAAAGCATTTAACTGATTGGCTATGGGTGAAGCTAATTCAATAACTCCCAAAATACGATCTCGTTCATCGAGTAAGGGAGCGATAATCAGGCTGCCCATCCCTCGATCTGCCAATCTCCTTTCTACTTCGCCCTGCTCATATCTTTGTACAACATCTTCAATGATACTGGGATGATGTGTTTTGATGACCTTCTGATAGATTTTGCTAAAGGCTACTACATTACTCACCTCTTTTTCATTGCCCAATAAACTACCTCGCAACTGGATGGCATCTACAAAGCTTCCTGGCAACTGATAAACTCCAAAGCGTAGTGCAGGCACCCGCAGATAATTACGCAATTCATTCTCAATAAATTTGAGCAATGCTCTCGGGGATTCACCCGACAAATTGGTATTCAATAAACGTTCTTTCAAACGGGAGTTCACTTCCGAAACCGTTACATCAGATAAACGCCCGAAAACAATACCTTCAAACTGGAAATGGGTAGGAGGTAAATATTTTAACCATAGTGCTGTATCTTCAAAATTTTCCAATAAACGCTGTATAATGGTTTGATCAATAGGCGGCAATGGTTTGATAGCTTTCACCCGAAAATAATCATTAAAAGGCTGTAAGCGTTTATATTGAACTAAACCTGTTTCTACATCCCGGATTGCAAAAATGTCTGATAGAGAAAAATCAAATTGTTGACCATAAAAATGACTTAAAATGATTCCTCCTGCCTGTACAATAGCGGAGGAAGCCCATCTCGCTACTGGTGTTTTTTGGAGGTGTATTTTATAGCGTTCATCCTGCTGGAAATTTCTCATTCCAGGTGTCTCATAAATAAATTCTCTTGCGAAAGGCATAGAAGCAAATCCCATCGCATTTCCTTCTAAAAATTCAGGGTATAATACTTCTAATAAGGAAGCGAGGCCCTCCTCCACCATTTGCATTTTGCCTTGCTGTAAGCTTTTTTGCACCTCTTTCATCTCAGCAATGATCGCTTCCTGTACCAATTTTGTTTGCCCTTTTGCTTTTTCTTTTTTTGCCTCTAAATACTCAATCAGATATGTTAAACTGGGAACGCGACGATATGGAAAGGCATCTGTAACAGGAAGTGCATCTGCAAATCGCTCTAAGGGTTGATTTATAAACTCTCCAGCTTGTTCTAATAAGTTTGTAGGCATGGCTTTTGTGTTCCGTGATTCAGTATTCAGTGGGCAGTGGGTAGTTTTCAGTATTAATCTGCCTTGAAGGCAAAGTACAATGCTATCTTTTGAGCTTGGCTGTATTTAATGAAGTTGGGCCTTATCCCAACAGGGTCTCATTTCATTTACCAAGCTTTACGTTTTTGGGTTTGGATATACTGTATTATCCACAAAACCATAATATCATATCCTCTACTTACTCTTCACCAACTCACCTTTCACTAATCACTAATCACTAATCACTAATCACTAATCACAAGATATTCATTTCATACCCTTCTTCATCCATAACCTGCCCATTAATACATCTAATAATACGAGCAGGAAATTGTTCCAGTATTCTGTAATCATGAGTAGCAAATAGCACTGCAGTATCATTGTGCTGTGCCAGTTTTCTCAAAAGCATTAAAATATCATCAGAGGTATCGGGATCTAAGTTGCCTGTAGGCTCATCTGCTATAATAAGAGAAGGTTTGTTTAATAAGGCTCTGGCAATCACTACTCTTTGTTGTTCTCCTCCGGACAACTGATGCGGCATTTTTTGTTCCTTCCCCTCCAGTCCAACTTGTTCTAATACCGCAGTCATGCGCTCCTTTTTCTCCTTTTCACTTTTCCAGTTGGTTGCTTCCAGTACGAATCTAAGATTACCCTCTACCGTGCGATCAGAAAGTAGATTAAAATCTTGGAATACAATACCTAATTCACGTCTTAAGTGAGGGATGCTACGACGATTCAATACCTTTAAATCATGTCCTGCCACCACTCCTTTTCCTTCTTCCAATGGAAGGGCTCCATATAATATTTTCAGCAAACTGGATTTGCCACTTCCTGTTTTACCAATTAGATATACAAATTCGCCTTTTGTTATTCGCAAATTGACATCGCTTAATACTCTTTGATCTTTCTGATATATTTGTACACCGCTTAGGCGAACTATAAGATTTTCATTCATAGAAGGACTTATTAAAACAGCAGGACAAAGGTAAGGAAAGAAGTTGGATATTGTGATGTGGAAATATTGCCAACAAATTTTGACTTTGCCTGTTAAAATTAGAATGAGCGTTACTCTACAACATATTGAATCTTCTGTACCAGAATGGGCATTAATTCAGGCAGAAGAATTATTAGAGAACCAACAGTTTACTGCTCTTCATAAGGCAGACAGTAATCTCTGGGTGGGTAGCATTGATCAAATAGAGGTAGAAATTCAGCTTTCTGGTTCCAAAGTAACCGGAGGTACTTGTGAATGTCATTCTTTTTTAGAAAAAGGAATGTGCAAACACTATGTTGCTCTTTTGCTCATAATTAGAAAAGAACGTGAAAAGCAGCGCCAGGAACGCATCAAAAAACGACGTAGGCCTAAAAACACTCAAAAGCTGACTACTAGCGTAGTATTGGATCAGGCCAATCACGAAGCACTGGTCGAATTTGTAAAAGAATATGCGCGTACTAATCGCAATTTTGCTATTGCTCTTAAGGCTCGTTTTGCCTCTTCTGTTTCACAAATAGAACAAGAAGATAAATATCGTCAATTGCTCGATAGTACTATTAGCGCTATTAGAAAACCTGACAGGACTATTACAACCCGAGGCGCTCAAAAACTAATCAAAGTACTCAAAGAGCTTGATACTCAAATGGCACTTGCTGTTGTAGAAAATGATTTGATTGAAACTGTATATATGGCGCGTAGTATTATTGAGCGCATTAGTCCATTACTAGGTAAATTAAACAACAAATACCAGGAAGTATATGGATATGTATTAAAAGCATTTCAACATCTTGGTTTGATTCTAAAACAA
>JAKSDI010000083.1 GCA_022360175.1 Chitinophagales bacterium
ACTAAACTGGAAATCTTACCTGGGCTATATCGAGTCTTCAATGGTAAAGATGGATTAATTGTCTATTTTGATACATGTAAAAAATAGAGTCTATATTTATGGCAAAGTCCTAGAATATGGAAACCGTCACCAGAAAGTCTGAAGTCAAAATATACCTCGATCAATGTATCCATACATATAAAACAAAGGGGACTGCAGCTTTAGCGAAAGCGATTCGTACCCACATTCTAAGTAGAAAGGTAAAATTCCCGCTACTGGAATATTGTGCCCATACTTTACATCAAACTGTTGCGGATGAAGAACAAATAGATTTGTGTGACACTATTGAAGCCTACAAAACAGAAGGAGGTAATGTACTGCTGGGCATTATTTTACAGGATAGATTAGAAAAGCATTACCTGCAATCTATTCAAAAAGCAACCGAATACATATCCAAAGCCAATGCCTGGTATGTATGTGATATTATTGGTGAAAGAGTATACGGTTATGCCTTATTAACAATGCCTGAACCAAGCATTCCTGAAATCAGGAAATTATCAAGCCATTCTTCTCATTGGGTTGTCAGATCGGTAGGAGCCGGAGCGCATTATGCCATAAAAAAGGGATTAGGGCAAGAAGACGTTACAAGTATTTTTAAAATCCTCCTCACGCAATCAAATGCCAAACACAAGGAAATACGGCAGGGTATCGGTTGGGCAGCCAAAACAACCGCCAGATTTCATCCAGATATTATAGCCAGTTTTGAAAATGAGATCCAGGATTCAAGTGCTGTTGCAAATTGGTTTAGAAAAAAAATTGAGATCGGTTTAAATCGTAATAAATATGCCCAGAGAGATTGAAGTTAAATCGGTACTCAATAAGAAAAAGAAGCGAGATGACTGGTTTTTGGATGACTATACCTTTAACCCCTACAGTAGTTGTTCTTTTAATTGCTTGTACTGCTATATTCGAGGTAGTAAATATGGTTCTAATCTGGAAAGCAGCCTATCTGTAAAAATCAATGCTATTGAGTTGTTGGATAAACAACTAGCCAATCGGGCTAAAAAAAATCAATACGGTTTCATTGTCATTTCCTCTGCTACTGACCCTTATCTGTCTATCGAGAGAAAATACGAATTAACGCGAAAGGCATTACAACTAGCCCTGAAGTATCGATTTCCTGTTCATATGATCACTAAATCAAACCTGATAGAAAGAGATTTCGACCTTCTCACACAAATCGATCAAACTGCTATTTTGCCAGAAGAGCTGCAAAGTTTAAAAAGAGGAACCATTATCAGCTTTTCATTTTCTACCCTCCAGGATGAAATAGCCAAAGTTTTTGAACCCGGCGCCACTCCCCCCAGCCAAAGATTACTTACTGTGAAAAATGCAGTTAAACGAGGATTCCATACAGGCATAAGTTTAATGCCGCTTCTGCCTTACATTTCTGATACCACCGAGCAGTTACATCTTGCATTTTCCACATTTAAAGAACTTTCCGTAAACTACGTTCTCCCTGCCACTATCACTCTGTTTGGTACGGATAAAGCCAGCAGTAAAACGCTCATGCTTAATGCTATCAAGAAACATTTCCCCGAACTAGAGGCTAAATATCAGCGATTTTTTACTCATAGTACAGAGATGCCGTTATACTATAGAAATGCCTTTTATAAGAAGATGCTGGAATTGAGCAAAGAGTATGAGCTACCTAATCGTATCATCCACGCCAGTCATTAAGCAGTTGTCTAACTAATGAATTGGAAGCTCCGTAACTAATGAAACGTATATCTAAATCACAACTCATAAATTGCTTGATATTCTTTAGAATAGCAGTATAAAGCCATTCTTGTTCATTGCCAAAAGCGCCACCCCCTACAAGCGTAAGAAACAATCGATTATTAGCTGTTTTTCTTTTATTGCGAAGAGCAGCCCAAAGGGTAGCTTCATAAGTGGCCTCTAAAATGAGCATGCCAAATGTACGCCAATATTGAGGTGGCACCATAGAATAAGCGACTGGTAAAGCCGAACAATATATCTGACTTACCTTTTGCCCTGTCTGAGTAAGTGTCACTTCTGTTTCATTTTGTATGCCTATCATCAGAAGGCCTTTTAGATATTCATATTCTTCTGCACTTAATGAATTGATATGCGCTGTAATTTTTTCCAGGCCTGATTGGTTTACCAATGCATAACCATTCTTCATTTGCCACAATTGCTCCTCCTCATTGTTGAAATAATGGCCTATAGCAGATAAGCAATCAATCTGGCAGTTTGCTGTCTGCCCTTGTTGTCCATCTAATTCAACAAAATAGTTTCGGAAAATAGTACCTGCACCACAAGCAATAGCACATGCAGGCCCTTGAGTCAAATCATATTCATAGCGACCAATCCCCATTTCGGGGGTGACTTCAGGATGGACCATTTCCAGGAGGTTAAACTGGGAAGCAGCTTGAAAAACAGCCTGATGATTCTCTGGCATTAAGTGGTATTCTTGTACATCACCAATTACTTCGCTTATCTTTATTTTCACCTCTCCATCAGATGACAATAAAGAATCATCCCTTAAAGATTCCAGGCTTACCAGCTCAAATTTGCCCACTTCAAAAGAACGCCCATTTGCTTTTGATGTTAATATCCTATCTCTTAATATTAAGTTACTACGTACCTGATCAGGGCTTTCTTCCTCAAAGCCTGTAAGTTGCTCAAACCAATCCACTAAATTGTCTTTTTTATTTTAATAATATTCTCAAAGCATTGATTGTAGTGAAGTCTCCTAATCAAAAGAGCTGTCTTAAAAGTAAAGAATTTAAAGCGATAACAAAGTATTATTTTATCCTCCCCCTTAATCCCCTTCAAAAGGGGGACAATACTTGGAGGGAGTAGGGGGAGGATTTAAAATTTCATTTCGCAATAAATTGTATAAGACTTCTTTTTAAAGAGCCCCATAAGGATCTTCATAGCAGCAGTAGGGAAACTGTTATTAAAGTTAAAGCCTTAAAACAAGGTGGTACGCCCTTCAGCCTTAGCATTGTTTCTACTATAGGATACGAGGTGTAGCATTTGCCCTGATTCGTTTTTCAGTTGAATCATTCCTCCTTTATTGGATAATTGTGCCCCTCTTCCATCTAATACGAGGCGATAGGTTTCGCCTGCTCCAAGATTTTCTATTGAAAAGGAAGTCAGCTTATTATTTTTATCCACAATCTGCCAGTTGTTAATGCGTTCCGGCTCTGATCCGGTATTGATAATCGTTACTGATTCCAGGCCCACATCATTACCGATAGGATTGATTTGTGCTGCTATGATTTTCACATTAGAAGAAGTGGAAGGAGGAGTAACATCAGGCCCAGTTCCTTCACCTGTATCAGGAGGCGAAGCTACTCCACGTAAAAACACGGGATAAAAAGTTCTTATATGGCTCCGGTTATCACTATGATATAATTTAAGATCATATTCGGCTCCATTGATCATCGCTTTTCTTGGTGCATTAATCCCTAAATGTCCTCTTACTGTTCCCATTGCTAAAAGCCCTTCAAGGCTACAGCCAACAAAAAAACCTCCAATTTTCTTAAATAGTGGCCTTAAAGATTCACGCTCATAATCAGGTGCAAACCAGCGATAGGAGATCGTTACAGATTCGGGATACAGATGTTGTTCCCCTTTTAACTTGCTACCATGATAATGAATCCGATCATCTCTCAATTCTGGAAAAGAATCTGTATAAAGGCCATCCTGTTCTCTTGCAAATCCATCATCCAGATAATACTTATACCAAAAATGATATCCCTTGGCTTTAGAGCCATCCTGTTCTCCTATAATTACATGCTCAAAACCTGATAGATGTGGATCACCTCCCATTGCATATTTTCTAAACCACATTTCCATCAGAGTGTTATACCAACGCTGCCGACTAAGGCTAGAGCCTGTATGTCTTGCTATATATTCACGGGCAAGCTGCATTGGTGCAGTGTCTATAATAGCTTCTACAAAATCGTGTACCTCGGTCCTTTCTTCAGCAGTATCAACTTCTTCATCTTTTTCTCGAAGTGCGAAATTATCGAATAATTTAAGCCCTAACTGATAGGTTTCTTTCTTGCTTTCCGGAATGTGGAGTTCTGTGAGTACCTTCAAATCTTGATCTGACTGGCTTAAATCAGCATTTACTTTTATATAGCCTCGATCTGTACAACCTTCCTGATTACTTAGTAGAGGCTGTATACCATTTTCATTTTGATCTGCATCCCAGATCAATTGATAAATATTATCCATTTGCATTGGTTTTTAAGGGTTTAAAACTTTTTAAATTTTCATTGGTGATGTAAAAATACACCTCTTACAACAACAATGCAAGACACCAAAGGGACTAAAACGAATTTAATTTCAATTAACACCAAAAACACAACAGCACAATACAGGCAAAAAGAACAAACTCAATACTATATTTCACGCAACTCAAGTGAAGCGCAAATTTCAATTATTGACAATAGTTAGCTGAATAGCCTTAGCATTTCATTTATTATCTTGCTCAGGATTAAGAAGATCAATATATGACAACCTATATCACCATTCTCCGCGGTATCAACGTAAGTGGCCGTAATAAAATTAAGATGGCCGACCTAAGAAAAATCTTAGATGAGACTGGATTGAAAAATGTACAAACCTATATCCAAAGCGGCAATATAGTATATCAGCATGAAGCCATTGATACTAAAGTATTGAGTAAACTGATAAAAAATAAGATTGCGGAAGTCTACGATTATGATGTACCAGTGATTACTCTCACCAGTGATGCGCTAGCAACAATTGCCAGGACCCACCCCTACCCTACTGATGATGCTAAAGACCCTGCTTATTGCCATATCACATTTTTGGCAGATGAACCAATACCAGAAAGTATCAGCCAGATAAAACCAGAAGATTATCAGCCAGATGAATTCCAGATAATCGGGAAAGCAGTATACCTATATTGTCCGAATGGTTATGGTAAAACTAAACTTAATAATAGCTTCTGGGAAAAGAAACTAAAAGTAACTGCTACCACAAGGAATTGGAAGACGACGAATAAACTGGTGGAAATGGTGAATGTTCAATAGTTACTGATCCACCTTTTCTCCTTCCTTATTAATATAAAACCATTCTTCACTTTTCGTTATAGTGTATTCTCCTTCTGGTATCAATTCACATTGATAGGCTACTTTAGCTACTCCTTCCTCAAACTGAGAAGCGCATTCAAACTGAGGTTGGATACGAATGTGCCCTTCTGCATCCGCATAACCGATTTTGCCAGCGCGCATAATACGGAATAAACCCTCTGCTACCCAGTCTGGCCCATTGTCATAAAAATAGACTTCATAAAGCTTTCTGCCAGCGCGATCAATAGCAATAAACTCTTTGCTATTGTCTCCCATTACAATACCGAAAGTGTGGATGGTGTCTGTCCAGCAGAGGTTATATTTACCTTTAGGTACAATGGTATCTCCCTTTTCATTGATATAGGCACAAGGATCTCCCATCACATAGTCATCATCAATTGGAACACGGATGAGATAACCTTCTTCCTGATCTATAGAAAGGTCGTGATAAGTTTTTTTAGAAAGCTGAGTAGCTTGCTGAGAACAAGCCGCTAGGATTAGAATAAAGGAAAGTAAAAGGTATTGAGTCCTGATCATAGGTGGTTTTACTTACAAAATACGAAACTCAGGTGAATTATAAATAATCCCTCACACCTTCAACACGATCTTTCCTTTAAAAGCTCCACTCTGGTAATGACGCATTGCTTCTGCCGCATCCTTTAATGGAAAGATCTTATCAATAAGCGGTTTGATACTGCCTTTTTCATATAATTCACTAAGTATTTGAAGGTCTTTAGAATTGGGTCGATGCACAAGAATACTGACCTTCTTTTCCTTATTACGCCTTCCCAGTAGAGCTGTTTTTAATAGTACGGAAACAGCTCCTCCAACAATCTTACTAGTTCCTCCTGCCAATAGGGACTGGCGATATTCAGCTAAAGAATGCTGAGCAACATTATCCAGAATTAAATGATACTGCTGCTGATTTCGGGTAAAGTCCTGTAAGGTATAATCAATTACACGGTCAGCTCCCAGAGCAAGCATACTTTCCAGTTTTTGGGTATGGTCTACTCCTGTTACCTCTGCTCCCATCGATTTGGCTATTTGGATAGCAAATGCTCCAACGCCTCCTCCTGCGCCATTAATCAATACATGCTGTCCTTTCTGCAATTTTGGTTCGTTATATAATCCCTGCAAAGCTAATGTCCCTGCTTGTGGAATAGCCGCTGCCTCTTCAAATGTCATATTCGAAGGTTTTTTAGCCAGCACATCTTCTGTAGCACAAACATATTCGGCGAAAGCCCCAAAATTATTAGGGGAAACATCTCCATAAACCTCATCTCCTACCTCAAATTGAGTAACCTGCTCTCCCACGGCATGTACATAACCCGCCACATCCGAGCCAATAATAGGGTTGCTGGGTTTGAAAAGTCCAAAGAACAAACGATAAAGCTTGGGTTTGCCTGTTAGCAAATCCCAGTCCCAGGAATTGATAGAGGTAGCAGCCACTTTGATTAAGACTTCATTAGGCTTAGGTGTAGGCGTGGGTATATCTACCCATTCCAATTGATCTGGCATGCCATAGCGATGATAAACAACTGCTTTCATTTAAGATGCTATCGTATTTTGCATAATTCGTTTACGGATTCTACTTAATGATTCAGGCTTGATACCCAGATAGCTGGCCAACTGATATTGTGGTACTCGTTGCACCAGCTCCGGGCGGGTATTCAGTACATTGAGGTAACGTTCTTCTGGATTATTAATAATATAGCTGGCTAATAACTCCTGATAGTGCGCCAACTGTATTTCCATTTCCTTTTTGCTGAGTGCTTCCAATCTTGGCAACATCTTAAATAGTTCACTTGTCGCTTCTTCTGTCATAATAGACATTGCCGTATCTTCCACACATTCCAGGTAGTAGTTCGACGGAGTACCTGTAGTGCTACTTAAAGGAGATGAAATCACTTCATTTTCCATAAAAAAATTGGTAGTCCTTTCTTCCCCGTCTTTGAGATAATATTTCCTCACCAGACCACTACAATTGAAAAAACAATTAGTAGCATATTGCCCTTCACTAAGTAATAAAGTCCCTTTTTTGAATACCTTAATTGTTTGCAAATCCAATATAGTAGTGATCTCTTTGTCTTTAAGACGAGCTACTTGAGTCATGCAATTTATCAAGAAATCTTCCGCATCAATTTCTGTATTATCTTGTTTGAATGGATGCTTAGTACTTTTTTTCACCATGGCAATCTCGTTTGCTTTCGAAATTACCAATCCGCTCCCGCTAAATAATCCCTTTTCGATAGATGGGAATATAAAATCGACGGAACGTTTCAGTAGGGCAGTATTCAGTCGGGCAGTGGGCAGTGGTTCAGTATGTCAGTCAGTAGGCAGTGTGTCAGTAGGCAGTGTGTCAGTAGGCAGTCGGGCAGTGGGCAGTCGGGCAGTGGGCAGTGGTTCAGTATTCAGTGTGTCAGTATTCAGTCGGGCAATGGGCAGTGTTCAGTGGGCAGTCAGGCAGTAGGCAGTAATTCAGTAGGCAGTCAGTCAGTGGGCAGTAGTTCAGCCAGTAGGTAGTGGGGGCATGTTCAATTTGTATTTTTGAAAAAGTCCAGGCGAAGATCTTATCTTCACCTGAACGAGTAGACACTATATCTAATTTTTAGAAATAAACTCTATACATCAGGTTGGGGAAAAATCCAAACTGTGTGACATATCCAATCGAACCAGGTTCTCTTTCATCATAATATTCAGAAATTTTACCTTTATGGTCCGTCACATTATCCAGATTGATGAATAACTCATGTGTCGCTTTGGGATTATTCCACTTATAACTGGCAGAAATAATGAGCTGAAAAGCATCTTCTATTGAAGATTCATAAGCTTTTTCATAATCCCAAAACAAGCCTTTCTCAGGGTTCACTGCAAGTTGGCCATTTTCATCGCGTAGAAGGGGAATAATTTTACGGCCGCCACCCCAAAAAGCTTTAGCATTAAGCCCCAATGTCTGATTTTGTTTCTTTCCTAACTTTTCAAATTCTTTTCCAAATAAGATATTCACCAGATAATTCCCATTATATGAAGTATTGCGTTCTTTACCTTCCAGTGTCTTATATTTCGATTGATACAAAGAACCATTAATCATATAATAGTAGCTGTTGTTAAAGAAACGTTCCAGCGTAATTTCTACTCCATAATTTTCACCCGTACCCTCGTTTACAAGGTCTACATATTTGAAATCCAGGCCTTCATTGATGGTAGCATAGAAGCTCGTATCATTATTTTCAACAGGCAGGTTGTACAAGTCCTGATAATATGCTTCAACCTTAGCCATTAAGTTTTTGCCGATGCGCTTTTCAAAGCCGATTACGTAGTGGTGTGCTTTAAGCAAATCCAGGTCTTTATTGGGTTCTGTAATCGTACCATCAGCCTGTTCCACCCTTGCAAAATAATTGTGTACACTTTCCATGTTGCTATGATTTCCATAACCTGCGTGAATAGAAGTACCAGGAGTAATTTCCCATTTCATGGCAATGCGTGGCTCCAATGTATGTTTGTTGTTATAAAGCACATTCATATTATGGAATCCAGATACCAAAGTCAATGACTCTCCCACTCTATATTTCCAGCTAACGAAATTTCTGATAGTACTAATACGACCATCAAAGTCAGCCAATGTAAAGCGGTTTACAGCCTCTTCTGGCAATAAGCTTTGTTCCAGATCATAATTGAACAAGGCGTATTTAGTACCTAGCTGCAATTTATGTCGAGCATTGATTTTATGATGATAGGTAATAGCGCCTCGATAAGTAGACTTCTTCAAGCGGTTTTTATATCCCAGGTGTGTATTGATGATTGAATCCTTTTCAAATATCCCCTGATCATCGTAAAAGTTGATTACATCCGATTGGAAAATATCATCTTCGATGCCTTCTATAGAGTAAGCCAGAGTTGTTTTTATATAACTGTTATCGCTGATTGGCAGGGTGTGGTTTATGCCTGTATTCAACAGATAGGCTCCCTTCTCAAAATCTTCCCGAATGTTTTCATTCATAGAAACATCTCCAGGAGTTTCCCAAATACTCGGCGTTACATCTTCAAATAAAAAGCTGCTTTTCCCTCCCAGGGCAAACATGGAAAATACGCCCATTTTTTCAGTAGGCAAAACCACTTTAAAAGCCGCATCCTGAAACTTTGGTACTCCTACATCTGGAATCAGCCCTAATTGATCAATAATCGTTGCAGTTGAATACCTGTAGTTTACGATATAAGAACCGCCATAACCTTTTTTAAAGGGTCCTTCCAGGGTCAAGTCGGTCCCCAACAATCCAAATCCAAATACAGATTCAAATTGTTCATTATTTCCGGCTCTTAGCCTAACATCATATACGCCAGATAATACATCTCCGTATTCCGGAGCAAATGCCCCGGTATAAAAATCCGAGTTGGCTAGTAAATTATTATTCAAAGTACTCACAGCTCCTCCCACTGCACTAGGGTCTGCAAAGTGGTTCGGATTGGTAATTTGTACCCCTTCCAAACGCCACTGTACATACTTGGGCGAATTTCCTCTGACAATAATGTCATTACTACCATCCTGGGTGCTGGTTACTCCTGCAAAATTTGACATAATACGAGAAGGGTCATTAAATCCTCCAGCGTATCGGTTGGTTTGCTCTGGCGATATTGACCTGGCACTGACCGTTGCCATGTCGTTTATTGCTTCTCCTTTATTTTTGGTAGCGGTGACTACTACCTCGTCTATTTTCACAATAGATTCTTCCATCTCCAGTTCCAAAACTACTTCTTTACCTGAATTCACTACTATTCCTGAGACGGTACGTCCCTCGTATCCTAAATAAGCTAACTCTAAAGCGATACGCCCCGTAGGCACTTCTTCTAGTCGAAAAATGCCATCAATATCCGTCACGGTACCTATTAAGGGGTTGGTGCCTATAATTACAACGCTTGCCCCAATGAGCGGGCGTTTACTATCGGTGTCAATGAGTGTACCTCTTACCGTTTGGGTAAGCTGTTGGCTATAGCCGAATATTACTATTAAGCTTGCAATGAGTGTTACAATACTACGTTTCATGTGTCTAAAAATTTCGCAAAGACTTAAAAATTATACTGCAAAATTAGATGGACACAGAACCGATCTCATTGACTTAAGTTAAGAAAGGAAGTAAAAACGAATTAAAAACCAATCTTACGGCTGTTTTCTTTCAACCAGGCTTCACATTCTTTGTAATCAGGCATTGCCTGTTCTACCAATTTCCAAAAACGAGGAGAGTGGTTCATCTCTGTAAGGTGGGCTAATTCGTGAATGATTACGTAATCTCTCACTTTCTCTGGTGCAAATAAAAGATGAATACTGAGATTGATATTGTCTTTGGAAGAACAGCTTCCACTGTTAGAATAATTATTCTTTAGGCG
Organism: Chitinophagales bacterium; assembly: GCA_022360175.1. GTDB lineage: Bacteria > Bacteroidota > Bacteroidia > Chitinophagales > Saprospiraceae > JAKSDI01. The sequence goes on from JAKSDI010000083.1 coordinate 10,497, forward strand.
AATAGAATTAATATTTTTCTGAAAATGGCGCTGGTTTAGCAAATGAACCAGTTCTTTAATTTCCGGCAAAAAATCATTGCCTACCACTCTACCTAGTAGTGTTTTAACATCTTTCCAGCGGTCTTCTCCCTGAATATGCTTTGTCAGGCGTAAAAAAATAATTCCATTTTCCAGGCGCGCACTATTGCGTTTATTTTCTGTTTCTTCAATTCGTATTTGATATTGCCGTTTTCCTACTTCTATGATATCTCCGTCCTCATATCGACGGAAATGATAATGACTAGTAATTCCTCTACCTTTTCTTATTTGCTTAGCCAGCCATTCTTTAAAATAAGCCAATTGTTGTTTTTCCTGGTCGGGCTTCATTCCAAATGGGAAGCGAATCAATACTGCTTTTTTTCCAATGCTTATGCGTGCATTTGGGCGTTTTTCCCAATAGATAATAGCTGGGACCTGTTGCCCTTCTATTTCTAATGTAAGATGCTGTTTAGCAGTAACCGACTTCTTTTTGGCTTTCTTTTTCCACATATATAAGTTGCAATGTACTGGCTAATTCATCAGCCTGTGTAATAAATTTTAAAAAAATTATAATTCACACCCAACCCTTTTTACAGAACCTGCGGTCTTAGCATATAACTTAAGGAAAGTGAAGCAATAAAATACGCATTTAGTGATCAAGTGGCTTACTAGCCAAGCCAATAATGAGTAGCATGGGGCAGGTCTAAAAGACCTGTCCTTTTTTATTATAGCTAATGGTGATTTTAAAAATCACCATTAGCTATGTAACAATTATATAAACGCTGGTGATTTTTGAAATCGCCAGCGTTTACAATTATTTATCCATACTTCTCTTCAAAGCGTTTCATTACATCTACAAGTACCTGCACACTTTCTAGTGGCATCGCATTATAAATAGAAGCTCGGAAGCCACCTACAGAACGGTGTCCCTTCACGCCTACACAATTTGCTTCATTGCACATTTCCATAAACTGGCCTTCTAAATCTTCCTTCCCTTCAGCCATAATAAAGGTAACATTCATCTTAGAACGATCTACCGGATCAATTACGGTGCCCCTAAACATAGGGTTGCGATCAATTTCACCATATATCAATGCCGCCTTTGTTTCATTATGTTTTTGCATCCCTTCTACTCCTCCATTCTCTTTCACCCAGCGCATTGTAAGCATACTTACATAAATCGGGAATACGGGAGGTGTATTAAATGCCGAACCTTTCTTGATATGCGTCTGGTAGTTTAGCATAGTTGGAATGGTACGATTGACCTTATCAAGCATCGATTTTTTCACAATCACCAAAACAGCACCTGCCGGCCCCATATTTTTTTGTGCTCCTGCATAGATCAATCCGAAACGGCTAGCATCAATAGGACGGCTAAAAATATCCGAAGACATATCAGCTACCAATGGTACTTCTATATCTGGAAAAGTATCATACTGAGTACCAAAGATGGTATTATTGCTAGTAATATGTAGATAAGCTGTATCTTTAGAAACGCTATATTCTTTCGGTATGTAGGAATAGTTTTTGTCTTTAGAAGAAGCAATAATCTCTATACCACCAAATAGCTCTGCCTCTTTAATTGCTTTAGCAGACCAAGTTCCTGTATCAACATAGGCAGCTTTGCTATTTTCATCCAGAAGATTCATCGCTGTCATGAAAAACTGAGAACTGGCTCCCCCCTGAAGGAAAATAGCTTCATACGATTCATCAAGATTCAACAGCTCACGCACCAGGCCATGAGCTTCATCCAATACTGCCGAAAACTCAGGGCTACGGTGAGAAATCTCAAGAATAGAAAGCCCCATGCCATTAAAATCGGCAGCCGCCTGAGCAGCTTGTTCTAATACCACTGCCGGTAATATGGCTGGCCCGGCACTGAAATTGTGTTTCTTCATTTTAAATGATGCTTTAAGTTCCAACGCACAATAAGTTACGTTTGCAAGACTTGCAAAATTAGTCTTGTCTAATAGATAATGCAAGGCTATAATCAATCAAAAAGCAACTTCATCATTTTATGATTTTTCGATTACGTATATTTAAGCCAAAAATGAAGCGTTTTTTAATCATCGTACTTTTTCCTCTATTTATAACAGCTTGTCAATCTGGCGGCAATGCGTCCAAGCCCCCAATCCCGGCAGCTTGTGATTTGCTTCCTACCAGCCTCCTGGGTGAAATTTTGCGTGAGCCTGTCAAAAAACCTACTCCTACCAATGCCGGGCTACAGGAAATTTCAGCCTGTACTTATACTCTACCAGGCCGTGGCCGGGAAGATTATTTAGGTATATATGTTTTCTCGCCAGCTCCTACTCGCGATATGCTTTCACTAAAAACCGTAGCTGATGATTGGAGAGATATCAATGCAGGTGCGAAGTACGAAATCCAGGATAACGCACAGTATCCCATGGCATGGTTTCCTGGAGAAAACAAAGTCTATCCTTCCACTTTTATTATTCTTTATGACCGTGCCACCATCGTAATTACAGGGGTATCACTAGATGACTCCAAATCAATTGCTTTCAGAGCGATGGTGCAGTATAAACTGGATGAATCGTTTTAAAATATAGTTATATGGCTAGAGTGACATATTGCCAGAGGGCCATGTAGTTTGATATGTCTTGCGATTTGCACTTGAGTTTGTATTTGATTGGTGATTGGTGATTGGTGATTGGTGATTGGTGATTGGTGATTGGTGATTGGTAAGATAGTTCATTAACTAACTCTCAATCTTTCTAAACGATTCTAAACCTATTTATACCTGCAAACTACGATACCTATGTCTTCTATAAAATCTTACTATGACCAACTGGCGCCTCAATATGATCAGGATCGTTTTGGCAATTCTTATGGGGCATATATCCATGCGCAGGAAGAAGGAATATTTAAGAGGTGGCTATCCAATACGGCTCCTACTTTGAGCCTGGCTTGTGGTACGGGTCGCTTGATGGAATGGGCTACACATGGACTGGATATTAGTGAAGTGATGGTAGAAGAAGCTCAAAAGAAATTTCCGCAAAAATCATTTGTTGTAGGTGATGCTATTCAAACCAATTTTCCTGATGTGTATTTCGTGCAGATATTCTCCCTACACTTTTTGATGCATCTTCCCAAAGACATCATAAAACTGGTAATAGCCGAAGCTCATCGCATACTAGTTTCAGGAGGAATTTTAGTGATTGATTTTCCATCTAGCAAGCGCCGCCAATTACTTACGCATCATCAAAAAGGATGGCATGGAGCCAGTGATCTATCTATAAAAGAAATAGAGCAAATAGCAGGCAACAAATGGAAAATAGAATCCAGCCAGGGCGTAGCTTTTTTCCCAATACATCGAGTTCCTGTAAAAATGCGAAAATGCTTACGCCTTTTAGATGATTTGATATGCAGAACACCCCTTAAAGCCTTTGCCAGCTATACTTTCGTAAAAATGAGGAAAGTATGAGGAAGCTTATCAGGAAATGGATCCCTGCAGAATACAGACTTCGTACCAAACTCATTTTAAATAAGTGGCAAGCAAGGAAGTACCGTTCCCCTTTGGGCTGGGCTCAAACATCCGGCATTCGACTAGATATACCCGCACAAATAAAAATTTGTCAGCACATAAAAACTACAGAGCGCTCTGAAAACAAAATTCACAATATGAAGTTGGCGATTGAGCGTTTGGAGCAAGTTACTTTATTTCCCAATCAGGCCTTTTCTTTTTGGCATTGTGTAGGACGCCCTTTAGCATCCAGAGGCTATCAATCAGGTAGGAACCTAATTAATGGTGTACTAACTGAAGATATTGGAGGAGGGCTCTGTCAATTAGCTGGCATTATTTATCATACGGCACTTCTATCTGGCCTTGATGTATTAGAAAGGCATAGCCATTCAGTGGATATTTATAGAGAAGACGATCGATATACCCCACTTGGAGCAGATGCCACCGTTGTATATGGCTACAAAGACCTTAAACTGATTAATCCCCATTCGTTTACAATACAACTGTCTTTCAAATTAGAGCCTGGCCAACTATGCTGTTCCATACTCAGTGAGTCCGGGCTACCTACAAATCAGATTGAGTTTAACAGAAAAGACCTGGGAGATAAATGGGAAGTAAACACTGTAAGAATAGACACGAATGGAAATAAACAGGCCTTGTACATCTCTACTTATAATAAGATGCACAAGGCCTGAATTTTCCGATTACCAGAAATTAAAAGTGTGCTTATTGCTTGATCACTTTTAATACATCTAGTATACCGCTATTATCACTTACTTCCAGGTAATAAATACCAGAAGGTAAATTAACTATATTCCAGTCTACATTTACATTACCACTATCCAAAGTACGCTGGCCAACTACTTGTCCTACTCCAGAACGAAGTACAAGTTGAGCATTAGTTAATAGAGGCTCTGCCAGTTTAACTGTAAATTGATCCTGAGCAGGATTAGGGAAAACAACCGCTTTTGGTGAAATAGTCTTAACCTCTGCTTCAACAGGTGCGATGTCTTCTTCTTCTGAAAGCCCTCCCACTGAACCTGTAGTAGAAATATTGCTAAACACAGCATCAGCAGTCATTGTAGGAGAATAAGTGAAACTTGCCAGCCCCATTTGGATACAATAACTCATAGGTACGTATACTGCATGGACGTATTGGAAGTTATAACCATCCGCACTAGAATAAGCAAAGAACCAATCTCCCTGGCGCTCTATCTTAAGCCATATTGGATTCGGCTTGTAAAAAGCGTTGACTGTTTTTGGAGCGTTTGCATAGCTTCGTGATTCATGGCGTAAAACGGAGCTAAGGTTGGAGAATAAAGAAACCTGCTTTGCGCCTGCTGAAAGGCCATCTCTCAACATAATACCGCCATAACCATTAGCAGAAACATCTTCTATTTTGGCAGTTATGGAGCCATTACCACACAAATCCTGGTATGAAAAGGCTACATTATCTGTAGTTGAGCTAGTAGCATTATTTCCACCGCTACTGATGGTATATTCATCGGTGTCAGCATCGTAGAAGTAGCAATTGTCACCATTAGAAGTACCTATATTGGCCATCTCCCAGCCTGGCAGAGGTAAATTTTTAGGCTTGCAACCAAAAATCTGGATGTGATCGATAGAAATATCACTTTCAAATGTTGATATAGAATTATCACCTTCTGACATGCAAATTTGCATAGTAATAGTCGTACCTGCATAAGCAGACACATCAATCACTCCTCGGTCCCAGTTTTGACAGTTAGCCGTTTGCTGCTGTCCTGTAACAGTATATTCAGTACCTCCATTGATCTTAACGTCCAGGGTACCAATATTGTCACCAAACATATGATGCCAAAAAGACATTGTATATGGCAGTGACAACGCTTCATTAGGTGCCGGTATATCAATAGAAGCAGACATACAGTGCATCTCCCCAATTAGAGTGAAACTCCCCTCCAGGAAAATAAACTCTCCATCATTGCTGCCTCCATCACAACCAGCTGTAGTTTCTGGCCCTGTGCCAAAAGAAGGGGTATCACCCGCTGTACTGACAGTAAGGTCGTTTTGACCAACAGGAATCGCATCTTCTGTAAACACCCCAAAGCCATTATCAAAATCTTCCAGAAAGATCTCTTCTGCTGTAAAATCTGGTGGACAAATATGACTTGCAGGTGCATCACCAAAGCCTGGTGTAGCCATACATTGATTAGGTGCTGTACATGTCTGAGCTGAAGTAGAAAAAGGTACAGCAAGCCCTGACAAGCATAAAAGTAAAGCAAACAGATGCTTCTGCGAATTAGCGAAACAAGTGTTTAACATGCCGCTGTAAAAAAGATACATAATAAATTAGGTTTTAGCTTACGTAAAAAAATGTTGTGCATATGAATACGACCATTCCAAAGCGTCATTTACTTTGAAATAGCGATAAACAATATCAATGTATTAGGGGGGAGAAGCATTGAGGAATCAACCAACTATATCTCCCATAGGAGACATAAGTTATTTTGTAATACGATAAAGGCTATTGAAGGTTACATAATATCAATAAGTATTCAATATTTTTTATACATTTTTAGCTTGTCCAGCCCAGTCATCTCTTTTACCTCTGCCTTTAAAGCTTGTGAGTATGCTATCTACTAATTCATACTCCTTGGTGGTCATTTTGCTAAGCTGCTCAAAAGAATATATGCCCATATCATTAAGCATTTGCTCCAGCTTAGGGCCAATGCCCTTTATCTTTTTTAAATCATCTTTTGTTTTCGCGCTACCCTTTCCAATTGCTCCAAGTAGTTCATTTTTTGCTCCGGTACTACCTTTACTGCTTGATTTTTTTGCCTTCACTTTTTTAGTACCGGACTTTTTAGCCGAAGCTTTCTTCTTTTTAGCAACTTTTTTTTCTACTTCCAGCTCCAATACGATCGTACTGAGTGGAGGTAAGCATAATTCTATAACATAAGGCCTGCCATGCCATGTTTCCTGAGTGGTAGTTAGTTTTTTGTCTGCATTAGTCACTCCGGAGCCGCCATATACTTTGTCATCACTATTCAATATTTCTTTCCATGTACCTTTTAATGGTACACCAATCTTATAATTTTCCCGAACTACAGGCGTAAAATTATTTATTATCAATAATGGCTTTTCCTGATCACTTCCATAACGCAGATAAGACAGGCTACTATTCTGATAATCACCTTGATCTACCCATTGAAAGCCTTCTGGATTGAACTGCATTTCATAAAGTGCAGGCTTGTTTTTATATAAATGATTCAATGTCTTGACCCACTCCTGCATCCCCGCATGCAAAGGATTCTCTGTCAGCCACCATTCCAGTCCTCTTTCAATATTCCACTCGCTGGTTTGGGCAAATTCATCCCCCATAAACAGGAGCTGTGTACCTGGATGAGTGAACATATAGCCATACATCAATCGCAGGTTTGCAAATTGCTGCCATTCATCTCCTGGCATCCTATCCATTAGCGGCCCCTTGCCATGTACTACTTCATCATGTGAAAGCGGCAACATGAAGTTTTCACTAAATGCATACACCAGGCTAAACGTAATTTCATTGTGATGATACTGGCGATGAATAGGATCGTGCTTAAAATAACTCAGCGTGTCGTGCATCCATCCCATCATCCACTTTTGGCCAAATCCCAGGCCTCCGGTATAAGTCGGACGAGACACTCCCGACCAGGCTGTAGATTCTTCGGCAATTGTTACCGCATCGGGATATTCTTTGTAAACTGCTTCATTAAATTCCTTGAGTAGAGAAATGGCTTCTAGATTCTCATTACCTCCAAATTCATTTGGTATCCATTCTCCATCATTACGAGAGTAGTCCAGATACAACATCGATGCCACAGCATCTACACGCAAGCCATCCGCATGATATTTATCCAGCCAAAACAGCGCATTAGAAATCAGGAATGATCGTACTTCAAGACGCCCATAATTAAATATACAGCTCTTCCAGTCTGGGTGAAACCCCTTGCGTGGGTCAGCATGATCATAGAGATGAGTACCATCAAAATCAGCCAGTCCATGGGCATCTGCCGGAAAATGAGAAGGCACCCAATCGAGTATCACACCAATACCTGCCTGGTGGAAAGCATCCATCATATACATGAAATCATCTGGCGTGCCAAAGCGGCTGGAAGGGGCAAAGTATCCTGTAATCTGATATCCCCATGATGGGAAATAAGGATGTTCCATCACGGGTAAAAACTCTATATGTGTGAATCCCATTTCCTTCACATAATCAACCAATTCATCTGCCAGTTCTCGATAACTTAAACTGTGTAAACCTCCATCTGTTTTTTTCCAGGTACCAAGATGCACTTCATATACAGAATAGGGGTTATCCAAGCCTGATACATCTTTACGGTTTTCCATCCACTTACTATCCTTCCACTCATAATCAGTTTCCCAAACAACGGAGGCAGTATTGGGTGGAACTTCCCAAAACAAGGCATAAGGGTCTCCCTTTTGCAAATGGCGGCCATCTTGTGCTTGTATAGCATATTTATACAGTGTGCCTTTACCTACTCCAGATATAAAACCTTCCCATATTCCACAACCATCCCACCTTGGATATAAAGGATGACGCTTGCTATCCCATTCGTTGAAGTTTCCAATCACCGATACGCGCTTTGCATTGGGTGCCCAAACAGCAAAGTAGGTTCCCCATTGACCATCAACTTCAATGATGTGGCTACCTAATTTTTCATATATTCGGAAATGTTTTCCAGAACGGAATAAACTGACATCAAAATCGCTTAGCAGACTGTGTGATTGGACGTTTGCCATAATGAACTTGCGCTTGTTGGTTTCAGCTCACAAGGTACAAAATATCGAAGTTGTTAAAGAATGTCTGATGAGGCGATTGAAATCAGATTTTTGCACTCATTGATGTTTTTTTTGAGCTTCGTACCTGTACCGGAGAACTACGGTAGTGGTGCTACGAGGCGATAAAAAAATGAAAAAGAGGGGAAAAAGGTGTTTATAGCGGACATTGAGATATTTTTAAACAACTTCATAGTATAGTCACCATAAAATTCAACTTCTTGAAAATGCCAAAATTCATCTTCCAAACGGAAAGACTTTACCTGCGAGAATTCCATCCCGATGATGCGTTTTTTTTCTATACACTCAATGAAGACCCAGAGGTGTTAAAATATACTGGAGATGCTCCCTTTTCTTCCTTGCAGGACGCTCGCCTCTTCCTGGAAGGCTATGATCAATATCAAAAGTACGGCTTAGGCAGGTGGGCAGTTATAGATAAGACTAGTGAAGAATATTTAGGGTGGTGCGGGTTAAAATATTCTCCGGAGTTAAATGAAACAGACCTTGGATTTCGCTTTTTCAGGAAATACTGGGGGCGGGGTTATGCTACAGAAGCTGCACAAGCATGTATTCAGCATGGTTTTGAACAATTACAGTTAGAAATAATTGTAGGCAGAGCAATGAGTGCCAATATAGCCTCTGTAAAAGTATTGGAAAAAGCAGGCATGAAATTCCAACGAACAATGAATTTTGATGGGCATGATGGTGTTTATTACCAAATAACTAAAAAAGCTTATGCAACCTCTATTCCTTTCCGTTGAAAACCATACTTTTCAAATTCGTCGATTGGAACCCAATGATGCGCCCAGCCTGGCTCAGCATGCAAACAACCCCAATATTGCAAATATGTTGAGGGATCGATTTCCAAATCCATATACAGAACAAGATGCCATCAATTTTATAAAGCATACCCAGGAGACAGATAAGGAATCTGTTTTTGCTATTGTAAGCAATCAGCAAGCTGTTGGTTCTATTGGACTAATGTTTCAGGATGACATTTACCGTTTCTCAGCAGAAATAGGTTATTGGTTGGGAGAATCCTACTGGGGTAAAGGTATTATAAGCACTGCAATACCCATCATCACTCGTCATGCTTTTAAAGATTTGAAATTCAATAGAGTATTTGCAAAAGTATCGGCCAGAAATACCGCCTCCATGCGGGTATTGGAAAAAACAGGTTTCCAGCTAGAAGGAATTGGCCGCAAGGCAAGTTTTAAAAATGGAGAGTGGATAGATGAATATAATTATGCTTTATTAAGGAAGTGATCAAACTTACTTAACAGAGGCTGCCTCGTGAAGTAGAATCCCCACATACATCTCAAGATTTTACAGATTAAATTAGAACAAGTACCCTGTTAATTAGAACCTGTGGGAATCAAACATTTTTTCTTCTTCAAAAAATGACTTCTTGAGACAACCTCATTATTATTTTTACATTATTAGTGATCGAGCTCAGGCTTTACTGCTTGACAAACGGAGTAGTAACATTTGTTTGACTTTTACCATTAAAATATAAACTTAAATAATACATGCCCGGGCTTAAAGCAGGCAGGGTATAATCAATAGAATGCTCTCCTTCCATCATTTCCTGAACAGGCATCACTGTTGTAATTAGTTTCCCTTCAGCATTCAATAATACCAATGAAGCTTTTAATTTCTCGGGTAAATCTAGTGTAATCGTAAATTTTTCAGCAACAGGATTAGGTGCAACTTCAAGTGTAGTATTTACTGCCAGGGTTAAATCACGGCTATTAGATGGTACGGCATCCAAATTTGTGATCATCCGTATTGATTTAGAACCAAAATCCGAAATAAACATGGTATCACCTGTCACAGAAAGAGCAATTCCGTTGGGCCGATTGAATCTCGCTACAGAAGCATCGCCATCAGTAGATCCGGTCACACTCCCTAGCCATAGTTCATCATTACCATCCATATCTACTCGCCAGATTTCTGCTTGCTGAAACATCGTAGCATAGATGTATCCATTTCTATAATCGATAAAACCAATAGCGCCGGAAGTGCTGATATCTGTAAAAAGCGTAGCATTGCCATCTTCATCCAGGCGGAATATCTTCTGGTTTCCAAAATTGGCTGCATACAACTGATTGTTGTCATCATAACACAAGCCTACCGGACCATTGAATTCAGGATCACTGGCAAACTCTGTCAAAGAATTATCGGGTGCCAGTTTATAAATTTTGTGTCCTGCATAAGTTGTGACAATTATGGTATCACTATCCCATTCTTTAAGGACACCAGAAGGGTTCACCAGATCAACCGTATCCAGAAAAGTACCATTTTCATCCATTAGATAAACATGGTTTCCCGTATTATCAGCCATATACAGGACGCCCTCCGAATTATAGGCCAGCCCATTCGGTGCAGAAAAGCCTCCTGCAAATACAGTTGATTCTCCATCCAATGTTACTTTCTTTAATGTAGAGCCTATATAATGAGCTCCAATTAAGTCTCCCTCAGGAGTCAATATTAAATCATCATCTACTCCCACATTGGATGCAATGGTGGTTACGGTTTGCCCATAAACCCCTCCATAAGCTACTAGTGTTAGTAGCAAAAAAGATAAAAGCGTTTTCATAACTTTAATAATTTTAATGAAACGCCAAAAAGGGGTTTTAAAGCCTACGCGTCGCCTCTTTTTGCAAAGTGGGACGTTTTTTGATCTGTTTTTTCCGGTTTTTCCATAAAAAAGTCGGTAGGACTCTGTCCTGTGTGTTTACGAAATGCTCGATTGAAAGCGGACTTGGAGTTAAACCCGGATTGAAAAGCAAGTTCCAAAATATTAAGGTGGTCATATTTTGGGCTTTCGCGTAACGCGATATATTCATTTACCCTATACCTATTCACAAAATCAAAATAGGTATTGCCAGTTCCCTGATTGATCAATTTGGATAATTCATATCGGGGCATGTTCATGAGTTCAGCCAGACGATCCAGGCGAAGCTCCTGATCCAGGTAGGGTTTTTCCTCTTCCATATATGCCAACAATTTTTCCAGTTGATTTCTATCTATACTCTCTAGAATGGGCTGCTCTCCTTTTGTGTCCTTTTCGATATCAGGCAATTGTAGTATACTTGGATAGTTGTAAACCTGATAGGCCAGGAAATAAACGAGGATACACAATAATGACCAGACGATATAATACGCTACGTAGGTTGGTACTGGAAGTGTATAGTTATAAATAAAACCTACCGTCCAACAAGCGGTAATAGAAAAAGAAAATATAAAGAAATAATACAATAGGTTTCCTGAAAAAGAAACAGCAAATTTTTCGTGATATGCATCCTTGTATTTCAAATACTCTCGATAGCTTAAAACCATGTATACTGTAAAACTGATTATCCCGGCAGCTTCAATTCCAAACATGGACCAATACATTACTTCTCTTGACATAAAGCTCCATATGCCTTTTAGATTAAGGCCAACAACCGTATTTACGATAGCGACATGTATAAACGCTGGCAAATAATGCAGATATCTTGCGGGAGTAGGAGGTAAAGTTTGGCGAAACAGAGACAGAACAAAAAAGTAAATGAGGGGCCCAAGAAGAAACAAAATAACATCGGGCAGCATAATAATTTCGGCAAAACGCTGGACAAACATGGGTTGAAAGGTTGCTCTGCCCAATAATAAAAAAGCAACCAGGGCAATAGCTGCGGTTAAATAATTTACAGCCTTCTTATTATTGCTCTCTTTTTTCCAGAGAACAAAACTCAGGAATCCCCCCTGTGCAAAGCCCGCAATCAGGACGATGTCCAGCCATTCATTTTTATTCATAGCTTTATTTTTCAAGCAGTCTATAATAATAAGACCGCTTATTTGGCTACCAAATTATCATTTTTCTGAAAGCTTGCCAAAAGGTCTTAGTATCCTTCTTGAAGTAATCTTTGATAAAAACGAACATTTCAGCCATCAAAACATCTTAAATTTTAGCACAATAGCAACAAAATGCCCTAAGATGCTGTCTGTTTATTAGTAGATTTACCGAAGTTGCTTGAAGTTTTCTCACGGACCCATTGAAAGCACTTTTACCCCGCTTTTCGTTTTTTATCGCCCTATAGTGTTGTTACCACAATTTTGCGATACAGATTTGCGGTTCAAAAAACCTGATAACTATCGGATTTTTTGGGGAAAATGCGGTTTTCCTGCCCTTAGTAGAAAATGTGAAACAACTTCATTATAAAATATTCTCCCAATGAAACCTATTCTGCTTATAACAGTCATTCTGTTGAGCATCAGTTGTAATGCCCAACCCGATAAACAACAAAAAGACACACCTACTACTACCCTATCCCGCACACAAAATGCTACAACTGAAGCTAATTGGCCATCTCCTAACAAATACGTAGAAGGGATTCCTGTGTACGAATCCTATTCTGATATTGCCCCTATGTTTGCGCTGAAAAATGACACCACCTATGTGATTAATTTTTGGGCTACCTGGTGCCAACCCTGTGTAAAAGAACTACCTCATTTTGAGCAATTGACTGAAAAGTATAAGGACTCAAAAGTAAAAGTTGTTCTTGTCAGTTTGGATTTCCCCAAGCAATTAGAAAGCAAACTAGTCCCATTTGTGAAAAAACACGAGTTAAAATCAACAGTAGTAACGCTACTTGATGGCAAATACAACGACTGGATAGATAAGGTATCAAAAGAATGGTCAGGGGCTATTCCTGCTACCTTATTTTATCGAGCAGACCAACAGTATTTTCTTGGGCACTCTGTAGAAAGCACTGAAGAGTTAGAAAATGTTCTTAACAACTATATTCATTAACTTAATTATTTCAAGGATGAAGCTACTTCAATTATTTGTATTCTCCCTTGCTGCTTTCGTTGCTGTATCTTGTGGCAATCCCGCAAATGCAGAGCAAACGACAGAAGCAACCAACACTGAAAAGACAGACACTCAGGCTGAAGCCCAAACCGTTGCCAATACGGCACCAGGGAAGGTAAGCGTAGGTGACAAAGCTCCCGATTTCAACCTCAAAAATGTAGATGGTGAGATGTATTCTTTTGAAAACATCAAAGACGCTAATGGCGAAGCACCTAAGGGCTACATTATCGTATTCACCTGTAATACTTGCCCATATGCCGTAGCAAGTGAGCAACGCATCATCGATTTGCATAATAAATATGCTCCAATGGGCTACCCTGTAGTAGCTATTCAACCCAATGACCCTGCTGCTCAGCCTGGAGACAGCTATGAAGCGATGAAAGAACGTGCTACTGAAATGGAATACCCATTCCTTTACCTATTTGATGAAGGACAAAAAGTATATCCTATCTATGGCGCAACACGTACTCCTGAAGTATATTTGGTAGACGCCAAGCAAATTGTTCGCTACCATGGCGCTATTGACGATAGCGTACGAGATGCAGAAAACGTAGAAGAAAAGTTTGTAGAAAAAGCTATTGAAGCACTGGAAAAAGGCCAAGAACCTAAGCCCGCTAAGACCAAAGCCGTAGGATGCAGTATTAAAACGGTATAATCTTTAATACTATTCCCCTTTCTAATGGCATATCGGCTATTTTCTTTAGCCACTATAGTTGTAGGGGTAGTATTGTCCACTAATTACACGGATTTCTCGAATTCCTCTCACTAGGCGTGGATGAATAATTTTAATTCGCGTCTTCTGTGTAATTAGTGGACAAAAACAAACTATCAAGGATTATCTTCCCCTTGACTATCTAGGCTTTTCATCTGATCCTCGTATCTTTGTTTTTTATCCCATTAACACGAATCAGATGAAAAAATCGCTCATCTTCCTATTTTTTGTATTTGCTACTATCCAGCTCTCTGCCCAATATCTTTACGAAGTTTATTTACAGGGATCAGCAGATCGAATCACCTTATTAAAAGCACCTGGTGATAGCCTCAAGGCATTACTAACTGCATCAGGAAATGGATTGGATGTAGTCTTTTACCATATTACCCCTGAAGGTGATGTATCTGAAGGATATTATTATGGTGGTGATCAGGACTATGAGTTTGGCAGAGATGTTGTCATGACTCCTGATAGCAATTATGCCTTTATTGGGTTTGGCAACTCGCTGGCCAATGGTGGTGCAGATGTTTATTATGGTAAAATCAGCCCTTCGGGAGCATTACTCTGGCAATATGTTTTGGGCGAACAGTATACAGACTTCGGCCATGCCATTACCAATACACAAGATGGAGGCCTTCTTTTGGGTGGTTTTTCCCAATCACCTGGCTCTCCCAGTTATTATCGCTCTTATATTATTAAAACCGACCAGAATGGACAGGTAGAGTGGGAAAAAGCATTTACTCACAATAATACAGAGGAAATATATGACCTGATTCAATTACCATCTGGTACTATCGTAGCTGCTGGCTATTATCAGCTTGCTCATAGCTTTGAAAGAGATGCATTGCTTTATTTACTTCAACCAGATGGCAGTTTGATAAAACAGATTCGCTTTGGCGGCCCTGGTGATGATGTAATTGAAACGATGATGATTAGTCCAGAGGGAACATTCATCGTAGCCGGGCATACAGAAAGTTATAGCTTTGGTGAAGGGGATCTTTTTTTAGCTGAATTTGACGAAAATGGACAACAATTATGGGGCCAAATCATAGGCAGTGAAATGGATGAGCGGAGTTATGATGGCATGGGTTTGGATATGGACAATAATGGCAATATTCTCCTCACAGGTTTTCACCAATTAGGCCAGTTTGGTAATCAGCGGCAAGGCTTATTGCTCAAAACCAACCGACAAGGTACACTTTTATGGACCCGCCTATTAGAAGATGCCAGCCAGCCCTCCGATGTAATTGCTATGGATAATAATGACATAGTAGTAAGTGGTGGAAACTGGACTTTTAGCTACACCACCAATTTCCTTTTCCGCACCAATGCCAGCGGGCGTACTCAGTGCGGAAGGGATTCCTTTTTACAACTTTCTACCCAGTCGCTGATATTCCCTTCTAATCACTTTACGGAGGCTGAAGTTATTGACATTAACACACAAAACTCAGGACCAGGTTTAAGCGATGAGCTCTTACTTTTTGATCAGGTACTTTGCTCCACTTATTGCGAAGTCAGAGCGGATATATTTTCACCTAGTCCGTTTATCGGTATTGACGAATTAAGCAGTTTTAGCAACAACTCCACCAACGCAATGGCTTATTCCTGGTGGATAGATGGTGATAGCGTTTCTGCAAATGTTGATTTGGATTGGCAATTCACTCAGTTTGGAGCCCATACAGTCAGTTTAATAGCCAGTGATACTACTTGTGCAGATACCGCTTATCTCCAGTTAAATATTTTGCCTTCCGTTGCTGCAAACTTTGATTATTACAAAGAACTCATGGTTGTTCTATTTGATGGCACTCTTTCTTCTGGTAGCAATTGGCATTGGGATTTTGGAGATGGTGCAACATCTACAGAGCCTCGCCCCAAACATATATTCCCCGCACTGGGTACTTATGAAGTATGCCTTACTGTAGATGGTATTGGAGGGCAGGATACTTACTGCCAAACGATAGAAATAGCCGTAGAAAAAGCCATAGCTTTTGCACAACGCGATTTACTTAACAGTTTCACCACATCAACTAAAAATCAGGCTGTTGTGAGCAGTAAAGATGGAGGTTTTGCAACGGTGGGCTACTCCTTAGGCTCCTCATCCCCTCGCAATTTGCTACTACAAAAGTACCGAGAAGATGGTACCGTAAAATGGAGATCTATAATTGGCAGTAGTAGCGTCTCTCCTAGTAAATATGGTTACTCCATCACTGAATGCCATGACCTGGGCTATCTAGTAGGAGGAGAAATATATGAATCTGGCCCCAACGATGGTATCTTAATCACACGTACAGATAGCCTTGGACAATTCATATGGAGCTACAACATTGATGCTACCGCAGCCTATAACGCGGCATATGATATGCTCCAAACTCCTGATCGTGGTTTTCTGGTATGCGGTGAACGCAACAATCGGGCATTCCTGCTAAAACTGGATCAGTTTGGGAAAAAAGAATGGTACAAAGAATATTATGATGCTATTACGGCTACAGCCCTCAAATACAATGATGATGGTTCTATATATCTGGCAGCTAATAGCCTTATTGGTAGTATTTTGTTTTTACACCTCGATGAGCATGGAGATATACTAACATCAAAAATGTTTGAAGTAGATGGTTTAATTACCAATGCCCATTTTAGTAAAGCTACTTCTCCTGATGGAGGTTTTTATATAGGTTGCAATCTTGTTACAGATCAAAGGAAAACGGGGATTTTAAAGCTGGATGCTGAAGGGGATTTGATATGGTCAAAGTTTTTCCTCTCTCCTAATCCTGGTAATGGTAGTGTAGAAACCTATATTCAGGAAACCAGCGATCAACATTTATATATTGGCCTGGGAGGTTTCTTCAATGATACTTATAGTGCCATTGGATATCTGGATCAGGATGCCAATCCTTTATGGGTTAAGCGCCTTCATCTCAATTCCACTACCGGAATCAGAACAACAGACCTTACCTATAATAACCATTTAATCACTACCGGAAATCGCTCTAATACCAATAACTTTTACAAAACCAGCATTCTCGTTCAAATTGGCCCAGATGGACAGCTTTGCAATACTACAGCAATCAACCTGGAGGAAAGTATAGAATCTATTTCAACAGAAACGGCACTGACTGATTCTGTTAGAATCTATTCTCCTCCTTTAGCCTATAATAACTTTTCTTCTGCACCAGGAGACAGAGAACAAGAGATATTTTGCTACAATGATCTCTCCTGTACACCTTCTCCCGACTTTACATATACTACAGAAAACAACACCATTTATCTTACTAACCTATCTGAAAACTACGATTCAATCTTTTGGTCTTTAGGTGATGGCACCATTGCTACTGAAGAAAACCCCGAACATTTATATACTCAAGCAGGAATCTATACAATCTGTATAACAGCACTCAATGCCTGTGGCAGTGTATCCAGTTGCCAATTTGTTGAAATAGATATTCAAAGCTGTGCACCAGAAGCTTCTTTTGCTTCTGCACAACCAGCAGCTGGATTAATACAATTCCTTGATTACTCTACTGCCGCCAATAATTGGTATTGGGACTTTGGGGATGGTACCAGCAGCACCATACAGCAACCCTCACACACCTATACCATTGGTGGCACTTATACCGTATGTCTCACTGTCACCAATGAATGTGGTACGGATATACAATGCCAGGATATATATGTAGAAGGTTGTGAGTTTAGTGCATCCTTCACCTATCAGGTAGATGACTATTCTGTTGCCTTTTCTTCCTCCCCTTTCAATATTACTAGCTGGGAATGGGATTTTGGGGATGGCCATACTAGTGATGAGGTCAATCCTACCCATATATACGAGCTTGTGGGTATTTATGATGTTTGCCTCACCGTATCGGGTGAATGTGGCTCTGAAACCTATTGTGAAAGCATTACGATTATAAAAAAAGATTGTACCCCAGTAGCAGCTTTTTCTTATGAGCAATTTGAACCTACAGGTTTTTCCTTTATTGCAGAATCTGCCAATGCCAATGCGTGGTTATGGGATTTTGGGGATGGTCAAACCAGCACAGAACCCTATCCTTCTCATTTCTATGCTGAATCAGGTACTTACACCGTTTGCCTTACAGTTTATAATGAATGTGGTGAAGATTTTATCTGCCAGATAATAGAAGTAGCAGAGTGTGCTCCTTCGGCAGGTTTTGCCTTTGAGCAATCTGAGCTGTTTATACAATTCTATGATGAATCTTTGCTTGCGATTAATTGGGTTTGGAACTTCGGTGATGGTAGTATTAGTATAGAACAGCAACCTTCTCATCTCTACGAAGAAGCCGGCGAATATGAAGTGTGCCTTGTGGTAGAAAATGTTTGTGGTACAGATACCAATTGCCAGATAGTAAATATTGTTATTGACCAAAGTAATCAATATTTCCAGCAAAATATCAGTTTGCATACATGGCCTAATCCTACAACCAATCAACTTTTCATCCAATTGCTCAACGCCAGCCATCCACAAGAAGAATGGGTCTTTGAGCTAATCAACCAGCATTCTCAAAGTATATCTACTACCTCTATTACAGGGCGCTCTATTCAGGCAATAGATATGGAAAGAGTAGCTGCTGGTTTGTATTATTATCAGTTAAAAAAGGAAGGAATTCCTGTACTCTTTGGTAAAGTAATGAAGATATGATGGGGAGATGCCATCATTACACGTGTATCCCAAATTGTCCTATTAATACAGTACACCTATCATTGTAATTAGTACAATTCGAGGAATTTGTGGACCTAATCACTTAAATCCCGTAGGGATGGAGTATGATCCACGAATTACACTAATCACACGAAATTCTCTCTCGAGGCTGCCTGCCGCCATGGGCAGAGCATGACCGGGCAATATCCAAATTGTCTTATTGACACCGTACACATACGATTATAATTAGTGCAATTCGGGGAATTTGTGGACCTAATCATTTAAATCCCGTAGGGATGGAGTATGGTCCACGAATTACACTAATCACACGAAATCCTCTCTCGAGACTGCCTGCCGCCATTGACAGGGTATGCGCGTAATATCCAAATTGTCTTATTGACACAGTACACATACGATTATAATTAGTGCAATTCGAGGAATTTGTGGACCTAATCACTTAAATCCCATAGGGATGGAGTATGGTCCACGAATTACACTAATCACACAAAATCCTCTCTCGAGACTGCCTGCCGCCATTGACAGGGTATGCGCGTAATATCCAAATTGTCCTATTGACACAGTACACCTATCATTATAATTAGTGCAATTCGAGGAATTTGTGGACCTAATCATTTAAATCCC